>OY282431.1:0-990000 GCA_958296035.1 Paracoccaceae bacterium | reverse complement strand
ATACTCTGGCTATAGCCGCCCAGGTTGACGGCTGCAGACGCTGGAAATGCCAGCTGAGATCCCAAGACCAGTCCGGCTGCACCGGCCATTATCTGCCGTCTGTTGAGCCATGCCGAGTGCGGAGTCACATCAGAGTACTTTAGGTCCGGTTTGAAAGCTCCAGGCATTGTCAATTCTCCTTCTCGGTATCGCGATCGGACACCACATAGGCCCTACCGTCACCGAAATAAACTGTTGGAAGCTAAACATACCGTTATCAGTTACGTGCTTCGCAACCTCGGCCGGGATCGGCGAGGAGAAGCGAGTTAGTGCAGCGTAAAGGACGAACCTGAATTCTCCTCAGCTTCCAGACCAGCAATCCGCAGGCCGGACAGACCGTCGCTGCAGACCTTGACCTCATCGCCTTCGCAAATTGAACCGTCGAGTATCGCCTGGGCCAGACTGTCCTCCAGCTCACGCTGTATGGCCCGCTTGAGTGGACGAGCACCGTAGGTTGGATCGAATCCCTTGCGGGCCAACCATTTTCGGCTGTCATCATCCAGTTCAATTGAAATATCTCGTTCCTTCAGCTGTTCCCGCAACCGGTCTATCTGGATGTCGACAATGCGTTGCATTGCTCGCTCATTGAGCTTGTTGAACAGGATGAGGTCATCCAGCCGATTTACAAATTCTGGGCGGAAATGAGCTCGTACTGCATCAAGCACGATTGACTCTGCCCTCTTGTAGTCAATCGCCTCTGCAGCACTGACCAGCTCATCGGTGCCCAGGTTCGAGGTGAACAGAATCAGAGACTGCTTGAAGTCCACTGCTCGACCATGACCATCGGTCAGAACACCATCATCAAGGATTTGCAGGAATATATTGAACACGTCCTTGTGCGCCTTTTCAATCTCGTCAAACAACACGACCTGATATGGACGTCTTCGAACCGATTCTAGGAGTTTCCCTCCGTCTTCATACCCGACATAGCCTGGCGGCGCCCCGATCAAACGCGCAACCGAATGGCGCTCCATGTACTCGGACATGTCAACTCGAAGAAGAGCATTCTCATCGTCAAACAGGAATTCTGCCAGAGCCTTGGCCAATTCAGTCTTGCCAACGCCAGTTGGTCCCAAGAACATGAACGACCCAAGTGGACGATCAGGGTCATTCAAACCGGCACGTGCGCGGCGGATGGCATTCGCCACCTTTCGAATTGCATCCCCTTGCGCAACAACCCGACTACCGAGCACCACTTCCATCTTGAGCAATCGTTCGCGTTCGCCCTGCAACATGCGAGAAACAGGTATTCCTGTCCATCGTTCAACTACTGCCGCCACCCGTTCACTCGTCACCCTTTCGTCGACCAGGTGAGCATCATCCTCACTCTCCAGCTTGGAAAGATCTTCTTCCAGACTCGGAATGATTCCGTAACGTAGTTCTCCAGCCCTTGACAGGCTTCCATCCCGTGTAGCCTGGTCCAGCTCGATACGGAGCAAGTCAAGATCTTCCTTGAGCTTGCGTGACCTTTCCCGCTTCTCGCGCTCCAGGTTCCAGCAGGCTGTTAGATCGCGTGACTCGACCTGCAGTTTTGCGATTTCCTTGGCTAGAGCTTCCCGGCGTTCTGCCGATGCCTTGTCAGGTTCATTCTCCAGAGCGGTAATTTCGATCTGCTTTTGCAATATGTCCCGGTCGATAACATCCAGGTCTTCCGGTTTGGTCTCGACCTCCATTCGCAAACGGCTTGCCGCCTCATCTATCAGGTCTATCGCCTTGTCTGGCAGATATCGGTCTGTGATGTATCGGTCGGAAAGATTCGCGGCGGAAATCAGGGCTCCATCGGCGATACGAACCCCATGGTGAAGCTCGTACTTCTCCTTGATGCCCCGTAGTATCGACACGGTCTCCTCGACATTCGGCTCAGATATGAAAATGGGCTGAAACCGCCTCGTAAGTGCGGCATCCTTCTCTACGTGTTGCCTGTATTCATCATGTGTCGTGGCGCCTATACAATGTAACTCGCCTCGAGCCAGTGCCGGCTTCATCAGGTTGGAGGCGTCCACAGCTCCTTCTGCCTTGCCGGCTCCGACAATTGTGTGCACCTCATCAACAAACAGTATTATTTCTCCAGCTGCATCCTGAACTTCCTTGAGAGCAGATTTCAGTCTTTCTTCAAATGAACCCCGCAAACCTGAACCGGCCAACATCTGGCCCAGGTCAAGGCCCAGCAGTCGCTTCTCTTGCAGGCTGACCGGCACATCATTCTTGACAATGCGTAGTGCGAGCCCCTCCACAATTGCCGTCTTGCCCACACCTGGCTCTCCAATGAGCACCGGATTGTTCTTGGTCCGGCGGCTGAGCACCTGCATTATGTGGCGGATTTCTTCCTCGCGGCCAATGACCGGATCTATCTTTCCATAACGCGCATCCTGCGTGATGTCTCGAGAGAATTTTTTCAACACCCCGTAGTTAGCTTCGGCATCGACGTTGTCTGCAGTCTTTCCTTTGCGCACATCTGCGATGGCCTGCTTGATATCGGTCGGGCGAATTCCTCCATACTCGAGAATGTGCCGCGCTGTTGCATTGGCTTCCGCCAGCGCCAGGAAAAGATGCTCGGCGGTTATCAATTCGTCGCTGGCCTCCGCGGCCAGCTTGGTCGCACGTTTCACAACCTGGTAAATTTCCGGGCTAGCTGGCTGCAAGGCTCCTTGGCTACCAGCAACTACCGGAATCCTGCTGAATTCTTCTTCGAGCTTGTGCCTGACAAGATCGCAGCTGCCATTCGCATTGGCAATGAGATTAGGTACAAATTTGTCGGAATGGTTCATCATCGCCTTCAGCAGGTGTACTCCAACAACCTGCTGATGACTCGATTCGGTAGCCAGATTGGTGGCTTCCAAAATCAGTGACGCGGACATTCGGGTGAAAGACTTTTGCTGCATATCCATCTCCTTTAAGCACCGTTTCTCCCCGGTGCCCGCTGCGGCGCACCGGGAAATGGCCTTCTCACTGGCAATGTGGATGCAAACTCGGCATTTTCAAGCGACGTAGAGTGAGGGTTCCCGGGACAGCAATTGCTGCGAACTCGGTACTTGCCAACCTTGAATGCAAGGGCTCACAATTCTTGACCACGGAACCAGTCAGGCTTTTGACCGGCACAGCGCGCTTCGGTCCGAAACCCGCCGCCTATATCAGACATTCCATATAGCGTCGTGCGGAGGAGATCTGAGCATGGACTTGCCTTCAGCTGACCTGCGAACAGTTCGATTTCCACGGAAAGCGCCATGTGCAGCTTGCGCGCCGCATAGCCCAGCCCCCTATAGTGATCCAGACGACCACAGTCACCTCAGGATACCGGCGGCGGCACGTTTTCCTGATGTGTCAATCATTTTGACCGCCGGTCATCACCTTCAGGCACATGCGCGGATGCAATTGGCAAGGACTCCTGATAATTGTGCATGCGCCAGTTACCCGTATAGCCTTGAACCGGCTTGTTGAAGGTACGACCCGCGTCTTCCCATGATTGGGGGCACGCTCACCGGTGCCGCAACTTCACACGTCAGCATCCATTTCCTGTTCCTGGCATGAAACGAAGACGACATCTCTTGGACCAATCACTGGACGCCGGTACACCTGCGTTGTGCCGAGATTGCCTGTCCGGGTTCGAAGGCCGGACATCGTGCCCAGCTTGCAAATCAACGAGAGTAATTTCGCACCCGGAACTCAATCACCTATACATTGCCCACCTAGACTGTGACGCCTTCTATGCTTCGATCGAAAAACGTGACAATCCGAAGCTAAGCACAAGACCAGTCATTGTTGGTGGTGGTCGGCGCGGTGTAGTTTCGGCAGCATGCTACATGGCGCGTATCCGCGGGGTGCGCTCGGCAATGCCGATGTTTCTGGCACGCAAGATTTGCCCGGATGCCGCATTTGTGCTGCCGAGAATGGAGGCCTATTCGTCGGTTTCCCAGAGAATTCGCAAGCTAATCTTGCAATTCACTCCACTTGTCGAACCGCTTGCACTTGACGAAGCCTTTCTGGACCTGTCCGGAACCGAACGACTTCATGGTAAATCTCCGGCCACGGTGCTTGCGGCCCTCGCACAGCAAATCTCGGACCAATTCGGAATTTCTGCATCAGTTGGACTGTCTCACAACAAGTTTCTCGCTAAGCTCGCATCAGAACAAGACAAACCACGCGGCTATTGCATCATTGGAAAGGAAGAAACCCTGCGCTTTCTTTCGCCCCTGCCAGTCAAGAGTTTGTGGGGTGTCGGAGGATGCTCACAGGCACAACTGGCACGATACAACATTTTTTCGATCGGGGATCTGCAGCAGTTTGGACAACTCGAACTCATGCAAATGTTTGGGTCCAACGGCATCAGATTGTGGGAGTTGTCCAACGGTCAAGACAATCGTCGGATTGTTGCCGGTGGTCAGGCCAAGAGTCTTTCCAACGAATTGACCTTCGAGAAGGATATTGAAAATCCGGCAATTCTTGACAAGCATGTGTGGTGCCTTGCTGACCAGGTTTCGGCGCGGGCAAAGGCAAAGAGCCTGCAGGGTTCGGTGGTTGTTCTCAAGGTCAAGCGATCGGACCATTCTCTGGTGACCCGCCAAAGACGTCTTCAATTGCCTACACAGAGCGCCGAATTGATATATGATCATGCCCGCAGCCTCTTGAACAAGGTACTACACCGGGCACCGTTTCGTTTGATCGGCCTTGGTCTCTGTGATCTGGACAGAAATCATGGCAGCATCAACACCGAGGCTGTGCTTGACTCCAACAGGTCCGCGCGCATCCTGACCGAGCGGGCAACCGATGAACTACGCAGGAAGTATGGACCTGAAGTGATCGCCAAAGGCCGAAGCCTCAGTTCAACCAACAGCTGAATCCAGACTTCTCTTGTATGGAAACTTGCACTTGCTCCAGTGCGATCAACAAACCCGGCTGGTAGCCAAAGGCGTGATTGTTGGAACCAATTGGACGCAGTAGATTCGGCAACATGCAACGTGCAATCCCAGCGCGCCCAGAACCAATCCTACACCGATTCTGGATAAGGTGAGTCAGTTCTTGGGTGAGGGGGATTCTCCTGCCCAAAAACACGGTATTCTATGTGTTGTTCAACACACTATTCCAGAAATTCCACTCATGAAAACATCTACCACAGCTCTCTTCTGCTGTCTCTACGAATTCTGGATCGTGCAAGAGTGTGAAGACTATTGCCTTGTCTTCGCTACGAGAAGGCGCATCCGCGATTCCAAACTCAACCTGTGTGAAATGATGTTCAAAACGGAACTCTTCCATCTCTCTTCATACTGCACCTTCAAGCGATGCTCGTTTCATGCCATTGTGCGACAGTACCTGGACTGCTCCGGTGACCTACCCTCCGATGGACGCATTAAAACTCTCTTATCTGGACTGTTGCCACCCAAAATGCTGTCGCTCCACAACCTGCTCCAGGGCCAACGATAGGGCCTAAACACAAATCGTCGACGGCATCAAACTGGCCTGCCATAACACACGCATCTATCAAATCAGAGCTGTTCAGGGAATGGCGGTTCGCGAGCTTCGATCGCGGCTCATATGCCAGATTCTACGTGGGTCTGCCCTTGACGATAATCGACTTGTCGACAGGTGGCTCGAATGCGTGCTGACAGCCGGCCACGGCGAAAGTACCTGATTGCCCGCAGATGAGGCCCTTTCTCGGCCAAGAATGACCCGCAACGATATCCAACCGGGAACCCCTCGCCAATCCAAGATAAGCCTCCCCCTCGGGGCCAATCTCTTCGCATCTGCAGTGTGTTTGAATGCCGGTGGAACCGGTCAGTTCAACATAGGGTCAGTCACGCAACAACCGCAACGGTGTTGGGGCTGGGAAGCAAGGTGTAGTTCCAGGCGCCGTGGAAGGCGGCGCGCCGGATATCCAGCACCGCCATAGCCGCTTTGCTGATCTTGATGCCGGTCGGGTAGGCGTTCGTGTCCCGGTCACAACAGACCCTCAGTCCCGTCCTGGTCGTGGTGGAGCCGATCAGGTTGATGATGGTGGTGCGGCTGTACAGGGGTTTGCGGCGCCAGTTCTGGCTGATGAAGGAAAAGCGTTTGTGCTCTATCCGGTTCCATTTGCCGGTCCCGGGCGGCAAGTGACACACGCTGGTCTCGATGCCGAGCTACTGCAGTTCGACCTTCCACAACCGGACCCGGCTCCCGTTGGAGCCGCCGCAGTCGGCGGTGATGCGCAGCTTTCGGGCCTCGGGGTAGCGCGCCTTGCCCAGGCCGGTCCCACCACCGCCGGATGCTCTCAACCGCAATTGCGGATGTATCGGCACTGATTCCGACATTGACCAAGTCGACATTGTTGATCACGTCATAGACCCCGTAAGGGATCGCCTTGCCAGGCGTCTTGTCCACAAGGTCATGGACGCGGACGTCGTCGGGGGACCCTTGCGGACGCCACTCACGGCCCGCATTCCTGCAATCCCCCACCAGCGCCTTCTTCCTGGTGTCCACGGAGATCACCGGCCGCCCGGCCAACGCAGACGCCGTCACCTGATCGTAGATGTGGTGGAACTGTGCATCCCGGTCCGGTTGGTCCGTACCCTCGCCGGCCTTCACATGCCCCCGAAGCGTGTAACCCTGCTGCTTCAGAATTCGGCCCACAAGTTCCTTCACTCACGGCGTTCTGCACCATCTCCTGCACCCTCAGGACCTGCTGAAAGACCTCCTAGAATGGAAACACTTTCGGACTTTCGAGTTATGTTTGTCATACTGCCACCTTGCCACAACCGGATAGCCTCTTAGTTGCGTGCGTATCGTATCGACACTTGCCGTCGTCACTCTGTAATATTCCGGTCATTCCGGAAGTTGCCGCCTGTGTTCAAAGCGTGTGAGTGGCTCAACGGGCAGTGTGGTACTGGGGCCGGTGTGTGACCGGGCGCCACCACGAATTCTTGTAGTTCGGCCAGCTGCTGCTTGAAGAAACCGGGTGGCAAGGTGACAGGCAGGGGCGACTATTCATAACCAGGTTGATCTTGCAATGCTGTACCCTTGCCAATATATGATCCTGTATAGAAGAGATGGGCACTGGCTAACTGCTGGTGATCGGGCGCGTAGCTCAGCGGTAGAGCACTACGTTGACATCGTAGGGGTCACTGGTTCGATCCCAGTCGCGCCCACCAGGAATCAAGAACTGCCGTATAGGCTTGCTGCTACGGTGGAACGAGAGGAAAGCGTAACATGAAGGTCAGGAATTCGCTTCGATCACTTAAGTCTCGGCACCAGGAATGCCGCGTGGTTCGACGGAAGGGCCGCGTTTACGTAATCAACAAGAAGCAGCGACGATTCAAGGCTCGTCAAGGATAATTGCAGCCTGGCAGTCCCGTGAGGATCGCCGGTCTTGACGCAGTCTTTTGTATCTCGCTGCCATCTTGACCATATGCCTGAAAAGTCATCCTGACGGCCAGGCAGGAGAAGTCCTTTGGCCAGGCATCGCCAACGCCGGATCGGTTAAGCCGGGCCCAATGGCAGCTTGATTTTCCGGTCGTTTGAGCAGTGCGCTAATGCGTCCCTCGGGCCGACAAACAGATTGTGATCAGGTCAGAAAATGCCCGCCGCACATCTTCAGTTCACAGGCAAGAGATTACTGAGACCTGACATGGCCTTGCTCTACTGAACGGTATATTCGCGAATCCGGAGTCGCCAGCCAGCCAATTGTCAGACCCCGCCAAGACCGGCCGATTTCTTCTTTGACAATTGAGCACGATTGCTTTCTTTTCTCCGCACCCGCTTGGAGGCGCGATCGGTATGCAGGTTGCGTCTATAGCCACCGTTTACAAGGCCGGGTCGGTCGACGGAAACACCCAACCGAGCGAAGCACAGCGCATGGAGCCCTGAGTCGCTCTAATTCACACGCTCCAACTGGCTGCAATACACAGTTGCTTTAACAACGGCCCCCGTCCCGCATTTGCCGGGCAGCTTGACCACGGCCAGGTTGCCGGACACTATTGAAGCTCTCGCTGATCATCAATCACCTTGCCATCATTGGGTAGAGACCCGGGTGGCACTAGCTCAATTCTAGCTCGCAGGTTTATTATGCTGTGTAGCAGCTCCTGAAGGTGATCTTCCTCCACAGCCTCGGCTTCGACTTTAACGGTAAGCACGTCACTTTCTTCGGCTCGGGTAACGATTGCTCTAGCTTTGGTCATTCTGCGGTGCCTGGACACAAACTCGGCAATCTGACTGGGATGGACAAACAGGCCCTTGACCTTTGTAGTTTGATCTGCGCGGCCTCGCCAGCCGGAAATACGCATGTTGGTCCGACCACATTCGCTAGGTCCGGGCAATATAGAGGAAAGATCTCCGGTTGCCATTCGGATCAATGGATAGTCGTCGTTGAAGACCGTAACCACTACCTCGCCAATGACCCCGTCATCCACTGGTTCTGCGGTTCCCGGTGTCACGATTTCCACGAGCACACCCTCATCTACGATCATTCCCTGGTAAGGAATCGTTTCGTAGGCAATATTACCTGCCTCCGCAGTCGCATAGTTCTGAGTGCACAGTATGAGTCGCTCATGATACCACTCGCGCAGTGACGTAAAAAGAGGACCAGCACTGACAGCAGCCTTATTGATACGGTCCAGCCTTACGTTCAGTTCCTTTGCCCGTTCCAGAATAGTTTTCAGGTAATCCGGAGTTCCGGCGTAAACCGTAGTGCCGATATCTGCCGCAGCCCGGACCTGGAGGTCCGTGTTGCCAGTTCCAGCCGGAAACACAGTTGCACCGACGGCTCGTGCGCCGTTCTCGAACATGTGCCCTGCCGGTGTCAAATGGTAGGAAAAGCAGTTCTGGACAATGTCCCTGGAACCTATCCCGCAGCCAAAAAGAAATCTCCCGATTCTCCACCAGTCACGTTTGAGGGAACCAACCTCGTAAAGCGGGCCCGGTGACTGAAACACATAGTCGAAATCGGCGACCTTGCCTACAGAGAGACCCCCCAGTGGAGGCTTGTGAGACTGGGCCTTGCCGAATTCGGACTTGCGCAGTAGCGGCAAATAGCGAAGGTCTGATCGGGATTTTATGTCGCCTGGCTCCAGACCATCAAGCAACCTGGCGTAGGCCGGCACTTTCTTTTGTGCCATTGCCAGCAGTTTGGGCAAGTCCCGTTTGATTTGTGATTCACGCTCGTCGTCAGAACGCAGTTCGAGTTCGTCGTAATACATCGTGTCTATTCTCGCATTGTCAAGATTTGTGGGCCCTTTCCATGGCGCCGAAACAACTCCCGACGGCATTTCAGTTCCAGTTTAACCGTGGTTACCTGCCAACCAATCGACCCAAGACGGTCATGGACCTTGGCCGGCACACGGCTGGCGACCCTGGTTCTCAGTTGCACAAAGGGAACGTCACCCTCACGCAACTCGGCTAGTATACACTCACGAATCAGGTCGAACTTCCATTTCGGAATGCGGGTTGTACCTTTCTTGCCCGGTGTCGGCGTTCGACAATTGACCCTGTCGCCAGAGCTCACCGCAGCCATCGCTTGCGCCGGCGATAACTCCGCACATTGCGGAAAGACTTGCGGCCCGACTCCGACATGCCAAGGTAAAACTCCTTGATATCAGGATTTTCCCGTAGTTCTTTGGCGGAACCATCCATAACGATTCGACCTGATTCGAGAATGTATCCTGTGTGAGCATATTGCAGGGCCATGTTTGTATTCTGCTCGGCGAGCAGAAAGCTCACCCCTTCCTGCTCGTTCAGATTTCGCAGGATTGTGAATATTTCCTCAACCAACTGGGGGGCAAGTCCCATCGAGGGTTCATCAAGCAGAATTGTCTCGGGCCTGGACATCAATGCTCGCCCGATCGCGCACATTTGCTGTTCACCTCCCGAAGTGTAGCCGGCCTGTGCGCGCCGCCTCTCCTTCAGCCTCGGGAAATATCCGTATACTAACTCAAGATCATTCCTGATTTCGGCTTTCGTGTCCTTGCGTGTATAGGCTCCGGTCAGGAGGTTCTCCTCGATTGTCAGATGTTCGAAGCAGTGACGTCCTTCCATGACCTGTATGACGCCGCGGCGGACCAGTTCGGCCGGGCTCAAATCCTGAATAGTCTGTCCGCGGTACAGAATCGACCCTTTGGTTACTTCGCCCCTTTCAGATTTGAGCAAGTTGGAAATGGCCTTGAGCGTTGTCGTCTTGCCCGCTCCGTTGCCGCCAAGCAAGGCCGTGATGCCGCCTTCGCATACAACAAGACTGACTCCCTTAAGCACCAATATTACGTGATTGTAGATTACCTCAATATTGTTGACTGACAGCAGCGTCTCCCCAATGGCGCTACTGTCTCTGATTTTCATAGTCGGTAAGCCGTCTTGCCGGTCCGCTCGCATTTCCGTTTATCGGAAAACACATTGCTGCCTATTGGCAGCGTCGAGCGATGCCCTGCTCTTCGGCATACTGAGCTGAAGCCTCAGCCACCAGTGCATTTATGACTTCCTTGTCTGGAAGTATGCGGTCGGTAATGAAGTTCCATTCCTTGGCATGTGCGTCCCACTGCGACACCCAGCCGATTCCCGGGCCACCATGGTTCTCACATGTGACCTCAAAGGCTGGGCCAAAATTGGGCAGGCCCAATCCGGCCATGGTTTCTTCTGTTATGACAAGGTTCTCCATGCCATCGCGCATCATCACGGACGTTATGTTGGAAACACCGTGTATTTCCTGCGCCTTTCGAATGGCTTCGGCGGTTAGAAGGGCGCCATACATGCCGCGATTGTACAAAACGGTTCCAATACTGGAGCCATCACCGGAGAACTTCTCCGGGTCGTAGACATACTCCTTCAGATCGTCATAGAGAGGGTAGTCGGTTCCATTGCCGTTCAACGATAATGCCTTGTAACCGTGCGCCCTTTCACCAACCGGGAGCACATCATTCTCGGACCCTGACCACCAAATGCCGATAAAGTTCTCCATCGGGAACCTGATGTTGGCAGCCTCGGTAATTGCCGTGGCGTTCATCACGCCCCAACCCCAGAGCAGCACGTAGTCGGGTTGCTCGCGCCGGATGTCCAACCACTGTGACTTCTGCTCCTGCCCGGGCGCATCAACAGGGTACAGCGAAAGGGAGTAGCCGTGCTTCTTGGAGAGTTCCTCCAAGGTCCGTATCGGTTCCTTGCCGTAGGCAGAGTTATGGTAAACGAGTGCGATTTTCTTGCCTTCAATACTACCGTCATTAAGATCCAGCATGTGATTTACGGCGATTGATGCACCATCCCAGTAATTGGCCGGATAGTTGAACACATACTCGAAAACCGTCCCGTCTGCGGCAGCGGTTCGCCCATACCCCATCGAATGAACCGGGATCTTGTCAGCCGTGGCCTTGGGAATCAGCTGATATGTGATTCCGGTGGACAAAGGCTGGTAGACAAGGGGATTCTCTCCCTTTGTTTGCTCGTAGCATTCGACGCCCCTAGCGGTGTTGTATCCCGTTTCACATTGGACGACTCTGATGAGTTCGCCGCCTACGCCGCCGTCCCTTTCATTGATCAGCGTTAGATAGTCAGCAAATCCATCTCCGGTGGGAATGCCGCCTGGTGAGTATGGTCCAGTCCGGTAGGACAGCCACGGCAGCACCAGTTCAGCCATGGCTGCAGGTGCTGTAAGAGCCGCAAATAGTGCTGCGAAAACTGTTAATCTTGCGCATTTCATTTCTTTTCGTTCCTCTTTCTGTTGCCGGCCAGTTGTCTACGGCACGCCAGTTAATGCGGGAAAGGCCAAAGTCGAAGCTTCTGTTTAGCTATATTCCAGAGTTGGGAAATCCCGTGCGGTTCGGCGATTAGAAATACCATGATCAGGCACCCTACAAGCATGAACTCGACATGTGTTGCCAGTGAAGGCTCCCAATTCAATCCACCGGTAAGTATATTCTTCAGAACGATTGGCATCAATACCATAAATGCGGCACCAATCAGCGCGCCGAATATTGACCCGAGACCTCCAATGATGATCATGAACAGTACGAGAAAAGACTGGTTGATGCCAAATGCCTCAGTTGCCTCAACCGCTCCCAGATAGACCGCAAAGTACAAGGCACCAGCAACTCCGACATAGAAGGAAGAAATCGCAAATGCAGACAGTTTAGCCCTTAGCGGATCAACTCCGATGATTTCGGCCGCGATGTCCATGTCCCGAATTGCCATCCATTTGCGTCCCAATGCCCCGCGGGTCAGATTGCGCGCCCCCCATGCGAGAACGAATACGAATGCCAAGCATATCAGGTACTGTGCCCAGGGTTCAACATTGGGACCGGTAACGGGCAACCCGAATACCGTTCGTTCAGGTGCCGTGATCTGCCCGCTGAATGAGTAGTTGTAGAACCACGGAACCTTGTTGAACAACCACACCAGGAAAAACTGGGCAGCCAGTGTCGCTACAGCCAGGTAAAACCCCTTGATCCGAAGGGATGGCAACCCGAACACGATTCCCACCGCAGAAGTCACAATCCCCGAGGCGAGGATGCAAAACACAATGTTCAACTCCGGAAACTGCGTCATCAACTTGTAGCAGGCAAAGGCACCAACAGCCATGAAACCACCGGTTCCCAGCGAAATCTGACCACAATAGCCAGTCAGGATGTTGAGTCCGATGGCCGCAACCGACCATACGAGAAATGGCACCAGCACAGCGTTGGACCAGTAATCATCGATCCAGAGCGGAACAATTGCGATGGCCACGAACAGTACGAAAAAGTATCGCAGTCGGTCGAAGCGGATGGGAAAGGTCTGGCTGTCGTCGGCGTAGGTTGTCTTGTAGTCGCCGACCTCACGGTAGAACATGCCGGTTATACCCTTTCGATTATCTTTTCGCCGAACAGGCCCTGGGGCCTGAACATCAAGAATGCCAGGGCCAGGACATAGGCGAACCAGTTCTCGGTGGCACCGCCAATTATTGGACCGGCAAGAAAATCGAATAGCTTTTCGCCGACGCCAATGATCAGGCCACCGACAATGGCACCTCGAATCGATGTAAATCCACCCAGCATGAGAACAGGGAGTGCTTTGAGGGCAATCAGCGACAGCGAAAACTGAACGCCCGACTTTGCGCCCCACATAATGCCGGCCACCAGAGCCACAAATCCTGCTGCAGACCAAACGAATACCCATACGAGTCGCAATGAGATTCCCACGGAAAGGGCCGCTTGGTGATCATCGGCTACTGCTCGCAGCGTGCGCCCAAGCTGGGAGTAGCGCAGGAGCAGGGTGAGCAGGCCCACCAGAACGGCTGCAACCAACCCGGCAAACAGGTCCAGTCGGTCGATAAAGAATCCGTACCCGAACCACTCGGCAGTCCACGCCTCGACAGTTTCCGAGATTCCTACCGGTAAGCCAATGTCGAGCTTCTTGACCTCGGAACCCCACAATAAGTCGCCAAATCCTTCAATGAAATAAGCGAGACCAATTGTTGCCATGAACAGGATGATCGGATGTTGGTTGACCAGATGTTTGAGAATCAATCTTTCGACCAGAATCGCCAGCAGAACCATTATTCCCAGGGTCAGGATAACGGCTATTGCAGGTGCCAGAGTCCATCCGAAGAAGTAGGTGTGGGTGCCAAACATGGCAGTCCACAGGTGTGCAAACGGCACTTGTCCCCGCTGCAGCCCGACCAGCGTAAGGGCCGCGAAGAGGACCATGACACCTTGGGAATAATTGAAAACTCCCGACGATTTGAAAATCAGAACGTAACCCAGAGCAACAAGCGAATAGAGAACGCCGGTTGTCAGGCCATTGAGCGAAACTTCGGCGGCATAAAGGAGCTGCTGCAATGTCTCGCCCTCTCAGTGGGCAACGCCCAGATAGGCGTCGATTACATCTTGGTTGTGCATGATTTCTGCGGGAATTCCGTCGGCGATCAATTGTCCGTGATCCATGACAACCACTCGGTCAGCGATATCCATAACGACACCCATGTCGTGCTCGATAAGAACGATCGTGGTTCCGAGTTCTTCATTTACGTCGAGTACAAATCTGCACATGTCCTCCTTTTCCTCATTGTTCATTCCTGCCATTGGCTCGTCGAGCAAGAGGAGGGTGGGCTCGGAGGCAAGCGCCCGGCCCAGCTCCACCCGTTTCTGCAGCCCGTACGGCAGCTGCCCGACCGGAGTCTTGCGTATGGCCTGAATCTCAAGAAAGTCGATTATGTGTTCGACTCGTTCACGGTGCTCGAATTCCTCACGCTCGGCAGGCCCCCACCAGAGTAACTGCTTCCAGAAACCCGACCTAACCAGAGTTAGGCGGCCGCACATGATGTTGTCGAGCGCCGACATCCCCTCGAACAACGCTATGTTCTGAAACGTGCGGGCAATGCCCTCTCCGGCTATTTTATGGGGTTTCCCTGATTCTCGCTTTTGACCGCGGTACCAGATGTCGCCCTGCTGCGGCCTATAGAAGCCATTGATGACGTTAAGCATTGACGATTTGCCGGCTCCATTGGGTCCGATTATAGCCCGGATTTCTCCTTTGGCGATATCGAACGACACGTCATCCAGGGCAACCACGCCGCCAAAGCGCAGGCTCACACCTCTGACCTCCATCAGCATTTGGTCGACCTCACCCGGCACTCTCGCATCGGGGGTTGACTCTTGCCTGTTCGTGCCCGCAACCATTATGCAGCTTTCGCCCCGGCTCCTTGCGTTGCCGGCAGTATCTTCACGTCGTGGATTGGAATTGTCGCGCTGATCGATCCCTTGCGGCCGTCTTCATAGGTTACTTCAGTCGTCGTTGTAATCGACTCGTGGCTCGCATAGAGTGCTGATACCAGATCGTGATACTTGTCCTCGACAATTCGGCGTCTCACCTTTCGTGTACGTGTCAGTTCACCATCATCTGCATCAAGTTCTTTGTGAAGAACAAGAAACTTCCGGATTTGGCATCCTCCAAGTGCCGGATCGCTTGCCAGTTCCGCATTGGTTTTCTCAATGAAGCCTCGGATTCTTGTGCAGACCCCGGGATGCCCGGCTAGCTCTTGGTACGAACCGTAAGTAATACCGTTTCGCTCGGCCCAATTGCTCACCGCCTCGAGATCAATGTTGACAATGGCCGTACAGTACTCGCGCTTGTTACCGAAAAGGACAACCTCGAGGATGTCGGCATGGAACTTTAGCTTGTTTTCCACATATTTCGGCGCAAACAGCGCGCCGCTCGCTGTTTTTCCGACGTCTTTGGCACGGTCGATGATTTTCAGATGTCCGGTGCGTTCGTCGAAGTATCCGGCATCTCCGGTAGAAACCCAGCCGTCGGCACCCTTGGTCGAACTCGTCGCATCTGGATTCCGGTAGTATTCGAGAAAGGCTCCTTCTGACCGATAGAGGACTTCACCGGAATCGTCGATGCGCACTTCAACGCCGGGGCTGGGGACACCGACTGTTTCTGCGTCAACCTGGCCATCTGGCTGCTGGGTAATGAATACCGATGCCTCGGTCTGGCCGTAGAGCTGCTTGAGATTGATGCCGAGCGACCGATAGAAATCAAAGATATCCGGCCCTATGGCCTCTCCTGCCGTGTAGCCAACGCGTATCCTCGACAACCCGAGAATATTGCGGAGCGGCCCATATACGAGAAACTCGCCGACCATATATTTCAAGCGATTCCAGATTGTGACCTGGTGCCTGGTCAACAGTGCCACGCCGAACTTGCGGGCATGGTCCATGAAATAGTCAAACATGCGTCGCTTGAATCGACCGGCATCTTCCATTCTGATCATGACGCTTGTAAGCATGGCCTCGAAGATGCGAGGTGGTGCAAAGAAATATGTCGGTCCGATCTCGCGCAGATCGGTCATCATCGTTTCTGCAGATTCCGGACAGTTGACGCAAAACCCTGCCCAGTAACCCTGGCCGATGGAAAAGATGAAATCGCCAACCCAGGCCATTGGCAGGTAGGCAAGTACTGATTCTCTGTGGGTCAAGGAATCGAATTCACAGGATGCCCTTGATGCCGTGATGATGTTGTGGTGGGTCAGGACAACACCCTTCGGGAATCCGGTCGTACCTGAAGTATAGAGCATAACACATGCCGTGTTACCGTTTACTTTGCCCCGTCTTTTCGCCAGTTCGCCAGCCAGTTGGTGGCGACCCTCTCGTCCTGCCTCCTGAATATCCTTGAAGGCGTGCAGTCGGCCCGGGTCGTACCGACGCATACCCCGCGGGTCGAGATAAATCAGTTGCTTGAGCGTACTCCTATCGCCCAGCTGTTCCAGAACTTTGTCGACCTGCTCCTGATCACCGGCAATCAGATAGCTGGCCTCGCAATGCCGCAGCACATAGGCGATCTCGTCGCCCACCGCGTCCTGATAAATCGGTACCGGAATACCTCCCGCCGACTGCACGGCAACAAACGCCCAGTAGAGATGCGGCCGGTTTCTGCCCGCAATAGCGACATGGTCTCCTTCTTCAAGGCCCAGGTTGATCAGACCAAGCGCCAGTGCTTCGACTTCCTCTGCGACATCGTTCCAGCTCCATGACTGCCAAATCCCGAATTCCTTTTCCCGATATGCGATGCGTTCCGAGTGGATACGGGCATTTCTGGCGAGCAGGTGCGGAATTGTCTGCTCGTCAGCCTCAAGCTGAAGGTCTGGCACGCTGGATGCGCTGTCAATCGGTTTGTCGGTCCGAACCACCTTAGTTCTCTCAGGCAGTGGTGGATTCATTGCCCGGAGTTTTTTCTACTCTGACCGCAGAATATTTGAACTCTGGAATCTTGCCGTAAGGGTCGATCGCAGGATTGGTCAACACGTTTGCTGCAGCTTCGACAAAGGCAAAGGGTAAAAACACGGTTCGCTCGGCAACGTTTCGGTCGGCACGGACTCTCAATTCGATCCTGCCCCGGCGCGTCGTAAGGCGCAACATTTCGCCAGGTGTAGCATTCAGCTCGCGCAAAGTTCTTGGATTCAGTGAGCATACCGCCTCCGGCTCCACGGAGTCCAATACACGAGAACGTCTTGTCATCGAGCCTGTGTGCCAGTGCTCAAGCTGACGTCCGGTAATGAGAATGAACGGATAAACGCTGTCAGGGAGTTCGTCCGGCGGCGTGATGCTGGCTGGTGTAAATCGGCCACGGCCATCGGGTCGCGGAAACCCGTCGCCAAAAACCACGGGTTGACCGGGGTCCTCCGGAGTCAGGCTTGGATAGGTTACCGCACTGGAGGTTTCGAGGCGTTGCCACGTGATATTGTCGAGCGAACCCATTGTCAGCTTCATCTCGGCGAACACCTCCGACGGATGGCTATAGGTCCACCCGAGGCCGAGCCTGCTGGCGATTTCCTTGGTGATCCACCAGTCCTCTTTGGCCTCACCTGGAGGTTCTACGACTTTCCTTCCCATCTGAACCTGGCGGTTGGTGTTGGTAACAGTACCGTTCTTCTCGGCAAAGGCAGAGGCCGGCAGAATAACGTCGGCATAGCAGGCGCTCTCGGTAGGGAAGATGTCCTGAACAACTAGAAACCCAAGTTTGCCAAGGGCTTGGCGGGCGTGCACCACATCGGGATCAGACATGGCCGGGTTTTCACCGAGAATGTACATGCCGCGAATCTTGTCTGCATGAATGGCGTCAATGATTTCGGTGACAGTCAGCCCTGGCTGGCGAGAAATCGCATTGCTGCGCCAGACTTCGGAAAACTTCGACCACACGCTTTCTTCCCTGACGCTCTGATAATCAGGAAGATACATTGGGATCAGTCCGGCGTCGGATGCGCCTTGCACATTGTTTTGACCGCGCAGAGGATGCAATCCGGTGCCTGGCCTGCCCACATGTCCGCACATTAGGGCCAGGGAAATCAGACAACGGGAATTGTCGGTCCCATGTATGTGTTGTGATACACCCATTCCCCAAAAAATCATTGCCGCCGGCGCCAACGCGAAGTCTCTTGCAACCGATCGCAGTACCTCGGCGTCTATGCCACAGGCGGGTGCCATCCGTTCAGGTGAAAACTCCGTCAGATGATCCCGCAGCGCCCGCCAGTTTTCGGTGTATCGCTCGATATAAGCTTTGTCCTCAAGTCCTTCCTCGAGAATTGCATGCATTATTGCATTGAGCATGGCGACATCGGTGCCGGGGCGAAAATTGAGCATGTGGCGGGCATATCGCCGCAGGTCACTGCCACGAGGGTCCATGACGATCAGGTCCCCGCCTCGCTTGGCAAACTGCTTGAAGAACGTGGCCGCCACCGGATGGTTTTCTAGTGGATTGGCCCCAATAATGATTGCAGCGTCGGCATGTTCGATTTCGTTGAAGGTTGCAGTTACGGCACCCGAGCCAATGTTCTCCATCAAGGCTGCGACCGAAGATGCGTGGCACAGACGGGTACAGTGGTCGACATTGTTGTGGCCAAAGCCCTCCCTGATCAGACGCTGGAAGAGATAAGCCTCCTCATTACTGCATTTCGCTGAACCAAATCCGGCCACGGCCTCACCACCATGATTGTCGCGCAGGCGTCGAAGTCCGGCAGCCGCAAAGTCGAGAGCCTCATTCCAGCTTGCTCGGCGAAAGTGTGTCGACAGATCAGATGGATCGACATCCATGGCCTTGGACGGCGCGTCCGCACGGCGTATCAGGGGAACCGTCAGACGATGGGGGTGTTCGACATAATCGAATCCAAAGCGTCCCTTGACACACAGTCGCTGGCGATTGGCCGGCCCGTCTGCACCGTCCACATATCTGATACGATTGTCCTTGACCTTCAGGGATACCTGACATCCAACTCCGCAAAACGGACAGACGCTATCGACTGACTTGTCAAAATCCGCACTGTCGCCAACCCCGCGTTCATCAACGACACTTGCTGGCATCAGGGCTCCCGTTGGGCATGCCTGCACACACTCGCCGCATGCCACGCAAGTGGAACCTCCCATTGGGTCATCGAAATCGAATACGATCTTTGACTGGCGACCTCGGCCGGCCATTCCAATCACATCATTGACCTGAACCTCCCGACAGGCACGTACACACAACCCGCAATGAATACAGGCATCAAGGTTGACCTGCATGGCTGCATGTGACGAATCGCCGGAGATCGCTGCCGTGCTACTCAGGGCCGGGAAACGTGACCGCCGGAGTCCCTGACCTGCAGCTGTCATCCAGAGATGCGAGGAACGGTCGCGGGCAATTGAGCGTTCCGGCTGATCGGCAAGCAACAGTTCGACAACCATTCGCCGAGCATTAACCGCACGGGCACTGCCGGTCTTGACGACCATGCCCTCGGATGGCTTGCGTATGCAAGACGCTGCCAGCACTCGCTCGCCCTCGATCTCCACCATGCAAGCCCGGCAGTTGCCGTCCGACCGGTATCCAGATTCTCCTGAATGACAGAGGTGCGGGACCTCGTTGCCGTGGCGCAATGCAACGTCCCAGATCGATTCGTCCTCGGATGCGACTACTCTATGACCATCAAGACAGAAATTGACAATTTTTTTCACTGATCATCTTCCTGATGTCGAATTCCAATTGTTGTCGGCACTCCCCAGCGCACTGTATTGTTGCCCTGATTACGGATGTGACGGTATCCGACCCCTGCCAATGCCCTTGAACCACCAAATCATCCGCTATAGGAGCTTGCCAGCAAGGGAATTCGGGTCTGATCTGACGACTAGAACCTTTCTAATCCTGCCTATCAAGTCTGGAGGCACCTGCGCATGCACGGCATGAAAATACTCAGACTTGCCGACAAGCTGGCCCGAATATCTCCCCTTGCGCTCGAACAGCACCGTCACCTTCCTGCCGACAAAACTCTCCTGACACGCGTGCTGCTGTTTCTTGAGCAACTTCTGCAAGCGCTGCAAGCGATCGCTGGCAACCCTTCCGTCTATCTGGGGCATTTCTGCAGCGGGTGTTCCAGGCCGGGGTGAATACTTGAAGGAGTAGGAACGACCAAACGAAACTTCCTCCGCTAGTCGCATGGTTGCCTGAAAATCCTCCTCGGTTTCGCCCGGGAATGCGACAATGAAGTCTCCAGAGATCACTATATCCGGGCGACGGCTGCGAATGCGCTTTATGAGGTCGATGTACTGCCGGGCCGTATGGCGGCGATTCATGGCCTTCAGTATGCGGTCGGAGCCAGACTGCACCGGCAGGTGGAGATACGGCATCAACTTGGGGTATTCGGCGAAGGCGTCAACAAGGTCTTGGCTCATGTCCCGAGGATGGGATGTCGTGAAGCGAATGCGGTCCAAACCACTGATGGCTGACAATTTTCCAATCAAATCAGCCAGTAACCAGCTCTGCCTGTCCGGGCCGGTTGCCTTATAGGCATTGACATTCTGTCCAAGCAGCGTGATCTCCCGCGCCCCGCTGTCAACCAGGCGCAGTGCTTCGTCCACAATCTCTTCCGGCGGCCTGCTGGTCTCGGTGCCGCGGGTATAAGGAACTACACAAAATGTGCAGAACTTATCGCAGCCCTCCTGAATGGTCAGAAACGAAGAAACAGCTGATTTGCGCTGACCATTGCGCGGCAATTGCGAAAACTTGCTTGTCACCGGAAACCCGGTGTCGGAAACAGGTCGGCCTGTGTTGGATCGAGCCACCAATCGTGGCAGGTGGTGATAAGATTGAGGGCCGACGACGATGTCGACGGCAGGCTGGCGGCGCTGAATCTCTTCGCCTTCGGCCTGTGCTACACAGCCGGCCACAGCAATCTTCAAATCCGGCTTGCGGCGCCTGAGTGGCAACAGACGTCCAACCTCCGAGTAAATCTTCTCGGTCGCCTTTTCCCTTATGTGGCAGGTGTTGAGTACGATGAGATCTGCATCGCCGGCGTCAACTGTCTCGCGGTAGCCTGCAGCGACCATGGCATCAGCCATTCGTCCACTGTCGTAGACATTCATCTGGCATCCGTAGCTTTTTACGAAAACCCTTTTTTTTCTGGCCACGGTCCTGTCCCGGAATTACTGCGTTGCGGATGCCAGCACTTACAGGATTGCCGGATGGCTCTCAACCTGTCCTGGTCCAGCCAGGGGAAAGTCCGGCCTTCGGCCAGGAGTGTATTGTGAAACGTGAAGCTAGACGAGATTGGGCAGCCAGAGGACGATTCCCGGGAAGATGACCAGTACGATTACTGTTACGACATCGGCGGCGAAAAAGGGGGTAGCGCCTCGAAAAACGTCCTGTACCGAAATTGGCTCCCCGCTTTCCTGACTGACGCTGGCCACGACATAGCAATTCAAGCCTATAGGCGGGGTAATCAGACACAGCTCTGCCATCTTCACGACTATGATGCCGAACCAGATCCCGCATTCTTCAGCGGTCATGCCGAGCGCAGAGGCTTCGCGCGTAACGTCTGGACCACCATTCAGAGCGATTATGGCCGGATAGACAACAGGAAGCGTTAGTATGAGCATTCCGATCGCATCCATGAACATGCCGAGAACGACATAGCACATCAGAATCAGTGCCAAAGTTAGCATTGGCGGTTGATCAAGCCCGGCGATCCAGGTGGCAAACGCATTCGGAAGATCGGCAAAGCCCAGGTATCGCACGTAGATGAGAACTCCCCAGATCATCGTGAAGATCATGACAGTCAGCTTCGCGGCTTCCATCAGCGCGCCTTTCAGCTGCCTCCATTTCATGCCGCGCCAAACGGCCATGAGCAGAACGATAAAGGCGCCGAGAGCCCCGGCTTCGGTCGGAGTCGCCCATCCAAAGTAGATCGAATAGATTATGATGAATACGACCAGCACCATAGGAAGTGTGCCCGGAAGACTCTCGAGCTTCTGGCGCCAGCTGTAACCGCCAACTGACGGTCCGATTTCAGGCCGAGCCATGGCCATGGCGGAGACAAGCCCACAATAAATCAGGGCCGAAACAGCACCGGGAACGAATCCTGCCAAGAGCAGCTTGCCGACGGATTCCTCGACTATGATAGCATAGATGACCAAAATCGCGGACGGTGGAATAAGTGAGGCAAGCGTCCCTCCTGCTGCCACCACACCGGCAGCAAAGCTCCTTTTGTAACCAACGCGCACCATTTCGGGAATGGCAATTCGAGCGAATACCGCAGCGGTTGCCACCGACGCGCCCGAGACCGCTGCAAATCCCGCAGTCGCAAGAACCGTTGCAACCGCCAGCCCACCTGGTAACCAGCCAACCCATCGCTTTGCAGCCTCGAACAGGAAACGGGTAAGTCCGGCAAAGTACGCCAGGTAACCTATCAGGATAAAGGTGGGAATGAGCGACAGCGCATAGGTTGTGGACTTTGAATGCGGAATCTGACCTACCAATTTAGTGGCGGTTACGAGACCCCTGTCAAATCCCTGGCGCTGCATGAAGAACAGGCAAAGACCGGCAAATCCGACAAATGCCGTGGCAAAGGCAACTCGGACCCCAACGATTACCAGGACGAGCAGCAGGCCGGTCAGCCAGATGGACAACGTAAAGGCATCAACACCGGCAAGCAGTGCCTTGGTGTCAATCAGAGCGCCCATTCCTGCCCTCCACGGCACCTGCCTCCTGGGTCGCAACTGTTCCGGTATCAAGCACAATCGGGACACCGACCGGATTCGTTGAACCGAGCCGAATGGCCCGCCCATAGCCCCATACCTGCAACAGCAACCTCAACCACAACAAGGCCAGAGATAGCGGCACAATGAGCTTGGCAGGCCATAAAGGCAGGGCAATATCGATTGAACTATCCCTGCTCCACAGCGGTGCTGCCCAGTCAAAGCTGCGCAGAAAATGAAACCAGCACCCGTAGACCAGAAAAGTAGTCAGCACCAGCATGAGTGCGACGGACAGGATTTCTGCTACCCAAAGCGGTCGACCGTGTAGCCGGCCGATTACGATATCCATTCGAATGTGACCACCGAGGCGCTGGCAATAGGCCAGACCGAAGAAAGCAAAAACTGCCATGAACTGTTCGACCCAGTCGATGTATCCCGGCAGTGGGAGGTTGAAGACTTTCCTGCCAAGCACGTTCACGGCAGCCAAACAGACCAGTGCGAATATCACGACTCCACTTATGCCGTTCAGCAGTGCTTCCAACCGGTGAAAGGCCACGTCGATTCGGGAAAGCCTCGATCCATTGGACTGGAAGGCGGAATTGGTCACCTGTCAAAGTGCAAGATAGAGGCCGAGCGGAACCCGCCCGGCCTATCGCTGATCAATCAGCGCAGCGAAGCAAGCGTCGACTGGACCAGATCATAGAGTTCCTGTGCAGGAAGTCCCTGGGCTGTCATCTCGTTGATCCAGGCATCCTTGATCGGTTCCGCCACCGCGCGAAACGCGTCAATTTCAGAATCCGCGATCACCACTCTCTGGACATCTTTTTCTGCGAGAATTGTCTCCCATTGCGCCAGCAATTGACCATAATTGTCGAGATAGTGTGCAATTGCCTCATCAATCGAATTGTCGAGAGCCGCTCGATGCTCGGCGCTCAGCGCTTCGTAGGCTTCTATGTTCACCACGACAGGACAATTCACGGTACCCGGGTTCAGGTTTGTGGTCCACCAGTCGGCCAGATCAATTGTCTGGAACGACAAATGTGCATGCTGGGCAAAAGCCACGGTATCAACCAGGCCGGTCTCCATAGCCTGCTGGGCTTCGGTTGCGGTTACCGAAGTGGGTTCCGCTCCGGCAGCCTCGAACGCCTTGCCGAGTCCCCCGGTAGCCCGAACCCTCATGCCTTTGAACTCTGACAGCTCATCTCGCGGCTCGCCGGTACCCACAATGTTGTATTGCGGCATTGGCGAGGTCATCAAGAGCTTCGCATTCCACCTGCCCAGATCAGCGACCGTCGCCGGGTGGGCGTAAACGGCATGGCTAACCGCCACTTCTTCCTCCAGTGTACTGACACCAAGGAAGGGTAGCTCCAGCACCGTAATTGTGGGGTTCTTGTCACCATGGTAACCGGCACAGAACTGGGCTATTTCAAATGCACCAATTGAGATACCATCCAAGTTTTCCCGGTTTTTCGACAGTCCTCCATAGGAAAGGTTGAGCGTAAACTCTCCATTGGTCTTGGCTGACACGAGTTCGGCAAGTCTTTCTACGTGTTCTGTAAATGCCCGGCGTTTTCCCCAAAGCGATACATTCCACTCAGCAGCCAACACTTCTCCGGAAAATGCAATGGCTGCAGCGGCCAGCACCATGCGCATGACGACTCTGTTCACGATTTCTCTCCTGTCTTTCGATTGCAAGGGGTTGGGAAACTGATGGTGCCAATAGCAACAGCCGGCTGCACTCTCAACCGGCGCGCAAGACCGGAAGCGCAGCACAATTTGACATCAGCAGCAGAAGTCCTTGACAGGATAATCCAATTATTGCCACCTTGTAATTGTCACCAGTCAAGCCAGGCCATCAACCTTGAGACCCGTTGTACTCCGGTCGAGCTATCGCGGACTGGCTACGGCCTTCTCAGCCTGTGGCTTTGGCACCGGAGCACTGGCCGAACGGCTTGCCAATAGCCTGCCTGATGACAACTGGTCTCACTGACAACCGGCCAGGATTTGAACAACCCGGGTTAAGCTGAACAAGTTGGAACTGACAATTGCCAAGGAGGCTGATCAAGCCGTCCGCATTGTAGCTGCGACGCTGTTTGTCTTTTCCGACTAGTGAACTTTCGTTCTATAGCCAGTGGAGAACATCAAGTTGACGCCTTGCCAGCTGCCTTCGGACCTTGGGACTGTTATCGGTCAAGAGCCCGCCATTTTGGCAATCAGAATTGCCGTCAAAGCCCGCACTCCGCTCCTGGCCGACCGTGAACCAGGCCGTCCGGCGGGAATTCCTCCGTCCTTGCCCGAAATTCAGAGGATCACTCAAGGGCGGTGACTGGATGATCTGCCTGGTGTCGAAACTACGAACAAACTCAGAGGACGCCAAACTCGTCGTACACATCCTCTAGAAGTCGCCCATCAAGCAGAGCCTGCAAAGTGTGATTCTCAGCAGCAAGCTTCTCTCGGCATCCAAGAACTACATCCTCCTCAAGCTCTCTGGGGATGATTATGCAGCCATCAGCGTCCCCGAATACGATGTCTCCGGGACTGACGGCAACGCCTCCGACCTCGATTGGAATGTCGGTTTCAATCACCTTGCCCCGTCCTCGGCTGTCTAGAGGGGCAACTCCGGCTGCAAACACAGGAAATCCCAGTTCTCTGACATGCTGAATATCACGCACATATCCATCCATGACTGCACCGGCTGCCCCTCGCATGGTCGATGCTGTACTCAACAGTCCGCCCCACGGTGCAATTCTGCCGGTTGCCCCGCAGGCAGCCACAACAACCTCATCCGGGTGCAAGCTGTCCACCAACTGGATTTCCAGAATATAGTGGTTTTCATCGGGTCCAGGTGGCGAATAGACGTCGGCATAGAGCATTGTTCGAGCTCTTCCGACAAGTTTAAGTGTTTCATCAAGTGGCCGAATACCTGGAGGCAAGGCCTGTCGTGTGAGACCCAGGCCATCCAGCACGTCCGAGATTAGCGAACAAAAAAAAG
Source organism: Paracoccaceae bacterium (assembly GCA_958296035.1). Lineage (GTDB taxonomy): Bacteria > Pseudomonadota > Alphaproteobacteria > Rhodobacterales > Rhodobacteraceae > MPNP01. Next base: position 964,545 of record OY282431.1, on the reverse strand, counting down.
ACTTTCGCATCTCGGCGACCACGTGATCGGTCTGCGTCTCGTTGTCCCCGGTGTCATGCCTGGTCATATTCCTATCTCCACGTCCATTCGCAGAATGGTAACACAACACAATAACCATTCCATGTCAACGGCGCTCCAGGATGCGATGCAGGATGACTTCAGCTCAATCTCAATGCGATCCCAGCCAGCCGCAAGTGACTACTTCGGCATGGCCTATATAGTTCGGACCAGGACAATGCGGATCAACTTTACAGTCCATATGAGTCCTGATCGCTTGACTGTGCCTGTGATTTGACCACGCTCCCGGCACCTTGTTTCCATTATTGCTTCACAATCGAGTCCTTCGCAGGTTTCTGTTTCCATCAACAAGGTACGTGCCGCCGACATCAGTATGGCCAATTCGCCCTACAGGCCATGCTCGCCAATCTGTTCGATCCGATTCCGGCCCTTTGCCACGACCTGTTTCTGGCCACGTAGCAACCCGCTGATCAAAACGCGGTGCAGCGGGAGAGACTACTGAGACAGTTTTGTGGCCTCGGTACTGCCGACTGGGACAGCCAACCTAGGGCAGAGGTTCTTGGCCATTGAATATCAAGCATTCGTGGCAAACCATTGAAGGACACCGCCAAAGTACTATAACCATCCCGGGCAGGCCGATACCACTGTTCACAGGCCAAAGCGCATCAACAGCGACAAATTCAATTGCTAAAACGGCATGACATGGAGACTCCAGAAATGACCAGGGTGACTTGCCCGGCAATTGGCTGGATTGTCGTGGTATCAGTCTTGATGGCAACGATATTACACGATGGGGTTTCAAGAGCGGAAGCAGGCGCACTCTATTTCCGAAGTGGCGTCAGTTCTGAGCCTGCACAAGATGCCATATTTATGGATGTCGACTGCAAAAGCAGTTCGCCAGCAGCCCTTTATGGGTGCGGGAAAGACCGTACCGGTGCCCCCAGGCAATCTCTGGGCCAGTTCAGGGGAATGGAAACCGTGGAATTAGGAGTTGGGTATGAGACCCGGTCTGCGGCACGTTTCGAGCTTCTACTGGCGTACCGCCCGAGCTTCCGATTTGAAGGTCGCTCCAATTTTCTTGCACCGGGCCGCATGGAAACTGTTAGCGCCGAAATGTCATCGTTTTCAGGACTTTTGGCCGCCTTTGTCGATCTTAGGGAGCCCTCGTCTCCCAGCACAGGAAAAGTCATACCATTCGTTGGGTTCGGTGTAGGCACGGCGCGGACTGAAATTGGCCAGACAACCCTGACGTTCCCCGCCACAAAGACGATCGTTCCTGGAGCCAGCACTTCCAATAGTACCGTGATGCTGACGGCGGGTTTTGGTGTAGAGCTGAATGAATTTACAACACTCGATGTCGCCTGGCGCTATTCGGATCTTGGAGAAATTCGAACCGGAGCTGGTGCGGGAAGTGTGGTTTGGCATGACGGCAGGCGTGAGCCGCTACCACTAGATCTTGCTCCAACGCGATCTTCATTGGCAAGTCACGGGATACATATTTCGCTGCGTCGAAAATTCTGAGCGGCCTGAGTGACAGACTAACAGCCTTCTAGTACCGGGTCCTTGTAATTTCGGCCTGCTGATCAACCGGCGCTTCCTGATCCTGCCTTCGGTGCGGGCTGGCAAGCTGGCCTCGCATGTGCTGCGCCTGGCGTGCGAGCGGATTGCCGGGGACTGGGCGTTGCGCAATGGGGTGCGGCCGCTCCTGGTCTACAGCTTCACGGGTCCGGGTTATACGGGGCTGAGTTATCGGGCCGCCGGCTGGCGGTGCTGCGGCGAGCGGTGTTCGGGTATCACGCTTGCGGCCAATGCTGACGGCGGGTCAGGCCGGCTTTCATCCATCGAAGCGGCAGCCCCTGCCGGTGACGCAGAAGTTGTGTGAAGGGTTGCAAATACAGTCAACAGCGGTGTTTTGTTACCACACCTTCAGGGCATGGGAGATGCAAGGGAAACACGAGCCATGAGTGATACATTGAAAGCACCCAGGGGGACGTGGAACAGATCTGTTGGCAAACATGATCCACGTAACAGGCAGGACGCGGCGAAACTGGACGACCACGGATTCTCAAGTCCTGTTGACAGCAAACCTTCCAGGCAGGGTTGGCATCATGGGTTTAAGCAATAACATGGCAAAGGGCACAGATACCTGAGTCAAGGGCCAACATGCCCATTGCACAGGCAATGAGCGGAAATCGGCAATGTGCAGTTCTTGTCTGGAATGTGGACGTAGGTGCGAGGCAAACACTTGTGACTGACCAGCGACAAATACCACCGCTCTCACTCAACGAGTTTCGCGGGCAATTCGCTGTTTCCCGGAAAGACATCAGTCCCCCGGAAGGAATGTACGTGCGCACCTGGGGTTGTGCGACCCATGACATTGCAGACGGTCTGCATGCGCCTCTCTATGCAACTTGCCTGGCAATTTCCTCGGAACATGGGGGAAGGCCTCTCTTTCTGCTGACGGTAGATCTCATGGTCTGGCTGTCAAGAATAGATGAAGAGGGAATTCGCCTGCCGCTTGAAGAGGAATTCTGCACTGAGCCCGGAGAGCTTATTCTCCATGTTTCTCACAGCCATGGAGCACCGTTTACCGACCCTGCCCGGTCTTCTGCACCGGGAGGGCACCTGATAGCACCTTATCGGAACAAGATTCTTGATGCCTGCCGCCATGCGATGGCCGAAGCTAGGCGAACCATGAAACCAGCAACGTTAACCTGGGCCCAGGGACGATGTGGTCTTGCCTATGATCGTGACCTGGAGTTGCCCGAGACCGGCGAAATCGTGTGCAGCCTCAATCCGCTCCGCGATGTCGATGACACGCTGGTTGTGGGCCGGGTGTCCGACGATTCAGGGAAGATTATCGCAACATTGATCAATTATGCTGCGCATCCAACTTCACTCGGGGGTGGAAATCGGCTCGTATCGCCTGACTATGTTGGTTCCATGCGAGACCTGGTTGAGCGCGATACGGATGGAGCGGTTTGTGTTTTCTTGCATGGGGCAGACGGAGACTTGACACCCCGGCGCAGCTTCGAAGACGACACGGAGGCTGCGGAACAAAATGGTCGTGAACTGGGATATGCAGCATTGAGCGTAATTGCCGGGATGTTTCCGCCAGGATACCGAATGGTGTTCGCGGGACGAGAGGAATCGGGGGCAACGCTGGGCCGGTGGCGGCTAGATCCCCACCAACCCGACAATGCCCTTACATCTTTGTGCGATACGGTGCAGCTAGAACTCGCAAACCTCCCCTCGGTTGCAGAATGCAGGGAAGCCATGCAGGCAGCCGTGCCCGGGTTTGAACGCGAACGCGCCGAACGTCGTCTGGCAATTCGGGAAAAGCTTGATGTCGGCGATCACCATGCCCTGCCAATCTACCTGTGGCGACTAGGCTCGTCAGTCTTGGTCGGTGCGCCGGTCGAATTCTACAGTGACGTGCAGGTAGCCTTGCGCGCCCGCTTTCCCGAACTCACAGTCGCAGTTCTCGACGTCTGCAACGGCTTCCTGAACTACCTCCCGAGGGAGGACGACTACGAGCGCAACACCTATCCCGTGCAGATCGCCCTCTTTGCGCGCGGCAGCATGGAGCGTGCCTGCGACAAGATCTGCGAAATGATCCTTGCTACCTCCAGACGCGGTACCGGTTAGGTTCCTTCACCTGCTTGTGAAATGGCATCGCTGATAATGCGCCTTATGTCGCGCAGCGGCGTATAGCCGAGAACCGATCGTGCTTTGGATATGTCGTGGGCAATCCGTATTGGCGTTCCCGGCAGTCTTGCTTCGACAACAGGAAGACCAGTTGCCTCGTGGAGCGCCACCACGGCGACCCGGTATGAGAAGCTGGATGGCCCGCTAAGGTTAAAGACCTCGCCAATGGCGGATGGGCATGACAGCATCAGATCGATGCCAGCCACGACGTCCAGTACATCACACATATGAAACTCGTAGGGCCTGCCGTCCTCGTCCATTGCCAGGAGGAGTGTAGCCTCGGGGTCGGTTCGGCATGCATCTGAAATGGCAGCCGCTGCATCCGGTCGGCCAAGCCCATCCATCAGGTCTCTCATTGGCGCCGCAAACAGAAAGCGGCCGGACCAACCGTCAGGCCGAAGTATTTCCTCGGACCGTGCAATGAGCGCAAAACGTGCAACCGTAGTCGGAACACCGTGGGCACGACAATAGTAAGATACGAACCGCTCGTTTATTTCCTTTGTGAGGCCGTAAAAGCTGTATGGATTATTGGGATGTGACTCGTCAATAGGTGTGTATTTTGCCATCAGCGAAGGATAGACTTCATCGCTGCTTGCCAGGAAGAAACGGTCAAGCTTGACCTTCTTGTCGACGACTGCATTCAAGAGATTGAACGTTCCTGCAATGTTCTGTTCGAACAATTCCTGATCGGCACCCTCTCCCCACAACATGACAGCGGCCAGGTGCGCAATTCGGTCGACTCCGACAACGGCCCGGGCTACCGCGTCGCGGTTCGTCAATGAACCTGTTACGACCTCGACTCCTTCGTTTTCCAGGATTTCGCGCCCCGGGTCACCAGGGAGCACCAGTGCTCGCACATGTTCGCCCCTGTTTCTGCAAATGGAAACCAGTTCTCGTCCAACCCTGCCGGTTGCGCCCGTAATCAGAATGCTCATGCGTTGCTTTTCTCCCGGCAAACCTGCAGATGCGATCAACCGACCGTGATCGCCTGTTCATTTCGAGTGTCAAAGAACCGCAACCGCGATGAGTTGACGGTGAATCCAATCTTGTCGCCAAGCCGAACTCGCTCGGCTACAGTCGGAGGCAACCGGGCGATGAACTGTGTCGATCCTTCCGAGACCGTAATAAGTAACTCATGGCCAAGGTCCTCGACAGCCTTGACCGCACCGCCAAATCCGACGCCAGGGTCATCGCCGGCGATCTCGATGTCTTCGGGACGAAAACCAACAAGGAATCGCTCGCCAGCCTCCGCAAGTCGTTCAGCGGCGTATTCAGGACAGCTAATATTTACACACTCGCCCAGCAGCCTGGGTGAACCCGCGACCTTGTCCATTTGGCAGGTCAACAAGTTCATCGGGGGTGTGCCAACGAATTGTGCAACAAAGACGTTCGCAGGATTGCTGTATAGGTCTCGGGGAACGTCTGTCTGCAGGATCTTGCCATTGTTCATGACTGCAATACGACTTCCCATGGTCATTGCTTCGCTCTGATCATGCGTAACATAGACAGTCGTTACGCCCAGTTGCCGCTGTAGCCTTGTGATTTCGGATCGGGTTTGGACGCGGAGTTTTGCATCCAGGTTGCTCAGCGGCTCGTCCATCAGGAACAGTTTGGGCTCCCTTATGATTGCGCGACCGAGTGCAACCCGCTGACGCTGGCCGCCGGACAATTGACCGGGTTTGCGACCGAGCAGGCCTGTCAAGTGAAGCGAACCTGCCACTTTGTGAACCAGTACATCGATCTCGGCCTTGGCAACGCGACGCAGCCGGAGCGAATATGAAAGATTCATATAGACATTCATATGCGGGTATAGCGCATAGTTCTGGAAAACCATGGCTACATCGCGATGCCGCGGGGAAATATGGTTGACGCGCCTGTCACCGATCCAGATGTCTCCCTCGGAAATGGTTTCAAGACCGGCGATCATGCGCAAGGTTGTCGATTTTCCGCATCCTGACGGTCCGACCAGAACCAGGAATTCTCCCTCTGCTATGTCGAGATCGATGTGATCGACTGCCAGGTGATCCGGATAGTACTTGGTTACCTTTTCGAGACGTGCTGTTGCCATTCTTCTCTCCGTCAGCCCTTGACGCCGCCCGAGGTCAAACCTCGCACCAGATAGCGCTGGAGCGCCAGGAAAATTACTGCTGCCGGCAGGGTGATGATTGTTGCCGCTGCCATTACCTGGTCCCACGGTGTGACAAATTCACCGGAGAAAGATGCAAGACCCAGCGACACGGTCCAGTTATCCGGCTGGCGAATGAACATGCGTGCAAAAAGGAACTCGTCCCAAGAAATTATGAAGCAAAACAGGAACGTTGACGCCAGCCCCGGTAGTGACAGCGGCAAGGTAATTCGAAACAGTGTGCCAATGCGTGACGCACCATCGATCATGGAGGCCTCCTCGAGTTCGACCGGAATCGCATCGAAGAACGCCTTCAGGAGCAAGGCGGCCACCGGAACAAGAAAAGCGAGGTAGGCCAGTGAAAGGCCGAACAGGCTATCAAGGAGCCCGAGCCGCGAAAAGACCACGAACATTGGCAGGGCAAGGAGAATCGCCGGGAACATTTGGGTCATCAACAGAACGACCTGTGACGCTTCCCGTCCGCGAAAGCGAAAGCGTGACAAGATGTATGCAGCCATGGCACCAAACAGACAGGCAAAGAAGGCGGTACCCACGGAAACTCCTGCCGAGTTCAATAGCCAGCTACCCAGATCTGTTTCATCGAAAAGCCGAAGATATGGTTCAAATACAGAGTCAGCGCTCGGCAAGATCTGCGGTGGAAACTCAAAGATCTCGGTTTGAGGACGTATCGATGTGACAAACATCCAGTAGAAGGGAAAGACTCCCACCGAGCACAGGAATACAATCGTGGCCGCAGCCGTCAGGCGCCCCGCGGCTTTGAAGATGCGCGGCAGCACTGTGTCCGGTGAGATAGATCTCGGGGAATCAGTCATCTTCCTGGCTTCGCAGTATCATTATGTAGATCGATGTCAGAATTATTGACATGACAAGCAGAAGCGAACCCATGGCGAAAGCGGAGCCGGCTCGGAAAAAACGGAACGTCTCGAAATAGATGTGAACCACAAGGGCGTTGGTTGCACCCGCAGGCCCGCCTTGAGTCATGAGAAAGATGAAGACAAAGTTGCCAAAGCTCCAGATCAACAGAAGCAGAACTACAATGGCGAGTACGCGTCTCAATCCCGGCAGCGTAATGTCGAAGAAGCGGCGTACCGGTCCGGCACCGTCGATTGCAGACGCTTCATAGAGGTCGTCGCTGATCGTCTGGAGGCCAGCAAGTAGAAGCAGCACCGCAAATGGATAAGTCTTCCAAACGTTGACCAGGACAATCGCCAGGAGCGCATAATCCGGGTCGCTTAGCCATTTGGGCGTCGCGTCAATCCACGGCAACAAGAGAAGACCGTAGTTCAATACGCCAAAATCAGGATTGTACATCCATTGCCAAACCAGAGCGGCAACAACGTGCGGGACGGCCCACGGGAGGATGACAAGCACCCGGACTATTCCCCTTCCCCAGAACTCCCGATCAAGAACGAGTGCTGCCGCGATTCCCAGCAATACGCTGCCGAGGACGGTACCACCGGAAAACACAATCGTCACCCATACAGCGTTCCATGTATCGGGGTCAGATAGGACCGACAGGTAATTCTTGAAGGTCAGGCCATCCTTGAAGCCTAGCCCGATCATCCGGCTGTCCGTCAGGCTGATCCTGAGGCCCCAGGCTAGCGGCGCGATTACCAGAAGGAGTATGCAGACCAACACCGGCCCCAACATGATGGCCGGAAGCCATCTGTCCTGTCTGTCGGCGTGATCAACGAGGCGCACTGTCGTATGTCGCAGGAAGGAACAACCTGGAAATCAGCCACAAGGCCGCACTCGACCGACGAGCCTGTTCCCTGAGGAAAAGGCCCGCCCGTCAGGCCGCCGGGACGTCCCTAAGAACGTCCTGGCTGTCTTGCTGGCCTTAGCTGCTGATCAGAGCTTCAACCTCTGCCTGAGCTTCGTTCAGAGAGTCCTCGATCGACGCGTCGCGATACAGGATCTCCTCGATCTTGTCGGCAATGATCTTGAGAATCTCATTTCCATAGGCCTCAAGCCCCTCGGGCATGATCGAAACGGCGTACTTGTCTGATGCTTCCTGGAAGCTATTGAACCACGGATTGTTGTCCAGATAACCTTCGGGCAGGCTCCCAAATCGCGGCGATACCGTGTTCGTAATCGAGACCATTTCAACCTGCTGCTCGGCACTCTGCATGAACTCGATCAGCTTGAATGCCGCTTCGGGGTTCGGTGCACCTCGTGGAACGGACCAGATCTGGAAGGCGGATGCCGTGAGATGGCCGGGCCAGGGCATCAGCGCAGTCTGGAGTTTCGAGGTGATATCCGGGTTCTCCTGGCGGGCGAAGCCCATCATCCACGAGCCGTCGAACAGCACGGCAACCTTTCCTTGCCACCACATCTGGCGGTAGGTTGATTTGTCGACGTCGCGCGGCATGACTCCTGCATCGAACAATGCCTTGAAATCAGCGATTGCCTCGACATTGGCGGGATCATTGATAGTTGGCTTGCCGTCACGCGCAAAGCTGCCGCCGCCGGCAATAACCCACTGTGCGACGTCCATATAGGTTTCGACATAGCTGCCCGGCTTGACCATGGCGGCGTAACCGAAGCTATCCGGTGGCGACGAAAGAGCCTTGGCCATTTCCATGAAGTCGGCCGGATTATCCGGAAACTCTTCGTAACCGGCTGCAGCAAGCAGATCGGCATTGTAGAATGGAATGTAATTGGCCACCATGTGGATGACACCGTAGGTTTGGCCGTCCGTGACGATTGGTGCCGCAAACTGTGCAGGCGTAAAGGTTTCTTCACTGATGTCGGAATTGGACAAGTATTCATCAAGCGGCAACAGCAGGTCGTTGCGCAGATAATCGCCCATATTCAGGTTGGTAAGATGAATTACGTCCGGAGGTGTGCCTGAGCTCATTTCCATCAGCATCTGGTCGGCGTAGCTGCCGTAAGGAAGGTTGTAACCATCGACCTTGATTCCGGGATTTTCTGCCATGAAAGCTTCAATGACGCTGTTCATCCAGACTTCATTTCCCGGCTCGCCAAACCACCAACTCGGCAACCTCAGCGTAATGTCGTCCGCATTGGCGGAACTTGCCGGGACTATCGCCATGCTGGCGGTAACGAGCGCTGCTACAACTGCAGCTTTCAGATTTCGAAGACTTGGTAACATCCTTGTTCCTCCCCTAGATTAGTCTGTCGACCGGGACTGGGCCCCGGCCCTCCTGCACATAAGGATACACTTGAACTGGCCCTGGCCAACAGGGCCGCTCGTCTTGCCCTCATGATTTCGCGGAACAAATAGCCATTAAATCGCCGCAATACCAGACCGCATGCACTTGTTCTTCACACTCCACCAGCTCACCCGCCTGGGAATGCAGTCTATGTGGAAGCCGGCCCGAACCTGGAATCCAGGAGATTTCCGGGTTTTGCCAAACCTGTATGACCGTGCCTTTTCTTGTTCAGCGACAGGATTCCTCACCTGGATTCACTCGAGGAATTCGGCTCCAGACGACTAGCTCGGTGTATTGCTCGCAACGTTCTGACTGCATTCGACTGGGCCTTGCAGTTTCCTTCATGGGCCTGATGGTCGATCATCTGGCCATGCGCTGGTCCAAGGACAAGAAGAAGGCGCTCGGCATCGATTAATCGAATACTGCGGTCCTGAAACAACAGCATGTGGCGCATTGAGAAGCCCCTGACCGGCGTGCGGATGAGTGGATTAGCCTTTGGACTGCAAGGGCATTGCCTGCCCTCGCCGTTTCCAGGCTGCGCACCGTGCACCACGAGGCGCATTCAGAAACAGGACCCCGCAGCTTGATTCCGCACTATCAAGCGACACTCAGCCTGAGGTCCGGCGAGGACCACACCACACCTTACGCCTAATGGTGGGTCACCAGCAGCTTGCCGAATTCTAGCCTGAGCGGATTTCCTGCTGTTTTCGCCGCGCACCACCAAGGTGTGAACTCACGATGCACAGAAAATTCGGTTGTGAAACATGGGGCGAGTCATGGCTTGCACGACCAATTGCGAGGGTCAGCGCTCCGGAATCATGCCGCGAGGAAAGTACCGGAGAACGACAAGCAGGATTACTCCCATTAGGAACAACCGCATGTAGGCGGCATTCTTGAGAAGGTGAGACCGTAATGGACTCTCTTCACCAAGTCCGGTTGTAAGCACATCCATGAACCAGACACCAATTGGTTCCGCTTCAATCCATACGAACCAGATTAGAAATCCTCCGAGAATGGCTCCCCAATTGTTGCCTGATCCACCGACTATCACCATGACCCAAATCAGGAAAGTGAATCGCAGCGGCTGATAGCTGCCAGGGGTAAACTGGCCATCGAGCGTTGTCAGCATAGCCCCGGCAATGCCTACTACAATCGAACCAAGCACAAACACTTGTAAGCGCCGGCCGACCACGTCCTTGCCCATGGCATGGGCGGCCTCTTCATTATCCCGGATACAGCGCATCATTCTCCCCCATGGAGAATTGAGGGCGCGCTCGGACAACCACACAATTAGCGCAAGTACAGCCAAGAAGATCAGTGCATAGCACAACTTGACGGTCAGACTCGAAAAAGTGATTAACCCGAAATTCATTTTTTCCGAAAGATCGATAAACCAGGCCTGCCGCTGCAATTCGATTTCAAGGGGTACTGGCCGGGGCAGACCAATTACATTCTTCACTCCGCGGGTTAACCATTCCTCGTTCTTGAGAATGGAAATTATGATTTCGGAGATACCCAAAGTGGCAATTGCAAGGTAGTCGGAACGCAAGTTCAAAGTTATGCGCCCAATGACCCATGCCACGCAGCCGGCCAATATGCCGCCAACCGCCCAGGAAAGGATTATCGGCAATCCCAGCCCCCCCAGAAAACCAGTCTGGGCGGGATCTATGCGCTCGATTGCAGACACCGCGGGGTCGAAGAAGTACCGAGCAACCACATATCCAACAGCAGCTGCCAGAATTGTCCAGAAAAGCTTGCGCCGCCCTGACATTGCCCGGCGGCGCAATAAAACGATAGCCACCACGGTTGCCAATATGCATAGCAGGGCAAGAAAAAGGCCGCTTCCGCCGACTTGCCAGGCTTCGGCAACCGGTGGAGCCGCAATCAGCACGGCGGCCACTCCCCCCAGGGCAGCAAATCCCATTACGCCAATGTTAAGCAGTCCACCGTAGCCCCACTGGATGTTGACACCCAGCGACATCAGGGCCGAAATCAGGCAAAGATTGAATATTGCTGCTGCTAGATTCCAGCTCTGAAACAATCCTACCAACAGGAGCAAGGACAGAATTAGCCCGTAGGACACGAACACTCTTTGCCGTCCGGTAGGATTCACGATGACCTGCCGGCGAAGATGCCTGTGGGTCTGATCAGCAGGACAACGACCAGAATGAAGAAACTAATCGCGAATTTGTACTCGGTCGACAGCAACTGCACGAGCCCGGTCGGCTCAAGGTTTTCCGGCAGCAAGTAAGCAAGAAAACGCTTGAAGGCGTAGGTGATGCAAATTTCGGAAAAGGCCACTACAAATCCGCCTGCCAGAGCACCGATGGGATTGCCCAGCCCGCCGACAATTGCAGCTGCAAATGTCGGCAACAGCAATTGAAAATAAATGATTGGCTTGAACGTCTTGTCGAGACCGTAGAGAATACCGGCGGTCGCCGCCAGAGCCGCCGAAAGCGTCCAGGCCAGGATAACTACAGTCTGCGGATTGATGCCCGACAGTCTGGCCAGGTCCTCATTGTCGGAAAAGGCTCGCATAGCTTTTCCTGTTCTCGTTCGGTGGAGAAACCAGAACAGCAAGAGGACCGCAATAATCGTGATCCCCAGCGTAAGGCTTTGGCTAACCTTGATACTCAGCCCTTGTTCTAGCCCAAGAGCAGCTTTAAACTCACGCGCGTTGACAACAAAGCGGGCCCCATCACCCAAGTCGCGGTCCCGGGGTCCAACTATGAAACGAATCAGTCCCTGCATGACAAACATGACCCCGGTAGACGCAATGACAAAGACAACCGGCGAGGACCTGATAGAGCGGAAATGCCGATAAACGGCAAAGTCGAAGGCGATTACCAACAATACCGTGCCAGCGATCGCAAATGGCAGTGTAAGCATCGCAGTGGGGAATGGTGCGATCGAAATGCCAAGTGACTGGGCAAGCGAAGTCAGGAGGACAGCCACCATTGCCCCAAAGGCCATCGTGTCACCATGCGCGAAATTGGAAAACCGCAATATGCCGTAGATCAGCGATACGCCCAGTGCTGCCAATGCCAACTGACTGCCGTAAGCAATTCCGGGCACAATCACGTAATTGCCAAGCAACACGAGCGCATTGATTGCCTCCATCAGTTGCCTCCCGCAAAGACTTGTGGACTGCCTGCAAGCATCATTACCGCGTGCTCTTCATAGACCAAATGTAGGATTTCAAAACACCGCGGATGCTGACCACGACTTGAGATTACCACTGGAAATTGCATACGCGCTACCGCATCTACCCGCCCAAGAACGATCTTCTGACCTCGGGATTGGCAAGCAGTGCCGGTCCGCTGTCGGTATAGCGGTTGGTTCCCTGGACGAGAACGAAGCCGGTGTCAGCGATTGCCAGGGCCTGACTGGCATTCTGTTCACACATCAATACAGCGATGTTGCGTTCGGCCACCTCCAGAATCATGTCAAATAGCGACGTAATGACGATTGGAGAAACGCCTGCAGTTGGTTCATCAAGAAGGAGCGCGGTAGGTCTTGTCATCAAAGCACGGCCGAAGGCAAGCTGCTGTCTCTGGCCGCCCGACAGATCACCGGCTTCCTTGGTACGCATTTCTGCAAGTGCCGGGAAAAGTTCGTACACTTCTTGAAGTGTTTCGGCGATTGGATCCTGACGCAGAAATGCGCCCATTTCGAGGTTTTCATGGACCGTCAGCGAGGGAAAGACATTTTCAACCTGCGGTACAATGGCCATGCCGCACCGAACTCTCGCTTGTGGCGAGAGGCCCGTTATGTCGTTGCCAGCCAGGCTCACACTGCCTGAAGACAATCTGACCAGTCCAAAAATGGCCTTCATTGCAGTGGACTTTCCAGCCCCGTTGGGACCGACGATTACCGAGATTTTTCCGCAATCAGCAAAGAGACTGCATTCGTGCAGGATATTGGCGCCGCCATATCCTCCGACAAGTTGACTGGCAGCGAGGTAGCTCAAGTTGTCGTTCCACCACGTGACCCGAGATAGGCCTGAATTACTTCGTCATTATTGACAACCTCCTGCATTGAACCCTGTGCCAGGATTCTTCCTTCTGCCATGCAAATCACCGGGTCACACAAGCGTTCCACGAATGCCATGTCATGCTCGATCAAGCAGAATGTGTATCCTATTTCTCGATTCAAACGGATGATGGCATCCCCAATCCGTCGCAAGAGCGTACGGTTGACGCCGGCTCCTACCTCGTCGAGAAATACGATCTTTGCGTCGGTCATCATCGTGCGGCCCAACTCAAGCAGTTTCTTTTGACCCCCAGACAATTGTCCGGCGGGCAGGTCCGCAACATGTGCAAGTTGAAGAAAATCCATGACATCGTCGGCACGTGTGCTTATGACAGCTTCCTCTCGTGCAATTCGGGCACGCGAGAACCAGCTGTTCCAAATCCGCTCCCCATGCTGATCGCCCGGTACCATCATCAGGTTCTCGCGCACGGTCATGGTCGCGAATTCGCGGGCGATCTGAAAAGTTCGGAGCAGGCCCAGTTCGAATAACCTGTGGGGAGGAAGGGCAGTAATTTCCTGGTCGTCAAGAAAGACACGGCCGGAAGTTGGCGGATAAAAGCCTGCAATTGTATTGAAGAGCGTTGTCTTGCCTGCTCCATTGGGCCCGATCAATCCGGTTATGCTGGCAGAAGAGATCTCAAACGAAACGTCGTCAACCGAAACAAATTCTCCGAATTGTTTGCGCAGGTTGTCAATCCGGACGACCACTGCGCACCCTTATTTCTTCGAGAAGGCCCGGCCGAGCGGCCGGGCATTTTTGTTCAATCGGGAATCAACGTCAGCGATAACCAAGCGTGGTCCATTTTCCGTCCTGGATTTCCTCAATACGATAGCTGCCAGCCGCCTCACCGGGCTCGATTAGCTCGACTCCGGAGGCGCCCTGATAGTCAACCTCGCCACCACCAGCCAGTATTTCCAGTGCCATGGCAAGTTGTCCTGGCAGGATCTGTTCGCCTGGCGCATTGGCAACGGCCATAACGTGTTCCTTGAGATCCTGACTGTTGCTCGAGCCTCCTGCCTGCATCGCCAGCATCAGCAATGCAGCTGCGTCATAGGATTCAGCTACGAAAGGCGCGCTGGGATCATCCAGTTGTTCTTCCAGCATCGACACCAGGACCGCTGCACCGGGGTTTTCTGATCCCGGCGACTGGCCGAACGAACCGTTGATGGCTGAGCCAAAGGCATCCGTAAGGCTCTCGGCACGCATTCCATCGGGAAGCACGAAAATATCGAAAGCACCGGTATCCAGGGAAGCCTGAATAATACCCTTGCCACCTGAGTCGGCATAACCTGCCACGACCAGTGCGTCGCCACCTGCTGCTGCGAGTGTAGCCACTTCGGCGCTGTAATCGGCCTTGCCATCCTCGTGCGGGCTACTGAGCGTGACGGTTCCGCCACCGGCCTCGAACGAAGTCTGAAAACTGTCTGCCAGGCCTTTTCCATAGTCAACGTTGACGTAGCTCACAGCGACCTCGGTGATGCCGCGTTCGGAAATAATGTCCGCCATGATCTGTCCCTGGCGTGCATCTGACGGAGCGGTTCTGAAGAACAAATTGTCATCTTCAGCAGTTGACAGTGCCGGAGAGGTTGCCGAGGGGGATATCATGACAATTCCGTTGGGCCGTGCCACATTCTGGAGAATGGCACCGGTAACGCCCGAGCAGTCGGCCCCCATGATGGCAGAAACCTGATCGGCGGTTATGAGTCGTTCTGCTACTGCAGAGGCTGCGGCAGAATCAATACACGTTGAATCCCCCCTTACCGCAGAGACGGACTGGCCGCCAAGGAGGCCGCCGGCAGCCTGAACTTCGGCAATTGCCGTTTCAGCGCCTGACGCCATGTCGGGGGTGAGGGATTCGATTGGACCGGTAAATCCGAGAATGATTCCGATCTTTATGTCGTCGGCGATTGCGGCAGGTGCACCTGCCAGCATGGTCGCCAGTAGTGCTATTAGCATTCGTTTCATGTTGGTATTCCGTCTTGTTAGGTTATGAGATGAACTGATACTCGGGGGTAAAACCCGGTGCTGAAAAGTACGATACATTAAAATAAACTCGACCAGCACTCGTGAATCAAGCTCTTGCGGTCGGGGCCCCGACCAGCACGGAAGCTTGAACATTGGCGTTAGCACACTTTGGCCCAGCAGGTTCATGCAAACAAAGTGCGCCCGATCGCTCGACAAGTGTCTCTCTATGCATACTCTCGTCTTCCGGAAGGCTACCCAACTCGGCTCCGTTACGCAAGGTCATGGGCAACAGCTCAGTGCACCAATACTTCGACAATAGCATTCGGCAGGCAATACGTGATTCTATCCACGCGTTCCCTTGTTTCGAACCACTAAACGATAATTTTCCAAATCATTCGACATTCGTCCGCGCCGTGAGAAGGTTGGTGGCGGCACGTGTTGACACCGATGCTTCATCATCTGAACCACTTGAGCCGTGGGAACGCTTTGCAATTCCACCACTTGGTGAAAACCTCCTCACAGCGGATATCTTGCGGAAGTCAGAATCAGACTGGGAAGATGAGGACGCATTCCGCCTAGTACTTACACTATCCTGCGACTTGGCTAGGCATCGCAATAACAAACCAAAGGTTGAGTATGTCTTGGCGGCTAGGTGCGAACCGATCACCAGTCTCGGCAGGAAATGGTTTCCTAACCATTCAAACCTCAATTCTAAACAGAAAAAGTCGTATGAAAAGAGGCTGAAAGGTGCCATTCGAGAGGGAGTAACAGACAACACATACATTCCAATTCCACAATTCGCGAATCATGTTCCAGTCATGGTCGCCAACCTGAAGAAGCTTGAACTGATTTCATTGGATAGCGTGTGCACGAAAAAGTCGAAAACAAATAATGCTGCCAATAGAAACTGTTACCGTCGAGTTGCATCTACTGACAGTCCTTTCCGAGAAATGGTGGTTTGGGCCCATTTGAGGGTCATGGGACGACCAGGGATTCCAGAAATTAAAATCCAGTCCTGGATCGAAGATGCACTACAGGTCCAGTCCGGGAGCAGCTAGGTATGAGGGCAATCGATCTGTTTTGCGGTGCCGGGGGCATGACATCAGGCTTGTGCCGCTCCGGTTGGAATGTTGTTGCCGGTATCGACATAGATCGGGATGTAGGACAAACATATGAGCGCAACAACGTTGGAGCAGTGTTTGTTCATGCAGATTTGCGCCTATTGAGTGGCGAGGGACTGTAGGAAATAACAGGACATATCCCGAGCGAGGAATTGCTTCTGGCTGGTTGTGCACCCTGCCAGCCATTTTCCAAGCAGCGCCGGCATGATGCACAAGGGAAACATGGTGATGCTGCATTGCTTGGGCAGTTTGCGCGCCTCGTCAGGGAATTGAATCCCAAGGTCGTATTGATGGAAAACGTCCCAAGGATTTCTGTTGTCCCTGGATTCAGTTCACTTCGAAGGTTTCTGAAGGCGCTCCGGGACTGCGGTTATGAGTTCGATTATCATGTGCTTAATGCACGCTACTTCGGTGTGCCGCAGCATCGCCGCCGGTATGTATTGCTGGCCGTGAGAGGGAAACAGGCCTCGTTGCCTGATCCTGATGCCCGACTAATAGCCGTTACAGTTCGAGAAGCCATCGAACGATTCCCTGCACTGGAAGCAGGCGAGAGCGACGCCGCGATTCCCAATCATTGCGCTGCAAACTTGTCGGCAAGAAATTTGAAACGAATTCGCGCCACGCCCGTCAACGGGGGGAGTCGCCGAGACTGGCCAGAAGAGTTGGTGTTGGATTGTCACAAAGCCATCCAAGGGTTCAGCGATGTGTACGGTCGCATGTGGTGGGACCGTGTGGCCCCAACGCTTACTAGCCGCTGCACCAGTCTTTCGAATGGATGATTTGGCCATCCCGAACAAAACCGGGCGGTTAGCCTTCGCGAAGCCGCCGCATTGCAGACATTTCCAGACGACTACAGGTTTTTTGGTGCAAAGAATCAAATTGCCCGATGGATAGGAAACGCCGTGCCCGTTGTGTTTGCCGAAGCGCTAGGTAGTTCTGCCATGGCAGCTGCAAATTGACCTCAAATTACCTTGCCGCCCGACAATTGCCGTCAAACCTGTTTTCGCTCAAATCAAGCAGTGGTATTCTTACACATTTCCCTAAATGATTGGCTAGAATTGTTTGTTCGTCGGTTTCACACGTTCGACCCATAAGTAGCCCTTGCGGGCTACTGGGTTATCCACTGGGTAGATTGTGGTTTGCCATATTGGCCTGCGCGACGTCGACGAGTTACCGCTCAATCTGCTTCACCAAATCTCGGATACAATTGTCCTGTAGCAGCTTGGAGATTTTCCATCGGTCGTTGCCACTAACGGTCAATGCGCTTAGGTGCCTATTGAACGAGGCCTGCCAAACATTTAGCAGCACCGATCGAGAAGTTACTCACTTGGAGGCCATTGATGGAACTGTTTACATCCACCACGGCTTGGTTTGACGACGAACACCAGCTCTTTGCCGAAGTTGTGAAAAGGTTTTTTGCCGACCAGCTGGCTCCCAGAATTGACGACTTCGTTGAACAGGGAGTTGTCGACAGAGACTTCTGGTTGGCGGCTGGAGAAGCAGGCCTCATGGGCGGCTCGGTGCCCGAGCAGTATGGCGGCAGTGGCGGCGGTCGAGGCTTTGATGCGGTTGTACTCTATGAACAGGGACAGATCGGCGACAGCAGTTGGGGTTACGGAATCCAGTCGATAGTCATTCATTACATCCTCAAATATGGCACCGACGAACAGCGATCGAACTGGTTGCCACAGCTGGTCTCGGGAGACGTCATCGGCGCCCTGGCCATGTCCGAGCCCGGCTGCGGAACGGATGTCCAGTCCATCAAGACGACGGCAATCAAGGATGGCAACCAATATCGAGTATCCGGATCAAAGATGTTCATTACCAACGGCGGATCCGCTGACCTCGTCGTACTGGCCACCAAAACCGATTCCGCGGAACGTGCGAAGGGCGTGTCACTGATCCTAGTCGACACCCGCGAGACCGAGGGATTTCGACGCGGCAAGAATCTCGCCAAACTCGGTTTGCATGGAAACGATACAGCCGAACTCTTCTTCGACAATGCCAAAGTTCCATTGACGAACCTTCTGGGAGCAGAGGAGGGACAGGGCTTTTACCAACTCATGCGGCAGCTGCCGTGGGAGCGCCTGCTGATTGCTATCACGGCACTCGGGGCAATGGACCTGGCACTTGAGCAGACGCTCGACTACGTCAAAGCGCGCCGGGCCTTCGACCAGAGGATCATGGACTTCCAGAACACGCGCTTCAAACTCGCCGAAATGAAGACAAAGACTGAAATCCTGCGCTCCTTCGTCAACGACTGCATATCGCGATTGGAAGACGATCGCCTGAGCGCCGAAAGGGCTTCCATGGCAAAGTACTGGGGTAGCGAAACGCAGAACGAGGTCATGAACGAGTGCCTGCAACTGTACGGCGGATATGGGTACATGATGGAGTATCCAATCGCCCGGCTGTATGCGGATGCTCGCGTGCAAATGATCTACGGAGGCACGAACGAGATCATGAAGGAACTGATTGCACGTTCCATTGATGACTAGATTAGGCCGGGCTGGGGCTTTCCCTGAACGGCGGGCGGACCCCTCTACCCAATGATGGGTGACCTTCCAGAACAGGTCGCCAGATATAGCGCTCTCTCGCAATTCAGATGTCGACTGCGCTTTGGCTTGACCCGCTTTGCGCTTATTCCTGTGTTTGCCAATTCGGGAAGCATGCGGTTCTCCAGAGTTGAACTTATGGCTCCATTGCTCCGTCAGGGCGTCAATCGAAAGTAAATGGCAGACCCGATTTTCAACTGTCACAGTTTGAATTCATCTGAATTTGGCCGCAACCAACCGTGTAGACATTGGTTCGCCTGTCAGGCACTACGGATCTAGCGAATTGCGGGGTTTCCATATGTTTGAAAACAGTTTTTCGAACGACGCTGCCAAAGATGTTTGGGAGAAAGACCGGCGTCATTTTCTGCACCCATTTACCGAGTTCTCCAGTTTTCGCGATCAGGGAGCACTCATAATCCAGCAGGGGAGCGGCTGCACGATCACCGATGCCAACGGCCAGGAGTACTTGGATGCAATCGGCGGACTTTGGTGTACGAACATCGGACTTGGTAATGAAGAAATGGTTCAGGCAATTGCCGATCAGGCACGGCGACTGGCCTATTCATCCACCTTTACAGACATGTCCAATCAGCCAGCAGCGATACTGTCCAAAAAACTGGCGGAACTTGCTCCGGCCGATCTGAATCGTGTTCATTTCGCGACTGGGGGCTCCACCGCAGTCGACAGCGCGTACAGGATGGTGCAATTCTACCAGTCATGCCAGGGCAGGCCGCAAAAGATCCACATGATCGCCCGCAAACAATCCTATCACGGTTCAACCTACGCCTCGATGTCCCTTGGCTTCAAGAAATTTGATAGAGAGTCCCACTTTGCATTTATCACTGACACAATTCATCATCTGTCGGCACCGGATCTTTATCGAGCTCCTGATAACATGGAGGAGGATCAGTTCTGTGACTTTCTTGTTGCAGAATTTGAGGACAAGATTGAGGAGATTGGAGCCAATCGAATAGGTGGTTTTTTTGCTGAACCGGTAATGGGTGCCGGTGGTGTGCTGGTGCCTCCTCGTAACTATCTGGCTCGCATGCACGAGATCTGCCGCAAGCATGACATACTCTATGTTTCCGACGAGGTTGTCACAGCTTTTGGCCGCCTTGGCCACTGGTTCGCGTCGGAAGAAGTCTTTGGCATTGTTCCCGACATCATATGTAGTGCCAAGGGACTTTCCTCGGGATACCTGCCGATTTCGGCGGTGATCTACTCCGACCGGGTGCACGAAGTGATATCCAGGGGCGATACAGGTCGTGCTTACCCGAGTGGATTCACCTATAGTGGCCACCCGGTGTGTTGTGCCGCTGCATTGAAAAACATCGAAATCATGGAAAAGACCGATCTCCTTCGGCACGCACGTAACGTCGGAAAATATTTTGGTGACCGACTGGCAGAACTTGGCAACCTGCCGCTGGTGGGAGACGTACGCGGCATGGGGCTAATGCGCTGTGTTGAGAACGTGCGCGACAAACAGACCAAGGAAATGTTTCCAGCAGAGCTCAACATTGGCAAGCGGATTTCCAATGCGGCCGAGGAACTTGGCCTCCTCGTCCGTCCAGTGGGCCATCTCAACATAATGTCGCCGCCCCTGACAATCTCCGAAGCGGAGATCGATCTGGTTGTAGACAGGCTCGGGGTTGCCATCAGGAAAGTGCACGAGCAGCTTGCCGCCGATGGTCTGATCAATTGACAATTGCCTGAAATTGCCAGCTGTGCCTGTCGGACTTGCCGAATACTAGCTCCACCAAATCGTCGCCGCGTCGTATTCGGTCAGGCGAACAGGGCAAACGGACCGCCTTGACCACAGCGCAATTCTGAAAGCAACCCTGCGAAGGGAAAAATATCCTGCCGGTCTCTGCCTAACAGTCCCGGACCGACAGGTAGACCCGTACGACTTGTCCGCACGGCCATATTGACTAGCCGTTCGCTGACTGGTCAGGAGCACGAAATCATCTGGCGTGGCATGGAGAGTCAAGACGGTCCCGGATTCGATCGATGGTTCGGAATCCGCCCCGACAAGTAGCTCCGTAGCCGAGTTTTCGTGAATCGCCAAGCAGCGTCGGTAGGCTCCTTGAAACGCCGTGCTATTCACTCTGGCGTCGAGCAGGCATTGCGTTGATCCATCTGCAGCAGGTGATTCCTTCAGTTGTTCCGGACGGATTGAAATGTGGGTACTGGCACCGACGTCAAGCCTGTCGCGAACAACAATCTCTCCAAGTATCGGGCTTACACTTTCCTGTCTTCCGTGCTGGAGAGCGACTTACAGGGCACAATATCGCTTTCACCCATGAAATCGGCTGTCTGGACGGAGATAAACCCGCTCTGGTGGACCCATGTCTTCTACCCTGCCCTTGTTGATGACTATCACCGTGTAGGCAATATGCGTCGCCTCCTCTTGGTCATGCGTCACGCGAACAAGAGGAGTCTGGGTACGACGTTGTATACATACCAGCTTGTCCTGCATCTGCCTGGCGAATCTTGAGCTCCAGCGCGACAGGCGGCTCGTCAAGGGGTAATAGGTAAGGTTCAACGACTATTACACGGGCCAGCGCAACCCGCTCCATTTGGCCATCGGATAGCTCGTGTATTCGTGGGCTACCCAACCCCTGCAATCCGACTGTTGCAAGAACCTCTTCGACAGACTTGTGCCTCTGTTGCCTGGGGATCTTTCGCATTGCCGGGCCAAATCCAATATCTCATATGCGGGTAGAGCGCATAGTTCTGAATGACAGTTGCTGTAGGTCGTTGCGCTGGGCGCACTTGTGTCACATCATCGCCCCGTATGAAAATCTGACCCTCGGTCGGCTCTGTATACGCGCCAGGCATCGACAGAATGGTTGTCTTGCCGCTGCCCGACGGTCCAAGGAGGACAACGAACTCGCCCTCGGCAATCTCCACATTGAACGTGTCAAGCACCAACAACTCCCCATAAACTATCCGAAGGTACTTGCAGACAACGACCAGGTCACTCAATTCACTGAGCTTTCCGAAAGATCGTAACCGCTGCCACCACCAACACCAGCCCCATCAATGTCATGAGCACTAGCGTTCCGGTCGCATTCACTTCAGGCGTGAGGACTGCACGGAGCAGTTCGAAAAATATAACCGGAAGCGCCGTTTCAAATCGGCTGAGCAGCAAGGCGATAATGAATTCGTTCCAGGATAAGGCAGCTGCGAGGGAAATGTTGCAAAGAACGGGATCCTCATCATGGGAACAGCCATTAGCAGGATTGCGTGCCAGTCAGCCGCACATAGAACATGCGCAAAGGCAACAATGACGAACACATCCCAATCGCCCGGCGCCGACTGTTCCAAAATGGAAAGAGCGGTGCCCGTACCCTCGTTAACCTTGACGTCGTGCTTTATCTCGAACGGCGTAAGCAACATTGCATCGGCATGATTCACGCCACACCAGAATGTTCAGTTCCTCGGCTGCAAGTGCCGAGCCAGGAAGTACAGTTGTAGCTGCCACTCCTGCTGCGGTGGCTTTCAAAGAATTTCGACGATCCATACAGCCTTGAAGAAATCGACTCTCAATTTCGGTTGAACTCTGCATCAGACATTCCCTTGCAGCATTCTTATTCAGGTTCGCCAAGTTGAGAGCAGGAATTACCCGTTCTCGCCTCGTCAGGAGCATTTGGAATTTGGGCTCCACGGCTAAGGCGATCGGGCCACATCAAGTCTCAGTTTGTGTAGAATGTCGATCAGTGTTGTGGCTAGGCCGCGCATCCAGACTCTCACAACCGTGTGCCGTTGCCGAACTGATGAAAGAATGATCAGGGGCTGAATCACCAATTGCAACAATATTCACCCGATCAGTCTGCAAGTGCCATCTGCGCAGCAAAGTTCAAGCCTTGGATAACGGGGCCTCGGTCAGCTCTGCGATTGTTGTAACAAGGGACCATGAATCTTCCACGATGGTTCCAGCTGCCTGCAGCGTCTGTCTAATCTCTGGAGGCTGCAAGCATGACCATCGCAAAGCAGCAGCCGGATAAGTCGGAGAAACGCTGTTGTTGGCAGTCAAAGAGTGTTGATCTGACGGCACCAGTATCACAGCCTCAATCGATTATCTGCTTGCCGAAACCGATTTCGGCGGATAGATGGCGGCCTTTGACACGAACAGTTTCCCGACAAACGTTCAGGGCCATTCTAGTCTTCCGAATGAACGAATTGAAGATTGCGCGTCGCGCAAACATTTCTGATGTCGCAGAGCGGGCAGGGACCACCAAGGGCACTGTTTCCCGGGCTCTGAACAACTACTCGGATATCTCGCCGCGAACCAAGGAGCGAGTCTTGCGTATTGCCGCCGAGCTCGGCTACAGACCGCTCAGCCAGGCCCAGTCAATTCGCACCGGGCGAGCCAAGTCGCTTGGCTTTGTCCTTCAGACCCATGACCATGATGCTCACCGGCCGTTCCTCGCCGGCTTTCTTGCCGGAATTTCGCGTTCTGCCAATGCCAAGGGTTGGGACCTGACGCTTGCCAGTTCTGACAGTGACCAGTCAACGCTTGATGCAATTGGCCGACTGGTTGAGGAACGAAAGGCTGATGGCTTCATTCTGCCCAGGCCGCTCAAGAATGATTCGCGGATTGAGATGCTGCGGACCGGAAACATCCCCTTCGTACTGTTCGGACGGACGGAAGATCATGCCGCTTGCTCATGGTACGACATCCTGGGCGAGCAGGCCATGAGGGATGCCGTCGTGCATCTGCACCGCCTCGGCCATGATCGCATAGGCTTCGTGAATGGCGGCGATCGATATTGCTACAGTACGTTCAGGATGCAGGGCTATCTTGATGGTTTGGAAGACAGTGGACACAAACCTGATGGCAGGCTTATCATCGGCGATGCAGTGACCACCGCGCAGGGGCGGAGAGCAGCGCTATCCCTCCTGAGACTTGAACAGCCACCGACAGCTGTCGTTTGTGCCGTGGACATGGCGGCTCTCGGCCTCTACCAGGCAGCAGAGGAACTCGGGCTACAGGTCGGCCGAGATGTGTCGGTCATTTCATATGACGGTATTCCGGAAGGATCATTCGCCCGGCCGGCATTGACGACCTTTTCAGTCGACCGCGGCAGAGCCGGTGAGCAACTTGCATCACAACTCATCAACCGCATTTGCGGTGCCTCGCCGGAATCCCAGCGGGAAACGGAAGCAGCAGTCTTTCTGAGACGCGATTCCGACCGCCCACCAATTCGCAACAGCGAACACCTTGCGTCTCTCATCAGAGAGACCACCCAAGGTTCATCCACATAAACAAAGGAGATAAACAGATGACAATTAGAGCTACTCTGGCGCGCAGCCTATTGGCAGGCGCGGCGCTGGTGCTGGCGGTTTCAACTGCCAATGCCCAGAACATTCGTTTTTGGACAACCGAGGAACAGCCAGACCGCCTCGCCAAGCAGGAGGCCATGGCCGGCGCATTTGAGGGCGCTACAGACATATCCGTCGAGGTTATCCCGGTTACGGAATCGGAGCTTGGCACACGTGCTACCGCAGCGTTCGCAGCCGGAGACTTGCCAGATGTAATCTATCACACGCTCCAGTATGCCCTGCCATGGACCGAAGCCGGAATTCTCGACACCGACTCCGCAACCGACGTAATCAACGCCCTGGGTGCAGACACCTTTTCGGCCGGCGCACTTTCGCTGGCAGCGGTAGATGGCGGATTCGCAGCGGTTCCAGTCGACGGCTGGACACAAATGGTTGTCTACAGAAAAGACCTTTTCGACGAAAATGGACTGGCTGCTCCAACCACTTACGCCAATGTGGTCACCGCCATCGAGGCTCTTCACAATCCCCCAGGCATGTATGGGTTTGTAGCTGCGACCAAGGTCGACGAGAACTTCATGAGCCAGGTGCTTGAGCACGTTTTCCTGGCCAATGGTGTCAGTCCGGTCGACTCAGGTGGATTCAAGCCACTTGAAGAAGGTCCGACAGTCGAAGTCCTCGACTTCTACAAGGCTATTACCGAGGCCTCGCCACCAGGTGAATTGTACTGGAAGCAATCACGTGAGCTTTATTTTGCAGGTCAGGCTGCCATGATCATCTGGTCGCCGTTTATCCTTGATGAACTTGCCGGGCTACGCGATTCGGCACCGCCGACTATCAACGATGATCCAACGTCTTCCGAACTGGCCTCGAAAACAGGCATCGTAACCACCTTTGCCGGTCCATCGAATGCTGACGGCGCCGCCTGGGGTGATATTCGCTATTTCGGCATTACGGCAGATGCCGACATTGATGCGGCAATGCAGTTTGTCGCCTTTGCAATGGACGAAGGTTACACAGACACACTGGCAATCGCTCCCGAAGGCAAGTTCCCGGTACGTCGCGGAACTGCAGATAATATGACTGCGTTCGTGGAAGCCTGGGCCATGCTGCCGGTTGGGGTTGACCGAAAGGCACCCCTTGCCGAACTCTACAGCCAGGACATGATTGACGAGATCGTCGGCGGCCTCGACGTTGCCCAGCGCTGGGGTGTCCAGGAAGGCCAGTTGGCGCTCGCTTCCAAGATCATCAACAGTCAAGTCGTCAACAGGCTGGTCCGCGAATACATAGATGGTGAGCGAGACGCAGCATCAACTGTCGCCGAACTCAACGCCGAACTGGCCAAGATCAACTGAGCTCGGATTAACTACTTCGTTGTCGGCGGCACCAGCGCGCCGGCAACCTGCAAGGGACGGTTGCAAACGATTAGATGGCTCGCACAGCACCGCCGCAGGGCAACAAGCCGCTCCAGAAACAGGAGGCCCGTCTGGCATGGGGGCTGCTGCTTCCAACCATCGTCGGCGTCGCGCTTATCGTCATCTTGCCATTGTTGGCGATCTTCTGGATCAGCTTCAAGCCGGTTACCTTGGGCGACCTGCGACCACCCTCCGCAATTGCAAATGAAAGGATGCGGGGGGACATGGCCTTACCAGGTGACACGGCCACGATCGAATACAGGCTGCGAAATTCGCACGCCGAAAGCCAGGTCACGGATGTCAGGCTTGTCGATACAATTCCGCAGGGACTGTCCGTCGTCGCCCTGGACCCGCGGTGTGAGCTTTCTGGACAGCAACTGGACTGCAACCTGGGCAACTGGGAAGGAGGTCACCGCGAAACCTTGAAGATCCCGGTGGTTGCCCAAATGGAGTTTCCACAAGGTCCGCCCAGAGTCAGGGAGACGATCGCAGATATCACCGGCAGCGGTAAAAGCGTCCTTGCCGGTCTCGACTTCACGTTTCAGAATTTTGTGGCTGTATTCAACGCCAGGGACTTTCTCAGCGTACTATGGGCAACCGTTTTCTATACTGTTGTGGGAACAATAGGGGCTCTTGTCGCCGGACTGTTTGCCGCCTTACTGCTCGACAAGTCCTTTCGAGGGCGCGGCTTCTTGAGAGGCCTGTTCCTGTTTCCCTACGTAGCGCCGGTGATCGCTGCCGCATTCACCTGGGTTACGTTGTTCGACCCGTTCTCCGGCTCCGCCAACGCGTTGCTTCTTCAAATGGGATACACGGAAACACCCATAAACTTTTTTGGCAAGCGTCCGCTTGCTCTCATCATGGTGACTGTATTCGAGATCTGGCGATATTTTCCGTTGTCGTTTCTCTTCATTCTTGCCCGCATGCAGGCTGTCGACAAAGACATTTTCGAAGCCGCCGATATGGACGGTGCATCACCGTTTCAAAAGTTTCGCTATCTGATGCTGCCGCAACTTTTCGGAATATTGAGCGTTCTGTTTCTCCTGCGCTTCATCTGGACGTTCAACAAATTTGACGACATCTTTCTTCTGACGGGAGGAAATGCAGGAACGCGTACCCTGACTGTCAACGTCTATGAGCAAGCCTTTGCCATCGCCGACATCGGTGCGGGCGCAGCCGTGGCGGTGGTCATATTCATGTGTCTTCTGGCTTTCAGCACACTTTATTTCAGGGCGCTCCGACACGAGGAAGAACTGTGAAAGTTCTGTACAGAGGATATGTCACCGGACCGCTACTTATTGCTCTGTGGTCGGTTACGGTCGTGGTTTCCGCTGCTGTTCTGCTGTCGCTTGGAACCGGATTACCTGTCCGGCCATCATCCCTGGTTTCTCTCCTGGCAGGTGCAGTCGTCGGTCTGCTGTTGCCGTCTGTACAACGCCACATTGCTGTCTCGATCGCGGCGACAGTCGTCTTTGCATTACTCACGGTTCTGGGAATGGGACCGATGCAATTTGGCGAAGAGGTCGGCACCCTTTCCGAAGCTCTGGCGGGCGCAGTTACGGGGGCCGCCGTGTCACTCTCCTCGGCTCGCATTCTTGCCGACATGCCGTTTCAGAACCTGGACCGGCACGAATTCGAACATTGTGTAATTCGGTTTCTCACCGCATTTGGCTTCGTCGTATTCACAGCGGCAGTGTTGATTCCCTTTGGCGTCATGGTAGCCACAAGTTTGAAATCCCAACAGGAACTTCTCCAGAATCCACTCGACTACTCGATTGACCTATCCAGGGGCTGGGGTCTTCTGCGAAGCTACAAGGAACTATTCGCAGACTTCAATTTCGGCAGCTATCTGTGGACGTCGTTCTATGTTTCGGTGATCACCGTGTTGGTGACCCTTTTGTTCAGCGTGCCGGGAGCCTATGCGGTCGCGCGGCTTCGATTTGCCGGGCGGCGACAGTTTTCGCAGTCAATTCTGTTAATTTACATGGTTCCGATGATCGTACTGGCCCTGCCGATCTACATGGCATTTTCGCTTACCGGGCTAAGAAACTCTGTTCTTGGCATCATACTGATCTATCCGGTCACAACGATTCCTGTCGCGCTGTATATCCTTCAAGGTTACTTCCGGGGCATACCAGTCGAGATTGAGGAGGCCGGACTGATGGATGGCCTGGGAAGGTTGTCGGTCATTCGTCGGATCACACTTCCACTGTGCCTGCCGGCCCTGGCCTCGGTGTCTCTCTATGTGTTCATGATTGCCTGGAACGAGTTCTTGCTCGCCTTCATGCTGCTTGATGATCCTTCCAAGTTTACATTGACCCGCGGCGTTGCAATGTTGAATTCTTCCGAGATTCCGAGGCAGCACCTGATGGCTGGGGCTGTGATAGCTTCGGTGCCGGTACTGGCGCTCTTCATGGGTCTCGAACGCTTCCTGACCAGCGGCCTGACGGCCGGCTCGGTGAAAGGCTAGTAGCGCATGCGTGATCAGCGCGACATGGATGCCAAAGCAAGGGCAATCTTGAGGCTCAACGATCGCGGCAATTACACCGTTCCAACAGACGGTCTTTATCCGCACCAGTGGAACTGGGACAGCGCTTTTGCAGCGCTGGGTCTGTCTACATTTGATCCCGGCAGAGCCTGGACGGAATTAGAGGCACTGTTCAGTGGCCAGTGGGGCAACGGCATGGTTCCCCACATACTGTATCACGAGCACAACGATGGCTACTTCCCGGGCCCGGATGTCTGGGGTTGCAACGGTAGAATTCCTTCTTCCGGCATATCGCAGCCACCGGTCGCAGCCACGATTATTCGTCGAATTTGGAGCACAGACAGAATATCGGGCGAGAAACGGGTTCGGATGCTTTACCCGAAACTGGTTGCCTGGCACCGCTGGTTCATGACCTGGCGGGTTGATCGGGGCGCGGTTTGCATTTCCCACCCTTGGGAGGCAGGCAGGGACAATGCGCCAGACTGGGACGATGCCCTGGCCCGGATAACAGCCCCCAATGTAGGTGAGTATCAGCGGCGCGATACGATGACGGTCGATCCGTCCATGCGTCCCCGGAAGCGTGACTACGATCGTTATATTTGGCTCGTGAATCTCGGCAAGCGAGTTGGCTGGGACGCTGCACGCCTTTCGGAATGCAACCCCTTCCGGGTTGCCGACCCGACTATGACATTCATCCTTCTGAGGGCAAACCGCGATCTGGCGGCGATAGGAAGAGAGCTGGGCGAGGATGTCCGAGGATTGGACGGCTGGACCGACCGGCTGACAAAGGGTGCCCTTTCTCTCTGGAATTCGGAAATTGGGAGTTATGACGCACGCGATATCCTCTCCGGAAAGTGGACCGGATGCATATCAAATGCTTCCTTTCTCTGCTGGTACGGTGGATTAAGGGACCACAGGATGATGCGCCACTTCCACCGCATCGGGCGGTCCGTGCCCTATTGGGTTCCCAGCCACGATCCCGAGAGCAGCAGATTTGACCGAAAGCGTTATTGGCGCGGTCCGGTCTGGCCAGTCATGAACACGCTCATTGGTATCGGCATGGACGAGGCCGGGCTCGTCGATGAGGCTCGGGCCCTTCGGGACAAGACCGCAGATCTGGTGCGGAACGGTGGGTTCTTCGAGTATTTTGATCCTTGTGACGGTTCGCCGGCCGGGGGCCAGGATTTTACCTGGACAGCGGCTATTTGGCTGGCGTGGATCTCTGAAAGGAATGGAACGGGCGGATGGGAACGATTCAACTGAAGTCCCTGGAAAAGTGGTTTGGCCCCCACCAGGTTATCAAGGGTATCGACCTCGAAATCAAGGACGGCGAGTTCGTGGTATTTGTGGGACCATCCGGCTGCGGCAAGTCGACGCTGCTCAGGCTGATCGGCGGCCTCGAAGAGGCAAGCTTCGGACATATCCTGCTTGATGGAAGGAATGTTACAGGCGACCCGCCGGCAAAGCGGGGACTGACCATGGTATTTCAGTCATATGCCCTTTATCCCCACATGTCGGTTGGCGAAAACATGGGTTTTTCCCTGAAGGTATCCGGTGCGCCAGCCTCGGTGGTCAGCGAGAAGGTGGGAGAAGCCGCAAGAATTCTAAAGCTTGAGGATTTACTCGGGCGAAAACCAAAGGAGCTTTCCGGCGGACAGCGACAGAGGGTAGCCATTGGAAGGTCGATCGTCAGGGATCCCACGGCATTTCTTTTCGACGAACCACTGTCCAATCTTGATGCCGCCTTACGAGTGGAAATGAGGTACGAGATCGCCAAGCTGCACCAGTCCCTCAAGTCCACCATGATTTATGTAACTCACGATCAGGTCGAGGCCATGACCCTGGCCGACAGGATTGTCGTTCTTGACCAGGGTCGAATTGCCCAGGTCGGGTCACCCCGAACACTCTATGAACGACCGGTCAACCGTTTTGTTGCCCAGTTTATCGGAAGCCCGAAAATGAACATTCTCTCTTGCCTGACCGCCGAAGGTGCATTCCTTCTGCCCGGTGGCCGTAGCGGACCGTTCTCCGGTGATGTGGAAGCTGTCGAGTTGGGCATACGGCCGGAGCACATCACTTTCGGAAATCCAGGAGACGGGCAGATCGACGGAATAGTCGATGTCGTGGAATATCTTGGCGCCGACACCTATGTCATTGTCGACTGCGGCGAACTGCGCCAGGTAATCGTCCGCGTGACTGGAAGTACTGCGCTCAATCCTGGCGAACCGGTTGGCCTGAAATTTGCTGAGGACAAGATTCGGTTCCTGGATGCAGATGGCAGTTCGATTTGACCGGTCAAGGTTCTGAATTCGAAATCGATCTCGTCCCGCATCGCGGCAAGCTCATGGTCTTTTGGGCAGGAAATATCGGGCTTCGAGAGTGACGCTTGCCTGGGGGGGCATAATCTGCGCATCAAACTCCACGGAAGAGCAGATTTGGGTGCCATGTCGCACTTTAATATGCGGCGCTTTGCTGCTCCTCGGGGCATAGCCAATTCACAGCACGGGAACACATGACCACACAGAAGGATTCATCGCGAAGATCGGGACTTCCGGGGTGGGCGTATTTTTCACCCGAGTTGTTCGAACTCGAATGCCACGAATTATTTCGTACCCATTGGCAGTACGTGTGTCATGTCAGCGAGGTCTCCCAACCTGGCCGTTATGCAACGCTTGATATTGGCACGGAGCGCGGTCTTGTCATCTGCGGAAATGACGGCACGTTGCGAGGGTTCCACAATCTATGTCGTCACCGCGGCTCGCGGGTTGTAACCGGGCGCCAGGGGCTCTGCCGGCGCGCTGTGGTCTGTCCCTATCATGGCTGGGTTTATAATCTGGATGGCAGCCTGCGCGGCATCGCTCGCAGCGAGACCTTTCCAAGGCTCGACGCAAGCAAGTGGGGCCTCAAACCAATCGAGCTTGAGGAGTGGAATGGCCTGGTGTTTGTTCGCTTCGGTTATGGGCCACAGCCAGGTGTAGGGCGCCTGCTTGCACCGTTTGCTGCGGAGGTCGCCCCCTACGACATTCGCAACATGGTTTCGGCAAATTGCGATTACCAGGATGAGACGAATGCCAATTGGAAGGCGGTTCGCGATGTCGACAACGAGGGCTATCATGTGCCGCAGGCGCACCCGGCTCTCCATGATCTGTATGGAAAGCACTATGTCGACGAGCCCTACGTTGACTACGTCTCACGTTCAGTTGGACAATTCAATCAGGAACCAGGGACGTTCTGGAGTGTGAAGAACTATCGGAAAATACTCCCCATTCCTGAACACCTTCCTCCCACCCATCGCAATCTTTGGCTGTATCTGGGACTGTTTCCCAATTTTGTCCTGGGTCTGTATCCCGACAGCGTCATCTTCTACCAGGAATTGCCAATTTCAGCGGGGCGAACCATCCAGCGCGGTGGTGTACTCCGATATCGGGATGAGACACGCCAGATGCGTGTTGCGCGGTATCTGAGCGGTCGCATTGACCGCGAGACTTCTGAAGAGGATCGAATGCTCACGGTCTGGGCAGCAGAAGCTACACGGTCCTCGGCTTATGACGGAATTATTCTGTCAGATCTCGAGACCGGCATTCGGTCGCACCACGATCACCTGCGGAAAGTCCTGCCTGTACTCTTGCACGAAACCGAGCCGCGAGGTGTAGCACTGGCGGAAGCCAACCGCGCAGCTCGACGAAAGCATGACTATTCCCTCGGTCAGCCTTAACCACCGGCGCGAGTAGTCACCTACTCACTGATATAGCTGACCAGAGCTTCGACATCTGGTCGCGGTCGCTCTTCGGGTGCTTTCGTGCCGGTTCCGATATGGACAAATCCAGCGACGTATTCGGGCGGCTCGATTCCCAGGGCCACTCGTCTAAATTCGGTGTCGTGGGCTCCAAAACCAGTAAGCCATGTTGCTCCCCAACCGGCTGCCAGCGCCGCATTCACCAGCGAAAGGCAAACGGCACCTGCTGAAAAGGTTTGCTCTATGGCAGGAATTTTCGCCTCCGGATTCGGAGAGGCGATTACGGCAACGACAAGATTGGCCTTTTCGAAGACCTGGGCAGCCTTCCCAACCAGGGAAGGGACTTTCCCCAGTTCGGCCCCGCGCTGACGCAATGCGTCGGCGATGCGGGCCATGGCAGGCCGCTCAATTACAATGAAGCGCCACGGAACCAACATGCCGTGGTCAGGGCTACGCGCAGCCACAGTCAGGAGTTGAATCAATTCATCGGCATCAGGGGTCGGAGCAGTCAGCGTCAAATAGGGGTGAGATCTTCGAGTTTGCAGGAATTCGAGGGCTGAAGGATTTTCCGATGTCATGGATCTTGCTCTTTCATACTGGGCCACGACGCTGTTCGCGGCTATTGTTTCACTTCGACGAGACACTGATGCACCGCAATGCAACTGGCCTGCCAATTCTTAGGGTCCTGATTCCAGGTTCGCCACTGCAAGGGACACATTGACCGCGAAGGGCAGATAGTCATTCTTCGCCATCAGACAATTCATTCTTTCTTTCGGCGCACCTGGATGAAAGACTTTTGAATTGCTTCTCCTCCTACGACCCACCTCTCTCAAATTGACTCTTTGACCCTCACCTTCTGTCACCTGCTGCGATTGGCAGCATCCAGGTGGCAACCGAGGTCAACCTCCAGGCTTGACGGGCAATGACGATTATCGCTTCTGTTCGGGTTCGTTTCTCTTGCACTAGGAGATTGACGCAATAGTTCAAACTATGCCTATACAAGGTCGGTGCGTATTGGGCTTGAAGCCGACAGCCCGCCGTCCACAGTCAGGCATTGGCCGGTAACAAAAGTTGCATCATCCGAGACCAGCCAGGCAACAGTCTTTGCGATGTCATCCGGCGCACCGAATCTACCAACAGGATGCCGCGCCAAGGCGTCTCTCCTGATCTGGTCAGCATCATCAGACTGCGCGAACGCTGCTTCAGCCATTGCTGTCATGATCCA
Source organism: Paracoccaceae bacterium (assembly GCA_958296035.1). Classification (GTDB taxonomy): domain Bacteria; phylum Pseudomonadota; class Alphaproteobacteria; order Rhodobacterales; family Rhodobacteraceae; genus MPNP01. The sequence continues at coordinate 931,676 of OY282431.1, read as the reverse complement.
TCCAGGACAGACCGCATTGCAGCGGATGACAGGTCCATGATCAACCGCAATGGATCGTGTGAGAGCATGCACAAATCCCTTGGAAGCGTTGTAGAGCGCAAGTCCTGGATCCGCCAGTCGCCCCGAAATCGATCCAATGTTGACAATGACACCGCCTCCATTCGCTTCCATGACCGGAATGAACTCGCGACAGGCGTTGAACACGCCTTGGCAATTCGTGCCCATGACCTGCCGCCAGTCGTTGTCCGTCGAATCTGTGACTTTCTTCTCGAGTTGGATGCCGGCGTTGTTCACCAGTATGCACAGTCGCCCCGGCAACAATCCGGCAGTGCGCCGGAGTCGACGCACGTCGTTCGAACAGGCCACATCCGCCGAGATCCAGTCAATTCCCGAACCCATTCTCGCCCTGGATGGCCGACGACCACAACCAAGAACGCGGGCGCCGTGCATACGCAGTCGGTTTGCTGTTGCCCGACCAATCCCGGACCCGGCGCCCGTGACCACCGCAACCTTGTTTTCAAGAAACCTGACTGCAGACTTGCCACAGCTTGTGTGCTGCATCGAGTAAGAACCCATCACCATTCCGCACCCGACAACTTCACGATCTCATTTGCTGAACCTGTGCGGTTAGCCCTCCATCAATGATCCACAACTGACCGGATGCATATCTTGCTTCATCTGATGCCAGCCACAACACCAACCCGGCAATGTCTTGCGGTGTTCCTATCGTTCGCGTGGGATGCATTTGTTCGACCCTGCTGCGAACCTTTGGACTGTTGATAGGCGTTCCAAGAAAGGACTCGAGCATTGGCGTATCGACAAATCCAGGACAAACGGCATTCACGCGGATACCCTCCGACCCATGGTCACAGGCCATTGCCCTGGTCAGGGCATGAACTGCACCCTTGCTGGCACAATAGGCTGCCAGGGAGGGATCGGCGATAAAGCCGTCATACGAACCCAGATTGACAATCGAAGCGTGGGCCGAGCGTCGCAGCAAGGGCAAGCAATACTTGCTGACAAGAAACGTTCCCGTAACGTTGACCGCCAGCACTCGATTCCATTCTTCGAGCGTCGTCTCCTCGACAGTCTTCTCAATCTCGATTCCGGCTGCGTTGACCAAAATGTCGAGCCTTTCCCATTGTTCTCCAATCCGTGAAACCGCGTCGGCGATTTCGGCTTCGCCGGTAATGTCACACGCCAGGTATTGTGCACCTGGCACCAGCGCATTGGCAGTGATATCGATAGCAACAACTTTCGCACCTTCTTCGGAAAAGCGCTCGCAAACTGCCTGCCCTATGCCTCCGGCACCACCTGTGACAATAGCGCAGCGATTTTCCAGACGGCCGCTCATGAAGCCATCACCCTGGAGTAGGCATCCAGAAGCAGGCCGTGAAAGTGATGAACGGCGTGTTCGGATTTTCCTGACCCGCAGGGGTCGTGAACTATTCGTCCCTGATCAAATGCCGGTGTGCCCATGCCGCGCTGCACGCTCTCAACGAGTGCAATGTCCTCGGCCTGCAAAACCGAATCTATGTACTTGATTGCTTCCCGCTCGGCGGCGATCGGCTCGGACGTCTCGAAGAAGAAATCGTAGGTTTCGAATGTCCGATCCACATCGACCGGAATGATTTGCATAATGATAAAATTGCCCCTGCCTGGATAGCGCATCAAGCAGGTGTTGGGCCACAGCCACCACACTGCATGGTCGCGCACGGATGCATCGTCTACCGAATAGGCGGAGTTTTCTCCCTTTCCTGCCTCTGCCATGTGACTGGACCAAATGCCATGTATCTCGACACGGTAGGTGTCCATGTCGACGAGTGTACAGAAATCCTTGTGCGCCACCGGGCAGTGGTAACACTCAAGAAAATTGTCGACCACATTTTTCCAGTTTGACCGGATGTCGTAGGTTAATCTGTGGGCAAGAGTTAAGTGTTCCAAATCCGGCGCCCATGACTTGATCTCATCAACAAGTGTTGCTGTTTGTTCAATGAGCGGGTTCGCCGTGGTGTCTAGATTGACAAATACAAAATTGCAGAATTCTTCGACGGCAACAGGGGTCAGACAAATGGTCGACAAATCGAAGCCGGAAAGAGATTCGGTATGTGGTGCGCGCCGAAGTTGTCCTGTCAGGTCGTATGTCCAGGCATGATAGGGGCAGACAAATCGCTTTGTTCTTCCCTCTCCCGTAATCAGTTCGTGAGCACGGTGTTTGCACACATTGTAAAAGGCCTGCAGGTTCCCTGCAGGATCTCGCACCACAACTACAGGATGGTTGGCAATCCTGGCTGTCACATATGAACCTGGTTGTCGCAGTTTTTCGACATGACACACCCATTGCCAGGATCTTGAAATGATATTGCCAAAATCAGCTTTCAACCAGTCGGCCTCTGTATAGGCCTGCGCCCGCAGCGAGTGGGAGCGGCCCGGCTCATGATTCCAGCCCCGGGCAATCTCTTTGTGCATGGATGTCTTCATGGATAAGCCCATTGATTTGCATTTCGCCTTGGTGTGATCAACTGGCAAGCAACGCCAATGGTCGGCCTGCCGGAGTTGTGAACTCTTGATCAGGAATCACTATTCTCCTGCTTCTTGTCAATTCGACCGGGCATCAGGAATTCCGTGACAGCACCGAGGCCCACAAGCAAAGCTCCAGAGATCTCGCGCCATCCAAAGGGTTCGTCCAGGAGAAGGGCACTTGATCCAACACCCGAAAGAATTTCAAGCGAAAACAGGAAGCTCAGCAGAGCTGGCGCCAGGACAGCGGCACCCCAGAGCGTGATCACGATCATGGGCACAATGTAGAGACACGATGTCAGCACAAGTATCGGAGCAACTGCCGTCAGAGCATCCCGGCTTGGTAGCGCCCCAGTACTACCGCCCGCAAACACAGCGGCGCCTATTCCGACCAAGGTCGCACCCAGCATGCAAATGGCCGCACTAACTAGCGGTTTGGAACGGCTGGCGGAGAATACAAAGGTGGCTCCAACCGACCAGAAAATGCCAGAAACAAGTGCAAGAATATCACCGGCCCGAACATGACCGAGAATCAGGTTGTCGCCCAGAATCAAAACCATACCGGACAAGGCCAACAGCACTGCAACAATGCTCAATGTACTCCAACGCCGCCCCAGAAAGGCGCACTCGATCATCGTGCTCCACATGGGAGCCAGATAGAAGAGCAAGACTGCTCTGAGCACATCAGTAAATGAGACCGCGATGGCGTAAAGTCCAACGCCGAAGCCTATCAGCATCGCACCTGCTATCTGGGCGACAGAAGTACCAGCCGATTCCTTTCGCAAGAAGATCACTGGCAATAATACAAGGGCGGCAACGGCATTGAGCAGAATTCCTGCCCAGCCACCGTCGATACCCTGTTCGTTCAAGAGGCGAATGGGTAACCACCACACGCCCCAGAGGATTGCACAGAAAGCAACCAGACCGACAGGCGGAAGCCGAAGGCTATTCATGAACCACCTGTCAGCACCGCGCCGATACACTTGGACAGCCCGGCCGGACTTTGTCCCGACCCCGGAACGCCCGCACCCTACCCCTCGTACAGAAGCGGGCATGATCTGCCAAACCAAAGCGTCTATGAAAGTAATAGTACTTGACGATCACACTATGCGCCTGAACAATTGTAGACACCTGCCGGGAGTCCAGTTCCCGTTCGATGTTAAGGTACCGTCCAATCCACCCTAATGGCAGGCATACACTGTCGGTGTACGCTGCCTGGGTAGACACACACTCAGCGTTGGCCTGTTGCCCCCCGGACGGGACGAGTACGGGACTCAACGTCTCCGACAATACGTAGCCCAAGATCACGAAGCGCTTCGTTGGTTGGTCTGGTAGGCGCTCCCAGCATCAAGTCCTCGGCTCGCTGATTGAGTGGAAACAGAGTTACCTCCCGAATATTTTCCATATTTGCCAACAGCATGACCATGCGCTCTATCCCTGGCGCGATCCCGGCATGAGGTGGGGCCCCGAATCGCAGCGCGTTTACCATTCCCGAAAAGTGTTCATCGACAAATTTGCGGTCATGGCCGACGATTTCGAATGCCTTGTACAACACATCCAGCCGATGGTTTCGTACAGCACCTGACGACAGCTCCACGCCGTTGCAGACTATATCGTACTGATACCCGAGAACGTCGAGCGGATCTCCGGTCTCCAGCGCCTCCAATCCACCCTGCGGCATGGAAAACGGGTTGTGAGAAAAGTCCAATGCTCCACTTTCCTCATCTTCTTCGAACATCGGAAAGTCGGTAATCCAGCAGAAGGAAAATCTGTCGTGGTCGATCAGGTCGAGTTGACCCGCGATCTCGTCTCGTGCCCGGCCTGCAACCGCTTCGAATGCACGTGGCCGTCCACCCAGGAAAAACGCAGCATCGCCCATTCCCAGGTTAAGCTGCCGACGTATGGCCTCGGTACGCTCAGGTCCGATGTTCTTGGCCAGTGGCCCGGCGCCCTCGATTTCCCCTGCCCTGGAGCGCCAAAAGATGTAACCCATCCCCGGCAGCCCCTGACGTTGTGCAAAACTGTTCATGCGGTCACAAAAGCGACGGCTTCCGCCGCCCGGCGCAGGTATGGCGCGCACCTCACATCCCTTCCGCTCCAGGAGTGAAGCGAAAATCCGGAAACCTGATCCGGCAAAGTGCTCGCTTACGCTTTCCATCCTGAGAGGATTCCTGAGATCGGGCTTGTCAGTGCCATATTCGTGCATGGCATCGCGATAGGCAATTCGGGGAAAATTTCTGGTGACGGTTCGGCCGCCGCCAAACTCCTCGAAAAGACCCCTCAAGACCGGCTCGATGGTTGAGAAGACATCTTCCTGGTTTGCAAAGCTCATCTCGACATCCAACTGGTAGAAGTCGCCCGGAGCTCGGTCGGCTCTCGGGTCCTCGTCGCGAAAACAAGGCGAAATCTGGAAATAGCGGTCAAATCCAGCGATCATTATGAGTTGTTTGAACTGCTGCGGGGCCTGCGGCAACGCATAGAACTTTCCTTGATGAATCCGCGAGGGAACCAGGTAGTCCCTGGCACCTTCAGGTGACGAGGCGGTAAGTATCGGCGTCTGAAACTCGGTAAATCCCCTTGCTTCCATGCGGTGCCTGATCCACGAGATCACTTTCGATCTCAGCATGATGCGTTGATGAAGTCGCGTTCGACGCAAATCCAGAAACCTGTATTTCAACCTGATTTCCTCCGGGTAATCAGGTTCCCCGAATACCGGCAAGGGAAGTTCTTCGGCCCTTGACAGGACTTCCATGTCGCGAATGAACACCTCGATCTCACCGGTGGCAATCTTGCTGTTGACAAGAGACGGATCCCGTAGCCGAACTTCACCGTCGACACGGATAACAAACTCGGCCCGCAGGTTCTCGACGTCGGAAAACACGGCACTGTCAGGATCGGCAAGCACCTGCGTAATACCATAGTGATCCCGCAGATCGACAAACAGGACGCCGCCGTGGTCGCGAATCCGATGAACCCAGCCGGAAAGCCGAACTGTCTGTCCCGCATGATCGCGGGTCAGGTCGTAACAGGTGTGAGTGCGGTATAAGTGACTAACCATTGCAATTCACCGATAAATTTGTGGGAGCGTGGCATTCACGGCAGTTTGCCTCCAATGTCAAGATTGAATAACCGAGAAGAAGGCGATGCGAGAAAGCCGAAAGCTACTTTTCACGGGTGCGCGCCATATAGCCCCCCGGACATACTCCAGGACAAACGACCGCGCCAGGCAGGATAAACCAACTCGTTTGTCGGGCGCACCGGTGCCGTCTGCCCAACCCGCTGCGTGCGGATTAATTTGGCCAGGACTGCATTAGTTAGGTCAACGCACCTGCCTCACGCTGTGTGAGACAATCGCCGTGGCGATGATACCGACGGTTGAATAACGGCATCAATCAGCACATCTATGTGTTGCGTTCGCCGATATTCGCTGGCGAATCAATACAGTTGCAGCTGGAAACGGCTTATGGCCATAACTTTCACCGACCTGGACTCTCCGCCGATTTCGCCTTCCTTGGACGAAGAGTTGGACAAATTGGTCGAGATCAACAGCAAGGCGGCCGGCCCAGTGATGAAAGCACTGAACTTTGTCGGAGGCCAAGCCGAGACTCAGCTGGCTCGCCTGCCACCCCAGGTAACAGACATCATTAATCAAGCCACTGAAAAGGCTCTGCTCCTGTTGGCACAGGCAGCACACAGGTCAACCGAAGAGAAAGGCAGTCTACTCAAGAGTGTTTCACCTCCTAACAAAGTGATAGCTGCCGGCCTTGGAACGATTGGCGGATTTGGCGGTGTTGCTTCGACCGTTGTCGAAATCCCTGTAACAATCGGACTGTATCTTCGAACCATCGAGGACGTGGCAGCCGAGAACGGGTTTGATACAACCAGGGAAAACTGCCGAATGGAGTGCATTCAGGTCTTGGCAGCCGGTGGGCCGCTGGCCGACGACGACGGATCCAATACGGCGTTTCTTGCTGCGCGAATTGCCACTCGAGGCACAACTGCGCAAGCACTGGTGGCGAGGGTCGCGCCCCGACTCGCGACTGTTCTCAGCCAAAAGCTGGGCACCCAGGCTGTGCCGGTGATGGGGGCGTTGACGGGCGCAACAATAAATCTTGTGTACGCGCAGTATTATCAGGACATGGCGCGGGTGCATTTTGGACTCTGGCGACTTGCCAAGGATCATTGCCTGGAGCGTGACGAGCTGGTAGAGGAGTTTCGCAAGCGTGTTGCAGAACGTCCTCGCCGCCCGCGCGGGGTCACGTCGTAACCATGCCCCGGCCAAGACGCCAACTGACGTCATCGTGCAGGATAACAAATGCACAGATCGGAACATTCAACCCTGGAGGGCTCGAAATCGCTGCGCAGCCCTCCACCGTCCAGGAAATACCTGGTCTCGGGGATTGAAAACGTTCTGCCACTCCAATACCTTTTCCCGGTGTTGTGCAGCGCAAATATCATGGCGACAGTAGATGTATCGCCAGGGTTTGCTTGTTGGCTTTGCCGGTCATGCAATCCGCACACGTTTTGAGGCTATTTCCCTGATCCCCGAAAGGGTTCCTGTGTCGAGACGGCGCGACTTGCCATTATCTGGAAAATGCTGTTTTCCTGTGTTATCAGTAATGTCAAAGTAGTCTTGGTGATGCTTTGCTCCTATCTCGGAAGCGAGCTCCCAAAGTTGGATAGCACCATCATTTCCTTGGGAGGAACCTGTCGGTGTGGTACCGGTTTTTGCGCTATTTCCTCAAGAATCTGATCAAGACCGGGTTCTTGGTCGCCGAGTTGCCAGACGGCTCGGTTGCCCAGGCCGGTACAGTCGGCACCCGTCCCGTCAAGATCAGGATTCACACAGAGAAGTCCCTGAAGCGCTTATGTACGAATCCTGACCTGGCCCTGGGGGAGTGTTACATGAGCGGTGAACTTACGGTCGAAAACGATGACCTCAAGAGCCTGCTTGAACTCGTCATGGTCAACATTTCGGCACCTCATAACGTGTTTTCCCGCCGGCTGGCATTAGCCCTGCGGGTCCTTTTGCGCCGCGCGACGCAATTCAATCCGATTGCCCGGGCTCGCAGGAACGTGAAACACCATTACGATCTGTCGGACGAATTGTACAAACTGTTCCTGGACGATGACCTTCAGTATAGTTGTGCCTATTTCAAGTCGCCTGATGACGACCTGGCCACGGCGCAAGCACAGAAAAAGGCGCATATTGCACGCAAGCTACTGCTTGAGCCGGGAATGAATATTCTCGACATTGGCAGCGGATGGGGCGGCCTTGGACTTACACTGGCTCGTGACTATGGGTGCAATGTGAAAGGGGTTACCCTGGCCACCAACCAGCATCGCATTTCGAACCAAAGGGCTGTTGCCGAAGGATTGACCGATCAGGCGAAGTTCTTGCTGCTTGACTATCGGAAAGTGGACGAGAAGTTCGATCGTATCGTGTCTGTGGGCATGTTCGAGCATGTGGGGGCTCCCCACTACCGCAAGTTTTTCAGAAAGCTGTCGGAATTGCTGGAGGATGACGGCGTGGCGCTTCTCCATACAATCGGACGAACCGGACCGCCGGGCGCAACCAATCCCTGGATTACCAAGTACATTTTCCCCGGCGGTTACGTTCCGGCTCTCTCGGAAACTATGGCAGCCATTGAACGCGTTGGGCTTTGCGTTACCGATGTAGAGGTGTTGCGGCTTCATTATGCAGAAACACTCGCCTACTGGTACGAGCGCTTCATGAGCAATATTGGACGTGTTCAGGAGATTTATGATGATCGCTTTTGCAGAATGTGGCGATTCTACCTTGTTGCCAGCGAAATGACATTCCGGCATGGTCGGCAGGTTGTATTTCAAATTCAGATTTCAAAGAAACCGGGGGCGGTTCCTCTGACCCGTGACTACAACTACCTGTAATCTAGGGCGGACATCCTCGCTCCGGTAATTTCTACGATGTCATCGGGGCGGCCGCTTGTATCGGCATCCATATTACGAGGCGCGAGAGCCAATGCCTGACCGACAACATGAACGCGGATTCTCGCGCCTATTGCCGCAAGACTCCGCACGACCAGACCGCAGCTGCATTTCGGTCAGCGAATCCTTGCCCTGTTGAGCCTACCTCCGGGAATCGATGCCTAGACGAAAAGACATTTCCTCGATCTTGATAATTGGTGCAGGTCCGATTGTTATTGGACAAGCATGTGAGTTCGACTACTCGGGAACGCAGGCCTGCAAGGCATTGCGCGAAGAGGGCTTTCGGATTGTTCTTGTCAACTCCAACCCGGCAACCATCATGACTGATCCGGAGGTCGCCGACGCAACTTATGTCGAGCCGGTCATTTCCGAAACAGTCGAACGCATTATCTCGCTAGAGCGTCCCGATGCGGTCTTGCCTACAATGGGTGGGCAGACAGGACTCAACACTGCCATGGACCTGGCAGATCGAGGTGTGTTCGACAGGTATGGAGTTGAGCTGATTGGGGCGTCCCGTAACGCCATCCGCAAGGCCGAAGACCGTCGGCTTTTCAGAGACGCAATGGACAGCATCAATCTGGAAAGTCCCAGGTCGGCGATCGCAAATTCGATCGACGAGGCAATGGCGTCTCTGGCCCATGTGGGTCTTCCCGCGATCATCCGGCCGGCGTTTACGCTTGGTGGAACAGGGGGAGGGGCAGCTTTCAATCGCAACGAATTCGAAGCCTTGTGTCGCGAAGGTCTGAGCACATCGCCGGTTAGCCAGATATTGATCGATGAAAGCCTGCTCGGCTGGAAAGAGTTCGAGATGGAGGTTGTGCGGGACAAGGCTGACAACGCCATCATTGTGTGTTCGATTGAAAATGTTGATCCGATGGGAGTGCACACCGGAGATTCCATCACCGTTGCCCCTGCCCTGACACTCACCGACAAGGAATACCAGGTGATGCGCAATGGCTCGATCGCAGTATTGCGGGAGATCGGTGTCGAGACCGGTGGCTCCAATGTGCAGTGGGCTATCAACCCAGCCGACGGGCGCATGGTCATTATCGAGATGAACCCCCGTGTCTCTCGGTCGTCAGCCCTTGCCTCCAAGGCCACCGGTTTTCCAATTGCCAAGATCGCTGCCAAGCTGGCGGTCGGGTTTACTCTGGATGAGCTAACCAACGACATTACGACAACCACGCCAGCTTCCTTTGAGCCATCCATCGATTACGTTGTCACCAAGATTCCCCGCTTTGCATTCGAAAAATTTCCCGGAGCCAAGCCAGAACTGACTACAGCCATGAAGTCAGTTGGCGAAGCCATGGCGATCGGGCGCACGTTTCACGAAAGCGTACAAAAGGCGCTGGCTTCTCTGGAGACCGACCTGTCGGGATTTGACGAGATTTGCATCGAAGGTGCGCCCGAACAGGAGGCCGTGATCGCGGCACTCACGCGCCAGACACCGGACCGGTTGCGCATAATTGCTCAGGCCATGAGGCACGGACTGCCCGACAGTGAAATCCTTGCTGCCACGAGCCTTGATCCCTGGTTTGTTTCTCGCATTCGCGAAATTGTGGACGCCGAGGAAGAGGTTCGAAGGACCGGGCTACCGCAGGATGCCGACAATATGAGGCACCTCAAGATGCTCGGCTTCACCGACGGCCGTCTGGCCGCGCTTGTCGGCGCAACCGAGCAGCAGGTCAGAGAGGCGCGCCTTGGCCTGGATGTCCGTGCGGTATTCAAGCGTATCGATACCTGCGCTGCCGAATTTGACGCACTGACTCCTTACATGTACTCGACATATGAATCCGGTCTTGACGGCAGTGGCGAGCCCGAATGCGAAGCCTGGCCATCAGAACGCCGAAAGATCGTTGTGCTTGGTGGGGGCCCCAACCGCATTGGGCAGGGGATCGAGTTCGACTACTGCTGCTGCCACGCCTGCATGGCTCTGGCTGAAGCTGGCTTCGAAACCATCATGATCAACTGCAACCCGGAAACCGTATCAACCGATTACGACACCTCCGACCGACTCTATTTCGAACCGTTGCGGCTGGAACAGGTGCTTGAAATCCTTCGGGTCGAGACAAAAACTGGCACCGTGGAAGGAATTGTGGTGCAATTCGGAGGTCAGACACCCCTAAAGCTGGCACATGCCCTGGAAGCTGAGGGCTATCGGATTTTGGGAACGACACCTGATGCCATTGACCTGGCGGAGGACCGGGAACGCTTCCAGCAACTTCTTCGTCGTCACAATCTGCTCCAGCCTCGGAACGGAACCGCCGAAAGCACGGCCCAGGCACTGCGGGTCGCTGATTCGATCGGATATCCGGTCGTAATCCGGCCCTCCTATGTTCTGGGTGGCAGGGCCATGGAAATCGTCAGCAACGAACACGAACTTGCACGGTATATGAAAAGTGCCGTAATCGCATCGGGCGACAGTCCGGTGCTGATTGATCAATTCCTACCACGAGCTGTGGAGGTTGACGTTGACGCCATTTGCGATCGCCAAACTGTACATGTTGCCGGTATCATGCAGCATATCGAACTGGCCGGAGTCCATTCCGGTGACAGTGCCTGTTCGCTGCCTCCCTACTCATTGCCGAGAGAACTAATCGAAGAGTTGAAGGATCAGACTGCCCAACTGGCGCTGGGACTGGAAGTCTGCGGACTCATGAATGTGCAGTTCGCTGTGCAGGACAACAAGATTTATGTTCTTGAGGTCAACCCGCGAGCCTCGCGGACCGTTCCCTTTGTAGCCAAGGCCGTTGGTTCACCGATTGCGTCCATTGCTTCCCGTGTGATGGCCGGAGAAAAGCTGGATACCTTTGATCTTCGTCCGCCGGAGACCAGACATTTCTCGGTCAAGGAGGCTGTACTTCCGTTTCGACGCTTCCCGGGGGCAGATGTCATGCTGGGGCCAGAAATGCGTTCAACCGGCGAAGTCATGGGGCTCGACCATACGTTTGAGGGCGCGTTCCTTCGTTCGCAGCTGGCTGCAGATGTACGCATTCCCGAAGGTGGAAATGTACTTGTATCAATCAGGGATGCCGACAAGGGTTCCATCATGATCGAGTGCATCCGGGCCCTGACCGAACTCGGTTTTTCGATCGTCGCAACCAGCGGAACAGCCAAGTTTCTTGGCAACCACGGAATTGAGAGCACTTTCGTCAGGAAGCACTATGAAGGGCGTCCGAATGTTATCGATCTCATGAAAAACGGTGAGGTTGCGCTCGTCATGCAAACTGCTGACCTGCAGCAAGAACATCATGGAAGCCGCCTGATCAGAACCCAGGCGATTGGCGACGGAATTCCTTACTGTACCACGGCAACAGCCAGTCACGCGCTTGCCATGGCCCTGAAGTCTCATCGCACCAGGAGGCTCAACGTTCATTCCCTGCAACGATTGGCAAGGTCGCGCCCCGGGCAAGATCATGACCTGGTGTTGTAACCCGGCCACCTGAATTGAGCATGTTACCTCACCCCCGGGGGTACAGTCAGGCGAAACCATCGCAGTATCATTCGGGAAATCTGCACTTTGGTATGAACACGCTCTGGCATTGTTGCGGGGAGACGAGAGTCGGGAAAGTGGTTTCGAGTAGGCCATCTGGAGGAGCGTAGACAGTCCCACGCCATTTGGTACGCAGGCAAGCATTGATGATTGTATCACGTCAATCTGATTGGCTCGAGCGAAAATGGTCGATTCAAATAGCTATATTGGCAGACCGTGCAGCTGGACACCGTAGGTATACCATGGGCTATTATTCGACAGGTTTCCCCAATTGAACGGTGACGTTCGGGTGTGTTCTCCAGATGCCTACGCACAACCCGCCAGCAGCGCCAGGCAAGAATCGTCTGCCTATAAGCGGCAGACCGGTTTTTCTGCAGATGTCTTTCCAGCCTACGCGACAACCGCGTCTTCGTTAAGTCCTGTTCCTTGCGTTGGTCCGGTTTGATCACCGAGACTGATCATATGACGCCGAATGCTCGGGACCGGGCAATTCATACTGCCATATCCACTACTTGCAGGGCTCCACGATTCACAAGGTGCTCAATAAGACAGCTTGCGTTCGTACCTCCTGGCAATGCCCAGTCGGCCTCGTCACGATCATGTGATCACCCGCAGGAACTCCCGTCATACGGCAAGACCTAAAGATTTTCTGCATCATCGCCGGCGGCGACAATTCGGCCTCTCGCATCTTGTTGCTCATGCGGCTTGCATAGTAGAATTGCTGCAGTTCGATATTGCGGGCGCGTGCCGCCGAAAGGTCGATTCGTGCCAAATCGCCGTCACGAGCCACGCCCTCCTCGGCCAAGGCTGACTATTCACTGTGGAGATGTGCTGGCCAGTGATCACACTTCACGGCCAGATCGTACGCTTGATCCTTGCAGGGTCCTCCGGGCGGTTTGATGTGCCGCTTCCAGACGGCAATCAGATCACTGCTGTCCTCGGGGCGCAGGCAGGCCAACGAATGTACCGCACCTTGGGCCATGCGCGATAGACCGAGTTCAGCCGCGCGCTACATGCTATCACCAGGACCGGCCAGCATGATAGGGAGGAACATCGCAATCGCTATCGGTGGTGAACACATGCAAATGCTCAAGATCAGGGCCGGATGGAGGTTGAAACTGATTCACGGTCTCCCTTCACCTGTTAGGGTAGCACGCCCCTGCCCCAGGTGTCGTTGAGCCGATACCCTTCCGGCCACGGGTCGCTGGGGTCTAGCAGATGTTGGTGGATACCGGTTATCCATGCCCGGCCACTGATTTCCGGAACTATGGCGGCTTTGCCGGCGACATCTGTAACGTCAGCGATACGTCCGACAAAAGTCGAATCAATAATTGACGTTGCTGTAAGGGAATCGCCAACCTTCATTATTCCTTGCGCATGTAGCAAAGCCATACGTGCTGACACGGCGGTTCCGGTTGGCGATCGATCAATTTTTCCTGGTCGAACCACGACCGCGGACCGAGCATAGAGCGAACCATTGCGACGTTGAGGCGGGGACGCAAACAGGCAAAAGGAAATCGTTGTCCACTGTGGAAGTTCGGGATGAGAAAACCCCAGGTCGCGGTTTGCAGCAGACACAATCCGCATGCCCGTCTCTGCCAATTGGGCTGCTTCCTCGGGCACCAGGCCGAAGCCGAGAGAGGATGCATTGACGATAACAAAGCTGTCGCCTCCGAATGCGGTATCAACATCGAGCCGTCCCAAACCGGGCACATCTAGTCGACTTCCGATTGAGCAAGCAAATGAAGGCAGGTTGCGGACGGTTATTCTTTCTGCCTTGCCATTGCGACAGTCAGCCCGAATGGGCACGAGCCCTCCGGGTGCCTCGAGAACCAGATCCGTAATCGGTTCGGTCATTGGAATTATGCCACAGTCCAATATGACTGTTGCCGTGCAGATGGCATTTGAACCCGACATGGGTGGCGTATCCTCAGGCTCCATGATGATGAACCCCATATTGGCCTCGGGATTTACCGGAGGCACCAGCAGGTTCACATGACGAAACACACCTCCCCTCGGTTCGTTCAGAATGAAATTCCTGAGCCTTCCGTCCCTGGCGATGAAATCGCGCTGTTCCCACAATGTCTTGCCTGGCGGAGGCGCAACGCCGCCTACTATGACATCACCAACTTCACCTTCTGCATGCGCTGATACGACGTGGATTGTCTGGCTGCTACGCATTCTCGATTCAGTCAGGCACGAATCTCAATGGCCGGTTGTTTCAAAACGTCGAACAATGGCCGGATCCCCAGCCCCGGTCTTGCGGATGCCGCCATGCGTCCCTCGATTCGCTTCGGGGCACCGGAGGCGTTCGCCACGCTGCAGTAGGAGTTGAAGTCGGTTGCCGAAAAGCAGAATTCTTCAGGCGTGGACTGAGCCAAATGAGCGATCGCGGCAGTGGTAATATCGCCCCCCCATGTATCCTCGATCGTCATGGGTATGCGGGAAGCGAGGCAAATGTCTCGCATCAGCCTTGCCGTGGTCAATCCTCCAACCTTTGAAATCTTTAGATTGACAACATCCATTGCATCCTTGGCGAGGGCGCGGACCAGCATTTCCACGCTGTCGATTGTCTCATCAAGAATAAATGGCAATGCCGTGCGACCACGGATCGAAAGGCACTCATCGAAGTTCAGGCATGGCTGCTCGATGTAAACGTGTAGGTCGCCCACGGCACTCACGACCCTCGCCGCCTCATGGCGTGTCCAACCGGTATTGGCGTCAGCAACCAATATGTCCTCTGGCAACAACATCGCACGCACCGTCCGAATTCTGTCAATGTCCGTATCTGCATCACCTCCCACCTTGAGTTGGAACTTGCGATATCCCTGGCCGCGGTACAGCATTACGTTCTGTGCCATGCCATCGACAGTGTCCTGGGATATCGCTCGATAAAGGGCGATATCCGGCTGGCAAGCGCCTCCAAGCAAAGCATAGACTGGCAGATCTACAGACTTGCCAAGAATGTCCCAGCAAGCAATGTCGAGAGGTGCCTTGGCATATGGGTGGCCTCGCAACGCCAGATTCATGGTGCGATTGATTTGATTGAGGTTTTGAGGATCCTTCCCGATCAATTGTGGGGCAAGCTCTGCCAGACCTGCCCTGACACCTAATGCAAATGACGGCAGGTAGGCCGACCCCAGGGGACAGCATTCACCATATCCGCGTAGTCCACACTCCGTCTTGATTTCGACAACGGTACTGTCGAATGTTTCCACATATCGACCGTCCGACCATGTATATCGGCCCTCGACCAGGGGCAGGTCGACTTGCCAAGCACGAATCCGGGCAATTTTCATTGGCACCTCCTGGCCTGCCTTCGACTGGCTAGTCCTATCATGCATGCGCGATACATTTACAATGCGCCATTGTGCGGATTCTCCAGGACCTGGCTTGATCTCGAGGCAGGAATTGCTCCATCCTCTCCAGGATCAGCCTGCATCAGGAGGGCGCGAGCGCGAACAGGTTCAATCAGATGTCCTCAGACCTGTACTGGCGTTACTTCTTGAGCAATTGCGAAGCAAAACCCTGTGCCTAGCCTTGAAAACTTCAATTGACCGGGTTTGGTAGCGGTTTTCCCTCAAAGAATGCTGTCAGATTGTCAAGAGCCATCATTCCCATATCCTCGCGGACCTCCAGTACCGAAGTGCCAAGATGAGGCAGCAGGACAACGTTGGGCATTGTGATCAACTCCTGGGAAACCTCGGGCTCGAACTCGTAGACATCCAGCCCGGCGCCGGCAAGTTTCCGGTCTTCCAGAGCCGCTACCAAGGCGGCCTCGTCGACCACATCGCCCCTGGAAATATTGACGAAGACAGCATCCCTTTGCATCGCCGAAAACAATTCGGCATTGATCAGGTGATGGGTCTCGGGACTTCCCGGTACCGCCACGACAACAAAGTCGGCCTGTTGCATTACTTCTGCAGCTGATCTCAATTGGCGCGCCGGAACACCTGCATCTTCGACCACAGAGCGATTGAAGAATATGACGTCCATTCCGAACCCGGCGTGGCAACGCCTGGCAATAGCACGTCCAATTCTTCCCATGCCGATAATGCCGAGTGTCTTTCCGAATACCCCCCTGCCCAGCATCTGGACGGGATGCCACCCTGACCAGGCACCGCTTCTCAGCAGCTTGTCGCCTTCCACAGTTCGTCTTGCGGTCATGAGAATCAGTGCCATGCCGATGTCAGCAGTTGCCTCGGTAACCGCCCCGGGAGTATTGGTGACGACAATTCCGGCAGCCCTCGCCGCTGCTGCGTCGATATGATTATAGCCGGCACCGAAGTTAGCAAGAATCTTGCAGCGAATTCGTTCCGGATCAGAGAATACGTCCCCTTGGAAGTGATCGCCAAGCGTCGGTACGACGCCGTCAAATTCTTCCAGGAACCTGCGAGCTTCGGTGCGGTTCAATGGGCGGGATTGAGGATCCTCAACCAGATCAAATCGTTCGGCGGCGGCGTGCATGACAGTTGCCGGCAATTCTCTCGAAATGTAAACTCTCGGCAACGTCATCAGAACATCCTTCCACCGTCAGGGACATCCGAATCCGGCCCTAGCAGAACGACCTCGCCGTCTTCGTCAGGAACCCCTAGCACCAGCACTTCAGACATGAACTTCCCTATTTGTCGAGGAGGAAAATTCGTCACCGCAATGACCTGTCTGCCCACAAGCTGCGCGCAGGAATAGTGCGCGGTAATCTGTGCCGAACTCTTGCGTACGCCAAGTTTCCCTCCAAAATCTATCCACAACTTGTGGGCCGGCCGGCGGGCTTCCGGATAGGGTTCCGCCTGCACTATCCGGCCAACATGGATTTCGACCTTGGCAAAATCCGCTAACCCGATCTTACTCACTTCCCAGCTCCCTGCCTCGCTCCAAAGCGGCGCGAACAGCACGCTGCATGAGCTGGGCCAGGCCGGATCCCGGAGCCATTAGGTGTTGAAGTGCTGCCGCGGTCGTGCCGCCAGGCGAGGTGACATCCTTGCGTAACTGTTCCACCGGTTTGCCGTCGAGCTGGGCAAGTTGTCCGGCACCCGCAACAGTTGAAATTGCCAGCTGCATTGCGACAGTCTCGGACAGGCCTTCCCGGACCCCTGCCCTTGCCAAGGTCTCGATAAGGAGAAACACGTATGCAGGCCCGGATCCCGATACCGCTGTAACGGCATCGATCTCACTTTCATCCCTTAGCCGCACGGTATCCCCTACTGCGCTAAGCAACGTCTCTGCTTGATCGAGATGTTCCTTCGTCGCGCATCGATTGCCGACGAATGCCGAAATTCCGCGGCCAATTGCCGCTGGCGTATTGGGCATCGCACGAATTATGGGCGTATTGGATCCTAGCTGTTGCTCAAAGAATCGTATCCTGGTTCCCGCTGCAATTGACAGAATAACAGTTCTGCCGCCGCCAAGCGATTTCACATTGTCAATTGCTTCGGACATCACCTGGGGCTTTACGGCAATTGCGCAGAAAGCCGGGTTTGCGCCTACTGGCACAGGTCCGACCTGCAGACCCTGGCTGCACAGCCAAGGAGATGGATATGGTTCGATCACGTGTACCAGCGATGCATCAAGCCCACCATCCAGCCAACCCTTCAACATAGCAGAGCCCATCTTGCCGCAGCCCAGCAGGACAAGGCCTCTGCCAAGGAAGGAATTGAAGTCCCCTGGTGTTTGCCCTGCTGGTCGTGTGGTCTTTTCGGCAGCATATTCCAAGGTGTCTCTCCAAAAGCCCGCCAATTCAAGACGATCTGCCAGTTGCATCGCCGCTGTTTACTGTCAAGCCGACAAGGTCAATTGGACCCTTGCTCGCAGGCACCAATCTTGACTGAACTGAGGCACTAACCGAGGAATTGAGTACGTCTGCTTGAGCCAATTCTAGGGTGGATTTCTCGGGGAAGCAATTCTCATTAGCCGGAATTCCTGAGCAACAATCGACGGCTCGCCTAGCCGCTCAGGCTGTCAGGGGCTTGTTGCTACACAATACCTGGGTTCGGGTGGATACAGTCGCTTCCACGCCAAGGGCAAGAGCTGTCGACTGTGTCGGCTTGCAAACCGGGCAGAGGTGACGAAGCAATTCAAGGCATGAGATTGTCTGCTGATATCCGGTCCTGGTTCTTGACGTGTGCAGGTTGACCCATTCGAACAATCAACAACCCACCATCCGGTCCGCCCTATGTCGGCGATTCGGCGTGCCAGTATAGACCGACCGGGAATCGATGTCGGATCAGCTGTGGCCAACCGGCTTGGCAATCACAAGTCGCAACAGACATCCGACCCCGGAGTGCCCCATATTTGTCGCCTGCAATACTGGGAAGAACTTATCGCATCTTTCGATTGCTGAATTGAGCAGTTTGTCTATATGGCACCAGTTCACAATCTGCTGCTCGTCGTGGGCGAGTACATTGCGGTAAACCACGAGACCCTTTTCAGAACACAGTGTGAAGGCACCTTCCCAGCAGCACTCGTTTATTCTGTTGGTAGTCTCCAAAAGGGACAGAATTCGACCCGATGTTGGCTTAAGATTAAAACTGCAAGTCAGTTTGAGCAGCCCTTCGGTTCTCGACCACATGAGTGCCAGGAAGAGAACGCGCCACGTTGCGTCGACAACAATCGCGACGCCATCTTCACCAATGCGGTCGCAGGGCCAGTCCTGAGACCGCGCCAGGGCCTCGCCGATCGCAATAGGATCGACAACTCCACCATCCTTGGGGACTGCAATACTTGCCATGATTCTGCTCTGAACCTGCCCTACGTTTCCCTGCCGGTTCAGCCCTCTTGTCGGGGCAATTGAACATTTTCTCAGACAGGATTCTGCTCTCTAGCAGACGCGCCTGCCAAGATCCGGCGCATATGTAAAGCGCAAAATCATGGAACGGCCCCTAGCAAATCAGTTGCGTTGCAAAAGGGTTACGTTCAACTGGCATCCTGACGGGAAACTGACAGCGGACTTCTCCCGCAGGTCAGTGCTGAAGATCATCTCCACGCGCATCGAATCATCCTTGGCCGGAAGGGCCTGAATCTGCTACCGGAAGTCCACCCAGTTCAAACAACTTCGAGATATCGATCGAGCATTGGGGAATGTTTCGCAACAGTCCTGGCATAGGAAGCGCGATCACCCCGGGAGGTCTGGCAACCTCGGTAGATCCCACAAGATGGAGAAATAACCTCAGTCGTCGCCGTTACCATTTGTGGAGTCGGCCTTGTTTTCGGAAGGGCGCACCTCATCAGCGGAATTATCCGCCAGTCTTGCTTCAAGGATCCTGATGCGTTCCTCCAACCGATCGTTCTCGGTTCTGGCTTTGATCGCCATCTCCCGAACGGCCTCGAATTCCTCGCGGTCAACGAGGTTCATTTCAGTAAGCTTTCGTTCAACAAAGCTGCGAAATACATTCTCGGCCTCGTTGCGCGCATCTTGGGCAACGCCGACTGCATTCTGCATCAACTTGGCCAAATCGTCGAAAAACTTGTCCCGGCTCTGCATGTGACCTTTCCTTGCGTTACCGATTCACATGGTGCCTGACTGGCTGCCATTCAAGCTTGGGATCAAGAATTCCAGGCGTCTGCGATGTCGAAATCGATGTTGATTGAACCATCGATTTTCCGGGCCAGGAACAGCAGCGTCTGGATTGCCGGTAATGCCTCCGGAATCTGGTGCCCCGGTGTCACTTGCAATTTGGAAATCTGACTGCAAATACTTCAGAATCTCAACTCCTTGCAGCGATCTCAGGCTTGCATGTTGCTACCGGCAATCTATCTCCCAGTAATCAGTCCTGATATCGTTTCCGTTGAAGTGGCCGGATTCAATCTTGCCATTCGCTGGTACGCAATGGCCTATGTGCTGGGCTTCATAATTGGATGGCTCTGGCTCGTTTCGCTGGTCAAGCGTCCTGCATTATGGTGCAGGAATACGCCACCTGCTCTGCCCGGCCAACTGGAAGTGCTGCTTACCTGGATTATCATCGGTACAGTCGCTGGTGGCAGACTAGGTTATGTCTTCCTCTACCAGCCTCAGTTCTTCTTGCAGAATCCCGAGCAGATTCTCATGATCTGGTCTGGTGGCATGTCATTTCACGGCGGGCTCATGGGTAATGCGATTGCTGTTATCCTATTCTGCCGATTCAATCGAATTGCAATACTGCCGATCCTGGATGGTGTTTCCATTGTAGTGACACCGGGCCTGTTCATGGGACGACTAGCGAACCTGATCAATGCAGAACTGTACGGTCGGCCAACCGAGCTGCCTTGGGCCATCGTATTTCCGACCGGGCCTGCAGCAATTTGCCCGGGTCATTGGCAGGCCCTTTGCTCCCGCCATCCGTCACAGCTTTACGAGGCCCTTCTTGAGGGTCTGCTTCTGGGAGGGATCATGATCTGGTGTGCATATCGTGCCGGTTGGTTGAAGACACCAGGTAGAATTACAGGTCTGTTCATTGCGGGCTACGGAACGGCGAGATTCCTGGTAGAGTTTTTTCGTCAGGCTGACGCACACTACATATCGCCGGACAATCCCCTGGGGCATGTTCTGCGACTTTCTGAGGGCATCGGATTGTCCATCGGGCAGTCCTTGTCCTTGCCGATGATCGTTGCCGGCCTGATTTTAGTGTATTACGCCAACAGCAGGTCAAGGCGGCGCGCATGACGCCACTTGGGCACCT
Source organism: Paracoccaceae bacterium (assembly GCA_958296035.1). GTDB lineage: Bacteria > Pseudomonadota > Alphaproteobacteria > Rhodobacterales > Rhodobacteraceae > MPNP01. The sequence goes on along the minus strand of OY282431.1, from coordinate 911,042 downwards.
GTTAGCCGATCAGATCAGGCTAGTGGGTGCATTGCGATTCGACCACTACATGGCGTTATGTGCCATGCATCCGCAGCATGGGTTCTATAACCGACCAGACCCGGTTGGAAACAGAAGCAGTTTTACAACCGCACCGGAAATCAGCCAGATGTTTGGTGAAATGATCGGTGTCTGCCTCGCTCGCTACTGGCAACAACTCGGACAGCCCGAGGCGTGTACGCTGCTGGAGCTCGGCCCCGGGCGAGGCACGTTGATGGCCGACCTGCTCCGAACTCTTTTTCGAGTAAGCAGGTTGGCCCGATGCTGCCGCCTTGTTCTGTTTGAACAAAGTTCTTCGCTTCAAGAGCAGCAAAGGGCGCGGCTTGGCCACTACAGCCCCGAGTGGATTGAAAGCCTGGCCAACCTGGGCGACCGGACAGTTTTCGCCATTGCAAACGAGTTTCTTGATGCGCTGGCGGTACGCCAGTTCAGGCGCGGCGACCAAACCTGGAGTGAGCTTCATGTAACAACACAGGCTGAAGAACTTGTTCCGGTCTTCCTTCCGGTAAGAGGACAGCCAGCGGGCTCCTGGTTTGATCGTGCCAGGCCTGGCGACATTGTAGAGTGGCGGCCGCAGGCCGACCAAATTATGCGGCAGCTGGCAAAGCTGGTCGATCAGAATGGTGGGCTGGTATTGATTATTGACTACGGTGAAACCCAATTGACCGGAAGTACATTGCAGGCCATTTCTGCCAACAGGCCATGTGAGTTGTTCGCCAATCCGGGACAGATGGATCTTAGTGCCCATGTGGATTTTGGGGCGCTTGCGGACGCTGTCGGAGATCGCGTTGCCGTGGCACTGACAAGCCAGCGTTCCTTTCTTCGGCATCTGGGCATCGGTCAGCGCGCCCGAAAACTGGCCCAAGGCCTGAGTGGCGACCGGTTGAATGATCATATTGCGGCTTACCAACGACTGATCGAAGTCGACGAAATGGGGGCATTGTTCAAGGTGATGGCCTTGTACAGAAGGAACACGCCGGCGCCTCCGGGATTTGAACAGTGTCTGTGACAAAGTTCCAGTCGGAGATCTTGCGGCCACTCAGGCATGGTTTTTTTGCTCGCCGCGGCGGTCATTCCTCAGGAGTTTGCAGAAGTCTCAATTGCGGCTTTCGGGACTATGACTGTCCGGAACATGTCCGCTTGAACAGACAGCGGGTAGCCGCGAGCATCGGGGTTCCCGACGAACACCTTGTCCTGCCGCAACAACGACATACTACACATGTGCAATCCGTGGATTTCGGCAGGAAGAACAATCTTGTCAACACAGATGGTCTTGTTACAAGCACGAGCGGTCTTGCAATTGCCGTGCTGACAGCCGACTGCATGCCACTCCTGATGGCCGATCTGAGGAATGGCGTTGTCGCTGCAGTTCATGCTGGTTGGCGCGGTTTGCAGGCAGGAATTGTCGAGTCTGCGATCAGTCAGATGGAGTTGACAGGTGCCCGAAGAAAGGACATCGGCGCGGTAATCGGTCCGGCAATAAGCCAGGATAACTATGAGGTAGGATTGGAAGTCCTGGATTCTTTTGAACAATCAATCCCAGCCAGTGAAGGATTTTTTCGACAGAACCGGCGCGGGCGGCTCGATTTTGATCTGACAGGACTTGGGCTCGAACTTCTGAAGCGTTCAGGAATCGGGAGGTATGAGCAGATTCCCCGCTGTACGTATGGCGATGAGAAAAACTTCTTTTCCTGCCGTCGAGCCTTTCATCGTGGTGAATCTGGTTTCGGACTGATGATTTCGGCAATTGCTATGTGAGGACCACTCAATGCTTCATTTTACTGGTCAGGAGTACAGGGACAGGGCCAACCGCCTGGCCGGCGCCATGGAAAAACAGGGACTTGACGGCATGTTGCTGTTCGCTCCGGAAAGCCAATACTGGCTGACGGGTTACGACACGTTCGGCTTTTGCCATTTTCAGTGTCTTGTGATCGGTGGAACTCACCCGGTGTTGCTGACGCGTTCGGCGGACCTGCTGCAAGCGGAGATAACGTCGAATATTTCAGACGTAAGAGTCTGGGTCGACGACGACCACGCCTGTCCCGAAGAGGATTTGGCACACCTCATTCGCGAACTCGATCTCGACGGAAAGCGGCTTGGTATAGAGACCAGCACCTATGGACTTACCGGCTACAACTATCAGCGCGTTCGCTCACGACTTGACGAAATGGTGGAGCTTGTGGAAGCCAGCACGATTGTTCCGGAATTGCGGCTCATAAAGTCATCGGCCGAACTGTCTTGTGTCCGCAAGGCAGCACAGCTTGCAGAGGACGCCCTGGATGCAGCTATTGCCACGGCAGCACCCGGTGTGGACGAAGGCGTGATACTGGCAAGAATGCAAGGTGCAATTTTCGAAGGTGGCGGAGACTATCCCGGTAACGAGTTCATTATTGGTTCATCAGAAAACGCGCTTCTGGTTCGCTACGCATCGGGAACCCGCAGATTAAACGACAATGACCAGCTCAACCTCGAATGGGCCGGCGTCTTCCGTCACTATCATGCCGCCATGATGCGGACGATCATTATTGGTGCACCCCAGCAACAGCATGTGAACATGCATGAAGTCGGGATCGAGGCACTTCTGCGCTGCGAAAAAGCCCTTCGCCCCGGAAATACCATGGAGGCTGTTTTCAACGAGCATATTCGAACTCTCGAGGAGAACGATATGGAGAGATTTCGTCTGAATGCGTGTGGGTATTCGTTGGGAGCGCGCTTTACACCGACCTGGATGGAACCCCAGGTGTTTCGCGCTGGCGCGTCCCAGATCATTAGTCCCGGCATGACATTCTTCCTTCACATGATCCTCCTGGATGGAGAAAATCGACTGGCCATGTGCACCGGACGCACTTCGGTCGTCACCGAACAGGGAGCACAGCCACTATCCGACAGAGACTTGTCAATGATCGTCATTTGAGGCAAACTTGGCCGGCAATTTGAGTAGCCGAGCAATTGCCGCCCGGACCTTGGAGCCACAGGTGACGGTCTGACACAGATTTGCCAATTGCATGGTTATATAACCCAGGCAGGTCAATTCGGGCGAAGCCGCTCATTTGATCGCCAACCTGGCTGTCTCACTCCGCAGCCGCGGCGATCGTTACCACTGTCCTGCATGCTGCCGCCCGGGCCAGTTTGCTCCTTGCCTGCCCCTGTCAGAGTGGCGGCAGATAGCAGATGTTTCAGAAGTCTTCTTCTCCCCGGCGGGGGACATGAAGCTCCTGATGTAAGCACTCTTGGTTCAGCGCTTCTTGAACACCAATAGCTCAAACGGCGTTCTCTGGCCAACGATCTGTTGGCGGTCCAACCGTTACAAGGCTTGCTGGCTGCACGCGACTTTTCCCGGCCGGATATCTCCAAGGTCAGCGGCCGCAGTCATGCTGCTTCGAGCTTCCCCATCTAGAGTCCAATCATCTCGTTGAATTACCTGACAGCCTTGGCTGACCTGCTACTCGGGCCGACAACGATTGATCCGGTCAACCTTGCAGCACCAGGTGATCCGGCGAAACTTCGTCGTACCGGCAAGGGTCGGGTTTGTAGCCGGCCGGCCGTATTGGCGACTCGACCGTGGCCGAGGTAACCGCCATCGCTTCTGCCCTTATGTCGGGATTCATCCTCGGAACCGCTGCAAGCAAGGATTTTGTGTAGTCGTGTCGTGGATCTTCGAAAATGCTGGACCGTGATCCAATTTCAACGATCCTTCCCTGATACATGACTGCAACGCGGTGCGATACACGCTCAACCACCGCCATATCATGACTAATGAATAGATAGGACAATCCCAGTTCTGCCTGAAGATCCATCATCAGATTAAGGACCTGCGCCTGAATCGTGACATCTAGGGAGGATACAGCTTCATCAGCAACTATAAAGCTCGGATTCAGAATGAGTGACCGCGCAATGGCGACCCTTTGCCTCTGCCCTCCGGACAATTCGCTGGGATAACGCCTCAGAAAACTCCGTGGCATGCCAACTTTCTTGAAGATTGACGCAACTCGATCCTCAACTGCGGTTCCGGTTTCGAGTTTATGATTGCGAATGGGCTCGGCAACCTGGTCAAGCAAACGAAGTTGTGGATTCAGCGAACCGTAGGGATCTTGAAAGACGACCTGCATCTCACGACGCATGCTGCGCATTACCGGTCGAGACAGCGACAGAAGATCATGCTCCTTGAACATGATTCTGCCCTTGTCTGGCTCTTCCAGGCGCAAGATACAATTTCCCGCTGTAGATTTTCCGCTACCCGATTCTCCAACCAGGGACAGCGTTTCATTCACGTTGACGACGAACGAAACGTCTTCCACAGCATGAACATTGGCAATGGTGCGTCCTAGCAGGCCACCGCGAACAGGAAATCGCTTCGTCAAATTCCTGACATCCAGCAGGCGTTCGCGACCGCTAACCGCCTCCTTGTCTCTCTTGCCGGAGTTTCCGGCAGTTCTCATGCGTCTCGGGCCGGAATATCCCGACATTTCGCCAATTCTGGGAACGGCAGCAAGTAAGGTACGAGTGTAATCGTGTTCAGGTCGATGGAGTATTTGTCTGACTGAACCATGTTCAACAATTTGACCTCTGTACATGACAACAACCCTATCAGCCATCTGGGCCACAACTGCCATGTCATGGGTTATGAGCAGGATTGCGGCGCCTGTCTCTCTGCGAAGCATTGCTATCAGTGCCAGAATTTCTGCCTGGACAGTCACGTCGAGCGCGGTTGTCGGTTCATCTGCAATTAGCAGGCGAGGTTCACACGCCAGTGCCATGGCTATTACGACCCGCTGACACATGCCGCCCGACAGCTCATGAGGATATTGCCTTAGCCTTTGCGCAGGTTCTGGAATCCTCACTTTCCGGAGCAGTTCCAGAGACCGGCGCCTGGCGGACTTTCCGGACAGCCCCCGGTGTATTCTCAGACCTTCGGACAACTGCCAGCCGATTGTAAGTGACGGATTCAACGCGACCATCGGCTCCTGAAAAATCATGCCGATTTCATTGCCGCGTATGTCCCGCATTTGTTGTTCATCTGCGTGCCGAAGGTCGGTGTTGCTGCCGTCGCGACGCACGAAGTTCAGACTTCCGCGGGTCACTTGTCCAGCAGAAAACTTGGTCAATTGCATCAGAGCTTGGGAGGTGACTGATTTCCCTGATCCAGACTCCCCGACAAGCCCGAGTATTTCTCCCGGAAATATCTCGAACCCGACGTCCTTGACCGCAACGACCGGCTCGTCCTTTGAGGGAAACTCGACGCGCAGGGACTCTATCGAGACCAAGGGTTCTAAAGTCACCGGCGAACATCCCGAGAAAGCCAGCGCCAGCGTTGAACAGGGTCGGTTACGGCCCTGATCCAGTTGGCAACAAGATTCAGGCTCAAGGCAGTCAGAAAGATCGCAAGCCCCGGGAAGGTAACGAGCCACCAGGCGGAACGAATATGTTCCCGCCCGTCCGCTATCATCAACCCCCAGGATGGGTCCGGAGGCCGGACTCCAAACCCGAGAAAGCTCAGTGAAGCTTCTGACAGTATCAGTATGGCTATTTCAAGTGTGAACAGGACTATGATCGGCGCCATCACATTCGGGAGAATATGCCGGAATACGATGCGTGGCCCGGACGCTCCTAACGCCTTGGCAGCCCGTACATAGGTCGCCGATCTGGCATCTAGTGCGAGTCCGCGGGACAGTCGGCAAAACACCATCCAGTGGAGAACAGAAAACACCAGGATTAGATTGCCATACCCTCCTCCGAGTACAAATAGAATGAAGAGCGCAACAAGCATAGAGGGAAGCGACAGCATCCCGTCCACGAGACGCATGACCACATCCTCGTACAGCCCGCCGTAATAGCCGGCCGTCAAACCGGTAATGACGCCGGCAAAGCAGGATACAACAGCGCCGAGCATGCCCACCGAAACAGAAACCCGTGCACCGTAAATGAGGCGGGAAAAGAGATCGCGTCCCAGTTCATCGGTTCCCAGCAGGTAAAATGCGCCTTTCGAGCCTGTGGCACCGGGTGGAAGAAGCCGATCGCGAAGGTTCAGACCTGTAGCCTCGTGCGGAGCCAGAAATTCCGCACCAACAGTAAATGCGACCAGTACAACCAGGTAGGCGAATGCAAACAGCGTAACCCTGTCACCGAAGATTGCCCACAGGTAGTCTCTTGCAGTTGTCCTGGTGTCCAGCGAAGCAGCGATTTCATCTCCAGGGATGACGGCCGGCGAAGACACTTGTTCAGGCCCTCGTTCCAAGCTTGATGCGAGGATTGACCAGACGATAGCTGAAATCCACCATAAGATTCACAACGACAACCAGGGTTGCGACCACGGCGATGGAGGCCTGAATCAAGGGCAGGTCGCTGCGTGTCAGCGAGTCAATAATCAGCAGTCCTATCCCGGGCCACGCGAATATTTTTTCGACTAGAATGGCCCCGGTCAAGAGTGCCGAGAGTTCATCTCCAATCATGGTGATGATTGGCACTGCAGCATTCTTGAGCGCATGCACAAAGACGATCTGCCATTCCCGGACCCCCTTAGCCCTGGCTGTCACCACGTAAGGCTTCGACATCTCATCCAGCATGGCGCTTCTCGTGATCTGGGCGATGCGACCGATCGGGCGGGCAGCCAGCGTCAGGGCGGGCAGAATGACGTGGTGAAACCCGCCGTACCCACCGGTTGGCAGCCAACCGAGCTGGACGGCGAAGAAGACGATCAGCATCAGTCCTAGCCAGAACTGAACGACCGACACACCGGCAAGGGCAATAATGGTAACTATCCTGTCTGCCACGGAACGCGGATGGGCAGCTGCGACGACACCCATCAGGACGCCCAGGGGCACGGCAACTCCCATTGCCACAGCCGCCAGCAAGAATGTCGCTGGCAGCCTTTCAATCACGATGTCGATGACGGGTTGGCCGATTTCGTCGAGATCTTCCGAAGGAAGCACCGAATATCCAAAACGATAGCTGACACCAAAGTCGCCGGTAAGCAGGTTGCCGACATACCGGATGTATTGCAGCCAAATTGGATCATTCAGGCCTGCAGCGCGTCGCAGTTTCTCAAGCGCGACCTCGCTGGCTCCGGGACCCAGCATATTCAGTGCCGGGTCCCCGATCATTCTGCCGGCGATGAAAACAAAACTCACCGTCAGGAGAAGCAGCAAGAGCGAATTTCCCGCTCTTCTCAAATAGTACGCCATTGCGGGACAATTTCCGTGTGCAGCGTCAGTGTCGGCGGCTCAACGCTCCCGATGGATCATTGAGCCGCCGTATCGTGTATTATTCGGCCGAGGCTAAATAGACAGCCTGAATTCGGTGGTCGGTACCAAAAGTGAAGTCAAGACCAGCTTCGACAAGATGGCCCCTGTCGAGCAGAGCCAGCGGAACAATCAGGTGCCGATCATGAACGTATTGCACGAGTTCTCTCATACGCTCACCACGCTCGTCACCAAAGCTTGCCAGTGCCTCGGAGAGTTGGGAGTCAAATTCCTCGTCGCAATACACCGAGGATCTTGAGGGACCGGTAGGATCATCGATATTCGGGCAGGCATAGTTGGACAACAGCAGGAGACCATAATCTCCCGAGGGATTCTGTTTTACGTGGACCTGCATCATCTGGCGGCCCGGCTCATTCGAATATCCTGTGATGCGTACTCTTGGATTGAATTCTGCGGGTGTTTGAACCCTGATATCGGACCCAATGTTGGAAAGCCCAAGCATTGCTCCAATCGCCTCCACGATCGGCTTGATTCGTGGTGTGGTATCTCGACCGACAACTTCAATCTTCAGGCCGTCTACGTCCACGCCGTCGGATTTCGCAGCCTCCAGCAGTTCCATTGCCCGTTCTGGATTGTAAGCATAGGGCTGTAGTGCGTCATTAAAACCAATTGTACCCCTGGCGCCTAGTTGACCCTGTGGCACGGACGCCATCCCGTAGAGATCAGCGATGCCTTCGATATCGATAGCCGCAAAGATTGCCTCGCGAATCCGCGGATCCTGCAGGCGTTCGTCGGCATGCAGAGAATGGTCCAGGCGGCCATACAAATAGGTCGTGGACGGTCCTGTTACGCAGCTGTAACCCTCTTCATCGGCGGCCCTTGCGCATTCATCCGCGGATGGAAACATCGCAAGCTGGGATTCGCCGCTTTGAACCATTGCCACTCTTGCCGCATCTTCCGACCGAAAGACAAACTTGAGATCTGCAAACTCCGGCTTCGTTGTTCCATAGGCGTCATCCGCTTCCAGCCCCCACCAGTCTGCATTGTAGGTTGCCGACCAGTACTGGCCCTGCTTCCATTCCACGAAGGAATATGGACCTGTTCCTACAGGCGTATCAAAATGTCTGGCGGGATTATTGGCCAGTTGTGCCGGAGAAGAAATGCCATTGAGTGACATGCGGAATTCCAGCAACGGATCCGGTTCGCTCGACCTGACTTCCACAGTTGAATCATCGATAGCAGCTGCCGTAATTTCTCCGGGGCCGGCGTATTCCTGAATGGTAAATGCGTTTTCCAGACTCCAGACCCAGTTTATCGATTCAGCTACGGCCTCTGATGACATGTCGGTGCCATCATGAAAACTGACACCGTCGCGAATTGTGAAGCGCAGCGTGCTTCCGTCTATTCGCTCCCAATCTGTGGCCAGGACCGGAATGAACTCTCCTGATACGGGGTCCACCGCAATCAGTGTCTCGAGCACGTTTCTGAGGCCCGGGGCATTAATCTCCTTGTAAGCACCCTGGGCAGCCAGGTCCTGAGGTTCCTGGTTAACCGCAACAACGAGCGTTCCTTTCATCGGGGCAGCCAACAACGAAGATGATGCGACCACAACTGCGATAATTGCAGAAATGGCCGCGAATCCAAACACTCTTGATAGTTTGGTCATTGTTCTTTCCTTCTCCTGGTTTCCTTCATTGGATCAAAACCCCGATTCTGGATAAGAGGGGGTCGATTCTCGGGTGGGAGGGATTCCCTTTCCCCATGAATGATGATTCTATGGGTTGTTCATCACAACAATCCAGAGGACCCCGCCCTTGAACACATCTACCATAGCACTCTTCTGCTGTCTCTACGATATAGGCTGCGTCTACGAGGCATGGGAAAGACATCACCTCGTCCCCTCGACAACACGAAAACGCATCCGCAAGACCACGCGCACACGGGGCGAAATGATGTTCATCATGACCCTGTTCGGCACCCTGAAGAGAGACATGGAACGCGAGGCTACAAGGCATCGTTCAGTCGACAAAGCCTTTCTCCACATCCTGTCCTGCCTGGTCGCCTACACGCCGGGCAAGCCAGGCATCGCCATGAAGACGACCGGTTTCTCCACTTCACAGGTGCCAACACAGCCGACGCCGACGCGTGCGCCATGCCATGCACACCTGCGCGGCCCGGTCCGGTCACCTGCTGTTTGCCCAAACCGGGCATCAGGGTGAAATAAAGCCCCGCCTGTCCAGAATTCGGGTATCAAAGGGACAGGGAGCATGTCAATCCTCGGCACATAACGTGCTCATTGCGGTGGACTTCCTGGCTGAGGTTGAGTTGGTCTTCGGCGCTCCTGTCTACATTCTTTTCATCTTGCCCTGATCTTTCGATCTGGCCCGGCAACAATTTCGAAGGTAGGCCTCGCCCCAAAGCATTGGGCATTTCGGGACTCTTGCAGTTGGACTTGCTGTGTTCTTGTCAATTGAAACCTTAGCCTTGCCGGCAGATGCTCAAAGGTACGTGACCCCGGTCAGGTCCACATTCTGATAAAGGTGCCTGATGCCTGCGCAGGGCGTCAGTGTCCGACAACAGGTACATGGGAATAGACATGAAAGAGACTTTTGGTGCTCGCAATGTCAAGCAGCATACACGCGACAATTACCTTCCGTGGAGAGTGCAATTATTCAGTTGAGGATTATATCAACCCTGTCGATGCATTCGAGACCAGGTCGAATTGCGGGAGCGGTTTGCCCAGAAAATTGATTGTATCCCTTGAAGTGCGACACCAAGTGGTTCCATTTGCGAATGCCAGCATTGAAAGTCAGGAGCAATGACAGAGACTTTGCACACAAGAACGCTCATCGTTGGTTCGGGTCCGGCCGGATATACCGCGGCGGTGTACGCGGCACGCGCCATGTTGAAGCCAGTGCTTGTGCAGGGCATTCAGCCCGGCGGTCAATTGACCATCACGACAGAGGTTGAAAACTGGCCTGGCGATGAGGTAGTCATGGGGCCGGACCTTATGGAGCGTATGGAACGCCATGCTGCTTCCGTTGGAGTTCGTGTCGAATCCGATCATATTGTCGAGGTTGACCTCCGCTCACCTCCCTTTGCGGTATATGGTGACAGTGGCTGCCGTTACTCGTGCGACTCACTGATCCTGGCAACTGGAGCCCAGGCCAACTGGTTGGGGTTGCCTAGCGAGGAAAAATTCAAGGGGCATGGGGTATCTGCCTGCGCAACATGTGACGGTTTTTTCTTTCGCGGATGTGACGTCATTGTCGTGGGCGGAGGAAATACGGCTGTCGAGGAAAGCCTGTTTCTGACCAACTTTGCGGAAAAAGTCACTTTGGTTCATCGTCGTGACCAATTGCGAGCAGAGATGATCCTGCAGGAGCGCCTGTTCAGTAACAGCAAGATCAGTACCCTTTGGGACCACGAATTGGTTGAGGTTCTAGGCACCTCAAATCCGAAATCCGTTACCGGCGCACATGTGAGGCACAAGCTCACCGGTACCATTACGAAGTTGAACTGTTCCGGAATCTTCATTGCCATCGGCCATTCGCCTGCCTCCCAATTGGTGGCTGACCAATTGGAAATGCTGCCGGGAGGATACGTGGCGGTAGACCCGGGTACCACCCGCACCTCCATTCCCGGTGTCTTTGCAGCTGGTGATTTGATCGACAGCATTTACCGACAAGCGGTAACCTCGGCAGGAAGCGGTTGCATGGCAGCGCTTGATGCCGAAAAGTTCCTGTCCTCGCAAGCCTGACCTGTGAGTTGTGGCTGGACGGGTCGAATGCCCGCTTTGTTGCTGAACGGAATTCCGTCACTGTAGTCAGGAATAATTTGTACACGCTCCTGAGACCTGATTCATCATTGAATGACACAGAATCGTCGGCACTGGATACAATGCGCATACCGGCTTGAGCGCGAACTGCTAATGTTGTGTCTGCAGCAAGTAGGCCCAAAAACCACTTCACACCCAGGTCAAGACCACTTTGCCGAATCGTGTGGAGCGTCAACAGGTTTCCCCGGACCCAGATCTTCCTGACAAAAAGGGTTTCGCCGAGCCCGTTGAAGGTAGCCGGATGACTAGGAGCCAGAAAACCGGATGCGGCTGAATGCGAAGGCAGAGTTGCAGGATCAGATGATGCCATGCGAAGGACGATTTCCGGTTTGAGGCCGACCTCTCCGACCATGAACTGAACCGCCAGCGCCAGGTCGAGATCAGCCCTGACAAGTGGCCCGTCGGTTAAATGAAATGCACCATCAAATCGGCAGCCTGTTCGCTTACCAGGCTTGAACGCCAACTGTGGTCGGTACCGGCACAGCAGAGCGTCGATCACCGTCATGCCGCTTCTCTGGATGGGAGGGCTCGATTGCATATCAGTCCAGAGTCTCTGTTTGCACTGGACCTTGGCGCAAGACGAGCCTTACTTGTCCTTGCGTTGCATGAATGCTTCCCTACCACCTTCCAGAATGCTGGCAACCCGATCACGAATCGTAGGCATGTCGATGGAGCCTTGCTCATCGATCGGCATTTCTGCGCCATTGTCTGACGCAGAACACACTCCGACCCACTCGGCGTCGCCGAAGACCGGGATATTCGCGTTGTGAGTTACAAACAGGAATTGGTGTTCGGTCTGGGCAGCGCGCAGCTCCTGCACGATGCGTTCGGCTCGGTGTGCCCGAGTGACACGATCACACCAGCAGACGCCAGGATGGCAAGCTGCTCGGCCTTAGCCACATCTGGCGACACGGTGAGAAAGAGGGTCGGCGACATTTGCACTGCGTCCAAGTGGAGTTAACATCAGACGCAGACATGAAACGGAAGTGCCGTTCGTCATGTGCACCCTTGCGCGAATTGCAGAAGTGGGACCTTCCAGATGCAATCCGTCAATACCTGGAATTCCTGCTCCAATGGCTGCCTCCACCGCCCTTACAGCCGCCCCGCATACTTCTGGCAGGTCCGAAATGAGTGTCGGCAGGAAATGTGCAACTCCCAGATTTGCGTGTGCCTCGGCAGTCTGAGCTATGGCATCGATGTGCTGATCTTTATTGAATAGAACGCCCCCTCCACCGTTGACTTGAAGATCAACAAGACCCGGAGCAAGCCAACCACCATCAAACTGGACCTTCAAATGGCATCTGGCACATTCGCTGCTGTACAGATCTCCCGACGGTGCAGCCCCGGACCAGCAAAGCAGCCTTTCGGGGCACGATTCCGCCATCGAACATTTTGACTTCGAGATAGGTGGTTGAAATTCTGTCTATCTGGGACTCGCGCCGCTCTGGAAACATTTGGGACGCTTCAGGCTGAAATCACAGCTACTCCCCATCAAGATTTGCACAGTCCCTGCAAATGCTTCTAGCGCGTCATCGCAAGTTATGTTGGACCCCACTATCTTGCTGACCAATGGCTGAACAACGAGAGAAAGCCCAAACCGGGATACCCTTGATTTCCCGGGTTCAGGCAGGCTTTCCTTGCGCTTTTTCAAATCGCCGCGGACTGCCAGCAGGAGAGCGCCGTCAAGCGCATAGCCAACGGCACTGATCAGCTTACCAAGCACTTTCCTGTCCGTTCTTAGCGAATGATGCTGACCAATCTGCCCATAAGGCAACTCCTGTCGCTGCTGCAATGGCCTGCAGCCATCAGAGAGCTGTTGATGTAATGCGCTCTTCGACTTAGCAATGACTTTGCAGCCCGACCATTGTTGAGCGCAGCCTGCACGAACCTGCATCCCTACGCAAACCGTGTCAGAGTCTTCTGCAGGCTGAATTCTGAAATTCGATTCGGATTGGTGTTGTGTTTGCTCCTGAACCTTGGTCAGTATCGACCCTGCGGGGCACAATCCACTTCGTGGTAACTGCTTAGTTCAGGACTGCATCCATCAGCTGAACAGGTGGAGGGGGGGTCGATCTTCCATACGCCTACGGGTCATGCCCTGCCTTCCATTCATGCCCCAAGTCTGGGGGCTAGAATAACGGAATGTAACCACTGATTCATCGTCCATAAAAAAAGGGCACCGAAGTGCCCCTTTCGAATTCTTGCCTGAACGGAATGCCTACATCATGCCGCCCATGCCACCCATGTCCGGAGGCATCGGTGCACTGGCATTCTTTGGTTCCGGCTTTTCGGCAACCATGGCTTCGGTTGTGATCAACAGACCGGCAATCGATGCCGCATCCTGAAGAGCTGTGCGTACGACCTTGGCCGGATCAATGATACCGAACTGGAACATATCGCCATACTCGTCGGTCTGGGCATTGTAACCGAAATTCATTGTGGTCGACTCGCGCACCTTTCCAGCCACGATTGCAGCATCGACACCGGCGTTTTCGGCAATCTGTCGCAATGGAGATTCCAGTGCCTTGCGAATGATTTGAATACCGGCATCTTGATCGCTGTTTTCGCCTTTAAGGCCATTGAGTGCCCTGGCTCCGGCAAGAAGCGAAACACCGCCTCCGGCAACAACGCCTTCCTGGACTGCGGCCCTTGTCGAATTAAGAGCATCTTCGACACGGTCCTTGCGTTCCTTCACCTCGACCTCGGTTGAGCCTCCAACTCGAATGACGGCTACGCCACCGGCAAGTTTCGCCAAACGTTCCTGAAGTTTCTCGCGATCATAATCGGACGTGGTTTCCTCGATCTGTTGTCGGATCTGTGCCACTCGTCCTTCGATTTCTGCCTTTTCCCCGGCTCCATCGACGATAGTGGTTTCATCCTTGGTGATCGTGATCTTGCGAGCACTGCCCAGCATGTCTGTCGTGACATTTTCCAGCTTCATGCCCAGATCTTCGGAGATGACCTGACCGTTGGTAAGCACGGCGATGTCCTGCAACATGGCCTTGCGGCGGTCACCAAATCCTGGAGCCTTGACGGCGGAGATCTTGAGCCCGCCACGCAGCTTGTTCACAACGAGCGTTGCCAGGGCTTCTCCCTCCACGTCTTCGGCGATGATCAGCAGCGGCTTGGTCGACTGAATGACCGACTCAAGAAGCGGTACCATCGGCTGAAGCGAAGAGAGTTTCTTCTCGTGGAGCAGAACATAGGCATCCTCGAGTTCGGTGGTCATCTTGTCGGCGTTGGTGACAAAATAGGGCGATAGATAACCGCGGTCGAACTGCATGCCTTCGACGACATCGGTCTCGGTCTCAAGCCCCTTGTTTTCCTCGACGGTAATCACGCCTTCATTGCCGACCTTCTGCATGGCATCGGCAATCTGGTTGCCGATTTCGCTTTCGCCGTTGGCTGAAATGGTACCGACCTGCGCCACTTCAGCTGAATCGGACACCGAGCGGGATTCGCTCTTGATGCTTTCGATCACTGCGGCAACGGCGGTGTCCACACCACGCTTCAAATCCATGGGGTTCATTCCGGCGGCAACAAATTTAAGCCCCTCACGGACTATCGATTGAGCCAGGACGGTGGCCGTTGTGGTGCCATCACCGGCTTCATCATTTGTACGGGATGCAACCTCGCGCACCATTTGTGCACCCATATTCTCGAACTTTTCTTCGAGTTCGATTTCCTTGGCGACGGTAACGCCGTCCTTGGTAATCCGCGGCGCGCCGAAGGATTTGTCGAGGACGACATTGCGGCCTTTTGGCCCGAGCGTAACCCGTACCGCGTCGGAAAGGATATTGATGCCTCGCAACATGCGGTTGCGAGCATCTGTTTCAAACTTAACGTCTTTAGCAGGCATTTTCAGTTGTTCTCCTGTTGTTTGGCGTGAATCGTACTAGTCGGTAATAATGCCGAGGATGTCGCTTTCCTTCATGATCAGGAGCTCCTCGCCATTCAGAGTAACTTCGGTGCCTGACCACTTTCCGAAAAGGATACGGTCACCGGCACTGACACCCATAGGGATCAGTTCACCGGAGTCCTTTCGAGCACCCTCTCCACAGGAAAGCACCTCTCCTTCCGCCGGCTTTTCCTTGGCGGTATCAGGAATAATCAGTCCACCCTTGGTCATTTCGTCGCCTTCAATGCGGCGAACCAAGACGCGGTCCTGTAGTGGTTTGAAGTTCATATCGTATCTCCCATTGGTCGGCGTTTTGTAGCGCAGTTTGCTTCATGAGACGTGTTAGCACTCACCTCATGCGAGTGCTAACAATTCAGGATTTAGGAGCGGTATAGCGGGTTGTCAACCCTCCATGTGCCAATAGTCTCGGCCAGTATTAGCGGGTAAGTCGCATGCCCATCCCGGATACGGTCTTGACAAGGCAAGGCGACGTCACGACAACGCTCATGTTTGCCATTGGACCGCGTGTCATCAAGTTCAACCTGGCACTTTTTCAACTTGGCGAGTTGACGAACCATATAGACAGGGGATGCATGTGATCAAGATCCTGGGGCACAAATCACCCGACACCGATTCAACCGGTTCACCCATAGTGTGGGAATGGTACCTGAACGAAATCAAGCGGCAGCCGTCGCAGGCGTGTTTATTGGGAGAGCCCAATATTGAGGCTCGATTCGTGCTGGATCACTGGGGGTTGGAACAACCCCCTATTATCGAAGACGTGGACGAAGGTGATGAGGTCGTCATTGTCGATACCAACAATGTCGCCGAGTTGCCGGCGGGGATTGGCAAGGCCCGTATCGTTCAGATCATCGACCATCACCTCTTGCAGGGTGGATTGAGCACCACCACCCCAATTCACGTTACAATCAGACCCCTGGCCTGCACCGCAACCATCATGCATGATCTGATGGGGATTGATGCTGACCAAATGCCGAGCTCCATACGCGGCATCATGCTCAGTTGTATCCTGTCCGATACGCTTGAGTTCCGCTCTCCTACAACCACGCCTTATGATCGCCAAGTGGCGCAAGGTCTTGCCGACGGCCTTGGTGTCAATATAGGCGAGTTGAGCGCGCAGATGTTCGCGGCCAAGTCGGATGTTTCGATTTTCTCGGATGCCGAGTTGCTGCTGCAGGACTCCAAGCGCTACTGCGTTGACGGCAGGTGGCTTCGCATCACCGTATTGGAAACCACCTCTCCCCAACAAATCCTCGGGCGCAAGGCCGGGTTGATGGAAGCCATGTGCTCGGTCGCCGAAAATGAGGGAACAGATCAGATCCTGCTATTCGTTGTTGACATTCTCAACAGCGAGGCCACACTGCTGATACCCAATTCTCTGACGGCGCAAATCGCCACCCTCAGTTTTGCAGCTAGAACCAGTGGTGACACATTGCGTCTGCCGGGTGTGGTTTCCCGGAAGAAACAGATCATTCCCAATTTGCGGATGCCATCCTAATCCGAGACAGCCGTATGAATCAGAGCATTCTGCCTAGATGACCCAAATTATCGAGCGCTTTGGTGACATTGCCCACCAATTTGACGCGCTCTTCTTTGATGTGTGGGGATGCCTACACAATGGCCTCGTTCCGTATCGCCACGCAGTTGCAGCTTTGTCCGACTATTCCCAGCAAGGCGGATTTGTGGTCCTGTTGACCAATTCTCCGCGGCGCAACCACATGGTCAGAACGCAACTGCAAGAGTTCGGTGTACTTGAGGCAGCTTGGGATCTCCTTGTCACGTCAGGTGACGCGGCCGCCACTTCGCTATTCAGGGGAGACGTCGGCAAAGAGGTCTTTCACATTGGCAAGCCTGTCGAACTTGGTTTTTTTCAGCCGTTCGATGGCGACAAGGTGTTGCAATCCGGCATCAGGCGGGTTCCCCTGGACGATGCCGAAGGGCTGGTGTGCACGGGCCCATTCGATGAAGACAATGCGACTGCAGAGGATTACCTGCCGTTGCTCCGGCACGCCTTGTCCCGTTCGCTGCCGATGCTTTGCGCCAACCCCGATATCCATGTTGACCGGGGGAGCCGCCGAGTAATCTGTGCAGGTGCCATTGCACAGGCGTATGAACAAATCGGTGGCAAGGTGCTGTTGTTTGGCAAACCACGCAAAGCGATATACGATCTGGCCTATGCTCGGCTTCGCCAACTGGTTCCAGACATCCGGCAGAAGCGCATTTTATGTGTCGGTGACGGGATCAGTACGGACATTCTGGGAGCTTTGAAAAACGGCTACAAGGCGCTGTTTGTGACCGGGGGACTGGCAACCAAGGAAACGGGAACACAGGATCAACCTGACCCCCAACTGCTGGGAGAGTTTCTTGCACATCACGGAATTCATCCCGAATTCAGCATCGGTCAGTTTCGCTAGCAGGCTTTCCAGGCGGGTCTTCCCGTGCGCTCGACGTGAATACTCAGGGCTCGAAGAATGAAAATCATCCGGGGGTACGAGAACACGCCACCCCAATGGCGCGAGACGGTCGCGGCAATCGGTAACTTTGACGGTGTACACATTGGACATCAGGCCGTGATACGGGCTGCTGTTGACAAGGCCCGAGCGGAAGGGCTGAACGCCGCAGTGATTACCTTTGAACCACATCCCCGCCAATTCTTCACGCCGGGAGGCCCTCCGTTTCGACTTTTCCTTCCGAGGGTCAAAGCACAACGGTGCAACGCTCTTGGAGTGAATGTCGTATTTGAATTGTCATTTGACGAGCGGTTTTCGCGGCTTGATGCAGCAGAATTCGGGCTCGAAGTCATTTCTCGTGGCCTGGGTGTGACCCACATCGTGGTCGGAGAGGATTTTCGCTACGGGTATCGAAGAATGGGCAATCCGGGAACATTGGCCAGGGATGGCGAGAGGCTGGGGTTTGGCGTTACGATTCTGGAAATCATATCAAGGGCCGACGTCGAAGTATCATCCACTGCTATCCGCAATGAATTGAGCCTAGGCCATCCCGGCAAGGCTTCGGATATGTTGGGGTGTTGGCATCAATTGCGCGGACAGGTGAACCGAGGTGCCGGCCGCGGGCATGATCTCGACATGCCCACCGCAAATATTGAACTTGGTCATCAACATCAGCCCAAGCTTGGCATCTATGCCGTTCTGATCGAAATTCACGACGACAAATATGCCGGTCGGCACTACCAGGGAGCGGCATCGGTAGGAACTCGCCCCACCTTTGGTGAACATGCCCCAAACCTCGAAGTCCATATATTCGATTTCAACGATTCGATTTACGGCTGTGACATGTCGGTCTTTCTTGTCGGTTACCTGCGCGAGGAAATCGCCTTTGACTCAACGCGGGCGTTAGTATCTCAGATGAAAAAGGACTGTCACGAAGCCCGACGAGTCCTTGCCAGTCGCATTGGCGATACGCGCGGCTGTTCCGGCGAATTTCGCCGGCCCGGTATGGCGACATGACGGCAAGAGGGGTTTTTCATATTCTCGCCCGGCGAGCGCAATACCTGGTGCTGACGGGCTACAACCATTTGGCTGTGGCGCTGCGTTCCGTGGGAATTCCGGTTTCGGAAGCGACACTAATGCGCCCCGGTTTCTGGAACAGGTACACATTGGACGAACTCAACCCTCGTGAATGGGAGGCGTTGTGTGACGGTTGCGGTTTGTGCTGCCTTCTCAAGTACAGCACGGAGAATGACGAGGTCATCTATACAAGCGTGCATTGTCGATTACTGGACAGCAACACTTGTCGCTGTCGCCACTACGAGGCAAGGAAACGTATCGTCCCCGACTGTGTAAAGTTGACGCCAAAGTCCATTCGTGCCAACGCTTCGTGGATGCCTTCAACCTGCGCCTACAGGTTGCGGCACGAAGGCAAACCGCTTCATGACTGGCATTACCTGATATCCGGTAGCCGTCGGCTGGTCCACAAATTGGGTATCTCGGTCAAACACAGGGCCACCTGCGAAACCAAGGTAAACCCTGACGATCTCTTCAAGTATTCAATCTGGAAGCCTTGACGTGTATTTTTCCTCAGACAATGCGAGTCCGGCGGCTGACGAGATTATGTCAGCGGTGCTGGAACAGAACACGGGACACGCGAAGTCCTACGGTGCCGACGAGCCTATGCAGCAGGTTCGTGAATATATCCGCGAGCTCTTTGAAGCTCCGGCGGCAGAGGTCTTCCTGGTGCTGTCCGGAACAGCTGCCAATGCCCTCTCGCTGGCTTGCCTGTGTCCCCCCTGGTCAGCCGTGTATTGTCATGAACTGGCCCACGCCGAACAGGACGAGTGCGGGGCGCCGGAATTCTACACAGGGGGGTGCAAGCTGGTGCTGGTCGGCGGAGCGCACGGCAAGATTGATCCTGAGGAATTACGGCAAAAGATCTCGAACACCGGCGTTCTCGGTGTTCACAATGTGCAACGTGGAGCCATCACGCTGACCAATGTTACCGAAACCGGCACCTGCTATACCCCCGCAGAGGTTGCCGGATTGATGGATATAGCCAAGAGTTTCGGCTTGCGGTGTCACATGGACGGGGCGCGGTTTGCCAACGCGCTGGCCCACCTGGGATGTACGCCGGCTGAGCTCTCCTGGCGGTCTGGAATCGATGTGCTTTCGCTTGGAGGTGCCAAGAACGGACTGCTCGGGGTTGAAGCCGTGATTCTGTTTGATCCGTCCTTGTCCTGGGAGTTCGAATTGCGACGGAAGCGCGGCGGGCACCTTGCCTCCAAGCACAGGTACTTGTCTGCGCAAATGAAGCGATATCTTGAAGGTGGGCTTTGGCTGGACCTGGCAAGTCGCGCAAATATACGCGCAGACCAGCTTGCGCGGGGATTGGATGCCTTGTTTCCAGACCCTCTGCTCCATCCGGTTCAGGCCAATATGGTGTTCGCTTCGCTTACTCGCGATCGACATCGCAGGGCATTGGAATGCGGCGCGGAGTACTATCTGTGGCCACACACTCAGTCGCTTGATGGAGACCCGGACGAATTGGTCAGCGCACGTCTTGTGTGCAGTTGGTCAACTTCAGAAGAAGAGATTGTCCGTTTCCTCGACACAGTCTCATAGAGACTGCGCAGCAGTTGGCGAGAGCCAGCTGTAAGGCCCTCCCCCGCAACCACCGGGACCGACATCGCCGGCATAGGGACATCGGTCCTCTTGTTTCCAGGCCCGGCACTGGCCCATTCGAGGATGGTCCCGAGATTGCCGTGGATGGCCTCGCCGCCGCGTCGCGGTCCTCCAGATGGTCCAGTGCCTCGGCTAGCCGCGTTACCCTGTGCCGGGAGATGCCCGCGATGTTGGGGGAACGGAAAATGCACTGAAGTATAGCGCCTCGAGTCCGATTGTCCCTCGCTCGCGCCATTGACTAAATGACACTTCTAGCCATCTAGTTAGCTAGATTGAGCCCAAGCAGGGTGGAAGGTCATGTACTTCGTCAATGTCCATCAAGCCAAGACCGAACTTTCCCGATTGTTGGCGCGCTTCGAAGCCGGCGAGGACGTCGTCATTGCCCGGCGGGGCGAGCCCGTCGCGCGTCTCGTCGCGTGCAAGGCGCCCATAAAGCGCCAGCCCGATCTACTCAAGGGGAAGATCGTCGTTCCCGATTCCTTCTTCGATCCCTTGCCGAAGGACGAGCTGACGGCGTGGGAAGGTCGGTAGCGGTGCAGGTATTGCTGGATACTCATGCGTTCCTATGGTGGATGGCAGATAGCGGGCGACTTTCCGGTGTGGCGCGAGAAGTGATCGCGAACGAGTTGAACGACGTTGTGGTCAGCGCGGCATCGGTTTGGGAGATCACAACCAAGTTCAGGATTGGCAAGCTGCCAGGATGCGAGGCCGTCGCGGTCGATGTCGCGGGCCACATTGCCGGGCAGGGTTTCGTGGAATTAGCGATCGGCGTCGCCGATGTAGAACGTGCAGGGCGCTTGCCGGGCCTTCATCGCGATCCGTTCGACCGGTTGCTTGCCGCTCAGGCTTTGGCGCGCGAGTTTCCCGTAGTCTCGGTCGACCCGGTGTTCGACGGTTTCGGCGTAATTCGGGTATGGTGAAGGAAGCGTTCTTTTCCCTTTACACAACTCCCCTGATGTCGGCTGCCTCCAGCTGATGCAGGCTGATCCTTTCAATCTTGAAGGCATCGCCGATGGCAAGCAACCAACTCTTGCCGCTCACCTCAAGGACGGCATGGGTGGCAGGGGCTGCTTCCGCTTCCAAGGCAGGCTGTGTTGGGCTCCCTGCCGGTTGCAACAATTGCACTCTGTCGATTGCCATTGTTCGCAGAGCGCAAACCTCATGGTATCTTGGAAAATAACATTGGAAGCCATTGCGGTGCTGGAAATCGTACCGCAGACGGCGCAGGACATGGCTTGCCAGATGCCGGCAGGGGCACGCCACAGGGGGCGATAGTATGTAAGCGGGCAAACGAGGGAGCCCCGATTGGCTGTTGACGATCAGTCGCTGTTCTCCGAGCATCTGAAGCCGGTATCAAACCGCTATCAGAAAAGGAAATTGGCCCATGGAGAACGGCATTGCACAGACATCACCCACGCCGGTGCGGGCGCCCGCTCGTAGCCGTGAACAATGGCAGGCGCTCCATGACACCTGGCAGTCATCGGCGCTGACACAAAGGGAATTCTGCGACACCCAGGGCATCCGTAACAAGACCTTCCGGAGATGGTGCCGGCGCTTCCGCAAGGACGCCGCATCGGTACAGACGGAAGCGGCCCCGCCAGGATGGAATATCGAACGCGCACTCGGCCCCGATGTTGTCTTGCGGATACGCCGCTCATGATCGGGTCCGGCTTTCCCGACCGGCGCCACATCTGGCTGGCCACCGAACCCGCCGCCATGCGCATGACCCATGACGGGCTTTCAGCCCTGGTTCGCAACCGCCTCGGGGGCCTGGTATGTCTTCCGCAATCGGCGGCGGACCATGCTCAAGGTCATCGCCTTCGACCAGGGCGGCACCTGGATCTGGTCCAGGCGCCTGGCGTGCGGTCTTTTCAAGGGGCTTGTCTCCGCCAGTCCGGCCGAGCCGCTCTCGGCCACCGGGCTCATGGCGCTGCTTGATGGCCTCGACATCATCAAGTCAAGACAACGCAAACGGTACGCCCTGGCTGCCTGACGGGAGCCGGATGATGATGTGTTCCGGATGATCCCGGCAGGCGTTCACAACCCTTTGACACTGTCGGCGCACAACGGAACAAATTGTCCCATGCCGTAGTGGATCAATCCGGGAATTGACTTTGGAATCTACCTGGGAAACAACAGCGCTCCACAGGTGACCGCGGACAGGGCTATCCCGGGCAACTGCACCCTGGCGTTTTATATCAGATTCTCGTTAAATCGGGCTCAGTATAATTCGCCGGGTTTCCCTACTACTGGGATGAAATAATGTGCAATATAACACCGCTACGCAGCACAGAGCGCCACTGCGCCTCGGCGACAGGACGCAAGAGGTCAATGGCACGACGGGTCCAGCTCCCGAGGCTCGAGCAGCTGACATGAATGCCGCCAGACGCCGGCGCTGGCGATAGAGGGGCATAGGCCAGGTGAACCTGTCGGTCAGCATGCGGGCCACAAAGCTGACATCGGCGCAACTGCCCTCGAATAGCGACGCCGGCACCGGGGCCCGTATGAAGGCACCGGTATCACGGCGCTTGCAGACCGGGGTGATGAAGCGGGCCACATGCGCTGTCGTGCGCCCGGAGACCAGCTTGCAGACCTCACGATGGCTAATTCATTGGTTTGCCTAAATGGGCAAGTTCCATTACTTGCACCCAGAGGCCGCCGGAACCGACGAACCTGCGCCCTACCGGCTAACCCAAAACCAAGCAGCAAGAGCCACGCTAGTCATCTAGCCCTACTTCCGCATCGTGATCTATATCGACAACAATGCAACGACACGGCCCGCCGAAGAAGTTGTCAAGGCCGTTACACACACGCTGCAGAATGTGTGGGGCAATCCGTCAAGCCAGCACAGTCTTGGACAAGCTGCAGCAAGGGCGGTTTCATTGGCACGCAGGCGTCTGGCAAGGCTGTTGTCAGTTGCAGAAGATAACATCGTTTTCACATCGGGTGCCACTGAGGGAAACGAGGCCGTTCAACGCCACTATCGAGAGGCGCGATACCGGTTGATTATATCACACACCGAGCATCCTTCGTTGTCTGGCGTTTACCGACACTATGCCGGGGAAGATTTACATTTCATTCCGGTTGACCGAAACGGACGTTGGGACATAGCGGCACTGGACCGCATTTTGGTCGACTTTCCCGCGCTGATTGCTGTTGCTTGGGCCAGTGGGGAGACAGGAACTCTTCAAGACCTCTCGGCAATTTGTAATTGTGCGGAGCACCACGGAGCTCCCGTCCTTGTGGATGCCTCCCAAGTTGTTGGTCGCAAACCGGTCAATCTTAAATCATGCAAAGTCAGTTATCTGACGCTTTCAGGCCACAAGTTTCACGCGCCAAAAGGTGTCGGTGCTCTCATCATCATGAATGCAGATGCCGAGCTGCCCGTCATTCAGGTCGGAGGAAAACAAGAAAAGGGCCTTCGTGGCGGAACCGAAAATGTCGCTGGAATTGTCGGGCTGGGCGTGGCATGTGATCTCAGGTTGCGCAATCTTGGTATTGAAGTCGAGCGATTGAGGCAGTTGCGCAACAACTTCGAGACCAGCTTGGGAGAACTTCTCTCGGGCATAAGTGTCAACAGTGCGCAGGTTGACCGATTGCCGAATACAAGCAATATCACGTTCTCGGGCGTGGACGGAACCGCATTGGTTGCGCGCCTTGAAAGCCGGAATATCCTCTGCTCTCAGACATCGGCATGCACATCGGGCTCCCCTGAGCCGTCGCCTACTCTATTGGCAATGGGTCTTTCTCAGGAGCAAGCCTTCTCCAGCGTAAGGTTTGCTTTTGCAGTCGACAATTCTTCTCGGGACATTGAACGTGCAATTGAAGCGATCGCGGACGAGGTGACCTGTTTGCGCGCGCTAATGGGCGGTCTGGCATGAAACTCGGTGGACACGAAACGTTTTACCCGCGTCCGGGTTGGCTTACCAAGGGCATGCTTCATTTGTGGAACAATTGCTCCGGAGCATTTTCCAGGGTAGATGTTGCCGACGCGTTGGGAGTTGGGCGTAACATGGCGAGATCAATTGGCTGGTGGTTGCGCGTGACGGGGCTGGCCGAACGTCCAGGACACAACAAGCCACTGGTGCTTTCAAGCTTCGGCAAGACAGTTGCCAGGTTTGACCCCTACATGACATCACTTGGTACGTGGTGGTTTGTACATGCTAATGCGATGACTGTTGGTACCAAATCCTCGCTTCCATGGTTTTTTTCTCATCGACGCCCGTCTCGTTTCGATCGCGCAACCCTGGTCGAAAGCATGCACCAAAGCACCCGAACGAAGAGCGGCAAGCCATTGACCATCAAGCGTGTCCAACGTGAAGTTTCAACGGTTTTGCAAGCCTACGCGGTGCCGGTGCCAAGGTCCGTTGGCGACCCAGAAGATAATCTTGGCTGTTCTTTGCACCGGCTCAATTTGTTGCGCCATCTATGCACGGCCGACAGATACGAACGATCTGAACCGACACCTATGCCACCAGAAACGCTTGGACTAGTGCTGTCGTCAATCGCTGCCAAGAAACCGTCTCATTTGCTTGATGAAGATGTCGAAATTGACATCTTGATCTCGGATGCCGCAATCTCACAGGTCGCCAGTATGCTTGGCCGGAACCGTGAACAATTGCTTGAGGTTGCTTCGTCGGGTGCTCAACAGTTAGGTGCGGCGCGCATGGATGTTCGCAGCTTAGCAGGCAGATCCACAATTGCCGTTCGGAGTGCTCGCTCAGCCACCTGGGCAGGCCTGTTTTACAATCGCGCGGGATATGTTGCGAAGTCTTCATCCTCGTGAACCAGATCTATTCCATAAACATTGCCGAAGACCTCCGCAGGCCGGAGGCACTTGAGGATTTCTGTGCAACCCAAAAATCAATTCGGGTTATCGAGGCGATTTGTAATTCTGGCAGCAGTCGGGCAACCCGCATTATCGCACCATATGGTGCCGGCAAATCGATGGCCGCCTTGGCTGGGATTACGATCCTGCAAGGCGACTCAGCACATGCAGAGGAATTGATCCACAAGATTGCAAAGGCGGACGAGAAGCTGGCGCGAGCGCTCAAATCGTCAGCCGGCAGTGCCTTCGCACTCTTGCTACATGGAAAATGCCTTAATCTGGCGCAGACTCTCTGCCAACAGGCAAACATCGATCCCCCAACTAGTGTGAGGAAAGCACTGAGCAGTCTAGTCGGCAAGCTTCGTCAGGACGGCGTGGAGCATCTGGCAATTGTTTGGGATGAGTTTGGCCAGCATCTCGAGTCAACGGCTCGCGAAGGAAAGGAAGAGGATCTGCTAGCCGTTCAGGACCTAGCGGAATGGACGGTTCGCCGCAAGCGCCCGACTGTGACACTCACGACGCTGATGCACATGGGATTCGACCGCTACGCCAGCCGGGTTTTGGACGACGCTCGGTGGTCCTGGAGCAAGATTGAAGGCCGGTTCGACAGTTTGAGATTGGTTGATGACTGGGCTGACGACTACGAACTGATTGCACGAAAGGTTGACAACAATCGCGGCCATATAGGCAGAACTATTGCCGCAGATGCACTGTCTCTCGGGTTTTTTCCGGACTTCAGTGATGCCAAAGCACTCGAGCATCTTCTAGTTCGGACAAAACCGCTAACACCCGCAGCTCTGGACTTGTTGCCTAGGCTGGCTGCGCAAATAGCACAATATCAGCGAACCGTTTCCCGTTTTCTCGACGAGACCGTCGCCATAAGCCCAGAATGCACGATTGGGTTAGACAAACTTTATGACTTCCTGGTCCCGGCCATGCGCAGGGATACGGGCATAGGTGGAACATTTCGGCGCTACGTCGAAGCGGAAACCGCACTTTCCAGATCAGATACGGCCTTGCAAGAACATATCGTAAAGGCAACTGCTCTACTGCAGCTCGGAAATGTAGGAGAGCGGCGAAGACTGCAACGGAACCGTCTCGCCTTTGCAGTCGCGGCAGGAACTTCTATTCCTGTCGACGAAACCGACGCTGAGATCGACCGATTAGTAGAGCGGAAGATTTTGCTTCATCGAAGCCGCGTTGATGACATGTCATTGTGGCACGGACCTGACCTCGACCTCCAAGGCTTGATTGCTGAAGAAGTCAAGCAGTTTTCTGGTTCACAAGACGTAGTATCCACACTTGAACGTCTGTTTCCACCCGTCGCCTATACCGCTCCCCGCTACAACCATCAGCATTTGATCACACGATTTGCCCCCGGACGATTTGAACTTTCACAAAACCTTATGAGCGCCAACGGGCTGACTAAGCTTGCGCAGACTGCAGACCGTGAAGATGCACTGGTTGCCTTGGTTGTCGACGCGTCGATTGAAAACTCCGACCTTCTTGATGCCATAAGCTCGCTTCCAGAGCACGCGATTGTCGCGTTGCCACGCCGGGCAACTGAAGTTAAGGACAGTCTGGCGGAGCTCGTTGCAATTCGTTCGCTGTTAGGGAGATCTGACATTGTTGACACTGACCCTCTCGTTGTCCGCGAACTTGGCGAGTTGCAGGTAGAGGCAGAACTGCTGCTTCACCGGACACTCGACGATCTAATGAATACGGATCACGGTGAAGTTATATGGGTATCCGCTGGTCATCGGTATGACTTCGCATCGGGCCAAGATTCAGGCGACGTGTTGACGAGAATCTTCGAACGCCGCTTTCCTGACACGCCGGTCATCGGGAATGAGCAGGTAGTGCGAAGGAAACTGACCGCCACCGCACGATCGGCACGGAAACGCTGTATGCTGGCGATTATCGAGCGTAGCGGAAGTGCGTCACTCGGATATGCGGGTGCGACCTCGGCAGATTCATCGATATTTCGCACCGTTTTCGAGCGAAGTGGTTTGTATACTGATGTACCCCCCCCCCCCCAGGAATGGGCCAGTGGGTACATCCGGACGCGGTTTCAGATCCCGGCACCCGCTCGGCCTGGGAGCACATTGAACGATTCCTTTCTCCACCGTGTCAATCACGTACACGCTTTGATCAACTTGTCGACAGGCTTACCGCGCCACCATTAGGCATCCGCCAGGGTCTCATTCCGCTTCTTATTGCAGCCGGTCTGCAAGCATTTGGACGGGGAATTGCCATTCGGGAGATCGTTGCTTCCGGTCGCGAATACGTGGACGACATTACGCCGTCACTTATCGACCGGCTGTGCGAAAATCCGGTTGAATTTGAACTTGAGACGTTTCCGTTATCCAGCGTACAGTGCCGAAATCTGGAGAAAATGATTTGTCTTGTCGCCGGCAATTTGGATCCCGTTGAACCCGATCTGATACGGGGACTGTATGATGCAATTCTTGCTTGGCGGAACGAACTTCCACCTTCTGCCCTGAAGACTTCGGGTTTGGGTAAAGAAGCCGATCTGCTTCAGCCATTCCTTCGCCAAGGCTCATTCGACCCGTTCGACTTTCTGGTTCGTGATCTCCCGCGACTACTGGATGGCGCCGTACTGACCGATCAGTCCGTCCATTTTTTCGCCATGGCCATAGAGCAGTTCTCGTTGGTTACCGAAACATATGTGAACGCCGCGACGGCCCACGCTGCCCATGTCTTTAACTCCCGAATGTCGGGGCCGCCACTTCCCCTGATGCAGGCCGCCACTGCCTGGGCAGAAACACTCCCCTTGAATAGTCATGAACTCACCGGGCTGGACCAGGAAGCTCAAGGCATTCTGTCGCAGTCAAAGCGGGCAGCATCGTTTCCGCAGGGCGAGCGCGGCTTCCTGGCAGCGTTGAGCGGAATACTGCTGGGGATTGATTTCGACGAGTGGAGCGTCCGGAACTCGGCAAGCTTTCGAGAGCGCCTTGAGGCTGCTGTCCATCGTCTCGAAGTCAAGGCGTTCGATCAAGCTGATTCCTCGCCGGAAGCCGAGCGGTTCCTGAAGAACTATCTTGCGCGCACGCTTGACAGATTTAGCCGCAAGATTGGCCATGAAACACTTACACAATATCTGGAAGAGGTTCACAAGTGACAGCGGTAAAGACAACGCATCTTCAAGATGCCGTAAAGGACGGTTCGAGACGGCACATTGTCCCAATGAGTGGAGGAAAGGACTCTACAGCGCTAGCAGTCTTCATGATTGAAACTCACCGGGATCTTCCTCTTGAGTTCGTATTTACCGACACCGGTGCTGAATTGCCTGAAACCTACAGATACCTGAAGCGGTTTGAATCGATCTTCGGAGTTGAGATTACGCGGCTTTCCGCGCTTGACCTTCCGGAGCTCCGGGTACGATCCAAAGGTGGTCGACGATCTCCTTTCGATGTGCTCCTGAATGAAGTCTATTCCGGATTCCTGCCGAACCCGCAGGCGAGGTGGTGCACCCGCATGCTCAAGATCAAACCGTTCGAGCACTTTGTGGGTGAAGACCTCTCCTTTTCCTACATTGGAATTCGCGCCGACGAGGACAGACAGGGGTTTCTGGGAACTTCTCGGCCAGAATCCAACAACAAGTCAGACAATTCGCAATCTAAAACGGTCGCAATCTCGAATAGGCAAAACATCATCCCGGTATATCCGCTGAAGGATATGGGATTTAGGCTGGATGATGTGCGCGATCTGTTGATGGAAAGCGGATTGGGCTTGCCATCTTACTACGATTGGCGGTCACGCTCTGGCTGCTACTTCTGTTTCTTTCAACAGGTTGGTGAATGGCAGCGACTTAAGGAACGCCATCCCGAACTCTTTGAAGCCGCAAAGGACTACGAAAAACCAAAGCCTGACGGTCGACGTTTCACCTGGTCGCAAACCAGGTCTCTTGAGGAACTGGAACGAATAACGGAACGTTACGAAAGGCGGCCGGACCAACCAGCGCAGGGTTGCGCCATCTGCCACCTGTGAGAGCTGCGCCATGACGAACAATCCACTTGTCAGTTTTCTGGCCTCGTACGGACCGCAACCATCATCCAACAATCTCTACGACGAGTTCGTTGTTGAAGCTGCAAAGAGAACCGGCTGCGAGCCACTTCATATTGAACAACCTCTCGTTGGCAATTTGAAGGGTCTCATGCTTGGGGACCACCCTCGCTCGGTTATCCTCACCGGCACTGCGGGAGATGGCAAGACATACACCGCGAGAAAACTGCTTGAAGCATTGGACATTGGAACAGTCGGGTGGACCAACACCCAAAAGTACCTGACGCTTGACTTGCCTTCACAGCCTCACCGCAAGGTGACCTTTATCAAGGACCTGAGTGAACTCAATAAAGCCGACAAGGACAGTGTTTTCGCCTCTATTCGCGACTCCTTGCTTGGTCGGACCGATGAGCTGTTCGTCATTTGTGTCAATGACGGACACTTGCTTAGGTTCTTCAAAGACCGCCAAGACCGAGATGAAGGACTTGGCGATCTAATAGCCGAGAGTCTTCGCAAAGGAAAAAGTGACAGTGGGGATGAAGTCTATCGTCTGCACAACATGTCACGTCAATCCCATCATGAGCTAGTGGAAGATATTCTCGACGCCATTGTCGAACACCCGGACTGGCGGCAATGTGAGGGTTGCCCGGCTTTTACTTCAGTAGAGAATCCGTGTCCGATCCGCTGTAACCTGAGAATCTTGCAGGAACGCGGTGATGCAACGATGCGCGCACGCCTTAGGGACCTGATCCGCATGGCAGCTGCTGATGGTCGTCATGTGTCAATCAGGCAGCTCATTTTGCTCGTCGTTAACATCTTACTGGGTGACGAAAAAAGCCCAGGCAAGCTCTTGACCTGCAAAAAGGCTCGCAATCGGGCCAGCAAGAAGGCCTATGCACTTACCAATCCCTACGCAAATGCGTTCGGAAACAATCTTCGGATCAGGCAGCGACGCCAGTACTGGGTTTTTGCGGTGCTTGAGGAGTTTGGGATTGGATTCGAAACCAACAACTATTTCGATCACAGCATACTGAACGACTGCTCGGAATTGCCGAATCGCGAGCAATACGGCACAGAACTGCTTGGCGAGGACTGGGAAAGGTACCTCAACGACACGAGCACCTACGATTCAGCATTTGAGCGTAAGGTGGTTGATCAGCGTCGACGATTGTTCTTCTCAATTGAACCGGCAAGCACCGGTAATCGTCAAGAAACCTCACCCTGGAATCTGACACTTTTCAGGCATGGAGATGATTACATAAAGCTCGCCAACTCGTGTGCAAACGAAGACATCCCCTTGCCGCCTCGCATCCGCCGCAAATTGCTGCGAGGGCTGAATCGGATGATGACTGGCGAGCTGGCGAAGACCTGTGATCGAATCTGGCTAACCGAGCCTTCTGGTGTCTTTCGTGGCCAAGGCATGCCATTACTTGTTGCAGAGGTAGGAGACCGGCGCCACACACTTTCCTTCTTTTCAATGCCGATCGTTGCCAGTGACGGAAGTCCTCCGATCCTCAGAATTACGCCTTCAGGAAATCCGAAGCGCAATGTTGACCTCCATTTGTGGCCCACTCTTGTCGAGTGCCTCCTGCGGGTCGCCGAGGGAGCACTACCGGCAAGCTTTTCGTCTGAATGCCTTCAAGCCATCACCCGCTTTCAACTGCAGGTCACCGCTGCGATTGATAGGGAATTCCTTTCGTCATCAGTGCCACGGCAAATCGCATTGGATAGCATTGGCAACCTGGTTGACCACGAGATTGGTATCCTGGGCCAGACGGGGAAGTGGTGATGTGTTTACCTCCTCCCGATGGACTCCTCGACAGCACCAATATGGAAGTTCAGGAGCGCCTTTACGGCCATCGATTTATCACTGAGCAAGAACCATTCATGATTGTTCTCGAGGCACTCGCTGTGATGGCCGGCACGCCTCTTGGGAACTTTCTTCCAACGGAGGATAAACATGAGTGCTTCAAGTACAGGTTACGGCGTCGTCGCAAACTGAGGTTTCTTCTTTTTCAGGACCGAAATCTCGATGAAATCGCCGATGATGGGAATATTCACGACGATCAAAAGTGGGACCAGTGGAAATCTGCAGTCAACGGGCAGTTTGACCCGGGCGGAAGTGGCCAAGATCACTTCGCCTACCTGGACAGCAGCTTTGAATGCTCCATTTCTTCGCTTCGCCAAGCGGTCCGACTATTGCGGTCAGCTGAAATCGATGTCGTCCACAATCGACGATGGACGTCGCGTTTTCTTGCTGTGACCGGACCTGACATGATCTTGCCTGACATGCGCGAAAGCAGAGGGAAATGGTCGATCGATCGTCGGTTCTTTGGCCGGGCCGGTGAACTTGTCTATCTGATGCTCAATCGTTCCAAGCTCTCAGAATCGTTAAACAGTCTTATCGAAGACAGTTTCGGGCAGTCGAATGACCCATTGAACCAAGTGGCAAACGCATTGAGTGACCCGGATGAGGACGACTGGTCAAGGACTCAAATCGGATATCTGCCGCACAAAGACCATCACGCTTATTTGCGACTGGCCGAAGACTGGAATGCCATTCTGAGACTCAATCGGCTTCCGAAAAGTCATAGGTTTGAGCCATTGTTCCGGATTACTGCACTGAACCTGGTTGTGTACCTGGCAGAAATTGCCCGAGACCAGGTCTTTCCGGTCGGGTCAGGCAAGGCTCGGCCAGTACCAATTATGATGGACTTTATGGACGGGTCCGAAAAACAACTTCGAGACCGCTCCAAAGAGCACTTTGATTGGCACAGGAAATTGGCAAATCGTGCCGTCAAGAAATTTGTTGAGGATCACGCCAAAGACACCACACCTACCAAGACTCTAAAGGTGTTGTTTGGCGTCTCACCCGAGGACCACCCAACCACGCCACCCGAAACTCAACTCCAGGAGGGTATTGATCAGGCGATCAAGAGAGACAAGAACAATATCTACAAGTTTCTCCTCCCTCTCACGAAGAACGCAGGCCTGGTTAAGGCAAGGCCAGGAATTGGTACGTGGTTTTGCATGAGCGACAAGACGTTGATCGCTCTAACGGTGGCCAATGCGGATCAGAAAACAGAACTTCGGGAGTTTCTGGAGAAGCTTTATGTACGATACGGAATTGTAGCCGGCCCCAGCGAGGCTCGAAAGGCGTTTGACCGTCCGCACGTCGGAGCCCAACAATTCGAAGCCAATCTAGCGGAACTTGAAGAACGGATGGCTCGGCTTGCGCTGGTTCACCGATTATCTGACGACTGTGCGTTCGTAACCAATCCTTACATAGGTAACCATGAGTAGCATTGAAGGCTCGACCGGCAGTTGTGCCCTCTGCGCAGCGTCCATTCCAACAGGAGTCGGAAAGAACCGGTGCAATGAATGTCATATCAAGGGCCAATATGCCGGCAAAGTAGTTTGGAATATTGTTGATGAGGCAATTCGTTCGGCCGCGCAGCAGGAAAGAGTAACATTCATGCTTGCAGGGCTTAAGGCCCTCCATCTGGAAGGCGTAGCAAGGCAGTTTCCTGCGACGCCAATCGAAGATCGTAGTTTATTGCTGCGGATTAACCAAGATGCGGCCGAAAATCTAATAGTCGATTGGCGGTTCCTGACAAGCGAGTCAGCCATACATTGGCGGCATAGTACTGCCGCTGACGTAATCGTATTTGCACCTTCCGATGAGGAAAGAGAGCAAATCGGAGCGGGATTGGGACCACTTTCCCGAATCGACGAACAAACGGTTATCGAAAGGACAACTGACTGGGTCGACATGCTTGGCGAGAGCTGCAGACCTAGGGAATACTTGATCAGTTTGCTCGATGGTCTGCGCGACTCACAGGTCTTCATTGATCTTGAGATGTGGATAGACTTCATCCGTGCCATTAAGGCTCAAGGGTTTTCGAGACCTGTGCATACGCGCATGCAGAGGGCCGCACCGGCACTCGGGATTCCACTTGATGGGATCGAAAAGCTCCCAAAGCTTCAA
Source organism: Paracoccaceae bacterium (assembly GCA_958296035.1). Classification (GTDB taxonomy): domain Bacteria; phylum Pseudomonadota; class Alphaproteobacteria; order Rhodobacterales; family Rhodobacteraceae; genus MPNP01. Next base: position 878,070 of record OY282431.1, on the reverse strand, counting down.
AATTCCACAGATGTCAAACCAGCACACCGATTCAGGCAAGCGTTCGATACTGCATGGTACAACGTCAGCGTTTACGCCAAGCTTCTGACCCCCGGTCAGGACCCAGTTAACATCCCGAAGGTACGCGAAAATCTGGAGACCTTACGGCGTGAAGTAAGCGTGGAGGATGAGGCTGCCAATGATGAAGCTGAGGCCGCTATTGCTGCGGTGGAAAGACTGCTTGATGACGAGCCTAACTTCAACTTCGGTGATTGGCGACAAAGCCAAAAGGAATTCTGTGAACGCGTTTCGTGGACACGTTTTGGCAAGAGAATATTTTCGGGTTCTCGAAAAACCACACGCACAGGCATGGGCAAGAGAACGCTCAAATTCATTGAAGGAAACTATGGGGATGAAGTTTCCGATACCGACAGGACATTGCTCGAAAACCTGACGCGCAATCCTTCAAATCCTCCGAAGGAAGAGGAACGAGAATTTTTTGACAAGTGGCAGGACAAACTGAATCATCCCCAAGCGAGACTATTCAAACCTTGGCTGCAGCGCATTTACCCCAAGAGTGTCTCTGGACGAGATCTATTGTCCACAATTGAACAAGGCGTCGAAGCACTGTTGTTGGAAGGGTCGGACGCCTTGGTAGAAATGAGTGAACCGTGCATTCTGGTTCGAGCATCTCAGCACGCCAAGGCAATTTTCTGGAAAAATCTCGATAAGCGTGTTCAGAGATTATTCACGTTTGAGTATCAACTGTTGCACCGGCAACTTGGTGCCCGCGTTAAGTGGGACATCGACACCTGCCTAAATGGTAATGCAGAAAAGCCCTCAATCGCAAAAGACAAGCGCAAGGTAGATCTTGTACTCTTCCTGATCGAAGCGACGGACATCCAAAAGGGTACATTAGGTTACAAACCTCCTTCTGACGCTCCGCGGATCAAGGCTGTTTGGCAACCCGGGCTGAAGTCCAAGGATCAACCTATTGGCCTCGCATTCGAGGCAGATGTCAGTGAACTTGCTGAAGCATCGGCCACCGAGGGTGGAGGCATATTTCGCAAGCAGACCTTTGCGTCGTTACCAGGTGCACAAGATACCAGCGTGGCGCCGTTGAAACTGGCAGACACAAACACGTTCAGTGATGTTCTGCAGTCGCAGACCGGAAGAACCTTTTCCAGGCACGTGCGATGCAATGACAATATTGTCGAGGAATTGAGACAGACAATTCTTGATCTCAAGAATGGAGGAAGTCTAGACGACCACGCAGCTGACGAGCTGCGGCACCTGATCGACGCATTTGAGAGCAAGTATTGCGAGGCTATTCAAACAATTGCGAACAAGCCGCAAGATGCATTTGCAAGTGACAGTGTGACCGAACAGGCAGAGCTGTTCGGGAGATTGTGTCGCGCCTGCCGAATTCATGCAACGACCGGCAAGGCACAGACCAAGATCTGGCCTCTGGTTGCGCGGATTGGCCTCATTTACGCAGATGGATCGCAAAGAATGGCCATAATCCCTGCATGGCATCCATTTCGCCTCGTCGAGAGAAAGGCCAAGATCCGAAGTCTAGCGTGTTTCGTGGATAGGGTTCTCGATTCAGAGGTCGCAAAGAATGCAGACTTGACAATTGCCTTTGCACAGAGGCGCAGGCTGGTCGACCACTGGAGTTGGCCTGGGATCGCTATCGCAGGCCAAGAGCCTCTGATATCGGTCGAGGACCGAGATGGTTATAGCCTTCTCGTGCCTGCCAGGATCGTCGGCAGAAACAAGGAAGAATTAGAGGCGACATCTGTCTCCGCTGCAAAATGGTTCATGGATAGCATGGATCAGTACCTCGAAATACATCCTCATGAAAAATCAAACCTGTCTGCAACTATATACAATCTGGAAAGCCTGACACTTCCCCGAGAAATTGCCCGCCTCATGGCAAAACGAATTCATGGCGATCCTGCACTGCGGTGTGACCTGGTAATCTCGCATCAGGAACCCGACCGTCTACAAGAGATTTATCGAGACCAGAATCTTCGGCTGGAAAACGAAAATATAAGCGAGACGGCAAAGAGCTTTCTTTCTCGTTTGCGCGTCGACGTGAGACCGGCGCAGCACGCACAAAATAATGGCAACGGCTCAATCCATGATTTCGACCTGATCTTTCTACATGACGCAATCAATCGGAAGTCTAGACCGGTCTGGATACAGGAGCACGACAGCGCTGAGACTCAGTTTGAATCGTTTGACCCGGAGAGCAAGGCTACAGCCAAACTGCGCCTGGCGGAGGCCGATCCGATTGACACGGAAATTTACCTGACGCAGCAGTTCCCTCCCTGCGCGGTGGCCGAATACCAGAACCTTCTCTACGCCATGTGCAACGAAGCTAATCTGGAGGTGAACAAACACGGCGCCCTGGTCCGACGGGTAAATTATTCCGATTCACTCGTAAGCGACTTGATAAATCGTGCTCACGACCTGGCCCAGTGGGTCATCAGCATAGACCTGGTTCCAATTCGACACTTGCTCGAAGAGCATGACGTAAGGATTATCAGGGATGCCTCACTCCCAAATGCCGAAAGGCGCGTGGTAATTTCGTCAAAGAAGATCGACAACCGACTTACTCGGAGACTAGAGCAAGAGTTAGATCATTCTTTCAAAATGGATCACGGCGAGGCCAGCACGATTGCAGGTGAAGTGTTGAATGATGGCGTTCAATTGTCGGGGCTCAAAGTTCTATCAGCGGCTCGCAACGAAAACGCTGCTCGAGAAATAATTGGTCTCTGTGTGGTGCGAATCCATTTGAAAAGTTTACTCTTGAAAAACTTGCCGGCCGCCTCACAAATTATCTGGCTGTCGCTGGACGATTATCGCCACTGGTTCACCTCCGGAAAGGGCAAGATTGCAGACATGATCGGCATTCTGGTCGAATGCCTTGATCCGGGCTTCAGGGTTTCATTCCTAGTTGGCGAAGCGAAGTTCATTTCGAAGGTAAGCCTTGGTCAGGAACTTAGCGACGCTGGGAATCAGGTTCGAGATACTGTGAACCACATTAGGCGCGTGCTTATCGACAACAAGGATTCGATATCGAGAGTTGCCTGGTGCAGGCAACTCGCTGAACTTCTGATCCACCACGGAAAGCTGACAAGCCATATCCGCGACCAGGCCATTCGCAATTCATTTCTCAAGAACATGCATACGGGCGACATTGACTTTCGCATTTGCGGAGAATCCACGCTGTGCCTGCACGATGAATATGAGCCATCAATCCTGTCGGAACACAGTTCGGAGGCCCGTCACCTAGGTCACACGATAATACCTTCACCGAAAATCAAGGCAATTCTGCAGGCGGTCGGAAAGGGCGCGGACCCTCCAAGCGTCGGATTACGCGCCCTCAACTGGTATCACGCCAGTACAGCTCCAGAGACGGAGAAACTCGATCCAAGAAATGGCAATCCCTTGGCAGAGCCGAAACCAGTGTCCCCGCCAGGTTCAAGCCCTGCCGCAACACCTGAAACTCAACCGGAAATCTCGAAGCCGAGCCAGGGATTCATTCCGGCAACGATTGCAACCGTGCTCAGGGAAATTGCCAAGAGTGACACCGGTTCTGTAAGTGATGCAGAGGCCAGAGCATGGGCAGACAAGACTTGCGTCCACACGCAACGAGCCCTGAGCCATTTTGGAATGCATGCCAATTTCATGGAACCAAGTTACAGGTTAACGCACAACGGTGTATTCGTGACCTTCAAGGGACACCCTACGCTTACAATCGATAAAGTCGAAAAGCGCCGGAGCGAAATGTTGACTACCCACGGGCTTGATGTCGTAAATGTTCTACCAGGCCGCGGAATCGTTGAGTTATTTATCAGACGAGAGAAGAGAGCACCGGTTCCACTAGCTTCAACGTGGCTCGGGGCTAAGTGGCCGGACCGTCCTGTAGGAGAATGGACGAACTTCATACTCGGCGCCCGTGAGGATGCAGACGGGCTCATGTATCTAAACCTGGGCGGGCAGTTTGGTGGGTTTGAGGAGCATGGCCCACACACGCTCATTGCGGGTCAAACTGGTAGTGGCAAGGGTGTACTCACTCAAAACCTGCTCTTGCAATTGATCGCGTTTAATGATCCGAGCAACGTAGAGTTGGTCCTCGTAGACCCAAAGATGGGGGTAGACTATGGCTGGATGAAACGTGCGCCGCACCTCAGAAAGGACATCATTTCAGACATGGAATCAGCGAAGCAGGAGTTCGAGAACCTGGTCGCTGAAATGGACCGACGATACAAACTCCTGGAAGAACAAGAAGTACCCAATTTTGTCGAATACAATAGACGAGTTTCAAATCGGGCCCGGCTATCGCGCCTATTCCTTGTGCACGATGAGCTTGGCTCGTGGATGGCACAGGAACCGGACTATAATAAAGTTGTCCTCTCTTCCGTTGCCAACCTAGGCATGAAAGCCCGCGCGGCGGGTATCCACCTCGTGCTCATTACACAACGCGCTGACGCTGAGGCTGTGCCTTCTCGCCTGCGTGACAACATGGGCAACAAGTTATGCTTAAGAGTGCAAGACTGGAGAGGTTCGCAAATGGTGCTGAATTGTGCCGGTGCCGAAAAGCTTCTGGGCAAAGGACATCTTGCCTGCATTCTGGCAAATGAAGCTTCTCCACCTGGAAAGAAATATTATTTGGTTCAAGTACCATTCGCGAAAACGGATGAACTCGAAAGACTTGCCAAGTCGGCGATCGACCATTGGAGAACACGGCGTCCCAACGGCCCTAGGCCAGTATGACTGGACAATACATGATTGAGTTGAGGCTTTTCTTGGCCCCTACAGTTGCATGGGGGGTTGGGTGTCGAAATTGTGAGGAGTCCGTTCCATGTTCTCGGGACTTTCTCCTTAATCGGACCAATAGATCGAAATCGTTGCGTTGGGTGTAATCCTGCCCCATTAATTCGACCCTCGACATATCTCGCAAAGTCGGCAGCGTGTCTTTCGGATTGTATACACCGTACAATGACACGTTGGCGCTGATTCATATGGAATCGATTCCACACGCTCGGCACCATATGGAGTGTAACTGCAGGATTACTGAGCTATTCCGAGCCGGCGACAGTTGAATCGAGCCTTGTCGTACCAGTTGTTGGAGGTACCATTCCAGCATTTCTGACATTCAGCTGAACGTTTAGGGGAGCGATAAGCCGGTACGAACCTTGCGGATCGAGGTTACAAATCCCCGGACCATTCGTGAACCTGTTGATCTTGCTTCAGACGAATTCGCTGCAGGCAAACCGCATCGAATACATCGCCAAGCCCGCTTTGGCCAGCTGGCACAGCAGGCAAGCTCGATTGTGCCTCAAGCCAGAATCGTTCCGATACCGTGGACTGGCCTTCCACATATGCGGTTTCCCACCATTCGGTTATCCTTTCCTGAGCGGACCGCATCAATCGGTCAGAAGGCAGATCTGCTCGCTTGCTTTGATTTATGCTCCTGTGCGTTGGCATCAGGTTCCAGAGGTCGCCACAGGGCCACGCTATCCATGGCAAACAATGATCGACTTCCAGACAGGCACCGTCCAGCCTCCTGCCGCTCCATACACAGGACAATTTGCCGCTGCTTGACATTTCCAGTGCGCGCTTGCGTGCAAGCTGCACATCCCGGGTTGGATCTTCCCATGTCATCGCCGCAGCAATCGCTGCATCATCAACATGTACTTGCACGCGGCTAGCGTAAAACTTGATGAGACGACCCCATTCGGCGACTATCGCCGGTTCGATCCACACTCCAAACCTCTGCAGCGATCTCCAGAGGTGTGTTGGAACCATCATCTCACCGAAACGCGAGAGGTAGGACCGATTGAGCACGAGTTGGGACGGCTGCGGCATTCCCCCTGCCCTTGTTACGGGCAAGACCATCTCGCCGTCCGGAAACCGAATGTAATGGGCGGGCATTCTCTGAATTGTGTGTGCCGCATCCTTCAGAGCCTGGTGCAGGACAACCGACCTTGTGCCGGAAAACCTCATGCCGACCCGCAAATCAAGAGGAGACACATCGGACAGCGCCCGGTAGGCGGCCTTCACAAACTGGAGATGAAGATAGCCAGTGTTGCGTGGGTTCTGCGGGAGGCCCGCTGACAGAAGTGGCTTGTATAGTCGTAGCCAGTAAAGGGATACCAATCCCAACGGGACCGCAACCTTGTCGCCTTCTGCGCGGGCGAGTCCGGCAGCACCGTCAGCGATGCGGCAAAGTGCACGCAAGAGTGCTAGCTTGTAAGTCGAACTCTTGCTGTCATTCAGCACAATGCTGCGGAGCAACGGTAGTGCCCCTGTGCCGTCGTCCGGCAATCTGATGGCCATCTGGACCCATCGAATGCGGGCGTGACCCGACAAATCCTTGGCCTCCGTGCGCTGCACGACGAGCGCTCCGTGATTTCGTGCCAGTACCTCAATTTCTTCCGAAGAAACTGTGTGGATACCTCTTTCGCGATCCCTCGGGCCGCAGCGCAGGGTAATCGCCAGCAAACCACCTGGCTTGAGCAAGTTGATCAGTTTTCGAAATGCCCGAGGCCGATCTCGCCCCGGCAAATGCATCCACACAGCACTCAGAAGGATTACGTCAAATGACAATCCCGACCGCGTTACTGACTTGAGGGTAGGCAAGCGGTCATCGATCCACCTTACGGATGCATCGACATGCCTGTCTGCAGCGGCCTTCCGCATTGCCGCTGCGGGTTCAACGGCAACAACGTCGTGCCCCCTTGAGGACAGCCAGGCAGCATCGCGACCGCTGCCCGCACCCACATCCAAGACGGTTGCGGGAGGCTGCGGTAACAGATCAAGCAACCAACTGTGCACACAGTCTCCACTTAACTGCTCATAGCGCGCAAAGACCATCTTGACGTTGGCATTATACCAACCGATGTGATCTGCCATTAGCCACCAGGAGTTTCAATTACTGTGCCTGTATACTCCACGGCTGATTCATGCCCAAGCACAATGAGAGTTCCCAAGTTCTGACATATTGTCTATGTGTAGTGTGTAGTCTGTCCGACCAGCTTGGAGACAAACACCCACAAAGGGTGACTTCCAACAACCTAATTCTTTCAAACGGTATTAAGTGCTTGCAGATCGGGTCGAAGCCCAAACCCACCAGCGGTTCAAGCATTCACCGGCAATCCCATCAGGCAGATCAGTGGCTGGTGGACTCGACAAAGCGCGAAGCCTCAAATTGCTTTCATCAAGTACTGGTCGGTCATCCAGATAGCCGTTATCGCCAAGATAGTCCTCCAACTCCTCGACTTTACTTCGCCAGAAATTCCTCAGGCGGGGATCCCTTTTCGCAACGAGTTCCGCAACAAGCTTTTCCGCGTCTCCGTTCAAGTCACGGGCGATATCCACAACGTCATCAAGGTACCGGTCGCTCAGGGCGCGGCTCCGTACCAGCACGTCCCGATCGACGATCCGGCCTCGCCCCCGGTTCCACAGCTCGCAGAACACCTCAAGCAAACTAATCCGGGAGTCGAGCTCACGGGTGGTCTCGAATTGTGCCGATAGTTTCTCCGCCAGGGCGGTGCCGGAAACTGTTTCCCATTGCCCTGCCCTTTCGATGGCGTTGCTGAGAAGGGCGTGCAACAGAGTGAGATCGTCTGGCAACAAATAGAAGAAATGCTGATAGGAGTATCCTCGGGCCGGGTCAAACCGGGGCACGCCCAGAGTGGTCCCGTATTCTTCCGGTGCAGACTTATCAGGTATCGGGATGTCTGGCCTCGTCGGAACTCGAAGATCAGACGGCTGTGTAACGCCAACTTCAATGCCGCGGAGCAATCCGAGATCAATCTTGGTGGCGACCGGACAATCCTCCGCAGCCAGGGCGTGTTGAATCCGGTCTTGATCCAGTGGATCGCTTGTCAGGTAAAAGATCTGACGTTTCTGGTCGTTTGCAATTCGGCCCAAGCTGCGCGCGATGGCTTCGAAGCGGTTTGGATCACTTTGGTCAAGCGCTTCATCAAGAAACAGTGGAAGGCTCGTTCCTTGTTCGACCTCCTCCGCAAATGCCATTCGAGCTGCCAGCAGAAGCTGTGCACGGGTGCCGTCCGAGAGTTCATCGAGTTCCCGTGTCTCTCTACTGACCACATCGAGTGCTCGCAAGCGTGGAGCGTCTTTGTCGCGACCCAACCGAAGTTCATAACTGAGCTTTGTAAAGGCCGAAAAGTGGCCCGAGGCCCGCTCGAACACTCGGGGCATCTGAGTGGCCTCGTATTCCCGTTCCACCGCACCCACCAGAAACCTTCCGGCTCCGGCGAATAGCGCCTCGTCGCGACAGTCCTTCAACTTGGTACGGGCGTTCTCCAGCCGCTCAATCAGGTCTTGGAGACTGTTGCTCCGCTTGGCTTCGTTCACCTGCGCACTTACATCGGCGATCTCTCCCCGCAAGTCTTCGATCCTGGCTGCCGCCGCGGAAAGTTGTTGTTTCAGCAGTTCCAGGCTGGCCCTGTCGAGACCCGCAAATGCAGTTTCCCCGGCCTTCGCAAGCTCTTCCCGATCGAGGCTAATTTGGCCCTGGAGGGTTGTGGCTCTCTGCCGCAACTCATTGTACCGCGGTAACAAATCCTGCAGAGCAGTCAGGCCTGCCACATCCCCGTCCTCCACAGACGCGGTCGCGTAGACCTGCCTGATCGTTTCCACAGCTGCCCTGCGATCAGCAGAATTCTGATCCAGTTGAGTATTCGCCTGGCGTTCGTCGGCGAGTCCCCTGATCAACCGTACATTGCGATCCGAAAGAGCGGCGAGGTAAGCCTTTGCTGTCGTTGCGTCCTTCGGTAACGGTTCACCATGCTGCTGTAGAACGTCAGCCAACTCAGAAAGGAGGCGCAAGCGTTCCGCTTCGAACTCTTCGATGCGACCTGTCGCACCTTCGTACTTGATACGGGTGGCCCTGAGTTGATCGACAGCGCGCGCGAAATCGACGAGTTCCGCGTCCGGTGGCAGGGAATCCAGCTTTAGACTCTTGAGCAAATTGCGCCGCTGTTCATCAAGTACGGCTTTTGCCTCGTCGAGCTGCTCCAATTGTGTATTGAGGCTTTGCCTGTCTCCATCTCGGTCTCGGGCGCGCTGCAGGCGCGACTCAATGGACACAACGTCTGCTTCGAGGTTGCGCAATCGTGATTCGACCGCCCCTGCACTCCATTGATCGGGCGCTTCTACACCGAGACGTGCAAATGCCTTCTCTGCTTGAGGGCGCCCGGTTGAAACTGTGTTCGTACTTTGCTGCAGGAAGACCGGCATCAAGATTCCAACACCGACCGCCAACAGTAAAACGAACCGTGGGTCGGCAATCAGCGCCAGGGCTGCACCGAGGACTGCGATCGCCACGGCAACTAGAATCCAGACCCTCTGCTCTCCCGGCTTTTCCCGGCGCGATACCTCTTCAGGAGAACGAAGCCACTGGCGTAGCAGTTCGAGCGCCGCACGCAGTTCCACGAGTTGGTTTTCTCCATTCTCGCCATGCTCGATTCTCGCAAGGAGGTGCAGTCTTTCTTCGATAGCGCTTCTTCGCGTACGGTGGTCGCTTGCGGCGCGCAAGAATTCGAACAGCCGTCTGTGTTCCGCCAGTGTGAGGACGACCTCCTCCACACCGCGCCCACCGAGAGCCAACAAGGCAGACTCGACTTCCTTTTGACATTCCCCACGATGAGCCCTCGCGTTCTCAAGCTCCAACTCGACGCGAGCCAGTTTTTCGGCATTCTCACGCCAGACTGTGAGTTCGGACTGGTTCACCTCGGCCGTCAGTCGAGACCCCCGAGTGGAATCGCGCGCGGCTTTCAGTTGGCTTTCCAGGTCTCGGATTCGTATGTCCAATTCGCCAATACGCGCTTGTTGCTGCTTAATCTGCCCCAATTCCTGACCGGTTATGCTTGCCAGCACATCGGGCAGGGCCGCGATTTCCTTTCTAACGGTCTCATATTCTTCTTTGCGACCAGCCAGCCCGATCGATCGATTGACCAGTGGCAGGCGGTGCGCGCCAGTTTCCGCGGCGTCGAGCCGCGACTGCAGGACCCCCAGTTTGTCCTCACGGCGCTGCAACTCCGCCTGCTTCCCCTCCGTCGCCTGCACCTTGCTAGCAGCGTCATTGAACTCGTTGCGTAGTCGGCGCACGTGCCGTACGGAAATATCGGAAAAGTAGGTGTCCGAAATCCGGTGTATGTCAAACCCGCCGGACATCTGTCGCCTGATCTCGGAGGCAACATCCTGTGTGCCGTCCAAAGATGGATCGATCAGATCCCGCAGGCGGAGAAAGAAACAGCGATGGTGGTGGGAACCCGGGATTCTCGGCCGTACCTCATCCCCGTTTTCACGACGCCATCTCAGCCGCGTACCTTCACGTTCCGCCAGCCAGGTTTCGCCTTCCAGTTCGAATTGGGCAGTCACAAGGGTTCGTTCTGCAGGACCTCGGTCAACCCAGTACAGGGCCTCGACCGCCCGGCAAATGCTCGACTTCCCAATCGCGTTCGGCCCAATCATGACGTGAACACCGGAATCCAGTGAATTAATCTCGAAAGGCTGGTCGATCCCCGGTAGCCGGTCGATTTTCAGTCGCGTCAGCTTCATCACGGATCGCCCGGATCGCTCTGCAACAACATGGCGTTCAGGGCCGTCATCCCGGATCGCAAGAGCACATCGCGCAATGCCTGGTCCGAATGCGGGGCGCCCGTGCTCCGATGCTCGTCGACGACGGACCACCGCTCGTCGCGGGCAATACCTATTAACGCTGCACGAGCTTCGGCGAGTAGCACCCTCGACTGGTCGTTGTCTTGTTGGAGGACGATCAACCGACGGGCCATCAAAGCGGCGGGGTCGTCCCCTTTGGCGATTTCAGCTAGATCCAGCTGAGGGGTCATCGCGGCGACTATCTTGCTTAAGAAAACCGCCGTCCCGTCGATGACGCGGCCAAGGTCCTTCCATTCGCCGGCATCGATGCGCCTGCTGATGTCTTCATGGCAAGGACTCGAACCCGTCAGTCGAGCGATCATTCCTATCGCACGGGGTGCGGGGCCTTCCCGACCAATTCGACGAACGAGTTCTGTCGCCTCACTCAACAATCGGTCTGCTACATCGTCGGCGTGTTCGAGTCCTTCGACTGAAATGGAGACCTGCTCCCAGCGGAGCGGCGCCAAGGGGATATGTTGCAGGTCGAGCTTGCGTCCGTCGTGCACCCTCAAGATCCATGGACCATGAGGCCCCGTTTCTGACGAGTCGAGCCCAACCAGGGAGCCTAGGTAACCCGATGGCCGGGAACTCTCTCGACCAGAAAGTCCCTCAATGGAAGGCTTGTGAATGTGACCGAGAAGCCAGGCATCGTAGCCGGTATCGTCCAGTTCGACTTGCCTTACCGGCGCGTAGGACCCTCCGGAAACGTTCAGATCGGCGTGAAGCAAACCGATACGGGGAACGGAAGTCGACACGGCCTCCAGCGGATTCAAAAGGAGCTCTGTTACCGGACTCTGGCGCACAAACCGCTCGCCGAACGACCAGCCGACGATCTCGGCGACGGGCACCTTGTTTCTCGTTACTGCCTTGGACTCCCATATGCCTGCGGCTCCCAACAGGGTAAATCCGCCCAGAAGGCGCTCGAGTCTCGGCAGGGCCTCGACATCATGGTTGCCGGCTACAGCAATGACCTGGATCCCTTCTCTCCTCAGCCGTCCTACGCAATCCTCGAGCGGCGGTATCGCTTCGAATCGGGCATTGGTGCTCTCCACCACGTCTCCTGCGAAAAGAACCGCATCCACTTTCTGTTCAATTGCGAAGTCTGTGGCACGCTCCAGTGCGCCAGCTGGCGTCAGCTCTCCTCGGTCGATGCCCCAGGACCAAACGAGGTCCGGCACGCCTGAGCAGCGTTTGCCCAGGTGCACATCTCCGATCGCCAGAATCGCTGCTTGATCAACCATCTTGCTAGTCCGAGTGTCCGACCCAACGATCACTGGAAGTCTGACAGATTCGACGCGAGTAGCGAATTCAGCGTTGCCTTGATGACGTCCTTCCTTCGCCTCAGCAGCACATCTTCACTATCCGCATTCGGCACATGGCCAACCTGTGGGCGCCGGTACCCCCTAGATATAGCGTAGGTGCCTCGGCCCTTCAACAAAGGCCGCTGGAAGCTGGAAGCTGGCTTCGGGTTGGCTTGAATTCCAGAAGCACATTTCGCTACAAATGCCCGGGCGGCCGTCGTGAACTTCGACACCTTTCAGGATATCTGCAGCGCAGGATTCCGAAAGAGCTGCGGGCTCTATATACACGCATCCGCCTGCCCAATGGTGGTTCATTCACGAATCTTCCCCCATGCTGTCGGCAAGAGGTTGAAAAGCAAGTAGACCGGCCATTGAAAACGACCTTGCCAGAGTCCTGCTCTGCCCGGCCAGACCAACAGGAACCGAAAACCATGCGCAATTACGAAACCTTCGATGTAGAAAAGGTCACCCTGCAATCCGGCATCACTCTTTCAAATGCAAGACTTGCCTACCAGGTGCACGGCAAACTGAATGCAGACAAGAGCAACGCCATCGTCTATCCGACCCGTTTCTACGGAACACACGAAGACAACCAGTTCCTGATCGGCACCGACATGGCACTCAATCCCGATAGGTATTTTATCGTCGTGCCCAACCTTACGGGGAATGGTCTGTCATCCTCTCCCTCGAATACAAGTCCTCCTCATGACAGGTCAGGATTTCCAGGTGTTACCATTCTGGACAACGTGCGGCTGCAAAGGCGACTGCTACGCGAACGTTACGGTATAGACAGAGTGGCCCTGGTGGTGGGTTGGTCCATGGCCGCACAACAGGCCTATCACTGGGCGGCGTTGTTTCCCGACGAAGTCGAACGCATTGCACCAATCGCCGGGTCTGCTCGAACCTCTCCACATAATCACGTATTTCTTGAAGGCATGAAGGCGGCCTTGACCGCGGACTCGGCATGGAAAGGTGGCAACTATGTGGATCCGCCCAAGACCGGTCTCCGAGCAATGGGGCGAGGATGGGCCGGTTGGGCATTGTCTCAGGCCTTCTATCGCCAGCACCTCTATCGTCGCATGGGGTCCGCAACAGTTGAGGAATTCCTAGTCGAATTCTGGGAGGAATTGTTCCTGAAACGCGATGCCAACAACATGCTGGCGCAGATCTGGACATGGCAGCACAGCAATATCAGTGACAACGATACTTATATGGGGAATTATGAGCACGCACTGCGGTCCATCTCGGCCAAAGCCATCGTCATGCCTAGCGAGACTGACCTGTACTTTCCGCCTGATGACAGCGCCTATGAGGTCAAGCACATGGCCAATGCAGAACTGAGAATCATTCCTTCAATTTGGGGACATTACGCCGGTGGTGCTGCCAACCCGGACGACGTCGCATTCGTAAACAGGGCGCTAAGGGAATTGCTGGCAAGTTAGGGTTACAGCCACAGTCAGGCCACTTGATTTTCGCAAGGCAGATACTCTCTAGCCTCGGGCTGCGGGGGATCTGGATTCTCTTGGCAGGCGAGCCCGATCAGTATTGCCTGCTGGCGCGAACGCATTGGCCGTCATCTCGCCAGGAACCGGCACAGCATCACTGACTCCTGTTCGTCGGCTCCAGATCCCATGGCCTTCAAGATCGCCGCCTGTTGCTTCAATTGTCCGGCCACTGCGGCGACATGTTGCTCGGGATTAGTAAGGCCTGCCTGCGTTGGTGCCTGTTGATTTTCGGCCTAACCCTGTCAGATCTCCTGCTGTCCAGAACCATCATGACTGGCCGTCAACGCCTTGGTTGCACCTGGCGGGTTATCCATGCGGCAAGCTGCTTGCAGCCTCCTGCCAATCCACGGGGGAAGACCATCAATACAAACACCAGAAAAGCGCCATAAAGCACCAGCCGCCACTGATCGACGACGGAAAACACCTCTTGTAACCCAATCAGTGCAAAGGCCCCGAGTAACGAGCCCCACAGCGTCCCGCGGCCACCGACATAGGCAATGGTCAGGATTTCTGTGGTTCGGGCAACGCCAAACTCCTGGGGTGTTGGAACCAGTATGCCAATATAATTGCCGTAGAAGGCGCCGACCACGCCGATAAAGAAAGAAGCAATTGTGAAGTTCAGCAGTTTGTAGCGAACGACGTTGAAACCAAGGACACTTGCCCCGAGCTGGTCGTCCCGGATGGCCTTGAAGACCAACCCGATTCGGGAATTGACCACGCAATGAAGGGTGACATAAATGACCACGCAAATCACAAACAGCACGTAGTAAAGTGCCAGCGGATTGCTGCGGCTGAAACTTATGCCGAAGAGGTCCGGCAGCGAAGAGACTTGCAGTCCGGCAGCGCCGCGGGTGTATTCCCGCAAGTTGGACAGTGCAAACAGCACAAATTCGGCGAGAAACAGGGTCGTCAACCCGACATAGATGCCACGCAAACGAAGCGTAATGATGCCGGCGAAGAGTCCCAGAAGCAGGGTCGCACAGCCGCCTGCCAACAGTCCGAACCAGGGTGAGATACCATAATGGTAGGCCAGAAGTGCCGACGTATAGGCACCCAGCGCCATGAAACCACCGATACCGAAATTGAATATGTTCAGGTAACCCAGCATGAAGTCGAACAGTGCCGCAAGGATGAAGAACAGCAGCACAGAAACGAATACGGCGGTCAGGTAGTTGTTGTTTGCGACCGCCGGAACTGCGGCAAGAAACAGCAGTACCAGGGAAAATCCGGCATATTTCCATCTCGACGCAAGCATGTTCTTCGCCCCGCGTCAGGGCCTTGAAATCGGCTTGCTGAACAGGCCCGACGGACGAAAGACCAGCACCATAACCACGATCGCAGCGATGATGGAGTTTTGCCAGCCTGCCGAAGCGATACCTTGCGCAAAGGACTCGACGAGGCCAAGCAGTATGCCGGCTATCATCGCTGCCCACACGTTTCCCAGACCGCCAACGATTACCACAATGAAGGACTTGATCAGAACATCGCTGCCAATGGTCGGGAAAGCAGGATAGGTGGAAAGGAGCAACCCTCCGACTCCCCCAATCAGAGCTGAGCCGAGCGCAAAGGTGATCGTATAGATCCTGCGAACATCGATCCCCATCGCCATGGCCGCATCCGGGTGTTCAGACGTCGCGCGAATGGCCCGTCCCAAGCTCGTCAGGCGCATGAAGGCCGCCAGCGTTGCAACAACCATGATGGCGACCGAGAAAATGAGGATGCGTTCATTGGTCAGGATTACGCCTGACACAGACATGCGACCCTGAATCAACCTGGATATTCCGTGCTCACGCGGTCCCATTACAATCAAAGCAAGGTTTTCCAGGACAATTTGCAGTCCGATGGTCATCACGTAACCATCAACCAGCCAGTTTCTGCCAAGCCGTGCTCGTAGCGGTGTAATAAGTCCGCGCTCAAAGGCAGCCCCGAAGAGGAACAGTCCCAGCGCAGCAAACATGATGCCGATCGGAAATGGTACGCCCAAATGCACTGCGACAAAATACATGATGTAGGTAGCGATCATGAAGAAGGACCCATGGGCGAAATTTATCAGTCCCATGATCCCGAATATCAGTGCCAGCCCCATACCCATCAGACCATACATAACACCACGGCCGAGACCGTCGATAATAAACTGCCCGACAATTGCCGGATGGGCAAGGAGTTCAAAGTGCATGTCAGATAAACGCCTTGACGATATTCTCGATATCCATGGAAATCAGCTGCCCTGTACCTTCCTTTCTGATCCGGCCCAACTGCAAGACATAGACATAGTCGGCGACTTCGGCGACCTTGCGTACATTCTGGTCAATCAAGACTACTGCTATGCCCTCCTTGCTAAATTCCTGAATCCGGTCGAATGTCTGTTGAACGAGGTTCGGGGCGAGGCCCAGTGACGGCTCGTCGATCAGGAGAAGCGAGGGACCCGCCATGTACAGGCGTTCAAGTTCCAGTATCCTCTGCTGACCCCCCGACAGTAGCCCTGCAAGGGACTTTCGACGCTCCATCAGGAGTGGCGCCCGCGTATATGCCCGTTCGAGCGCTGCCTTGACAACCGAGGCTTGCCGGCGCTTTGGCCACATGCCCAGCAACAGGTTCTCTTCCACGGTCAAGCTGGGAAAGACCGAATGACCCTCCATGAGATAGCCGATACCCAGGCTACAGCTGAGATCGGGTCGGTGGCCGGTGATATCTTTGCCCTGGAACGTAACTGTGCCGCTGCTGGGCTTCAGATATCCGAGAACCGCCTTCAATAACGACGATTTGCCTGCACCATTGGCGCCTACGAGTCCAACGATTGATCCCTTTGCAACGCTAAGGCTGACATTGTCGACAACGAGAACCTCTTGCTCATAGCCGGCACACAAGTCCTCAACGACGAGGCAGGATTGAGCCATTTTCATTCGCCGAGGTAAGCCTCAATGACCTTGGGATCCTCTCGAACATCCTCCAGCTTTCCCTGAGTCAGCACGGCCCCGTCCAGCAGGACGACTACGCGTTCACACACTCTTGGCAGCGACACAATGTCGTGAGAAATGACCAGGCAGGTAACGCCCGACCTGGAGAGGGCAACAGTTCTTTCTACCATACAATCAATTGCACCCGGACTTGAACCTGCAAATGGTTCGTCGAGCATCATCAACCTGGGTCGGGTTACGGCCGCCCTCACAAACTGGAGCAATTGCCGCTCACCCCCGGATAGTTCTGAAGCATTCTGATGACGCTTTGCATAGAGGCCAACTTCGTCAAGTACGGCACACGCCTGGCGAGTCGCTTCAGCATCGACGATGTTGACCTGCAACAAGGCTACCCGGATGTTTTCTTCCAACGTCATGTTGTTGAAGGTCCGGGGGACCTGAAACGTTCTGGCGATCCCCCACCTTGCGATACGAGTAGGGTGGCGATTCGTGATGTCAGTTCCGTCAAAGAAAATCTGGCCACTATCGGTACGATAGATGCCGCTTACCATGTTGAATATGGTGGTTTTCCCCGCCCCGTTCGGCCCTATCAAGCCCAACAACTCTCCGCGGCTGGCACTAAAGCTTACGTCATTGACCGCACGAAGACCTCCGAAGGACTTTTGTATTCCGTCAACGCGAAGGACGGAATCCACCATCGGCAACCACTCCGTACGGCCAATTCAGGATCATTTACTAGCTGCTAGTTCGTGGGCGGCGCGAGAAACTCGCCCTCTGCATACTCTTCCGGCCAGATGACCTTGCTTTCGCCGTTGTTGTATTGAACCATCGGAAACGAAAAGCCCTGCATGAACGGCCCGGTCTTGACTTCGTAGGGAGCCATGGCGTTGTCGCCCGCCGTCTTGGCAAAGGCATAATGCTGCCAAACCCCCGAATGCTCAAGATTTAGAAGCGTGTCGCCAACTGTGGCGCGGTCCAGTGTTCCAGCCGCAGTAAGGCCCTTGATCAGCATGCGGGCATAGTCATACGCGTGTCCTCCGGACGCCGGGGATGCGTCATTTCCAAATCTCTCTTTGTAACGTCCCAGCCACGTGTTCTGGGACTCGGTCAGTGCCCGGGGACTATCCATTGACACTGCAT
This sequence comes from Paracoccaceae bacterium, assembly GCA_958296035.1. Classification (GTDB taxonomy): domain Bacteria; phylum Pseudomonadota; class Alphaproteobacteria; order Rhodobacterales; family Rhodobacteraceae; genus MPNP01. The sequence goes on along the minus strand of OY282431.1, from coordinate 860,526 downwards.
AATTGGCAGCGTCACCGGTTCCCTGGTGCCAGTCCGGGAACCAGCCCATGCCTTCGGCAAACAGCATGCCCTCGAGACCCGCATCCGCATGTGCCTTTACGGCGGCAAAAACAGAGGCCGGATTGTTGTAGGTAAAGCCGACAAGTGTTGCACCCAGGGCCCTGTATTTTGTCATGATGGCCCCAAAGGCAGTTTCGTCCATTTTGGTCACGTCTTCACCGACGATTTCCCATCCGGACTCGGTCAGTCTGGCCTTGATTGAGTCGCCCCATCCGCGTCCCCAATCGCTGTCCTCGACCAGAATTCCTGCCTTCTTGACCTCGGGGTCCCACAATCCCCTGGCCTTCCAGTCATTGAGTGCGACGACATACTGCTCGGCCATGGCTCCAATGACGGGCCACCCCTTGAAGTAGTGCGTGTATCCGCTGTCAATAATCTTCCTCGAGATTCCATCTGTTGCAGGCAGGGAGCCAAAGTGAATTACGTCGTACTCTGCGCTGACATCAATGACAGCCAGTCCAACTGAAGAATGCCAACCGAACATCAGGAGGTCCACTTCCTGTTCGGTGATCGCCCTGCGGATTGCCCGAACGCCCTTTTCGGGGCTGGATTCACTGTCCACCCAGACAAACTCGATATCGCGCTGCTCCCCGTCTACCGTAACCGGCAGATCACCTTCGGCCCGGGCGTCCTCAAGCGCAAAGGTGACGCCCTGCTGGATATCCTGACCAACTCGGGCAGCAGGTCCCGAATGTGGTCCCATTACACCAATCTTTATGGCATCCGCTCCTGATGCCGGCAGCGCAATTGCGGTCAGCGCTGCAACTGCCGTCCCGATGACAGCGATCTGCAGGTAATTTGCAAAGTTTCTCAATCTTGCCACTTCTTTCCTCCTCCTGATGTTTCCATCTCAAGCTGGATCCTTTGTGCCCCACATCGGTCGACTTCGCGACACAGACGGACAGTCATTGCTGCCCATCGTCTCGGAGCGGGGGAATACCAATCCCGGCCGCGATTATCGTTGGAGCCGCAACACTTGTCAAATCCTAAGGCTTCGTCGAAGATGCGGCTTGGCAGGCCGAGGTTGTAGAGAATTGACAATGTACGTTCTCCATTCCTATACCCCTGGAAGCTAGACATCTCGAACAGGTGGTTCAGAATGACTTGTGAGAAATCACGATTTGTCGTCGGCATTGATGTTGGTGGAACCTTTACTGACCTCCTTCTTGTTGACCATGAAGGACAGCTGACGATCGAAAAAGTGCCGTCCAACAAATCGGACATAGAAATCGGCGTGCTTGATGTGCTGGCCAAGGCCCAGCAGTCGCTAGGAATTGAGACGGCCTTGATCCGAGAACTCGAACGACTTGTGCACGGGTCCACGGTAGCGGCCAACGCGTTTCTTGAGCGCAAAGGCGCGCGTATGGCGTTCATAACGACCAAGGGTACGCGTGACACGCTTGTCATGCGGCGCATGTATCGCGAGGATATGTACGATACCCGATCTGGTGAGCCGTCGCCCTTGGTCACGCGGGACCATGTGCTGGAGGTTGATGAGAGGGTCGACCATCATGGGCGCGTTATCGTTGCGCTTGACGAAAGCGACGTAATGCGCGCCATCGACCACCTCAAGGCGCACAAGATTGAGGCTGTGGGCATTTGTTACCTGTTTTCATTCAAGGCCCCTGAACATGAGCTGCGGACCCGTGCCCTGATCGAAAAGCATATTCCAGATGTCGCTGTATGTACGTCCTATGAGATTTGTCCGGAAATCCGGGATTTTGAACGGGCTTCGACAACGCATCTCAATTCGTATCTGCAGCCACCTGTAGAACAATACCTTCAGAAGCTTGACCACGCCCTGGAGGAAGAAGGTGCGTCAACCCGGTTACAGGTCATGCATTCCTACGGAGGTGTTACCGACGCGCAGGAAGCCGCACGAAAACCCGTCAATTTGCTGCTGTCAGGTCCGGCAGGTGGCGTAATCGGCAGTGCCCATCTGGGCAGACTGGCTGGTTACCCGAACGTGATTTCCTTTGATATGGGAGGCACCAGCTGTGACATCAGCCTCATTCGTGATGCCACTCCCAGCTTGTCGACGCCGATCAATGCCACCTCGACCCACTGCAAGTTCGAGGGTTGGGACGTCCTGATACCCTTCATCGACATTCACACGATCGGGTCCGGAGGAGGATCGATTGCGTGGGTCGACAAGGGAGGCATGGTGCATGTCGGCCCGGAGTCGGCAGGCGCGGACCCTGGGCCGGCCTGTTACGGGAAAGGTGGAACTCATGCCACTGTAACTGACGCCAATGTGGTGCTCGGATACATTGACCCGGATTATTACCTGGGAGGCCAGATATCCCTGGATGTAGATGAAGCCCTGACTGCAGTGGACCGTATTTCCGGCAGGATTGGAATCTCCAGGACCGACGCGGCGGATGGAATATTTCGCATCATTAACACCAACATGCTGAACGGCATCAGGGTTGTTTCGGTCGAGAAGGGTAATGATCCTCGCGATTTCTCACTGTTGTCCTTTGGCGGCGCCGGGGCCTGCCACGCCACAGCGATAATCGAGGAGCTCGAAATCGACCGTGTGATTGTTCCGCCCACGGCTGCTGCATTCTCCGCCTTCGGTCTTTTGTGCACCGACCTCCGGCGAGATTTCGTGACTACCATCTACAAGCCCTTGGCCAACCTGCCTGCGTCCGAAATCAGCGAGGTGATTGGAGCAATGAAACAGCAGGGAAGGGAGGCATTCCAGTTTAGAGGTACTGGTGAGCAGGCACTTAGCTTCGAGTATTCCGCTGACATGCGATACCGCGGGCAGGGGCATGATATTCGGGTCGTGCTGCCCGGCCCGGTCAGCTCCCTGTCTCCTGCGACCATCGTGGAGTTGTACAACGGGGAATACAGCCGCACCTATGGTTACCTGGAGGAAGACGAGAATATTCAGCTCATCAACCTGCGAGTTGTAACCAGCTTGCCAACCAAGAAGCCCGTATTGGAAGCATCTGAATCCGTTACTGCCAAGTCCGCGCAGCATGCGCTCAAGGAAAGGCGCCCGGTTTACTTCACGGAACTCGGTGAATTTGTGGACACTCGTGTAATGAACGGTCATCAAATGGGCCCTGGAAGCTATCTCGTCGGCCCGGCGATAGTAGAACTCGATACCACGACAATCGTGTTGCGGCCGGAACAGCAACTGCGTGTAGACCCATTCGGAAACTTCATTGCAGCCAGAAGAGGAGTTTTACCGTGAACATGTCACCAGGCTTGGGCGTTGCGAAAGATCGGCTGGACCCGATAGCACTGGAGGTTGTTCGCACCCGGCTTGAAGCAATTGTCGAGGAAATGGGCGCAACCATGTTGCGCACCGCACATTCCTCAATCTACGTCGAATGTCGGGATTTTTCGGTTGCAATCCTGAACCGTGATGGCGGCTTGCTGGCCATGGGCCAGTACATTCCGCACCATCAGGGAGGCATGCAGGCAGCCCTTCGCTCGATCATTGACTACCGTGGTCTCGAAACCATGAAGTCCGGCGACATCTATATGTCGAATGATGCCTATGCCGGTGGCACACACACCCTGGACATCAGCTTGTTCACGCCAATCTTTGTAGAAGATGAACTGGTCTGTTTTGGTGGAGCAACAGCACACCAGATTGACCTGGGTGGCGGTGCACCCGGAACCTATGTTGTGGGAGCGACTGAAGTTTTTCAGGAAGGAATCGTATTTCCGCAAATAAAGGTTGGTGAAGACGGCCAATATTACGAGGACTTCATTCGGCTGTTTCAGCGCAATGTTCGGCTACCGGAACAGCAAAAGGGTGATCTCGGCGCAATGCTTGCCGGCGTGAAGGTCGCGAAGCGCAATGTCACCCAAATCGTTGCCGAACATGGTGTCGCAACATTTAGAAAGATGCTTGCCGAAATCCTGGACAATTCCGAGCGCTTGTTACGTGAAGAAATCAAACTGATTCCTGACGGAACCTACAGTTACGTCGATTACCTTGATGGCGACGGCATCGACGACAAGCTTTTCAAGATGGAAGTTCAGCTGACGATTACGGGATCTGATGCCTTTCTGGACTTCACAGGAACCGACCCACAGGCAAAAGGGTTTGTGAATGCATCATACTGGAACACTCTGGCTTCCAGCTTTTCTGCATTCTTTCTGTTTTTTGATCCGAAGATTCCACGCAATGACGGTTTCTTTCGTCCGATATCCATCAAGGTGCCCAAGGGTACCCTGCTCAATCCAACCTATCCTGCTCCGGTCGGGGCATCCACAACCGAAGGCGGGGGACGTGTCTATGACCTGGTTCTGGGCGTTCTGTCCAGGGCCTGGCCGGAAAAAGCTTTGGCGACATGGTCGATGATGTGGGTCGCAGTCTACATTGCGGGAACGCATCCCGAAACCGGCAAGCCATTTATACAGGCCTATTTGGACGGGCTTGCCAACGGCGGTGGCGCTCGCCCTGACAAGGACGGACTCAGCGCATGCAACCTGTCCGCGAGCAACATGTTGATCCCGAACATGGAAGTCGAGGAGGAAATCTATCCGGTTCGATTTATCAGGAGGGAATTAGCTGTGGATTCCGGCGGACCTGGTACTTATCGGGGTGGACTTGCGCTCGAAACTGAGGTCGAAGTTTTGACCGATTGTGAATTCACGATGTTTGGCAGCCGATTTGCAGGAGCCGAACCTCCGGGATTTGCAGGCGGTGGCAAGGGCGGTGCCAGTGTGTTCTACACCATAAGAGACGGCAAAAAGACTACCTACCCGACCAAGGTTGGCCGTGTGTCCCTGTTGAAGGGGGACCGGGTGATCATGAGACCGTGCGGAGGTGGTGGGTTCGGCAGGCCCCGAGACCGGGACCCGGAATTGATTGAGCGAGACCTCCGGCTTGGCTTTGTGTCCGCGCAAGGTGCAGCACGGGATTACAGCTACAAGCCCGCTCGTGTTCAAGGGACATGAACTTTGTGGCCTGAACAATCTCGTGTCTCGTGTCGGGTGCGAGTCTGATATAGCGACAACGCATGCCTCAAATCGACCCTAATTTTCTAGTGCACGGTGGGACCGCTATCGGCCGCAAACTGACCCTTCCTGTGGGCCATCAGTTGCGCCCACGCAGCATCAAATCGACTCGATTGGTCCAATGCCCGGAAGGTCAATATCGCCTGACCGCCCCCTCTGCTCCAGCGCATCCCAGAGCGCTTCAGGCGCTGCGTCACCAGCGTCTTGTTCGCCGCCTCGACAACGCCCGACCCCACTGACAGCTTCTCGTCGCGCAAGGCCCGGTAACGCATCCGCCCCCGGTTGGTCCGAAAATAGCCCAGCACCGTCTCCAGCTCACGGCGAGCCGCCGCGCTCCTGGCACGTGTGCACTGATAGCCCAAGGCGCGGATCACCTTCGCCACACCCTGATGGTCTTCCAGCAATGTCTTCTTCTGCCACTTGAGCCACGCCTCCGGCGAACCCGCATGGACACTGGCCCTGGTCAGATGCTGGCACACGTGCCAGTCATCAAGCCCCTCGTAGCGCGCCCCCGGCGTGCCCGGAAAGCGCCAGCTTGTCAGGCGCGCCGTCGGCAATTGCAACCAACTTCAGGTCCGCCCGCCGCCCGCAATTATGCGTCTTCTCGGCCGCCAGCCAGCGCTTCAGATCCAGCTTGCCGCTCTGCGGCATGCGGCTGTGGCGGATGGTCCGCAGACGCTTGCCATCACTGTCATGAAACGACACCGTGGCACAGGACGCCTCCCGCCAGTCGATCGTCTTGTGGCCCTCTTCACCACGCAACGGCACCATCACACCATCCAGTGAAACCGCATGACTGGCCGTTTCTGCCGGTATATCCGCATCCTCACGGATCGCAGCCAACGCCACAAGATCAGTTCACGTCGCACACGCGGGGATTCATTGATTGTTATCTCGGGTTTGAAGCCCCGGGCTTGAGACCACAGCTGTTTTCCCTCCACGGCTGGTAAAGGGGTCGTACTCCAGAATCGTAAGTAGTGAAAGAGAACAATCTTGAGTGGGTGAACTGCCCACCGCCGAGCCTGTTCACAAGACGAAGGCTTTCGTTCGAGACATTCTTGCCAGCAATTGAGCTTGGGAACCATCAGGCCGCACAAGCCAGAACGACTTCTGCCGGCACCAGCAGGGTGAACAAGTCGGATTGGTGGCAATACAATGCCGGACCTATGGACATCGCCCAATGACAGAACCAGCACCGAAAACGGGAAACCTCCGGTTCCGTAGGTTGACGGTCAGGCAGAAAGAGAGTGCCCTGCCCGGGTCAACATATCCGCTGTGTCATCCAGAGCCCTGGCAAATTTTTCCAGCAGACTGTCGACCTGTTCCTCAGTAATAATCAGTGGGGGAGCAAGGCAGATCGAGTCACCTATCGTCCGGACAATCAAGCCATGCTGAATGGAACGCTGACCAAAATAGGCCCCCACTCCGGAAGAAGCGTCGAAAGGCTCGCCTGTCGACTTGTTCCTGACAAGTTCCACGGCGGCCATCAGACCAACACCTCGAACCTCACCCACCAGAGGGTGATCCTTGTGGCGCATTAGGCCAGCCCGGAGACGGGCACCTACCCTTCGAACCCGGTCAACTATTCGGAGGTCCTCGTAAATCCGGATAGCTTCCAGAGCCACCGAAGCACAGACCGGATGCCCGGTATAGGTATAACCATGGCCGAAAATCCCGAGCTTTTCGCTTTGGGCGACGAGGGCCTGAAAGATCTCATCCGAAATCAGCACGGCCCCCATGGGCAGATAGGCCGAAGTCAGTCCCTTGGCCATGGTCATGATGTCTGGGCAAATGTTGCGGGTTTGCGCTCCCCAATAGTTTCCCGTGCGACCAAAGCCGTTAATGACTTCGTCACAAACGAATAGAATGTCGTATCGCTCAAGCACTTCCTGGATCTTGGCGTAGTAGGTTTCAGGAGGAACCAACACGCCACCTGCGCCGAGAATGGGTTCGGCGATGAAGGCAGCAACGGTATCGGGCTCTTCTTCGAGTATCAATTCCTCGAGGTTGTCAGCTAGCCTTGTGGCAAATTCTTCATCGGTCTCATCCAGGCGACCAAATCGATAGGCATGAGGGCAATCTGTATGAAGGATGTTCTTTATGGGAAGATCGAACTCTTGATGATTCGCCGGGAGACCACACAGGCTCGCAGTCGCAATTGTGACACCATGATAGGCCTTGTGGCGACTGATGATTTTCTTCTTTTCAGGTCGGCCCAGCGCGTTATTGTAATACCAGATCAACTTTATGGCTGTATCGTTTGCTTCTGATCCGGAGCTCGTAAAGAAGGCCTTGGACATCGGAACCGGAGCAAGAGAGATCAGCCTTTCCGCAAGATCAACGCCGACATCGTGGCCACGCCCAAAAAAGGAATAAAAGAATGGCAGCCTCTTCATTGCCGCGTTTGCAGCATCAATGAGGCGCTGTTCACTGAATCCAAGTGACGTACACCAAAGGCCGGAAAGCCCCTCGATGAGCTGGTTCCCGTCTGTATCGTAGACGTAAATCCCGTCTCCACGGGTGACAACCAGCGGGCCTGTCTCAACATGTGTACTGAGATTGGTATAGGGATGAAGTACATAGGCAACGTCGCGTGCCTGGACCGAATTCAGGCGATCATGCATTTCCGCCTCCCGTGCAAATACAAAGTGCCCTTCCCGACCAGCATATCTGGCGGCATTCCGGGACAGGCGCGGACCGGACTCCGGGAAATACGTGCCATACTGAATTCAGTCAACAAGGCTGTGGTCGTGAAATAAATGGCCAATTCGGTACAAGGTCAGGTTCGCTCTTTCGGCTTTCGTATTGCGAGGCCCCGCCCGCAAGTGTTACTTTTCGGGATTCTCCTGCCGCGCAGCCATGCGTGAGCGCGCCAAGGGACACCGATCGATATCATCCAGGATGCCTGGGTCAGACCTGATGCCGACCTGTAAAATTGTCAGGTGCAAGTCGAGCAGTTCATGAGTTGGTTGACCCGGTTTCACGCAAGCTACACTGCCGGACGGGGCGCCGGCAGGACAGCAGAAGTTGACGACATGAACTAATTGCTGCTGCCATGTGGTTTCCGCCGAATTGGCAAGAACCGCCGGTTGTTCCGTCACTTGGCATTGGCTGGCAGGTCTCGCAAGCCGGCATGAACATTATGTGTGGCGAAGGTGAAATCAGTTGGGAGGAGGACACCATGGCGACGTCGAAGCAGACTGAAATCCTGCTGGGAATTGATGTCGGAGGAACTTTCACTGATCTGATTCTCGTTGGGAAATCCGGCAGAGTTGACTTGGTCAAGGTGCCATCAGATCCGTCGAACCTGGTCGACAGCATCATGCAAGGCGTTGAGACCTTGGCCCGGCGCAACCTGACAGAAGTGCCAGATCTGGTGTCTGGTGTAGGTAGACTGGTCCATGGCAGCACGGTGGCAGCCAACGCGCTCCTGGAACGCAAGGGCGCCAGGATGGGTTTTGTGACCACACGCGGTTTTCGCGACACTCTGGTGATGCGCCGAATGTTTCGCGAGAACATGTACGATACCAGGGCGAAGGAGCCCGAGCCCCTGGTAACCAGGAATAACATTTTCGAGGTCGATGAGCGGGTCGAGCGGACAGGACGGGCAATCGAAGAACTGCGCGATGAACAGGTATTGACAGTTGTTGAGGAAGTTAAGCGGCGGAGACTGGAAAGTGTAGGTGTGTGCTTCCTGTTTTCCTTTCGCAATCCCGTGCACGAGAAACGCGTAGAGGAACTTTTCAAGACTCTGCTGCCCGATGTCCACGTATCGGTGTCACACGAGGTCTGCCCGGAAATCCGTGACTACGAGCGGGCCTGCACGACGCACTTGAATGCCTATCTCCATCCTCCTGTCCACGATTACCTGAGTGAACTGAATCGTCGGCTAGAGCAGACCGGACTGTCCACATCAATGCAGGTCATGGAGTCAAATGGAGGCGTTAGCGACCCCGACACGGCCGCGCGCAAAGCCGTCAATCTCCTGCTGTCAGGGCCCGCCGGAGGTGTCATCGGCAGTGCCTATTGGGGCTCGCTTACCGGTTATCCAAACTTCATTTCATTCGATATGGGGGGAACCAGCTGCGACATCAGTCTCATCCGCGACGGTCAGGCAACATTGTCCACTCCAATCACGTCAACCTCAACCCACTGCAAGTTCGAGGGCTGGGATGTGCTGATTCCCTTTATCGATATTCATACAATCGGTTCGGGAGGCGGTTCGATTGCGTGGCTTGACAAGGCCGGCGGACTGCATGTCGGCCCGCGTTCGATGGGCGCGGCGCCCGGGCCCGCGTGCTATGACAAGGGAGGTGATCAGGCGACAGTGACCGATGCCGACGTGGTTCTGGGTTACATTGATCCAGACTACTACCTGGGGGGTCGCATCAAGCTAAACCTCAGGCGCGCCAGCAGTGTCATCAAGAGCGTCGCCACTGCGATTGGTCGTTCAGTTACTGAAACCGCCGACGGAATATTCAACATCGTGAACGCCAACATGATCAACGGCATACGTGTGGTTTCGGTCGAACGGGGCCACGACCCGCGCCGTTTTTCCCTGCTTTCGTTTGGCGGGGCTGGCGCGACCCACGCAACCGCCCTGATGGAGGAAATGGAAGTCGACACTGTCGTGATCCCCAGTCTTGCCTCGGGTTTCTCTGCATTCGGTCTGCTCTGCGCCGATCTGCATCGAGATTTCGTGGCGACAATCAACACAAGGCTTTCTGGCGTAGATGTTGAACTGCTCAATCAATCACTGGACAGAATGATTGGCGACGGCGTGGAACATTTTTCACACAACAGTGATCAGGATGACATTTGGGCGCACTGTGTTGCGGACATGCGATACCGTGGTCAGGCCCACGACATCAGAGTGACAATACCTGCTCGGATCAAGGACATTTCCCAGATCATCGAGCGTTTCAACCAAACCTATTACAAATCGTACGGCTATCTCCTCGACGAGGAATCAATTCAGCTCATCAATCTCAGGGCAAGTGTCTACAGGACATGCAGGAAACCGGATGTTGACGCAATCACTTCACGTTCATCAGGCCCGGGAAAGGCAACAAAGGGAAAGCGCATGGCGTATTTCAGCGAGTTGGGTTCCTACGCGGAAACACCTGTACTTGACGGCGAGGCAATCGATGCAGGTACATTGCTTTGTGGACAGGCCATCGTCGAATTGCCAACGACAACGATTGTTGTGCGGCCAGGTCAGACTCTCGAGGTGGATACATTCGGGAATTTCATCGTGACCCGGCGAGGAGTGCGGAAATGAAAAGATCTGAAGAATCTCATGATGTTAACGTTGAAGCGAAGCGTGGAGTCGATCCGGTAACATTGGAGGTCGTCAGAATGCGTCTCGAAGCGATTGTGGAAGAGATGGGCGCAACAATGCTCAGAACCGCGCATTCGACAATCTTTTATGAATCTCGCGACTTTTCGGTGGCATTGCTGGATGCTGTCGGTGACCTCGTGGCGATGGGACAGTTCATTCCACACCATCAGGGCGGCATGCAGGCGGCACTGAAGTCAATTCTGGTACAAAAGGGCACTGAATCCATGCGACCAGGTGACATCTTTCTAACCAACGATGCCTATGCCGGAGGAACCCACACACAGGACTTGAACATCTTCATGCCGATCTTTGACGGCGACGATCTAATGATGTTTTGTGGTTCGACCGCCCACCAGATCGATATCGGTGGAATGGTGGTCGGAAGTTACTGCGTCGGTGCTACAAGTATATTCCAGGAAGGTGTCCGCTTTCCTCGCATCAAGATCGGTGAAGACGGAGAATTGTTCGACGATTTTCTGCGCCTGTTCCAAATAAACGTCAGGCTGCCCGAACAGGAAACAGGCGACCTCCTTGCCATGCTGGCGTCGCTGAAAGTAGCACGCGCTGGCGTCGAGCAGGTGATTACGCGTTATGGTGGTCGCCACCTCAAGACTATCCTTGCTGAAATCCTTGATTTGTCGGAACGACGGGTCCGCGCCGAACTCGAAGAGATTCCTGACGGGACCCATGAATTCGTGGACTATATCGATCATGACGGCGTAAACGACGACGTGTACGAGATGAGGGTCAACCTGACCTTTCAAGGCAGCGGCGTGGTTGCCGACTTCACCGGCACCCACGTTCAGACGGAGGGCTTCATAAACGCTTCATACTGGAATTCGCTGGCCTCGACCTATGCAGGCTTTTTTCTGTTTCTGGATCCGGAGATACCACGCAACGCGGGCTTTTTTCGTCCCATCGACGTCATTATTCCGCGTGGAACGATCCTGAATCCTGTTTCGCCCGCACCAATAGGTGCCTCAACCACGGAAGCGGGAGGTCGCGTCTACGATCTCGTAATTGGTGCGTTGTCCATGGCGGTCCCCGACAAGGCAATTGGAACCTGGTCGATGATGTGGCTTGGAGTCTGCCTATCTGGAACACACCCGGTGTCCGGCAGTCCCTTTATTCACTGGATTCTGGACGGTCTCGGAACCGGCGGTGGTGCAAGGACACAATATGACGGCATGAATGCGACTTGCATAGCTGCCAGCAACGTGCTGATTCCGAATGTCGAGATAGAGGAAGACAACTATCCGGTCCGCTATATCCGAAGGGAAATCAAGCCCGATACGGGCGGTGCCGGGCGTCAGCGCGGCGGCTGTGCGCTGGAAACCGAAATCCAGGTAGAAGCCGACTGTCATTGCACAGTTCTAGGCAGCCGCTTTGACAGGGCTCGTCCCCAAGGCATTCACGGCGGAAAACCCGGTGCACCAAGCACGATATACAGTGTCTCCGGCACGACCACGACGACAATACCCGCCAAGGCAACAGGAGTGCAGTTGTGTGACGGTGACCGACTTGTCCTGCGTGCTTGCGGAGGGGGAGGACTTGGTAACCCTGCCCTTCGAAGCCGCGAGAATATCGAGCGCGATCTGGACCTCGGGTTTGTCACCCCGAGGGGTGTCGAGCAAGACTATCGGTAAATTGTCAGGTTTCCTGAAAAACCGGCAGGACATTTCTATTCCGCCCTTGCCGATCACTTCCATGGTGCCTGCTACGGATGCATGATCCGCGGGCCAGGCCGGTGGCCGAATTGATAATAGCGATGGCCTCGGATCCGGTCTGCTCCAGCCCGATGGCAGGAGCCACAGTTCCTTTCCAGTTTCAGCGCTACAAAGGTCTGCCATCGTGCAATCAATCGATTAGCTCACCAGGTTTGATACCCCAGATTGCTTTCTTGTCAATCCAGCCAGAATACTTCTCCACTTGCAATTTGCACCAATTCGGGTTGCAGCGTTCAATTCGGCCGATCGAATCTCTGTGAACCCGGGCAATAGTTGGAGCCTGGTCATCAGGCGAAGACCTCATTGCTGTACTTTCACTTGTGACAACAGCCGTCCGTGTTCCAGTCAGGACCGAGAAGTAAATCCATCCCGAAACTTCTCCCCAAGTGCGTATCTGGCGCCAGAGACCGAATTCGGCAACGATTTCAAGGGGAATTCCAACCTTGAGCAATTCCCAATCCACTCTATGACGACGACTGGGGCCGCGTCTGACATTTGCCCTGCTTGCCTTCAAAGAAACAAACCTCGGCAACGGCAACTTGGTTTCCGTGCCGACTGACGGTTCCTGGGATACGGCTTCGGGTATGCCCGCGGTGGCATCATTCTGTTGTTCGGTCTGAGCGTCAGATGCAACAGTTTGAAGCAAGAACACCACCCCAACGATAACAGCTGCAACATCCCTGGGCTTTAACTTCATGGCATGAGCGATCACGGCCCCTTGGCCTCGGGACATTGGGTCACGAGAGATCCTCTGACTACTGTGTCCCGACCAAGGTATATCGTAAGCGCGTCACAGGCAGTCGACTGCCGGAGATAATCGACCAACAAGCACGGCCTCCAAATGATCCAACCGGTCTTGCCCCCAGAACACTTCGCCGTTTAGCACATAGGTTGGGGAACCAAATGCTCCTTCTCGGGCTGCGCTATCCGTGTATTGATTGAATCTGTCCCTGGCCACGACTTGGTCGGCTTGTGCCAGCCCAGGATCAAATCCGGCAGCAGCCAGGCAACTGCCAATGACTTCCATTCGAGAAATATCCTCGTCTCTGGCCCAGCAACTAGTCAACACTTCGCGCACCAGCAAACCTGTGTCGCCTTCCTGCTTTGCTGCATTAATGATGCTGCAAGACGCCGGAACCGGATCCGTCGGCCAAAACCGGGGATGCAAGTTGATAGGCATTCGTCGCAACCTGGAAGTTCGTGACAAGTCCTCAATTCGATAGCGTTGCCGAGACTTGTGACGCTGTTTCGGTGGAACCCCGCCGGTCAAGGCAAACAATGCCATGATGTCGAATGGTTTGTAACGAACTGTATAGCCGTTTTGTTCTGCCAAAGCCTCCAACCGGTCTCCTGCCAGATAGGTGAATGGTGACAAAACAGAAAAATAGTAGTTGATGATATTCATGTCTGGGACCGCAAGTAGAATTCTGTGATGTCCGAATTAGTCCATGCGTGGTCGAGATGCCAATTGGGCCACAAGACCATACGCCCCAGTTCCCTCTGCCGGCTTGCCAGATGGAGCCTTGACCCAAAAGGAATTGCAATTTCCGGAGTTGGCAGACCAGCCGCGCCAACAAGTGTTGTCAACGCCCGGCGTGGCAGTTGTTACTAATGCCTGACATCGCAACAGGCCCCGTATTTTCCTCCCCTAATCCAGATCCGCCTGCGAGTAACATCGTAATTCAAGACATCTTGCCAACCGTTTCCCTGGCCATTCACTTCAAACGACGGGACTAGCAATGTCCCCAGGAATAATCACCTTGCCCGCAAGCCTACTTCGTTGAAGACGTGAACATGTTCTGACACCGCTGTGAAGCCAAGAATCTGGCCGCGTTCTCCACGAATGGATTCGGGCGGCACCTTGGCAATGAAATCGACGCCTCCCTTTGAGGTGAGGTATGCGAGGTCATACTCGCCGAACTGTTCGACAATTCGCAAGGCGCCGGAGACAAACGACTTGCCTGCGTCACAAAGGAACAGGTGTTCAGGCCGAACCCCCAGGGTGGAAGTTTCCTCGAGTTCAATTCTCAGTACGCTGGCAAGCCGGTTCAGCTCTGCCTCGTCGCTGAAGAAATTCATCTGCGGGCTTCCTATGAAGCCGGCCACAAACTTGTTCGCCGGACAGTGGTACAACTCCATGGGAGTTCCGACCTGCTCGACGCGGCCGTTATTGAGCACGACAATATTGTCTGCAAGCGTCAATGCCTCGACCTGGTCATGGGTCACGTAGATCATCGTCGTATTGAGTCGTGCGTGAAGTTCGGCGATTTCGACACGTGTCTGCGCACGCAAGGCGGCATCCAAATTTGAGAGTGGCTCATCAAAAAGGAACACTTCCGGCTCACGCACGATGGCCCGACCGATTGCGACGCGTTGTCGCTGCCCCCCGGATAGTTGTCGCGGATGTCGGTTGAGCAAGTCCTTGATCTGCAGCGATTCCGCCGCGGCACGCACGCGCCTGTCAATCTCGTCCTGAGCGCTACCCGCCTGTCGCAACGCAAAAGCCATATTGTTGTAGACAGTCATATGTGGATAAAGCGCGTAGCTTTGAAACACCATGGCTACGCCTCGTTGCGAGGGAATCACGTCATTGACGACCTCGCCTCCAATCGAAATTGTCCCGCTTGTTATTTCCTCAAGACCTGCGATCATTCTTAAAAGTGTGGATTTTCCACAGCCCGACGGGCCTACGAATACGACCAGTTTCCCGTCACCAATGGACAGGTTAATCCCGCTCATGACCTGTACCGTACCGTAGGACTTGGCGACGTTCCTGAGTTTCAGACTTGCCATGACTTTCCCTAGCCCTTCATCGAACCCATCGAGAACCCGGCCTGCAAATGTCGGCGAAAGAAAACAAACAGGATAAAGAGCGGCAACGTTGCAATGACAATTGCGGCAAAAAGAAACCCATAGTTAAAGGCTAGCCTGCCATTGAGCAGGCTGACGCCGACCTGGACAGTTCGAATCGAGCTGTCGGACGAGATCATGTAGACCAGCACGTACTCTATCCAGCAGGCATGGAAGGTGAAAATTGCTATTGTGGTGATTATGGGACGTGCCATGGGCAGGATGATTTGCCGATAAATTCCCAAGTAATTTGCCCCGTCAAGCTTGGCTGCCTCAATGATCTCGTCGTGAATACCTCTGATATATGCAACGGCCAGATAGACCGCGAACGAGATATTGAAAGCGACATAGGGGATAAGGATACCCAAGCGCGTATTGTCAAGCCCAAGCCAGGTTTCAGCCACGAATATGGGAACGATTGACGAGGATATTGTGATCAATAGCCCTACTAGAAAGAACGAATACCAGAGCCTCGTCTTTCGCGAGGGGATTTTTGCAAAGGCAAAACCCGCCGAGACCGATAGCAGAATCACGATGACTGTCGTCACCGTGCTGTAGAGAAAGCTGTTGAAAAACAGGCCCGAGAACTCACCAAGCTCCCACGCGTTTCGGTAATTGTCCAGAGTCCAGACCAAGGGCGGTGCAATCAGCGACCGCATGATTTCGGATTGACTCTTGAACGAGGTGTAAAGAACCCACACCAATGGGCAGATAGTAAAGACTGTGAAGCCGAACAGAATTACCCATGCCGCAATTCGGAACGGCCAAGGTACAATTGCGCGTACGCTTGGCGATTGCCGCGACATCGGCTCAGGTCTCCCTCGCCAGGCGTTCTGCGACCTGTGTCAGGACAACGATCACTACTACACTGAGCAGGATTAGCATGATCGCTACAGCACTTCCGAAGCCATACTTGTAATAGGAAAAGGTGCTCTCGATCATGTAGAGACCAAGGACACTTGAATAATAGCTGGGTCCACCCTCGGTCATGACCCAAAGAAGTTCAAACCCCTTCAGACTGCCTGCGATGGCATAGATAGACGTGGTCAGAAAGACAGGAATCTGCCCTGGCATCACGATCTTGATAAGAATACCCCATTCGCTGGCCCCGTCGAGAACGGCCGCTTCAATTGTCTCTGACTGGATTTTCTGCAGATTGGCCAGGAAGATGATCATGTAAATGCCGGTGTACATCCACAGTATCACGATCAGATAGGGAACAATGGCCATCGACTTGCTGTTGAAGATCAGCAACTCGAACAACGGGAGCCCCTGTATCTTGCCAATCAGGTCGGCGATCAGGCCCACCGGAGCGAATACAACGGCGAAAAGAAGGCCAACTACCACGGGGCTCAGCAAGGTTGGAAAGAATATCACGGCCTCGAAGAAAGCCGGAAGGCGAACCAGGCGGCGGTACAGAATATAGGCAAGAAAGAAACCGAGCGGTATTTGACCGATGAGCGAAACAAGTACGATTAGCGCGTTGTTTCGAAGGCTGTGCCAGAAAACCGGATCCGAAAGCATCCGGGAGTAGTTTTCAAAGCCGACAAACCTCGGCCAGCCGACTCCCGACCACTCAGTGAAACTCAGTACAAGACTGTAGAGAACGGGCAGTACGATAACGAGTGCATAGACGAAAAGCGCCGGTCCCGTTAACAGCATGTAGCTCAGGCGATTTTCGCGCTCGATAGCCTATTTCTCCTGTCCCGTGCCGCGGCCGATCTCCAGCCGCGGCGCGAGAAACCTTAAAGATTACTGGCGGTTGCTGTCATTTGCAGCGACCCAATTTTCGTATGCAACGGCGAGTTTCTCTGGTGTCGTATTCCCCAGGATCAACTCCTGCAGGCCCGCATTGATGATTTCATTCACGCCCTCGGCGTCCATCTTGTCATCAATCACCGGAAGAACTGTCTCTATCCCCGAGGAGAACCGGTAACTTTCCATATCAAGCGTGTTCTCAAGGAATTCCTCGATCCCTCCCTCCTTGTAGACCGGAAGGATGCCGTACTTGGTTGCTAGATCCGCATTTGCATAGTCTATCACGAACTTGACCCACTCCCAAGCAGCTGCAGCTTCCGCTTCACTGGCCGACGACGAAATGCCGTATCCGGTATTCAATGCCCCGGAAGAGGATGCGCTGGTCGTGCGCTGGCCTGCAATTTCCGGGAAGGTATACATGCCGATGTTCGCCTGCTGATCCTCGCTCAGGGCATTCTTGAGGTTGGAAACCTCCCAAATACCACCAACAAGGTAGACCGAGCGTCCACTTACGAACAATGACATCGCCTGTTCGCGGGTGGTCATCGGTTCACTCTCCGCAATGAGCCCGCTGTCAACCATGCGGGAAACCGTGGCAATTGCAGAGACGAATTCCTCATCTGAAAAACTTGCCGAGTCACCACGCCGTGCTTTGTCGAACCATTCGAGTCCGCCGATACGTGCCGTAAGCATCGACAACAGGCAAGACTGCATCACCCATGCCGACTGGTCACCATACACAACCGGTCGATACCCAGCCTCGATGATCTTTGCTGCTTGTTCCTCGAATTCTTCAAGGGTTGCGGGGTATTCGAGCCCTAGTTCTGCCATCAGTGCTTTGTTGGCATAGACGACGTTGGAATAGTTTACCAAAGGCAGGCCCAACTCGTAGACCTCTCCGTTGGCCCCTTGGGGCGAAAGGAATACGGCGCGCTGCGTCTCGGCGATATTGTCTTGCTCAATCATCGGACGCAGATCCATAGCGTAACCCTGATCCGTCAGGTACCCGGTTCGCTTGCCAGGCCAGAGTGTCAGAATGGTCGGCAAGTTGCCCGAAATTGCCAACGTCTGCATCTTGGTATGGTAGGCGTCGTGCTCAAGGTAGTCGAACTCGATCGAGATGTCGGGATGTTGTTCCTGGAAGCGCGCATACAACTCTTCCGTAAACCTGGCTGCGTTATCCACCTTTGTAAAAGGAAGCAACGCCGTCACTGTCGTCTCGGCTTGCGCAAAAGCCCCTACGAAACAAAGAGTTAAGGCAACAGTGGCGCCGGAAAGCCATCTGGCGACACTGCCGCGTTCAAGGTTTGTGTGTTTCATTGATTTCGCCTTTCATGTCTGGCGGTTGGTTGAAGATTTTTCGTGTAGCTGCTTGACGCTAGGCGACTGCCCAAAGCGGCTGTGATAAAGGTCTGCCAGGTCAGGTAGCGGAAACGGGCGTGGTCCAGCGAGATAGTGGCTCTGCCCCTGTCGGGCGTTTGTCGTCCATTCGAGCGTGAAGATTTCGAATGAATCCGGCGCGGGCATTTCGCCCAGGTAAAGGCACCCGTTCTCCGGCAGCACAGCGTCAGTGTTCATTCTAGCGATGCCAGACGAACACACCTGGAGCGAGAGCGAAACAGGAACAGGCGCATCGTTCACGGCCACAATCGCGTGGCGTCCGCCCTGCGGCTCTCCAAGCATGACGTGTACCGGAGCATGCAACGCCTTTAGAAGATGAAAGGCCAACTTTTTCTCGCCGTAATAATCCACAACGGAATCCGAGATTTGTGGCCATCCGTCGCGAATGTTCCACCAGAGCAGGCCTCCGGTCCGCCCCTTGTCTATCCGAAACTTCTCTACAAAGTACTTCAGTGCCTCTGCCTGAGAGATCTGTGAAGCCAGGATGAAGTGGTCCAGACTCTCCGGCACGCTTCCGAAAAGGTTTGCAATTTGGGTTGCCATCAGCGGAATGCGGTAGTTGTAACGCGTGCTGGCAGGTTGTGGGCGGATGCAATGAGTAAGCCAGTCCTCGTTACCCGGCCAGGGCCAGAGATTTTCGGGGCGCATCATGCGCTCCAGCGACGCCCTTGACGGGCAACCGTGATATCCTATTTC
Source organism: Paracoccaceae bacterium (assembly GCA_958296035.1). GTDB lineage: Bacteria > Pseudomonadota > Alphaproteobacteria > Rhodobacterales > Rhodobacteraceae > MPNP01. The sequence continues at coordinate 841,707 of OY282431.1, read as the reverse complement.
GCTGGCGAAACATGCGGTCGATCTCGTGTAATACGGTGACTTGAAATCATCGCGCGGCCCCCACAGGTGATCTTCAGGAGCATTGTTGTCGATCCCCTCTTCCCAAAGTGCGGGGCTAATGTACGGCGAACTTGGCAAATATGTGCGATAGGGGTCCATGCGGCGACAGACGCCAGCCAGTACCTCACGCGAGATCTTGTCGTCCTCGTTAGGATTCACCCCTTGCTTGGCAAACAGGTAGAACTGGTCAATCTCGTTGTTGCCGGCCCATAGAGCCAATGATGGATGATTGCGCAGACGTGGCACGATAGCTTCGGCTTCGCGGCGCATCTTGGCATGGAACTCTGATGTTTGCGGATAGAGCGCGCAGGCAAGCGAAAAATCCTGCCAAACAAGTATTCCATTCTCGTCGCAAAAATCGAAGAAGGCCTGGGGCTCGTAGACATTGCCGCCCCAACACCGGATCATGTTGCAGTCCAATTCGATCGCTAGCGCGAGTGTTTCATCCATGCGCTGGACATCCCTGCTGTGGAAGGCGTCAACAGGCACCCAGTTTGATCCCTTGATGAACACCTCCTGTCCATTGACGACAAACCGGAACTCCCCGGAACCCGCGGCGTCAATCAAATCGCTCATGCGAAGTTCTATCGTTCTGAAGCCGAAGCGAGAATTCCAGCTGGCGATAGGCGCGCAGTTATGGTCGCGGTAGGTTAGCGAAATCCTGTAAAGCCGCGGCTTGCCCGAACCGCGCGGATACCAGTGTTGAATGCCCGAAAGTTCTGACTCGTACCGACCAACCCAACTCAGTGCCGGAATCTCCGCCTCGTGAATGATTGAGTCGTCGTTGGGTTCACTGATGCGAATTGTAACCGTCCCGCGGCACGTTGCCCCACTGCGATCCCTGAGCACCCATTGAGCAAGGAACCTAGTCCGCTGTCGAGCGCGATCTACTTTCAGGGTTGCAAGATAAACGTCCTCGAATTCGACAGGCTGACGGTCGCGAACAAAAATATCCCGCCAAATGCCGGCCGATATGATCCGTGGCATGATATCCCAACCGTAGGAATGTGCTGCCTTGCGGATGTGAAGTGATTCCCAATTGTTTTCCATTGCGTAGCAGCCGGGATCAACGGGAATGCGGGTCGCTGCCAGGATCGGGGAATCGATGGCAACAGTTATGCGGTTTCGGCCCTCACGCAGTTGATTCAGGACTGGAAACCGATGCGGAACCAGCATGTTGTCTGTCTTCCCAACCAAGCACTTGTTCAGCCAGATTGTCGCCAGAGTATCGATGCCGTCGAGGCAGAGATATGGATCGGCGAAATCGGCGTGTGACGGGAGGTCGAAATCCTTCACATACCACCACTGATAGTGTTCATAATCGATAAGCGAATAAATATTGTCACCACGGTCGAGATCTGCTGGCAGAACTCCCGCCGCAATGAGGTCTAGCTCGACATTCCCCGGCACAACCGCCGGACATGATTCAAACAACTCGGGAATCTCGGGGGAAGGCATCCCTTCAGCGGCACACTGTTGTGGTCCGTAGTGGAGCAGCCAATCACCATTGAGTGAAACGAAGTCAGTGGAGGCACTCATAGCGTCACTTTCCTGCGCTGTCTCGCGTCATGACGCTCAGCACATCCCAGCACATTCCCAGTGTATGGTAATCTGTCTTTCCGGGTGGAGACTTCTGGTTGTCTATCTTCTCTCCCTCGCGCGTCAGGATTCGATACCAGGCACCGTGTTCGTGATCCACAAAGTGGTCCCAGACATAGCGCCAGAGCGCGACGTAATCGTTGTGATATGATTGATCTTCGGTCAGCTTGTAAAGGCGCCAGGCTGTTGCGATGGTCTCGGACTGGACCCAATAGTACTTGTTGACCGAACAGGGTTTTCCATCGGGTGCAATACCGTAGTACACTCCACCGTAACGCGCATCTCGACCTTGGCCGAGCGCACGCCTGTAAAGCGCCTCGGCTTGCGGGCGGTAAGTTGGATTAGGTCGGATTTCATCGAGTTGCAGCAGCATACGAGCCCATGTCACCTGGTGGCCGGGCTGAAAGCCCCAGGGACGAAAAAGGTCGTCGGGAAATTCGCGGTTATACGCGTAATCGGGTATCCAGTCTTCGTGGTAGTGCTCCCAGACGAGTCCGTTGCATAGGTCTGCCAGGTGCAGGGCAAACCTTCGTACTAGTGCTTCGGCGCGATCCAGGAATCGCTCATCTCCAGTAGCCTCCCACGCGGCGAACGCCGACTCGCACATGTGCATATTGGCGTTCTGTCCGCGATAATCGCTCTTGCCGGTCAGGCCCTCGGTATATTCGTCGCAATAGGCATTCTTCTCCGGCTCCCAAAAGGCAGACTCGAGCACGCTCCAGACTTGTTCACGTAACTTTGCCGCACCTTCGATTCCGACCGCCTGCGCTTTTGCCGCAGCAAGAAGTACGAAGGCATGGCCGTATGCCATGCCGCGTGGATCCTCTATCTGTCCATCGCGCAACGCCCAGGCGTAGGACCCGTCTTGCCGGCGATGTGCGGACACCAGGAAACTGAGGCCGTGTCGGGCCAGTTCAAGGTCGACCGCAGGTCCCCCATTCAACACCGACGAGGCAAAGTTGAAGACAAAGCGACAGGAGCTGACCAGGTGCCGGAATCCACCATCGAAGATCCTGCCGTCATCATTGAAGGTGTGAAAGAAGCCTCCGTCGGGATCAACAGCGTAACGTCGGTAAAAACTCAGAGTGTGCTCGATATGCTGACGGAGAAATGAAACATCTTCGAAATCAGGATATGGTGCCATCGATTGATCTGACTTCCTACCGAGGTCACAAACGAACTGCGCGACGGGCTTTCAGTGCCGTTCAATTGATACTCGTGTATCATAAGAATAGTAATCGTGTCAACTTTTGGATTGACTTTTGTTCTTTATCTGAGGCGCGTATTCTGCAAAATATGGGTTGTGAAAGAGATGAGCTGAGTTGTCGCGAAGTTGATATGAACCTGAAAAAGAACATGACAATGGCGGAATTCGCGCGCTTGATCGGTCTTTCGCGCCCGACCATGTCTCGTTACTTCAGCGATCCAACCTCAGTTCGGGCAAAGACCCGAAAGACTATCGAAACCGCGCTGGAAAAGTACAATTTCAGCCCCAACTTCCTGGCAGCCGGCCTGACCCGGGGGCACATCCGCGCATTCGGCATCATCGTGCCGTCGATCATCGACTCGTTCTACAGCGAGCTTGTCAGCACCATTGAGCAGTTGGCGGAGGATCACGGGTTTCTAACCGTCTTGCAGTCGTCACACAATGACCCCAGACGCGAGCGCCGCGCCGTGTCAAGGCTGATGTCGATGGATGTTGCCGGGATGGCGATTGCGCCCCTTGGCTACAGCTCGGATGTCAAGGCGATCATGGAAGCACGGCTACGCATGCCGGTAGTTATTGTTGATTCCCGGCTGAAACCAGGTGTTCCGTACATCGGCACGGACAATTCGCAGAGTGTGTCCCTGATGGTTGACTACCTATGCAGGTGCGGCCCACCACCTGCACTGTTCACCATGCCTCCGATTAATGTGAACGTCGTCGAGCGGCGCAACGCCTATTGCTCACGGATGAAAGCCCTCGGCTACCAACCAAGAATTCTAAATCCCGACGATGGCGGCATCGGTGATGATTACGAGCGTTACGGATATGAACGCTTCATGACCCTCGGACCTGATCGACTGAGTGGCGTGGAATCAATCCTTTGTCCAAATGACCGGGTCGCATTCGGCATGATGGCTGCCGCGAGATTGCTCGACCTTTCGGTTGGAAAGGGGCCGAATGACACCCTTCGGATCGCAGGACACGACGGACAGCATTTTGGACGCTACGCCTCTCCGTCACTGACAACTGTGGCGCAGGACATCAGAGGAATGGGTGCGCAGACGGTTGAGGCACTACTTGAAGGTAAAGATCATCCGGCCTTTCACAAAGACATTCTGCTCAACGGAAGTTTCGTCGATCGCAACTCGGCCTGAAGCTCGCCAGAGCTCTGCAGCCCAATATACGGTCGTCAACAGGTCAGCGGCTTGCAGTACTTGCTTGCCACAACGCCCCGCCAATCCTCGGATATAAGATCGGACGTTGCATTCCCGCGTCCTGAACTCAAGAAATCCCGAGGTCATGGAATCGGTTTTCCGGGCCGCCGGATGTTTGGAGTCGTTTAGGCCATGGAAGCATCTGTGCCCCGGCCGGCCTCTGTGCAGTGACCTGGCCACCATCACAATCTGAAATCTGTGCTTGCAGCAATTCATCTGGAGATGGCTGGACCAATTGGTCGACGGTCGCGCCTAGACCCGGCAGCGGCTGTATCCTTACCAATCCGACGCAAGACGTTTGCAGAATCGGGTTGCCCCGGAACAGACTCCCAATTCGTCAGGTAAGGGATCCAGGTCTTCCATCTGGATGATGAAGCTGTGAGGGCAATGACAAGTATCTCTCCGGGATATCGCAGATCCGGCAGCAATTTGTGTCGGTATATGTTCGACTGCTGGTTGAGATTGCACCCGCACCCCTGCACAGGCCTGGCCGCCCGGTGGAGCAAGGTCTAACAAACTGCTGAACTGTTTCGACCTGGCAAGTCTTGCCGTTGGTGTGACGGGCCGGAATTGACACCTTGCCAGGTGCAGGCAGATGGCGTCGACCTGCAATCATCCTGGTTGCGTTCTCAACGAATCCTTGCATTTGCGACTGGAATGACTATGCTATGCCTGATGCCACCCGATTGCAGCCAACCGGCCGCATTCCCGTGGGGTCAAACCGTGCCAATTCAGCCAAGAGAGTGATCATACCGGATGGAAGTGCAAGTCCGAGAAAATGACGTCGACCAGGCCATACGCGTTCTGAAGAAGAAGCTTCAGAGAGAGGGCGTATTTCGGGAGGTCAAGCTGCGCAAACACTATGAAAAGCCTTCCCAGAAACGAGCCAGAGAAAAAGCTGAAGCTATCAGGCGGGCGGTCAAGCTGGCGCGCAAGCGAGCGATGCTGGAAGGGCGACGATAGTAATTGAATTCGGTGACCAAGGTCACCGGTCAAACCAGGCCCAGACTTCGACACGAATCAAGACGAAGACCTGATCAGGGCAAGAGCCTCTTGAAATCACTTCGGCGAGTTCCTAGTTGAGCGGCGAGAGGTCGTGTTGGACGTACTACTCGCCAACCCGGTCAGGTTCGAAAGAAAGCAGCCGCAACGAGATCAAGGCGGGCCACATTTGCGGCCTCTCACCAGTCAAGCCGGGCATCTGAATTCGCCAGTCCAATTCGGCTTTCTGCCATCGCAGGCCTGGGCAATTGCCTTTGCGCACCGCCGGACATTGCACCGCAATCACGGTTTGAACCCCTGTGCTTTGGGCTCCCGTTTCTTGACGCCTGCCTCCAAGACCAAGAGTTCGGCAATAGATACTTGTGCCGCCTGCCCCCTGGCAGGGCCCGCTGAATGAGTCGGCATCAGACCACGGATAGTCTTTGCCGCAGCCGACTGGTCGAATTCAATCCAGCATTGGGGTCGGTCGGCTGCCTGCACACCAATATGCCATGAATCATGGGGTAAGGCCGCGGCCCCTCGGCATTTGAGCGGTTCAGCGGACTGCAGTGTTTATCGGCAATTGCGTGTCTCTCGATTCCATGCAGCCGAGCTACTGATCGTCAGGTTGTTGATTGTCCGGAATGATGAGCCGACAAGCGTGATGCTCAGGCAGCGGCGTTGATGCCCAATATGTTCGAGGTCGACTTCAATTCTGGCAACCGCACCGCGAACTGATCTACTGCGCTCGGCCCGGTCAATGCACTGAATACAAGTGAACCCTTGCGGTGCGCCTGACAGAATCAACCGTTGAAAATTGCCAGAAACACCAGCACCAGAAACACAACAAAACACACCCAACCCGAAAACTGGACAAACCGGCCGTAATCCTTCTCGTGCGTGGTCACGTCCATGGAACCATGTTCATAATCCGCCATCTAGTCTTCCTCGCGCCTTATGCTCTCTTAGGCCGCTCGTGCCTGTCGTGTCTGTTGTTCCCTGTCGCGCGTTCTGGCATTGCCGGAACGGTCGCCAACCAATTCTGCTGTGTCGTCGGACAATCTCGATCCTTGAGTACCAGATTTTCCTTGCCTTTGAGTCCTGAATCACATTCTTGTGCCGCTCGCGACCCAGAGGCTGGATTCAGCCGGGCCATTAATCCGGTCAATTCTTCCAGACTGGTACAGAAAATTCACATGCGCAACGGCTTCTGCCAATGCAAGCCCGTACTCCCGTTCCGGAATGACGCGGCCAAATAGCACTTCGAAAACATCGGTTGCAAGCTTGGGTGTATCCAGAGAATCCTCCAGCTGATCAAGTGCCTTTTCGTGATGCTCGATGAGTTCGACGAGCCGGCTTCCGAGGCCAACAAAAGGGGCCCTGTGGCCTGGAAGAACAAGCATGTCATCGTCGGCGAATTTCAGGAACATGCGGCAGGATTGCAGCCAGTCTTCAAGCGGGTTTGCCTCCGGCTCGGTCGGATGAACGCCGATATTCGGTGTAATCCCCGCCAGGAATTGATCACCTCCGATCACCAGCTTGCCGTCACTGCGCCAAAAGGTCGCTTGGTCCGGTGCATGGCCATGGCCGATCCTGATTGTCCAGTCATGTCCTCCCATTCGGAAAAACTGCCCATCGGACAAGCGCTGAAATCCCGGAGGAATTGGATAGACGCAATCGGAAAAGTTGAATGGACGTTCATCCTTTCTGCGATCATACAATTCTGGACCCATTCCTGCCATTTTGTAGAACCGCAGAGCTTCCTCTACCGGTCTTTCCTGATTATCCAAAGTGAGCATTCTGGCCGTAAGCCACGCGACCCGCGTTGCAAGGACAGCCGCCTTGTGTTGTGACTTGAACCATCCGACAAGGCCGACATGGTCTGGATGATGGTGAGTCATGATGACCCTTCTTACCGGTTTGCCTCCCAGCTCGCCGTGAAGAATCTCGTGCCAAAGGGATCTCGTTCTTTGGTTGTTGAAGCCGGTATCGATGACTGTCCAGCCGTCGGCCTCACGTAATGCGTACGCGTTGACATGGTCGAGTGCCATGGGCAACGGAAGTTGAAGCCACAGGATACCAGGCTCAATCTCAACTGCCTGGCTGCCTTGGGGCCGTTCGCTGAACGGTTCACGTATTGCCTTGGTTGTCAGCATCCTGTTTTTCACTCTCTGGACTTCGGGGCAAATGCGCCGGCATAAATATCCTTGTCCCCACAAACAACCATTTCACACAACGAAGCAACTTCGGGCATCAGACGGTTGAAGTAGACACTTGCCAAAGCTGCTCGTGCTCCAGGTTTTTCTTCCGCAACTGCTGCCATGATATGGAATCGAGCACCAGTCAGCAGCGCAAGGGCTCGCAAATAGTACGTGGCACCGGCCAGCACACTTGATCGTTTGCGGCTGGTTACGATCCAGTCAGTAACCTCCCGAATCCGTGCCCAATCTTGCCTGAACTTGTTCTCCATGGAGATGATGGCACCGTTACCCGTTGCGGAACGCTGGCGGATTTCCAGAAGGAATTCGGTAATTGCTGTTCCGTCGCCCCCCAGCTTTCGCTGTACAAGGTCTATCGCCTGGATTCCGTTCGTGCCTTCGTAAATTGTCGTGACTATCGCGTCCCGCAGATACTGTGCAGCCCCGGCTTCCTCAATATATCCGGCACCTCCGTGAACGCTTATGCCAAGGCGACTGACCTCGACCGCGGTTTCCGAGCCGAATGCCTTTGCAACAGGTGTCAGTAGAGCTGCTCGCCGCCTCCAGGCCCGATCTCCCGTTGCACGTGCCATGTCGACCGCAACTGCACATGACGAACAGATGGCACGAGCCGCAAAGACCTGCGCCCTCATGGTCAGCAACATCCTGCGCACATCCGGCTGATCAACTATTCTGCAGGGAACGTTACTGCCGGTCGATCGGCCCTGCACCCGATTCACGGCATATTGCTCCGCCAATTGAAGTGCGGCGTCAGCGACCCCTACTCCCTGGCTTCCCACGCCAAGGCGGGCCAGATTCATCATTTGGAACATTGCTTCCAAGCCCCGATTCTTCTCTCCAACCAGCCAACCGACTGCACCGTCGAGGCGAACGGCCGCTGTCGGGGAACCGTGCAGACCGAGTTTCTCTTCAAGACGGGTGATGCTTACTCGATTGCGGACCTTGAACTGGCCATTCTGGTCTGGCATCAGCTTTGGTACAAGGAATAGCGACAGCCCCCTGGTGCCATGAGGAGACGCATCAAGCCTGGCAAGAACAAGGTGGCAAATATTGTCACAGAAATCGGAATCTGCCCAGCTGATAAAGATCTTGTCGCCAGTCAGGCTGAACGAGCCGTCATCCCCGGCAACCGCCCGCGTGCGAATACTGCCGACGTCGGAGCCGGCCTGCGGCTCGGTAATGACCATGGTGCCGGCCCAGTTTCCCTCAACGAGATGTGGAAGAAACTTCTCCTTGATCGAGGCACTGGCACTTAACTCGAGCAATTCTATTTGACCCTGAGTAAGGAGTGGATTGAGTCCCAGTGCCATACAAGCGCCATTGATGATCTCGTTGGCAGCGTTCTGGAAGGCAACCGGCATTCCCATGCCCCCATAGGTCGGGCTTGCTGACATTCCGACAAATCCGTTTTCGGCAACCACCTGATAGCCTTCCCGGTAGCCGGGAGAACATCGAACAACCCCGTTCTCAAGAAACGCCGGGGTGCTGTCTCCCGACCTTTGCAGGGGATACAGGTTTGTTTCGGCGATTCGGGACACGGAACGCAGCACCAGATCAAGATCTTCGAAGCAGAACTCCTCATACTTCTCGGTGCAAAACAACCTCTCCACTCCGGCTACGTGGCGCAGGACGAACAACAATTCCTCCGAAGGTGCGAGGTAAGTCATGAACACTCCATGTCAGAAACACATCTTCAACAGGTCTACATCGTATTCCCTTTTGGCCGTGAAGTCGTTCCATCAACTTCCTGCAAGGGACACTACCGCCAGCATCGCCAACATGGCATTGGTAGCCGCAGGCAACAATCCACTAATGACTGACATAATTCCTCTTTCGAGCCGGTGGTGGAACGAAGATTCAAAGCTATCTGGTAATGATGCAGCAGTGGAGTGCTTGTAGATTTTCGAATAGCCAATTGCGAATTGTACGGGTTTTCGCAAGAACAAATGACCGACCCATCACAAGGCATACAATCATGCCGACGACTGCAAGACTATGCTGGCTGCTTGGGCAACTCTCCGACCGGGCACTCTCGACATAACTCCAGGACCGAGTATTTTGTCTTGGCCAGTCTGGCTGAATGTTCCAAGCCATCCCTGAAAAACTTGCGAGTTTTCCAAATGAACCAGATCAACACTATGGAACTTACATCGTCCCAAAAGGATATAGGTACGGCCGTCGAGCTGCTGCGCCGGGGTTGCATTGTGGGTTTCCCCACCGAAACTGTTTATGGACTCGCCGCCGACGCGACCAATCCGAAAGCTGTCCGTCGGATCTTTGCGGCCAAGGGGCGTCCGTCTTCGAATCCACTTATCGTTCATCTGGCAGATATTGAGAATGCGAGTGACCATGTCGAACTGGGGTATGTTGCCAGAATGCTGGGTGAACACTTCTGGCCTGGTCCTCTGACCCTGGTCTTGCCGGCCAAACCTTCGACAACCGTTTGCAGGGAGGCAACTGCAGGGGCGCCAACCCTTGCAGTTCGAATACCCGCACATGATGTTGCCCTGGAGCTCATTGGTTGCCTTGGTCGTCCCATAGTCGCGCCCTCGGCCAATATCTCCGGTCGTGTCAGTCCCACCTGTGCGTCACACGTCAGGCTAGATCTCGGAGGCCGTATTGACGCCGTAATCGATGGAAATTCCTGCCCACATGGTCTTGAATCTACAATTGTGGAAATTATAGGCGATGGCGTTGCGGTACTAAGGGATGGCGCTATCCCGCGCACTCAACTTGCATCGGTTGCAGGTACATTGTTGCGGAATCCCTTGCGCCCAGCCGCTGCACCCGGTCAACTTGCGAGCCATTATGCACCGTCCACAAGGCTGCGGCTTGACGCAAGTACAGGACAGCACGGCGAGGTCTGGCTGGGCTTTGGGTCCGAGGCAACCGGGGCCGATTTCAATCTTTCCGAATTAGCGGACATCAACGAGGCTGCACATAACTTCTATGGCATGTTGAGAGCAGCAGATCAAAAAGCGGCTTCAAAGTCGTACCAAATAATTGCGATCTCGGTGATTCCGCAGACTGGGCTGGGCCGAGCTATCAATGACCGCCTTAGGCGCGCTGCGCATGACAATGCTGCCCTGTAGTAGCCTTCAGGCAGAAAAGCGCACAACAATCGGGCCTCTTGGTCCGGACTTTACTGTTCCAGCTGTGTGGTGTCATTCCAGTCCAGGAACTGGCAGAGGTTGCTCCGCTGACCACCTCCTCATTCCACTCCTGATGCGGTGACCCGAAACGACCAGTCCAGCGTCAGCTGCACAACTTTCGGCAGGCTCGCCAGGAAGCAGAGGCTTCTAACAATTAGTCTTGCCTGGACCTTCAGGCTCTGAAACGGGAGACAATGTGCGGCATGGCAAGAACGTGAAATCGTTGCTCGAAGATTGACCGAACAAAAGTGACATCTTCGAAAGGTAATGTTATGTTCCGCCGCGACCCGAAGAAAGTCGCGACCTGACACAACATTGCCTTTGGATCCTCTACTGAACATGCTGCTTTGGTAGTAGGGTAGCAAACGGCAGACAATTGTGCAGGGAGTGTGCTGCCTAGCGATCTTGAGACACAGATTGAGGACCACAACACATTGGATAGACCTCCAGAACCAAGACATGGCAGCACCGACTACCTCGTCGAGGCACGAAATATCGGTGTGCGTCGGGGCAACCGCTGGCTAGTTCGATACGTCAATATTTCCGTGAAGCGCGGTGACATTGTATTCCTGGTCGGTGCCAATGGGTCGGGCAAGTCAACCTGTGCGAAAGTCTTGCTCGGGCTCATGGAGCCTGACGAGGGGAGCCTGAAGCGAAGCCGCACAGTCCGAATGGGTTACGTGCCACAACGCCTGACCATTAGTCCAGTCCTGCCCTTGTCGCTGCGACGAATGATGCGGCTTACTGGCAGTTTCACAGCTCTAGAAATTGACAGTGCCTTGGCGGCTGTTGGCCTTGACCGATTAGGTGACCCTCAGGTCACAACTCTTTCCGGCGGTGAACTTCAGCGCCTACTCCTGGCCCAGGCGTTAATCCACCGACCAAATCTCTTGATCCTGGATGAACCGGAACAGGGTGTTGACATTGTGGGCACCGATGTGCTTCACAAGTTGATTGACGACATTCGTGCTGATCTCGGCTGTGGCGTCCTGATTATTTCGCACGACCTCGAGCGGTCGATGGAAGCGGGGGATGACTTTATCGTGCTGGTTCCCCATGAGCACGATGAACCACAAGCGTCTACAAACGGTCCCAACGCCGCCAGCGGGTCAGGGCGGCGACGCTCGCGGGATTTGAACATTGTTGGATGATTTCTTCGCTCGCGCCTTGCTGGCAGGAGTCGGCCTGGCATTCATTACAGGTCCGACCGGATGCTTCATTGTCTGGAAGAGGCTAGCCTATTTCGGCGAGACGATAGCTCATTCCTCACTCCTGGGCGTATCCATTGCCATCGTGACCAATATCCATCTGGAGCTTGGTATATTCATGGCGGCGGCATTGCTCGTATTGATTCTGTATTTTCTTGAGCAGCGAGATACGCTTCCCGTCGATACCCTTCTGGGTCTGCTATCGCATGGCGGACTTGCCCTCGGGCTCGTTGTACTATCGTTCTTTCCGAGCATGAGGATTGATCTCCAGGCACTTCTGTTCGGAGATATTCTGGCCGTTTCTCGAGGTGACCTGGTCGTGATTTGGGCGGGGGGCGCGATTGCCCTTGGCGTTCTCTGGTGGCTCTGGCGCCCGCTTCTGGCTGCAACTGTAAGCACCGACCTTGCTGCAGTGGCAGGTTTGCGGCCCAAGCGAGCACAATTGCTGTTCGGGATTCTCTTGGCCGCGGTAATCGCCGTTGCGATCAAGATTGTAGGCGTCCTGCTGATTGTTGCCCTGATGATCCTCCCTGCGGCAACGGTAAGGCCCTTGGCATCCAGCCCGGAGAGGATGGCGATGGGTGCTGCAGTAGTTGGCGTTCTGGCCGCAGCTGGAGGCCTCTATGCATCTGCAGAATTTGATACGCCATCGGGCCCCACTATTGTCGTAACGGCGCTGATTTTGTTTCTCTTAACCCGGTTGAACTGGCTGCTTCGAAAACGAAGGTCACGCTGACCTTTCAAGAATGAGAGACTCGCGGGTGAAATTTCACCTGCAACCGTGATGTCAGCAGGTCGCGGCAACAGAATCGTCTGAACAGCCTTCAACTTCAACCTGTACGGTAACGTGCCTGATATTGAAGCGTTCGGCCAGGTGGGACTGAATAGCAGCAACAGCAGAATCTGGATCGGCGTCTCGCGAAATCCTTGCATGAAGGGTAAGCAACGAACGGTCTTGAGACAGTGACCACACGTGCACATGATGGACGTTTTCAACAGTCGGAAGGTGTTCAACAAGTTCATCAGCAATTTCGCGCACGTCAGCGCCGGTCGGCGCACCTTCGAGCAGGATATGTGCCGCATCTTTAACCAGGAACCAGGCACTGCGCATCACCAGAAGACCTACCAAGACTGATAGTAGAGGGTCGATCGGAGTCCAACCTGTAAGAAGAATTACCAAAGCCGCTCCGCAAGTACCTGCTGACCCAAGCATGTCCCCAAGTACATGCAACATTGCGCCACGGACATTGAGATTGCTGCGGTCGGCGCCATGAAGTGCGACAAACGAGGCAATATTAACGACGAATCCGAGTATTGCCACAGCCAGCATTGGCCCAGCCAATACCTCAACAGGCTCAAGCAAGCGTCCTGCTGCTTCGACAAAAATCCATGCCACTATGAAAAACAGTCCGACGCCGTTGGCAAAGGCGGCAAGTACCGGGAAGCGATGGTACCCATAGGTCCTTTCGCTATCGGCCGGTCTTTGACTCAATCTGATGGCAATCCAGGCGAAAAGGAGTGCCACAGTATCGGTTAACATGTGGGCAGCATCAGCCAGGAGCGCCAGGGATCCCGAGATCACTCCACCGATTACTTCGGCAACCGTAAATCCGCCGGTCAGGATCAGTGCAAGAAGAATGCGGTGGGCATTGCGGCTGTGCTGGGCACAGCCGTGTCCGTGTGTGTGCCCTGTGTGGTTGTGGCCTATGGACAAATCCCTTCGAGATTGAAGATGCAACGATCTGCCGGGAAGAGCGATTCTCTCACTAGCATGAAATGCAATTCAACAGTTGTCCCCACTGTCGCGATCGGGGCCGCCTATTCATCGGCTGTTCAAGTCTTCTGTCCCATGCAGGGACGAGGTTTGTGCCTGTTCGCAACTTTCCCTGCAAGGGAGGTGTAGCTTAGTCAGACAGGCAGTCTCTGAATGATGACGCCATGTTTTTCATAAGTTCGGCATAAAGACCGATACCGTCCTCGATAGCGGAACCTAGCGGATCAACGGTTCCAGATCGGACTTCGGTACCTTCCAGAATTACGTTGATGACCCGTTTATCGAATTGCGGTTCGTCAAATACGCAGACCACACCCAACTCTCTTACCAGATCCTGGAGCTCTCGCAGGCGCTTTGCGCCGGGCGGACGGTCTGCACTGACCACTGCAGAAGCAACGGCGTAAAGTCCGAAATGTTTTTCGAAATACTGGTAACCATCATGGAACACGATGAAAGGCTTATCGCCTAGAGCCTCCAACTCGGCCGAAATTTCAGCTTCGAGTTCTTGTATACGTTCAATAAATGAATCGGCGTTGGACATGTACTGGGAAGCGTTTGGGGGATCTGCTTCGGAAAGCGTTCTGGCAATGTGGACAACCATACCCTGCGCGTTTACCGGGTCCAGCCAGATGTGCAGATCCTCATCTCCATGCGCCTCGTCATCGTGGTCGTCTTTCCTGTCACTCGCAGCATGGTCATCATTCGTATCTTCTTCGTCATGATGCTCTTCTTCGTCATGATGCTCTTCATGCTCGAAGAATCCACCTTCCCGAAATGGCAGCAAGAGTATGCCCGGCGACTCGGACAGTTCGACGATCTGGGCACTTCCGGCCAGCGTGGCCAGCGGCCCTGCCAGCGAAACCTCCAACTCCTCATCGACCAGAAAGATGATGTCGGCATTCTCGAGAACCTCGGCATCAGACGGACGCAAACTGAAAGTGTGGGGTGAGGAATTCCCGCGCATAATAAGATAGGGCTCGCCGATGCCCATCATGACTTCGCTTACAAGCGAATGAACCGGTTTGATGGACGCGGCGACCTTTATGTCGGCAACTGCAGATGAGCCACCGGCGCCTATCGCAAGTACTGCGGTGCCAAGTGCTGCTACTAGGGAACGTAGCTCAAACGTTCTAAACATAACCAATGCTCCTTCCATTGCCGCACTTACTGTGATTGGGGACGAGATATGGCTATTTCAATGGCCAGCGTCTTTTCTACCAATCTGTGGTGTAGAAACAAAGCCCTAAACTGCCACGGCGATCGTCGCTTCCACAGGCAGTCCATGCCTGACAGCTGCCTTGCCTGATCTGAGTCCTCTGCCAGGAGTCGTGTTTCTCCGGTGGCAAGCATAGAACCGGCATCCTTGCCGGTCGCGACTCTCCTAGCTGTTGTCGCAGTCTGTCGGCACTTGCCACTCATGGGATTCCGCAAACTTGCGGAGGTCCGCAAACAATGTCCTGTCGTTGATAATTCGAGGCACTTTGTTCTGCCCACCAAGCTTGCCCCTCTTTTGCATCCATGCCGCGAAGCCTCCCTTCCTCATGACAAGCGCTTGCGGAGCCCTCATGCCATATCCACCAGCACGATGCGCTGCATAGTCGTCGTTCAAGCTGGACAGGGCCTCGTCAAGCCGCCTCGCAAAGCGATGGCATCTTGCCTGGTCAGGATGCAGATGCCTCCCTTTGGTCTCAAATTCTACCACAAACAAATGCCCTCCCTGTACAGAGTTTTCGTCCGGAAAGACCGGTCCAACGGCAAAATCGTTTATCGATACATCGATCGACGCGGCTGCCATGGCAATTGCCGCCTCCAATTCGCTTCCGATCACGTGCTCACCGCATACAGACAGCATGTAACTGATGCGCCCGGTTACAACCAACCGCGGCGGATCAAGATCGACCACTTTGACAGTATCCCCGACGATGTAGCGCCAGAGACCCGCACAGGTCGTGACGATCAATGCGTAGTTCACGCCAACCTCGACATCGGCAATCCACCGACAGTTCGGGTTCTGTTTGCCAATCTCGCCAAGCGGAACGAATTCGTAGTATATACCGGTATCGAGCAATAGTCGGAGTCCCGCATCCGCCTCCCGGTCGGCAACCGCGAAAAAGCCTTCACTTGCTGTATAGACTTCGCGCATCTGTACGTCGCTACCTGCGAGCAGTGACTTGAAGCGATCAACATACGGCGTCCATGCGATACCACCATGAACCAGCAGTTCCAGCTGCGGGTAGATGTCAGCAATCACGTGGTCGATGCCACCGCCCGATTCCCTGTACGAGGTCGCCAGGCGCTCAAAGAAAATCAGCATCCAGCTTGGCACCCCGGCAATTGCGGTGATTTCTTCTTCAAGTGAGCAGCGAGCGAAGTTATCGATCTTTTCTTGCCAGTCTGAAATAACCTCAAGATGAGGCGGCGGGAAATACCGCAGCCGCGCCCAGGCTGGCATTGTCGCTGCCGAGATTCCACTCAGGTCTCCGCTGTACACACCAGAGGCTTGCCGAGCCAAACTGGTCGAGCCACCAAGCATGAAGAAACGACCTGCAAGAAGACGACTGTGCGGTCGGCCGGCCAGATAGTGGGCCAGAAGGTCAGCACCGGCAATAGAATTGGAGCGGAGCATCTCCCGGCCAAGCGGGATGAATTTTGTGGTTCCCGTGGTCGTACCAGAGGTTTCCGCGAACCACGGAACCAGACCGGGCCAAGTGCAGTTACGCAGTAAGGGGAAGCTGCTTCGCCAATAGTCTGTCCACAACGCATCGTAATCTCGAAGTGGAACACGTTGGCGATAATCGTTCAGATTGCGAATGCCTTGAAAGCCGTGATCTTTTCCAAATCGAGTATGTTGCGCCGTCCTGATCAACTTCCGGAGGACCTGCTCCTGACTGGCCTCCGCGCTTTGGTTCGCAAGTTTCCTGAGCCGCCTGTGGGCATAAAGTTTCAGCAGCCATGTCGCATCATACATGCTCTGATCGTCCTTGGTTGATCAAGTTTCCGCCGGAAGCTGTAATCATATGGAGAGATCCTTTTGCCTTCCCTGACCAAGACCTACCCAACCAGTCATGCCTTCAGCAATCCCGCCCCGACTTGTTTGGCAACCGACATTCTCCTCCGGGAAACACCAGCGACAGGCGATCAGAAATGGTCGCGCTGTATAGTGCAAACTCCCTCGAAGGCTGCCCGTCCCAATCCTGCAAGCTATGCTACGAGGCAGTCTTCACAATTGGCCCTGACGAACACTAGTTTTCGAGATCAAGGCGAAAGGGGAAAGAGTCTCGAATCGTCGAAATTGCCAGGGGCACGCGCACATACCGACCGTCCCGCCAGAGTTCCCATTGATCAAGCATCGTCGTACTATTGAACCAGCCGTCCTGCCCGCCGAGCAGAACAAAGTAGTTGGCGTCAGGATCTGTCAGGTCGGACACGTGCCTGGCGTTTGATCCATATGTAACCGAATGACGCTCGGCTGTGGAGGTATGTGCGGTCTTCATCAGCGTTTGCGAGCTACCGCCTATTCCGGTCTCTCCAAACTTGTAGCGCTTACCAATTATGGGCGCTCGTGACAGCGGATGAGTCAATTGAAGCCGATGCATCTCGCCCCAGTCCTTGTACTCGTCCAACCTGCTGGCCGCTGTTTGCAGACCGGCACGCAAGGCAGCGGCCAGTACATGTGCATCAGCATGCTTGATGTCGTCACCCAGCATTTCGGCAATTGCTCCGACGGTTCGCAGTTCCGCACCATCAGCGTAATGCAGACGGTAGAATTCCACAGAAAACCCGTAGCGAAACTGTTCAAAAGTAACTGCGCCAACAGAGTCCTGCCGATATTCGCCGTTCCAGTGTCGCAGGCGTTCGATTACCTTCTCGGATTCTGCATCGGCGCCCTCCGAGATTCCCAATCTGTCCAGGCCGCTAACGAATGATTGGCGAAGTTCATCCGCTGAGGCCATATAAACATCTTGCTGAAGATTCATTAGCGTCGAAACGCCGACTGGTGAGTTCTCCTTGACGAGTGACGCCATTCTCTGCACCCGGTCGTCGGTTGAATAGAAGAAACCGACCGGAAAGCCGGTTGCGGCAGGCCGATTGTTTGCCGACGCAAGAAACCCCTCTCTTGGGTTGTAGCTATAAGGAAGGGTGATTGCGGATCTGGTCTCACGCCATGTGGCTTCATTGTCTGCTGCATCGGCAATAAGGTCGGCAGGTGGTGTTAACCGCACTGGCACCCGAGTTGCCATGACCTGGCCGATATTGCCCTCAACATCTGCGTAGATCATGTTTTGTCCCGGCACCGCAAAGCTATCAAGTGCTTCCCGGTACTCGGCAAAATTGCTTGCTCTGCTGGCAGCCAGCATGGCGCCGATCTCGTCACTTGCTTCGTGACCGATCCACTTGAGAGCCAACGGTGGCAGCTGCATGGATTCCAGGAAAGGCACATCGGTCACTATCGGGCCGATCGGCGTGCGCCGAACCGTAATCTTGCTGTCCCGCCACCACCTCACACCAATCCGGTGGCTGTGGCTACTAATCTCGGAGGATTGCAATTCGCTGACGTCATAGAGCTCGCTCGAAGCCGACCGCATGTTGGTCCCGCCCCAGCCAATGTGCTGGTTGCGTCCAATGGCAAAGACCGGAAGGCCTGGACCCATTAATCCCACAACATGGTAGGACGGCGACTTGACACCGGCAACAAGCCAGAGGCTTGGGATCATTATTCCTAGATGGGGATCACTTGCGATCAAGGCACCGCCTGTTTGCGTGAGCCGAGGTGCAACCGCGATACTGTTGCTTCCGGATCTCGACAGACTGTTCAACCAGCTCATGGCATTCCCGAGCTTCACATCACCTTCAAAACTCGGCTGTGAATCGCTTCCGTTAGCCACCATCCGTGCCCACAATTCGGGCCAGTCCTCCCGATCTCGAAGAGGCAGAGAACCAGCCCACACGAACCAGTTGACGTCACTTCCGGCAAGACGTCCAATGGCAACAATGTCAGCCACCGTCCAAGGTTCGGGTCGAATGCCGAGTTTGCCAAACTCGTGTGGCAACTCGGCTGCCGTATCCTGGTAGTGGTTGATGCCTGCCACGAACCTCTGCACCCAAAGCCGAGCTGATTCATCCATGCCGAGTTCGATTTCCTTGGCGGCCTGGCCATAGGACAGCGTCCGCAAGGCATGGTCGATCTGGATTCCCCGCGGACCCACCATCTCCGACACCCTTCCGTGCGCAATCATTCGCGCTGTGGCCATCTGACCAAGTCGGAGATGGGCATGGACAAGCCCAAGTGCGAATGCTGCATCTCCGTCAGTCTTGGCTTCCACGAAGGGAATCTGTTCCTTGCTCCAGTAGATCGTAACCCGTCTTTCAAGTGGCAGGTCACTGGTTGGGAAAGCCTGCAAACGCGCAGGCACGTCCTTTGACTTTGGAAGCGGTGCGGTCAACGTGCAGTTTGTGAGCACACAAGCGGTAACAGCCGCGGCCAACCGCGAAAGCATCTTTGAAAATCCAGACATCAAGAAACCATTAGGAAGAGCAGGAATCCGGGGACAACCGGTCAGTCGCTAAAGCAGTTCGCATCGAATCTACACCACATTTCCACTTCACTCTTGTTACCACATTGCACCAGGTCACGCCCTTCCTGCCAATTCGGGCTTTATCCTGATAACACAGTTCGCACTGCGACAACCCCACACCGTCGGGCAGGGCATTCTCGAATGGGACGCTGAAGTCGTTCCGTGAACGCACTAGCTTGCGAACCGTCCCGATTATAGCCAGGACTCTAGACAAAATCGCATCCTTGCCCGTATATCGCCAAGTAGTGATTGCTTCGTTTAGGGCACCCAGTGCTGAACCATACCCCCATACTGTTTCGGTCTCTTTCGCCGCTTCGGCGACGGGGAATAATCCCGGCATTGGTCATTACTTGCTTCGTCATCAGTTCACTGTGCTTGCACAGCCGGTAGTTGATCCCCTCGATCGGGATGACGAGGGCGCAATCAAGCACCGGTCCTTAAAGCCTTCCACACCTTGCCCGTGTTGGCGCAACACCCATTCCTGGATGGACTAAACCTTTGCCCCCAGTGCACTCGTCGTATGCCCGCCGCGGGTGCCGTCAACACTCATGGACACGGCACGCAGACGCCGGGCATATTTGAGTATCATTGGCGACTTGCGATGAGGTTCGCCATCAATCGAAAGGCGCCAGGTACAAGTTGTTCCATCTGGTGATGGAGCGCCAGCGCGCAGTGAACGTGACGTCCGCTGCCTATATCGGCTGCCAACAGGGCACCCTGGTGTGGGGCTTCACCCTGATCTGCCATTTCAACCAGTGGTTCGTAGACATTATCCCACTGTTTCGCAAAGTACAGTCCTCGCTCCTTGTGCCATCCGGCCCAATCGTCAGCCGTGATCTTGTTGGGCCAGTTGAGAATCGGATGATCTGGTGCCCGATGATCAACTCGGGACGCTTCGTCGGTAACCCGCCACCTCAGCGAGGGACTGCCAATCTCCAGTCTTCGGGGAGGAACCTGGTCGGGGTTCCAGTTATCCCAGGGCCGATGGTACAGCGTCACCAATGTACCACCTGCCTTGATCCAATCGTGAATGCGGGGCATTGCCGCCCTCAATGCTGGCCTGACCCGCATTGCGAAAATGCCGATTACTATGGTGTCGGTCCTGTCCAGCCTGCCGTTGCTACACAATGCATCGTCGTCAAGTTCTTCAACTTCCGCACCAAGCGCGGCAAGCCACAGATTTGTCCGATCGTTTCCTCCCCCGAAATAACCTATCTGCACCTCCGGTAATTCTGCCTCCAGCACAAGTACACGAAGTGCATCCCTGTAACCGACCGTAGGCCTGACATGGGAATAGGCAATCTTGTGGATCAAATGAGCTCTAGCTCGGTCGAGTAACAGCGGAATATTGTAGAGGCCCTCCCTGGCGTCCGGCGGAACCGTTACCCTGAAACCTTGTTCAGTTCTGTTTGCTTTCCACCCTTCTGGTACCGCCAGGGACGGTTCTGCTTCAGGCGGATGTTGCTCCAGGACCATGAACTCAATCGATCTTCCACTCTGTTTCAGGTTCAGCAACGCCCGGTCCCGATGCAGTTCCACGGTGTTTCCAGTAAGCACAAAGGGTGTTTCCTCCAACGCCACGCGGCACGTCGACGTCACACCGTCATGGGTTATCGCAATGTTGAGCGCTGGCTGGGGTGGCAGAGCCGGATCGAAATGGCTGAGGTAAGGATCTGCGGGCACTGCTTTGGTTCCGACCTGCAACTGCTTCAAATCTGCCTTGTTTCCGTGGGTCGCTACAATTGCTGTCGAAATGGCTGAGGCAGAACCCTGGTGCAACTCCAGGTCAATGCTGTAACTGTCTCCGGGACGAAGCCAGGTGTCGTCGATCGACCCCCTTGCCTCGACTCCCAGTGCAAGCCGAATGACATGCCCGAGCTGAATTTCCTTCTCGGTGAGCCGGTGAAGCAATTGCCCCCGTAGTGCCTGAGGACAATCTTGCCGGGCATTGCGAATGTGTACCAGGGCTATCCCGGCAAGGCGGGCAACGGAACCGAAGTCGGGAAATGCCGAGACGGCCTCCGCAAGCGAAGCGTGAGCGCTTCGCAGTTCTCGAGCAATTGGACCCGCAACGGGAAGGTCGGCAAAGTCGGAAAGCGTGCCGGGCAAACCAGAAGCCAGACCTTCGTCAGGTCCTGCTACAATACTCCGGGCGAGGTGCAATGGCCAGTCTCTTTCATTTCCTGCCTTAACCCATGTGCCCATGCCCTGTGACCTGTGAAAGCACCGTGACTGCTGGCCAATTCTCTCCCAACTCCAGCCGCTGATCGGTTCACGTCCGCGACCACAAAGCGTAAGGGTTTCCAGCGGCGGAGGCAGGTCGTCGTCATAGGATCGACCGGCTCCGCTCCAGGCCGGAAGATACAGCTTAATCGGCTGCCAGGGCGCCAAATTGCTCGGGAACTCCGGATCGGCCGCGGCCGACATGACCTGAAATGCCGCCTGCGTCATCGCACGATGATGACCATGCTGACCCGGTACATCAAGAAAAGTGGGGCAAATGATGTCCGGGCGCTCTGTCCTTACAATCTCCACCAACCGCGCCAGTGTGCGCTCCTGACTCCACTTGGCTTGAGTTTCGCTGCGACTCTTTGAAAAGCCAAAGTCGCGGATTGTGTCCTCGGGCCCCTCGGACAGCCAGTAAAGTCGCATTCCCAGGACCGAGCATGCAGCTTCCATTTCGGCAGTGCGCAATGCGCCGAGATCCCTTGCCATTTCGTGTCCAATGTCGTTCTGGCCACCCTCGCCACGGGTCGCGCAAGCGAAGGAAATGCTGAATCCATATCCAAACCGGAGCAGTGCAAGCATGGCAGAGGTTTCGTCGTCAGGATGGGCCCCGCTGTTCATGAAGCGAATTACGGACTGCAGCGATCTCAGCGCCCACCAAAGCTCGACAACGCGCGGCCGAAGCCTGTCCCGCGCGATCCGTGACTGGTCTCTTGTCAACAAAGTCCTAAATCCTTCTGTGTCAATACTGTTTGAGGAGAACCTGCTGCTGCCGGGAGATTCGACCGACCTCTACCGACAGTGCCTCTGGTATGTCCCACTTTCGGCAAGGTCGACTGAACAAGAGTGTCTTCTTCCTGCACAATGCAATCGTCTGGTCTGGTCAGTCAATAACTGTCCTGCCGGTGCCTCTGTCAAGCCAACAGTTGAATGAATCCGCTGGCTCTCCGCCTTTTGCAATCCAAGAACAATACTGCCTCCCCTTTTCCTCGGTTCCTGGCGGACGGACAGGCGCAATCTTCCGGGCAGAGATTTCTTCGAAGAATTGCCAGGGCAAGTTTACACGACACATCATGCATGGGGCACTTTCTGCAATCAAAGTGTGCCGAATTCGGTCGTTTCGAACATAGCATTTTTCGGAGCACAACCATGACATTGGGGACAGACTCCAACAACAACTGCGGCGGTAAGCGGCGCCGATGGCGTATTGGCGTGGATATCGGTGGTACCAATACCGATGCCGATGCCGATGTGATGAGGGAAGACACCATACTTGCGGGTGTGAAGTCGCCGACAACAAGAGACGTCATGGGAGGAGTGGTCGATAGCACTGAAAGGGCCCTTAGAAAGGACGAAGAATATCTGTAATTCCCTTGGCCGAACTTGCCGATGATGCCCTGGTTGTGTCGCTCGGTGGAATTCGCGCACCGGTCATAGGTGTTGAAAGGATAGAACAGGGAGAGGAGTGCCTGCGCGCACTTCGAGCCATCAAAGAGGAGACAGGGTCAAGGGTCGACGCTCTGATTTCTTCCGAAATCGGTGGAGCCAACGCTATGGAGCCCATGCTCACGGCTGCACAGGCCGGCCTGCCGGTTGTTGACGGCGACGGAATGGGCAGGTCGTCTACCAGAATCCCGGATCCTCGTTGAACCCCCGACGAACCGTTGCAGATCAGCTGGCTGTTCCACTGATTTTCACAGGTCACGAGACTACAAGAATACAGACCCGCATCACTGAATTGCTCGAAATGGTTGATCTCCCAAGAGATTACGCCAGCATGTATCCCCACGAATTGTCTGGCGGACAGAAGCAGCGGGTGGCGATAGCCAGAGCCTTGTCCGTCAATCCCGGGGTGCTAGTTCTGGATGAACCAACATCTGCCCTCGACGTGCTTGTCCAATCCACTGTCATGGACCTGCTCGAACGGTTGCACAAATCGCTTGGACTGACCTACGTGTTCATAAGCCATGATCTCAGTCTCACTCGAAACTTCTGCAACCGCGTTGCCGTTATGCTGAGGGGCGAAATCGTCGAGCGCGGATCCGTTGCCGAGATTCTTGACAATCCCTCTCATCCGTATACGCGCGCATTGCTGTCCGCCATTCCGGTTATCAGGGAAGAGGAGGAAGCGTTGAAACCCAAGGTCAGCAAGGAAACACGGTCGTCGGTGCTTGCTTCAACGGTTTCGCTCAACGGCTGAGAAATTGCG
This sequence comes from Paracoccaceae bacterium, assembly GCA_958296035.1. Lineage (GTDB taxonomy): Bacteria > Pseudomonadota > Alphaproteobacteria > Rhodobacterales > Rhodobacteraceae > MPNP01. The sequence goes on along the minus strand of OY282431.1, from coordinate 818,282 downwards.
GTTGCCACAAGATATCGCGAGTCGGCTTCTGCAATCCGCATCGACGTATCATCACTGGAACACCGAAATTAGGCAATCTGGAGGCACGAACAATGAAGAAAACAAGCATTGGAGATTCCGGCCTGGCCGTCACACCTATTAGCTTTGGCACCTCAACGCTTTCCGACATGCCGTCAACCTACGGCTATTCTGTTGATGAACAGCGAGCTCGCAGCACAATCCATGCAATTTTCGACGGACCGATAAACGTCATAGATACGTCAAGGAACTACGGCATGGGTCGCAGTGAAGAGAGGATTGGAGCTGTCATCAAGGAGAGAGGCGGGATACCTCAAGACTTTGTCGTTTCCACTAAGCTCGACCGGGACATGGACAGCTTGTGTTTTGATGCCGGCCGCGCGCGTCGCTCACTGGAGGAAAGCCTAGCGGCACTGAATCTGGATCGGGTGCAAATCCTTCATTTGCACGATCCTGAATATGCTCGGGACCTCAACGAAATTATCCGTAAGGGTGGTGCGCTTGATGAATTGTTCCGGCTGAAGGACGAGGGCCTCGCAGACGCAGTGGGCATTGCGATGGGAAAAGTCGACATCATGCTGCCCATATTGAAGGACTGGCCCTTCGATGTCCTTATCAGCCACAACCGCTACACGCTGACTAACAGGAATGCTGGTGACCTGTTCGATTACGCCGCAAAAAGATGCATTTCCATATTCAATGCAGCTCCATTCGCGGGAGGAATGCTGGCCAAGGGTTCCATGCAGACAAGTTTGTTGACCTACCAGCAGGCCGACTGCCAACAGTTGGCACATGTGAAGTCAATCGAGCACATTTGTGCTGAACATGATTGTCCAATTGGTGCTGCTGCCCTGCAGTTTTCCTTGCAGGACTCTCGAATTACCTCAACCATCGTCGGTGTCTCCAAACCTGAGCGGATAAGACAAACCCTTGATTGGGCTGCGTACGAAGTCCCGGCTCAGGTTTGGCAGGAGTTGGCGACACTCCCCTACTCGACCGAGGACCCGGAAGCCAGGCGGAACTACCGGGCGGACTGAATGGGTCCACTCATGAACTGACCTTTGCCCGGCAACGGATTTGAGCAGCAATTCAAGGCGGCAACCATTCCTTCCCCGGAGTGGTACTCGGATCGCATGCCGGCAGATGCAGCAACCAGGATCAAAGTGATGTTCGCAATCACGGCATGCCGGACTCACAATTCAAACGATCCGACAAAAACGCTGGTTGGTGTCAGCTGGCGGGGGCGCGAACATGACAGGATACGAAGTGTCCCTTCCCCACGCGCCTTAATACCGGCACCGCCTGTGCACAGTGTGATTCAGCGAGTGGACAACGGGTCCGATAACGGCAGCCTGACGGAGGGTCGATGGGGCTGGGCACCTCTCCCACAACAAGCCGACGCGCTTTGCGACGGCCCTCCATGGTGGGAACCGACTGCATCAGCATTTCTGTGTAAGGATGCCGAGAATCGGAAAAGAGTGTGTGCTTGGGCGCAATCTCCACCAGTTGGCCGAGGTACATTACCGCCACCCGATCGCTGATATGCTCGACTACTGCGAGATCGTGTGAAACGAACAGGTAGGCCACACCGGTCTCGTTTCGAAGCCGCACCATCAGGTTTATGACCTGCGCCTGCACCGAAACGTCAAGCGCAGAAACCGGTTCGTCTGCCACAATGAGTTCGGGCGCGAGCGCCAGGGCACGGGCAAGCCCTATCCTCTGCCGCTGGCCGCCTGAAAAGGCATCCGGGTAGTTTGCAGCGAGTTCCGGGCGCAAACCGACTTGCCGAAAGAGCCTGTCCACGCGGTCACGTCGGTCCCTGGCGGACCCGCGCCCGTGCTCCCTGATGGGCTCCCCGACTATGTCTCCCGCGGTCATCCGGGGATTGAGCGAAGAATAGGGATCCTGAAACACCATCTGCACCCGGCTACGCAAGTTACGCAGTCGTCTTTCGGGAAGATCTGAAACCGCCACACCGTCAAGCCGGATCTGGCCAGAGGTCGGCCGATAGAGGCAAGTGATCAACTTCGCAATGGTAGATTTGCCGCAGCCACTCTCGCCAACCAGCCCCAGCGTTTCACCGCGGTGGATTTCAAATGACACGCCCTCCACGGCGTTAATCGTAGCCTGCACTCCGCCAAATGCCCCGCGTCGGACCAGGAACTGCTTGGACACGTTGTCAACCTCTAGCAATGCCTTGCTCATGCTGGAGACAATGTTCATGTACTTGCTCCAACATGCTCACTTCGGAAACATGCCGCTAGGTGACCTTTGGAAATCTCGGCAATGGGGGGCCTGCTGGTGCGGCATTGGTCAACTGCCAGGTTGCAACGTGGTGCAAACGGACATCCGGGCTTCAGTTGATCAAGCAACGGAACCACACCGGGAATCTCAGTGAGCGAAAGGGTGTTTCCCTCCACCAGGCTTGACCCCAGGCGTGGCACGGCCTGGAGCAACCCAAACGTGTAGGGATGGCCGGGATTTGACAGAATCTTGCGCACGGGACCTTCTTCAACCTTGTGACCCGCGTACATGACCATCATTCGGTCGGCGTATTCGGCCACCACCGCGAGATCGTGGGTGATGAGAACCATGCCGGCACCGGTCTCCCTGCGAACATCCTCCAGAAGATCAAGGATCTGGGCCTGAATTGTCACATCAAGGGCGGTAGTCGGCTCGTCAGCGATCAGCAGGCGTGGCGTGCAGGCGAGAGCGATTGCAATCATGATACGCTGCTTCATACCTCCGGACAGTTGGTGCGGATACGCATCGAGTCGTTTATCGGCATCGGGCAACTGAACTTGTTCCATAAGGCCGCGGGCGCGTACCAGGGCATCTTCGCGGCTCATCCCGTAGTGCAAGGCACATGCCTCGGCGATCTGCCAGCCGATTTTCATTGACGGATTTAGCGACGTCATCGGTTCCTGGAACACGTAGCTCACTGCCGGCCCCCGCAGGGCACGAAGCTCGCTTTCCGAGCACTCCATCAACTCCTGACCCTCGAATATGACAGAAGAACTCTTCTCGATCCTTGCCGGAGGCATTGGCAACAACTTCAGGAGTGCAAGCGCAGTGACACTCTTGCCACAACCGGATTCTCCAACGATGGCAAAGGTCTCTCCTTCGTAGACGTCGAGGGAAACACCGTTCACGGCGTAAATCGTTCGCCGTAGCATCTCGAAGCGAACCGCGAGGTTACGTACTTCCAGGAGAGGCCTTCGATAATAGCCGGATGAAGCACCTTCTCTATATTGACCGGTCGGTGAATTCACGCCTGACCAACATCTTCGAAGAGCGAAAGGCAGTTCTTGCCGAACACCGCTGCATGCTCGGCTTCCGTCAGGAAATCGCTGTAGAGTCGAACATAATCAAGACTCTGTCGATAGGTGCAATAACGCTCGACGTTAGGCATGTCCGAACCCCAGATCATACGCTCGGGACCAAACCGGTCGTAGAATTGACGGACATGGTCAAGTGCCTGCGCAAAGGGATACTCGTGCCGGCGTCCCCAGGAAATGGGATACAACACTTCGGAGTAAACCGGAAAATTATCCTGTATGTCCTGAACGACTCCGGGCCATTCCAACCGCCCCGAACCGGTATCGAAAAGCGTTGTCGGCCACCCGTGAACCATTACAGAGCGAATGCCGGGAAAGCGCTCAAGCCATTCGGCGAACCGAACCATCTCCTGCAGGTAAGTGCCCCATGGAGTTTCAGCAGGATGAACCCAGAACACAGGCAGGTTCAGGTCAGCGACCGTGTTCCAGAAATCGTCATAGGCACTGGAGGCATAGGTCTCCTTCCACCCCGAGCGCATGAATCCGGCAAGCCCAAAATACAGGCCGGACATCCCGTCTACGGTAATCTCGCGCTCCAGACGGGCGATTTCCCGGTCTTGCCACGCAAATCCCTCCTCAACCTGGGCCAACCCGATAAAGCGCCCCGGATATTGCTCTCTAGCCGCCGCGAAGATCCTGGCGGAATTGCCGTAGACATGGTCGTTCTGCAGCACCATTTTCTCTATTCCGACATAATCCATCTGCGCGATGACGGTCTCTGCAGGACTCTCCAGGTGGCGCGTGTTCGGGCTCAGATATTGGACGTGGTAGTCCTCGCCGTCCACGGTCCAGGCCAGCTTTCCATTTCCTTCCACCCGGAAGTTGACCCCGGTCACTCGGCCGGATTCGGTGGGGTTCTTCGCATCCCATAGATGGCGGTCGTTGACGACTGTGCCAGCCCGACTTCGAACAACCGGCTGGTTGAGATGGTTGTGCATTCCCCATTGAATGTAGAGTAGATGCTCATCCGTTGTGGCAAAGCCACAAGCTTCGGCCAAAGGCGGGAAAACATGTCCATGACAATCGACAATACACATCCTGTCAAACTCCTTCAGTTACCCAGGCGAGGATCTAGCCAATCGCGAAGGCCATCGCCCAAAAGATTGAAACCCAGCACCATCAGTGAAATCGCCAGTCCTGGCGCAATGACCATGAACGGCGCAACATGGAGGTATTCCCGTCCGTAGCCGAGCAATGTGCCCCACTCGGGTGTCGGGGGTTGAACGCCAAGGCCCAGAAACCCCAGCGCCGTCGCCGTCAGCACGGCCTGGCCAGCCTGCAGGCTCGCTTCGATCACGATGACGGTCGCTGCATTCGGCAAGACATGCCGCAACAGGATTCGCCATGGTCGAACGCCAATTGTGCGCGCTGCTGCGATGAAGTCCTCCTCGCGGATTTCCATCACGCGACCTCGCACTATCCTCGAAATTGGCGGTGTGAACGAAATGCTGATAGCCATTATGAGCCCGGTCATCCCGGCCCCCATGACCGCCGCAATCGAAATGGCAAGAATCATGTTGGGAATGGTAAGCGCAACGTCGACCAATGCATCAATTGCCGTTGCCAGGGGGCCGCGTACAAATCCGGAAATCAGACCTAACAGTACGCCGAAGAAACAGGACAGTGATACGGAAATTACTGCGACCGAGAGGGTGTGCCGGGTGCCGACAATGACCCTGCTGAGCAGATCCCGTCCCAATGGATCCGTTCCCAGCCAGTGGTCGGAGCTGGGTCCTTCCAGCGCTTCGAGCAAATTTTGCTTGTTGGCTCCGTATGGAGCAATCTGCTCGCCGAAAAGTGCGGCAATGACAAACATCAGCAACAGGAACGTACCGCCAACAAGGTATACATTCTTGCTCAACCAGCGAGCAACGAACACACGCTGAGCCGACGACGATGTGCCCGCGGGCGATACCAACTTCATACCGCTCTCATTCGTGGGTTGATCAACACGTAAAGGAATTCGACGATCAGATTGATGACAAGAAAGGCGATTACGAAGATGATTGTCACGGCCTGAGCAACGGCATAATCCCTTTGTCCAATGGCATTGATCATCAGGTCTCCGATCCCCGGCCAGGCAAACAGCCTTTCGATGACGACCGACCCGCCAAGCAGATATCCGGTCTGCAAGCCGATGACTGTCAGTGTCGGAATCATCACGTTGCGCAGAACATGTCGGAGCAGAATCGCCGTCCGGCCAAGCCCTTTGGAACGGGCAGTACGCACATAATCCTTGGCCAACTCGTCGATGGTTACACCGCGGGTCATGCGGGCAACCAGCGCAATCAATCTGGCGGCAAGTGCAAGGGATGGAAGGACCAGTGCCGCCGGCCCTGAAAACCCGAAACTCGGTAACCATCCGAGTTGTACAGAAAACAGGGAGAGCAGCAGGAGTCCCAACCAGAAATTCGGCACCGCCAGCAATGCCACGACCGATACCGAAATGGCGAGGTCGGGAATACGCGTGTGGTACATCGCCGACACCAGTCCAGCCGGTATTCCGATCACAATTGTCAGACCGATGGCTGATGCCGTGAGGGCAAGGGTGGCCGGGATGCGCTCCAGAATGAACGGGAGCGGTCCCGACTTGAACACTTCGGATGTTCCGAAATCACCTTGCAGCAACCCGAATATATGGCGGAAATACTGGACCAGCAGCGGATCGTTGAGGCCCAGGGCCTCGCGCAACTTGTCGATTTCCGCCTGCGTAGATCCGGGCCCTGCCAGGTATGCAGCCTGGTCCCCGGGGACCAGACTGAACAGAAAGAAGATTATTGTGACGACCGCGAATGCGATCGCGACGGCGCGCAGAAGCCTCAGTCCCAGATACCGGAGAATTGGCTTCGGACCCGCAAGGGCGGGCATGGCCGGGGCCCTGGCGGGTTTCGCGTCCTGCGGAGTGTCGCTAGTAGCTGCCTCCGCGAACAATCGTAAAGATTACCGGCCACACTTCGACACCGGAGAGGTCCGCCCTTGAAGCCGAAATGTTGTTGTTGACCTGCAACCAGATGTACGGTGCCTCGCTCCAGATGACGTCCTGCACCTGGGCCAGCAGGGCTGCACGCGCTTCACCGTCAACCGTCACCTTCGCCTGATTGAGAAGATCATCAACTTCGGAGTTGCTGAAGCGTGTGATGTTCCACACTGCAGGACGACCTTCATTGTCGGGGTTGGATGTGTACATCGAGTCCAGGTGATACAATCCGGATGCGTTGGACGGATTGAAGCCGAACAGCGCCAGCTGCCATCCAGCCTCGGCCACCGGCAGGCGTAGCGTATCCCAGAACGAACTTCTTTCGATCTTCCGGATTTCCACACCGATTCCGACGTCTTGCAGGGCGGCGGCGGCCGTTTCTGCAATCAGCACGTCGTTGGCAAATACCCCTTCGGGAACCAGGAGTGTGAAGGAAAGATCCTCACCTTCGTGCTCCACCATGCCATTTCCGTCGCTGTCCGCTAGCCCGGCAGCGGCGAGCATTTCACGTGCCTTGTCGGGATCATGGGCATAGGGTTCGTTTCCACTGTAACCCACGGTGTTGAAAGCAAGTGGAGAATCAGAGGCCTTGGCCTGACCGAGAAACAGCTTGTCGGCGATGGCTTCCACCGGAATGGCATGATTCAGGGCTCGACGTACTTCCACGTTGTCCAGCGGAGCAATTGTGGTCTGCATTGCCAGACCCATTGGTCGTAGCGACGGCGAGGTCAGAACCTGCAGATCGCTGTCTGCCTCGATCTGGGCAATCAGATGTGTCGGTACGCCGTCGATGACATCAACCTCACCACTCTGCAGTGCCGAAATCCGCGTTGCTGCCTCGGGAACATAACGGAATATGATCTTGTCCAGAGACGGCTGCCCAGCCCAGTATCCATCGTGTGGAGCAAGGACGAGTTCAAGGCCCGGATTGAAAGACTCCACCTTGTAGGGTCCGGAGCCTACCGGGTTCTGTGTCTCGCTCTCCTGGCCGTTTTCCATGATCGCTGTTGGGCTGAGGATGGCTCCCGACCCATGTGCCAGTGTGTTGAGCAGGAGGGCGTAGGGTTCGTGAGTTCGCAGGCGAACTGTAAGATCATCGACAACGTCGGCGCCGGCAATCGGATCCCAGAGGGGTCTGTTGGTCGTATTGATCTCCGGGTCCATCATGCGTTCGACGTTGAACTTGATGGCTTCGGCATTGATCGGTGTGCCATCATGGAAGGTCGCTCCGGCACGAAGCCTGAAGGTTACCGACTTTTGGTCATCGGCAATGGCCCAGCTTTCCGCCAGCTGAGGGTTGAACCGCAACTGGTCGTCAAATGTAACGAGGCGATCAAAGATCACAAAGCCGGCTTCATAGCCTGAAGGATATTGCAGGAATGCATTGTAGGCCGGGCCAATGTCGGTAATCGAAAGCCGCTGGCCATACACCAGCGTGTTGTCATCGGGCCCTGCTGAAGCACTTGTCGAAAGCGTGAGAACGCTTGCCGACACTGCAAGAAGCAGTTGAATTGTGCGTTGGATAAAGGTTTTCAAGGTGGTTTCCTCCCTATTGCCTGGCTGCATTGTCGAGCCAGAGTTGATTATGCGTAAAGATCGCGGGCGTTCCACCGGTGTGGACAAAGACCACAATCTCCTCGCGATTGAAGTCGCCGCGGCGGATATGAGCAATCATTCCTGCTGCAGCCTTGCCTGTATATACGGGGTCCAGGATGATTCCTTCCGTGCGTGCGAACAATCTCACCGCTTCGTTTCCAGCTGCGCTTGGAACTCCGTAGGCCTCGCCAACGAAGGCAGCGTCATTGATGACATCATCCGGGGTCACGGCGACATTGAGTCCGAGGGTATGCGCTGTGCGGTTGGCAATTTCCGCACCTCTCGGCGGGATGTTGAATTCGTCGGTGGCCGTAATCCCCCGTACAGCAAATCCGCCTAACAACATTTGGGCAAGTATCTGTCCTGCCTGACCCTTTCCGGACGAGGACATGTAGAAGCAGTCGGGCTCCAGCCCCTTTTCGGCCAGCGCTTCAACAACTTCACATGTGCTCTCAAGGTAGGCGATTGCAGAGCCTTCGTCGAACATCGGGATGTCGTTGAGCAAGCAGGGCTTTCGACCCTCGGCGCGCAACTCCGCCAATGCCTCGGTGCTCTGCCTCCGCTGCTCGGCAATGGAACTTGCATACCTGACATCGGCCCCAAGCAGGTAGTTGACGAGCAGGTTGCCCTGCACGGGCTCGGGTCTTGAGCCAACAAGAACAAGAACAGTATCCAGACCCAGGCGATTGCAGCAACCGGCGGTCTGCCGCGCCGAATTCGACTGCTGGTCCAGCTCCATTACGATGGCATCGGCGCCCATGGCCTGGGCGGCTGCGAGCCGGAATTCCAGATTCCGTGTCTTGTTGCCGCCAAAGGCCACTCCTGTCAGATCATCCCTCTTGACGAAAATACGCGGTCCGCCGAGCAGCTTTGACAAATTCCTTGCTTCCTGCAGCGGCGTTGGCAAGCAGGCGAGCCGTACCCGGGGGATCGCTGAAATTACATCACGGACTTGCCGCAAGGCTCGCGGCACTCGCCTTGCCTTACTCCCTGCCAAGTCCAACCGTTCGGACAGCATCAGTCGGTGCCCGGAATTGCTGCCAGTTGGTGATGAAACCCGTCCTGCCAAACTCGCTTGTTGGAGGTCGTATGGACCGCATCGGACTTTGGCCCCGAGGCGCCCGAGGAAAATGTGTCGCCAGTCGTGCCTGCATGCCTGGAGGGTACAACGAATTGCATGGTCATAGATGAAATAGCGCTTCTTGCGCGTCTTATCGGAGCAGGCAGAAATTTTGTCAACCCTATAGGATGCTGCGATCACCAGCCAAAAAGGCTCAACAGTTGACGGGAGCGATCAATTCCAGAGCCCGGGAGGTCACGACTGCCAACTTGGCACAATTCAAGGAGTATCCATTTGTGCCGGATATCGACTCTTGGCCACAGGGTGCAGTCCGGGCCGACTGACCAAACAGCAAGAGAAATTCTTGAAAGATGCGCCTGTCCAAAGTGGTGCCGAATATTGGTGGCAATTCTGCCTGGAGCGGCAGACAGACATTCCCGCATGACGTGCCTGCGAACCAGGGCTCGAAATGTGCATGGTATTGGCCGACCTCAGGCAACATGACTCGTACTGTCTTGGTGAGACTGCCAGGCAAGAGGTGAACGACTCGGCAAGACTGGAACGCCTGGCCATCCACCGGATACAAATGTCGGGTAGAGCACTGGCGCGCGCACCCTTAGGTGGAGGGTTTCCAGCCTCGCCCTTTCGGTTACGAAGTGGGTTCACAGTTCCACCGCAGACCACGTTTCCAGCCGCCCTCCCTAAAATTCCGTACGTCAGGTTTTCCCGGGTACGGCTTCAAGCATCAGGCACCTTGCAGTTCGAAGCAGAGCCTTCCGCAATACCCGACGAGGTCAAGACCGACCCTGCCATACCCCCATCGGTTACCACGTTTGCTCCGCCCTTAGACAATGCAACCCACCGAGTGATCATCCGCCTCTGTGTGCAGATCCACCGGCTGTAACATCGCCACCTGAGCCCAGAGGCCCTCGCTCAGCCCGGGTTGTGTTGTCCCGGACATCATCGCTTGTCGGCCTCATCCGACAGTCTGGAGGTCTCCGTCTCATTTCCCGGCACTGCCGGTTATAGACACGATCTTCGACATTCATGGGTCATCCTGTCCAACCTCCAGACCTTCCGGACTTTCACTGCTGTACTTTCGAGTATTGCCGCCTTCAATACGCCGGGAGCCCCGATACGTGCTTCTCAGTTCTTCCGCATCAGCACTGGCCATCAGGTAGGAAGGAAACCCTTGGCAACTCCAATAATCCTGCAAATCAGCTTCATGCAGGAGTCCCATTTTCGACGCTTAATCCGTTCACTTTCGCTACGGCCCTACTCTTTGCTCGCCCCCCGGGCTGACCAGACAAGAGAGAGATTTTTCTCCCAAGCCTCCCAAGGCTCTTACTTCCGAGCTGCCAGGTCGCAGGGTCGCCCCTTGCGCCTGTCGGATATGACTACGGCGCCAAACTGAGAATTGCGCCGGTGGGACTTGCACCCACGAGTACAGCAGCTAGTCTCGCTGCGCCTTTTCCTTAGGAACTGCCAACCTCCGTGGCATACTCAAGATTGCGCAGCTCTTCCGTAGCCAAACAGCAACAAGCTGAATTTATCCCGGCATCATCCTGCCAATTGGCTTTGAAACTTTCGCTGTTGATCCTTTCCTGCGTTTCTTGAGTTGTCTCTGGCAGGTACGACAATATTGATGGCCGCATCAATTCCGAACCATCGCGTCAATACATTCCAGCAAAGCAAAACTCCGTTGGTGTACAGTTGAAGACATCTCGACCATGTCGAAAGGGGTAAGGGTGCCCAGAATACTCCTGCCTACTGGGTTGCGGTCCGGTCAGGGGGTCGGCATCGCCCTTGTCGCACTGGCAGGCACATTCTGGAGTATGCAGGGATTGATGGTTCGCATGATCGAAGTTGCAACAGGACCACAGATAATCTTCTGGCGCAGCATCGGTCAGTTGGTTGCAACCCTTGCAGTTGTGGCAGTTGTCAGCCATGGCCGCATAGCCTACGCCTTCCAGGTTGCTGGAATTCGCGGCCTGCTCATGGGATTGTTTCATGCCTTGGCAGGAGTCAGCTTCGTGTTGGCACTCCTGCAGACTACGGTCGCCAATGTGGTCTTCATTCTCGCTTCGGCACCGCTAATCGCTGCTGCCGGCTCCTGGTTACTGTTCCGGGAGCGGCCTTCAGTACCGACCATGTGTGCCATGCTGGCGGCGGCAATTGGAATAGCGATCATGGTACTGGGTCGTCTCGCCGCCGGCAATCTGATCGGCCCGCTTCTTGCCCTGCTTTGCGCCTTCGGATTTGCCGGCATGGCCATGGTTGCCCGGTCGGGCAGACATGTTAACCTGATGCCCGGCGGGTGCATCGGCGCCGGACTTACCATTGTGATCGGCTTGTTCATGTCGGGAGGGCTGATTTCTGCTCCTGTCCCTGACATTGCGTTTGCGCTTGCATCTGGCGGTCTGTTGACGGTGTGCGGGATGATTCTCTTTCTCTACGGAGCCAAATTTGTTCCAGCGGGATCGCTCGCCTTCGCAAGTCAGACTGAAATCGTTTTGGCACCAATCTGGGTCTGGGTAGTTTTCAATGAAGCCCCCAGCACCAACACGCTTGTCGGCGGTAGCATTGTACTGGCGGCAATCTTTTTCGAAGCCGCAAGCCGGGTTCATCGGCGGTCATAGGTTCACCTCATGATACTGCCAGTCTTGGTTGGGTCTCGGATCTTGGGCCCGGAAGAGGAACAACACCGGAGATACGGTCAAATTCGACTCCAACCGTCGCTGCAGGTAATCTGGGTGGCCACATTGTCCTCCTCGCTTGCCTCGGCAATCCGGCAGCCAACTACCGGATTCGTCTCTCTTCTACAGCACCCTCGAAAGGGCCAGGAGCACATTTCAAGAAACGGCACAATCAATAGATCCGGAATGGTGCAGCGAAATTTCGCGAGTCCAGCCTGTCCTATTGGGAGCATGCATGACGGCTAGCTGCTAGTGAATTGACAGTTCCAGTCGGAGGGTATGCCCCTATCTGCTGCGCATCCCTCTTGCCGAGAAAGGGTCGATCGCTTGCATCATGTCGGAAGAGGGTTTAGGTGCCGTGTTCCAAATCCAAAACATGCTTGCCTATGGCAGGCGGCACCAAAGAGCGGAAGCTTGCAGGATTTTCAGGGCAAGATAGGGCTGACTGTCGCCGAAAGCGTGCCTTGGTGGCCATCCGCCGACATGCGCGAGGACGTGCCACCGAACATTCTTGTCATCCTGTTTGATGATACCGGCTGGGCTGATTTCGGGTGCTACGGGTCCGAGATTCGCACCCCGAACGTTGATGCATTGGCCAAAGGCGGGCTTTGTTACAACAACTTTCATGTCACACCGCTTTGTTCGCCCACGCGCGCCTGTCTGCTGACTGGAAGAAATCACCACAGTGTCGGAATGAGCAATCTTGCCGATACGGATACGGGATTTCCGAACTGTCGGGGCGCCATCCGTGACGATGTGCAACTGCTACCGCAATTGCTGAAGCAAGCAGGTTATGCAACCTATATGCTCGGCAAGTGGCACCTTACGCCGGCTCATGAGATCACGCCGGCCGGTCCGTTTGGGAATTGGCCTACGCAACGCGGTTTTGATCGCTTCTACGGGTTTCTGTATGGCTGCACCGACCATTACACCCCGGAATTGATCGAAGACAATCACAGCGTCGAACCGCCAATTGGCGACGGCTACCATTTGAGCGAAGACCTGGTTGATCGCGCCAAATCCTACTTGCGCGAACACTGCAGCTTCAGGTCGCAAGCGCCGTTCTTCATGAACTTCTGTTTCGGCGCGACGCATGCGCCATTTCAGGTGCCAAGGGAGTATATCGAACCTTACATTGACGTCTTCGGAAAGGGATGGGACCGGACGCGCGAGGACCGGCTGGCGAAACAAAAGGCGCTTGGTCTTGTTCCTCAGGAGACTGTTCTCGCCGAGCGTAATCCGGAAGTTCCGGCCTGGGCCGACTTGGATGCAGATGCCAAGACCCTTTATGCCCACCTCCAGGCCTGCTTTGCAGGCTTTCTTGAGCATTCTGATCATCAGATTGGCCGACTGATCGACGAGCTGAAACGCCTCAACCTTTTCGAGAATACGTTGGTACTGGTCATGTCTGACAATGGTGCCAGCCGCGAAGGTGGTGACCATGGCGCCATTGATACCAACACGACCTATTCGGGCCAACCGGAATCGGTTGGTGAAATGCTTCCACGGCTGGACCAAATCGGTGGACGTCTAGGTCCGGCATTCTATCCGCAGGGCTGGGCAATGGCCGGGAACACGCCATTTCGTCGTTACAAGCAATTTGTCGAACTTGGCGGGGTTCGGTCGCCACTCGTCGTGCACTGGCCTGGATCTGTGGAGGAAACCGACACGGTCCGCAAGCAGTTTCTGCATGCAATCGACATTACGCCGACGCTGCTGAATCTAGCCGGCGCGCCCGCCGGTGCAACCGTAGACGGCGCCAGTTTTGCAGACACATTTGGACTGGCCGACGCCCCCGCCACGCGGACCGTTCAGCATTGGGAGATGTTTGGACGAAAGGCTGTTTATGCAGGTGGCTGGAAGGCTGTGTCACAGCACGAAAAGGGCGACAATTACGCCGATGATGTGTGGCGCTTGCACGACCTGAGCCAAGATTTTTCCGAGAGCCGGGATCTGGCCTCCGAGCAACCGGAAAAGTTGCAGGAACTTCAAGAAATCTGGTGGCATGAGGCACACGCAAATTCCGTATTTCCTCTTGATGACCGTACACTGGTCGATATCATAACCTTCCGCCAGCCCAACGGCATAATGGCGGCCCGCGAGGTCAGCTTGTACCCCGGCACCGCCCATGTGCCGCAAGCGACCATGATAACGTCGGCTGAAAGATCGATGTACATCGAGGCGAATTTCTCGGCGCCTGTCGCCGATGCCGAAGGGGTGATCATTTCGGCTGGAGACTCGAGAGGCGGCTATACATTCTATATCAAGAACGGACGGATGAATTTCGAGCACGTTCGCATGGAGGACAGGGAAGTTGTATCTGCTCCTGTCGATTCCGGGATGCGGCAATGCAGTGTCCGTCTTCGAGTTCGTCCTGACGCAAGTTGTTCGGTCGTAATTTTGGTAGGAAACACAATCATTTCGGATGGCGAGATCCCGAAGGTGTCGATACACCAGTCGTTCTGGGGTATTGACGTAGGACGAGATACAGGTGTGCCAGTGACCAGCGCCTATCTTGCACCGTTTGCGTTTTGTGACAAGCTGCTAGAGAAAGTCGTGCTGCGTTTCACGGGCGAACGGTCAGCCAGCGAAACAGCTGCAGCCGTTCAGATGACCGAATGACCCAAGCCGGGACATACAGCCTGCATGGCTTGGCAAGAACGCTCTGATCAAACCCCAATCAACACTAGGAGGAGAAATAAAATGACAATTACAAGAGCTCTGCTGAGAGTGGTGGCTATGGCGTTAGCAGCCATCAGCTTTGCCATTCCAGTGTCGGCCGCCAGCAAGGATGTAACGTTACAACTGGCCTGGCTACCAAACGCCGCTTCCGCCGGTGAGATCATTGCCTTGAACAAGGGATTCTTTGATGAGGTCGGATTGAATGTAACAATTCTGCCGGGAGGCCCGAGCGCCAACACGATCCAGGAAGTCTTGAGCGGTACCGCGGAAATCGCCATCGGCTATGCCCCCCAAATCATGTACGCCGCCGACAAGGGCCTGCCGATTATCTCGTTTGGTGCTGCCTTTCAGAAAGCCCCGCTCACATTCTTTTCGCTGGGTGAGAAGAACATCACGTCTGTGGCTGACTGGAAGGGCATGCGAGTAGGCGCAAACCAGAGCTCGGCACCACAGATTGCTGTGCTCCTCGATAATGCGGGCCTGACCCTGGATGACATCACTCACGTTCAGGGACGTGTTCCTGCACTGTTGCAAGACCAGGTAGACATTGTCGCCACCTGGCCCACAAATGTTGCTGATATTGCATTGATTGTAGATCATCCGGGCGGATACAATGCGCAGTCGATCTGGGACAACGGCCTTCAGTTTCAGTCGAACTACTACATCGCACTTAAGGAGACACTGCAAAACGAAGGAGACATGTTGAATGCCTTCATGGCCGCAGTCGACAAGGGCTGGGCATGGACCGCAGACAATCAGGCCGAGGCAGTTGACATTCTTGTGGAATTTGCTCCGGCATTGCAGGTTGACAAGGAAACACCGTCTCTGGCCGTTATCATTGAAGAGTACATTTACACGGACGAAACTCTGGAGTCCGGATTTGCAAATGTTTCTAGAGATCGCTGGCAGCAAACCCTGGATCGTTATGCAGCTTTGGGAGAGGTCAAGGATAGCCTGACCGCAGACGACGTCCATGATGGATCAGTCCTGGCAGCGGTTCCTCGCACCAAACGCGATTGAACCGGGTGGTGCAGCCAAAACCCGAATATTGGGCCGAAGCGGGATCAGCCGCTTCGGCCATTCAGTTGGCAGGGATTAACGTCACCTTCGGTTCCGGAAACAAGAAGGTTGAAGCCATCGCCAACATTGACCTGAACGTCAGTCAGGGCGAATTCGTTTCCCTGATCGGGCACTCCGGTTGTGGCAAATCCACTCTTCTTCGAGTTATTGCCGACATCATTAAGCCGACACGCGGCAGCGCCCTGATTTATGGAGAAAGCCCCGATATGGCTCGTCGGGCAAGGACATTCTCGATGGTATTCCAGCAGTCGGTGTTGATGCCCTGGTCGACAGTTCTGGAGAATGTCCGGCTGCCGTTCAAGGTCGGCTCCCGAAACCTGCAGTCGTCGAGTCAGGCAATGGATGCCGTGGAAGCCCTTCGTCTGGTCGAGTTGGATGGTTTTGCGACCGCAAAGCCGGCTGAGCTCTCGGGGGGCATGCGTCAGCGGGTGGCAATCGCCCGGGCACTTGTCACCAAACCCCGAATTCTGCTGATGGACGAACCGTTCGGTGCTTTGGACGAACTTGTGCGCGATACTCTTAATGTCGAGTTGCTGAAGATCTGGCGAAAGGCTGGTACGACTATCGTTTTTGTGACTCATTCCTTGCACGAAGCTGTATTCCTGTCACAGCGCGTGGTGGTAATGAGCCGGCGTCCGAGCCACATCGAAGGCATAATGGAAGTTGACCTTCCCTCAGAAAGGACACTGGACTTGAAAGACGATCCTAGAATTGGTGCCCAGGTGGCACAGCTGCGGTCGATGCTCGATGCGGGGTGAATCAGGACGTGGTCAATATTGCAGGTCAGTCTGAAACAGCCACCGGAGTCCGGCTAGTACACAGGATTACCCGGTTGCTGCCTGACGAAGGCCCCCTGCGCGTGGCTCTGATGGGTGGAATCGGACTGTCCTCGATCGTTGTATTTTGGCAGTTGGTCTGCTCCGTATTCGGAATTCCTCATTACCTTGTGCCTTCTCCCATAGATGTCGTTGAAGCCATTCGCAGGGATTGGGCGCTGCTGGCGTCGAACGCGGTGCCCACCATTACCGAAGCCTTTCTAGGCTTCTTGATTGGCAATTTTGTTGCCATCGCAGTTGCGATCAGTTTCGTCTACAACAAGATTATCCAGGAAATGTACTACCCGGGTGCAATTCTGATCAAGACAATTCCGATTGTGGCAATTGCTCCGGTCCTCAAGATTATGCTTGGCAATGGGATAGAACCAAAGGTTGCAGTTGCGGCGTTGATTTGTTTCTTTCCGACGCTTGTCAACGCTGTCCGCGGTTTTACTGCGGTCAGCCCGAACCTCCTGGAATTGATGCACGTTCTTTCGGCTTCAAAGACTGAAGTCTTTCGCTATGTTCGGCTCTACGGTGCGCTGCCGTATGTGTTTTCTGCACTGAAGATTTCGGTAACGATGTGCGTGTTGGGCGCAATTGTCGGGGAATGGATTGGCGCCAACAAGGGCATTGGCTACGTGTTGATTCAAAGCATGTATGACTTTGACACGCCTCGGCTTTTTGCCACTATCCTGACAGCGTCGGGAATCGCTATTGCTGGATTTGCCATCGTTTCGGTTCTGGAGAAGCTTGTTATAACCTGGGACCCTGGCGAAACCGTTTAGCAGAACGGATTCCAGCCGATTTCGTTTTAGCAAATCGTCCCGTCAGGGCTTTATGAGATCGGTCCCTGGTCTCGGGCTCGGGGCTGCAAGGCAGGCAAGGGACGGACCGGGGCAGACGGAAGCCCATCCCCAAAATCTTGGCAAGCCCGATTGCTACAACCTGACGCCCGGCTTGGCCTGCTCAAAGAATCAGTGTCCCTGGTTTCGCCGTTCCCCATAATTCGAACGCTTGGCCCGCGGCAGCAAAACCCACCGTCGCCCGAGCCGTCAGGAAAGGCAGGATCCTGTATCAGACCGGAGACAAACTCCAAGGATAAAGACGTGACCTGGTGTTTGATAGGAGAGGTAGAGAAACCTCCCGCCCGCCAAATGAAGGGGAGAAGAAGAAAGTATTGGGAAGTGACCCAACTGCTCTGACTATTGCCCATGCCTATCAGGTGGCCTGTGAGGCGTGATCACAACTCAGGCCGAAATGCGTTGAGACCAAATATCGATAAAGCTTGAGGGCGAGTTTGCTGTCCTGGGCCTCCAGAACCCGCTGCGCTGTAGGTGACAACACCACTGTACGGCATGGCCCTTCCGCGATGACCGAAGCCCTCGGCATACCAAGTCCTGCGTTGCCCAAAATCACGTCGCCGGCGCCAAATTGACGGAGACGCTTTCCGTCCACATCTCTTGCTGTTGCCAGTCCGTCGGCAAGAATCTCAATTCCTTCACTGGGTGAATTCGTAGCCATAGCGTCTCCTGCAGAGTAGTCGCAGGGCACAAGCCAGTTGCCCAGCTCCTCTATCAAAAGTTCGAGCCGGACCTGCTGGTCGAGGTGGCGTTCAAGACCGTCAGCCACTTTTGCCAGCAGAGCCGTTCGCCGATCATCTCTCACAGCGGCTTTTTCATTCCACGCAGAAACAATGATGTCCTCGCAGCGTTCAAGGGCACAATCCAGGTTCGCTTCAGAAATCAGTTCGGAAAAAGCGCTGGCAGGAAGGTTTCGTTCCATGGCTGACATCAGCCTCGGGGAAGCGCCGCTCAACACAACACTAATACCTTTCTCGCTTGCCAATCGGAGGAAACGGGAAAGTGAGCTCACTGCCGAAAAATCGAAACCCGTAACGGCGGAAAAATCCAGCAGCAGGCATTGGAGTCGTCGAGGGCCTGCCAGAGACTCCTTCAGTCTCTCGGTTAGTGGGCCCACACTGCCGAAAAAGATGTACCCTCTCAGCCGATAACCAAGGGCACGTTTGCCGTCTTCCTGCAAAATGGCAAGATCAGGGCTACAACACTTGCCGGTAGGATTAGGGGATTACCCCATCGTCTCGTAGCGATATAAAGTGCCACTCCATAAATTGCGCCAGGTATCCAGACCCCCGCCACAGCAGGGTTCAACAGCGATGACGCATCACGCAAGTCCGCGTCTGCCGCCATTGACGACATTGCTGCCACGCACACAATGCCACCGAGGCCGGAAACGAATCCTGCCGCGACCGGGTAAGGTATGAAACGCATCAGAACGGCGAGACGAAAGAATCCTATCAAAAGGCAGCAGGCACCAGTGGCAACAGCGCTTAGTGCCAACGCACAATAGACTGTGACCAATATCGCGTCTTCGCTCGCGTTCACCGATGCTGCAATTGTGGCCATTACAATCACCAGGGCCGGGGATAGCCCGGCGATCGTCCCCCGAAAGCTGCCGGCCAACCCGATGAGCAAGCATGTGGCAAAGTTCCCGAACAGAATCAGTCCAATCATCTGCGAGGAATATGGAGCCAGCGCCCCCCCCCGGAAGCGATAAAGGTTCCAAACGCGACCTGGGCGCAAAGCAAACCAAGGCCGGAGGTCAATCCGGCCGACAATGCCGGGACGACCTTCGCAGCCCTGACATCGGAGTGAAGCTCGATCCACAGATCTCGTATTGCGGAATTCATTCTGACCAATGCGGATCTAGCATCTCTTGGCCTTGCCGAGATAGTAGCGGCTGTCCGGCACTTGAGTGGTATTTTCTACCTGGCTGGCTGCAGACGACACATCGCGCCGCACCGGTGCAGTTTGATGTATTGTTCACAACGTCGTTGCACCGAACTCCGGCTGTCGAAGTCTGGACAGGTGGTGCCCATAATCCTGTTTAGGGGAAAAGTAGTTCACATTGGAGATTCATGACATGTGTGGTTTGTTGATTGCTCCTCAATAGTTTCGCTTCCCGGTTTGCCCAAGGTGATATTCTGGACATTCCACCGAGGGTCTCAACCGACCCGACAGGATTCGATAATGGGGCTTGGCCTCGTCGCGAGACTGTCTAGCAACGAGGAATCGTTATCTTGCCCAGAACACAAACGTCAACCTTGACGTGGTGCTTGACCCAAGGAATGATGGACAGGTACCGGAGTCCGCACGCTCGCCAGATTGTTCCGTCCAGGTGGTCTTCGGGTTGCACACGTCCACAGGTCGATCCGCATTTCTTGCAACTCAAACCGGATGTGCCCTTCATGCTGGATCGGTGAATTCCCGCCTGCCCGCGTCTGGCAAATTGTCCAGTGGCTCAATTTGTCGCCGATTTACCTGCACTGCAGAGCAAAGTAGCGACCAGGCCAAGGATCACGATGACCCAGGATCATCCTTAACGCCACAGACCAAGATAACCGACCGAGTTGACTGAATGACTGATTTCACCTGTTGTACACCAAAACGGCCGTTGGAATCTGAGCCCAAATCCTTGTGTCCCCATTCAAGCTCGCCGCCTGAAAGACCCGCATCCCAATTCATTCCCGGCGGGGAAAGCCTAACAGGCACCAACCGCCCGCAGTTATCAGTCGATGGCGAGGCTCCGTTGCGCAAGCACCAGACAGAACCCTTTCGAATGGACGCCTGCGCAGTCACAAATTCGCGTTTCGCAGCATTTGTGGATGACACCGGGTACGAAACCGATGCCCAGCGAATTGGCAATTCGTTTGTATTTGCTGGCCTGCTGTCGAATGCGACTATCAAGCAAACAGCATCCGTTTCCGGCGCTCCTTGGTGGAGACTTGTCGACGGGGCCTGCTGGAAGGCTCCCGCTGGAGAACACAACCAAAAGCACGTTCCCCTGCCCGACCACCCTGTCGTTCACGTTTCCTGGAATGATGCCCAGGCTTTTGCCAGCTGGGCCGGTGGTCGATTGCCAACTGAAACTGAATGGGAGCATGCGGCGCGTGGAGGTCTGGGTGACGTACACTTTCCATGGGGTGATAGAGAACCAAATGATTGCGATCATTTTCCATGCAACATCTGGCAAGGCCGTTTTCCGCAGTCAAACCTGAACCTCGACGGCTACTACACCACTGCGCCAGCCAGGTCATTTGAACCCAATGGCTACGGACTCTACAACATGGTCGGCAATGTCTGGGAATGGACTGCGCAGCGCTTCACGGCACTGTCACCTGGCCGACCCTCCATTGTTGCAAATGCTGGGCCCGAGGATTGTATCCTTCTCAAGGGCGGTTCGTTTCTTTGTCACGTCAGCTACTGCTACCGCTATCGCATTGCCGCCCGCACCGGCAATACCCCCGACAGCACAACCTCACACCAGGGCTTTCGGCTGGTATACGACCAGCACGTTGCCGTTTAGCAGTCATTGTCAGTGCATGGCCAAATCACGCCGTCCTGAATCAGGATCCTCAAACTGGCATGGGATGGGTACTTTTTCGTCCTGTTGGTTCAATCGATGTTAGGCCAAACGTGACAATTGGCGGGCGGAATCGCGGTAAAACCGATAACTTCGCCATAATTCGACCGAAGATCGGCTATCATCCACTTCTTGCGACTTGCCATTCGACCGGGATGTGTAAGCGAGCATGCCGCCCGTTGCTTCGACGCGAGCACTCCAATTGGGCTGTCAATGCTTGTCCGGGAAGTTGCTCGGGTCCGGTTCCCGAGGAAACGTATGCCTGAAGCAATAACAATTCAGTTTTGACAGGAAGCCGTTGTCAACACCGCAAGTCCATGTACATCGACGGGCTCGCATTAGCCTTGAGGTTCCAACTGGCATCCCATAGGGTAAGCCGAACAAGAACAGTCTATCACGATTGAGGATTTTGTTGGGAGATCAGAACATGCTAGTCAAGCAAGTAAGGATTTGGCTCGCCGGAGCCGCAGCTCTTGTGGCACTGACCATAGGCGGAGCGAAAGCCGAGGTTGAAATCGAATACTGGCAGTATTTCTTCGAAGCCAGGGTAACCGCGATGGATCAGCTGATCGAAAACTTCGAGGCAGCCAATCCGGATATCAAGGTTACCATGAACCATTTTCCGTATGCCGACTACAGAACAAAGGTCGCTGCTGCAATCCCCGCCGGAGAAGGACCTGACGTCGTACAGCTGTTCTACGGCTGGCTGAATGACTATGTTGCTGCCGAACTGATCCAGCCCCTTCCCAGCGATGCTTTCCCGCCAGCAATGGTCGAGGAGGAGTTCTTCCCGATGGTCGCCGCAATGCGTGCCGGAGACAGTTACTGGGCCCTGCCTACCGCCGTGCGTTCGCTGGCGTTGTTCTACAACGAACGGCTGTTCGAAGAAGCCGGGATCGAAGGTCCGCCCGAGACGCTTGATGAGATGATTGAAACAGCAAAAATGCTGACCAAGGTGGATGATGCCGGCAACTTGACCCAGGTTGGCATTACAGCCGGAATGAGCGCTCAGGATCACCACTGGTTCCGCGAAGTGCTGGTACGGCAATTTGGCGGTGAGCCATACCTTGATGACTACCGAACCGTGAACTACAACTCGGAAGCCGGCATGCGTGCGGCCGAATTCTACACCGGGCTGGCCAGCGAGCATAAGGTAACCGCCTTCGGATTCATGGACGAACCTCAGGCGGCATTCAAGGCCGGACGTGCAGGCATGCATATAGACGGATCGTTTCGCATTGGCTCGCTGAACAAGACACGCGGCCTGAAATGGGGCGTGACCGAGCTCCCCGCCAACGCCGATGGCATGAGATCCAATTATTCGTCCTACTGGGTCAACGCCATAACAACGAAGGCCGACGGCGAAAAATTCGATGCTGCCGTCAAATTCATGGCGTACGTGACTTCTGATGAAGCCATGCAAATCTGGCTTGATGTTGTCGGGGAACTCCCGGCCAAACCGTCGGTCGGCTTGACTGATTCCAACTCGATGAATCCGGTGTTCGGACCCTTCATTCGAGGCCTTGCCTACGCAAACACCACAAAATTTGCCAATGAAAGCGCTCAGCGCCAATTGCTGATTGACATGGTTCAACGCATCGACCTCGAAGGGCAATCCGTTGCCGATAGCATTGCCATTGCCGCCGAAGCCGAGCAGGCACTGCTAGACGAGTACTACCAGTAACAGAAGCGCCAGCCCCGGCGATCCAGCCGGGGCTCGGCAGGTACCTTGCGAACGGGCGCAAGACCAGCGAAACCGACCGCTTACCTAATGTACCGCAACCTCTCCATTCACCAAAAGCATATTGTATGGGCATGGGCCTTTCTGGCTGTGCCCATACTCTTTTACGTGGTGATCAGATTCTATCCCACGGCCAATGCCATGATCATCTCGTTTCAGGACTGGAATCTGTTGGGCGACCGTGTGTGGACCGGATTGGAGAATTATGACAAGCTCTGGAATGATCCGGTATTCTGGAAAGTTTTTCGTAACACCTTCATCTATCTGTTGCTTGGAACGCCGGTCAGTCTTGTTGTTTCGTTCATAATCGCATTTCATCTTGATCGGCTGCGTTTCATGCACGGGTTTATCAGGATGCTGTACTTTCTGCCGTTCATGACATCGGCGGTTGCCATGGCTTGGGTATGGCGCTGGTTCTATCAGCCGGTGCCGATCGGTCTCTTCAACAATTTCCTGGCGACAGTCGGCATTCCGCAAATTCCGTTTCTGCGTTCCACCTCGCTTGCCTTGCCGGCCATCCTGGCACCGGCCGTGTGGGCGGGGCTTGGCTTTCAGGTAATCATTTTCATGGCTGGTCTGCGCGCAATTCCACGCAGCTACTACGAGGCCGCACGTATTGATGGCGTCTCTGGATGGACGATCCTGTGGGAAATCACAATTCCCCTTCTCAAACCCACGATCGTCTTCATCGTGGTTTTTTCCTCGATCGGGTTCCTGAGGATCTTCGATCACGTTTACAACATGACGACCACTGATCCCGGCGGACCACTCAATGCGACCAAACCACTGGTCTTAATGATTTACCAGACAGCATTTACAGACTTCAACATGGGATATGCCGCAGCCCAGACGGTTGTTCTGTTCTTGATCCTGCTGATTGTCAGCCTGGTACAACTGCGCCTGTTCAGGGACCGGTAGACTTTGTTGCCCGAAACGACAGTCGTCAAGGCGACCTCCGACACTCTCCTCAAGGCAGAGAAGCAGAAACGCCCCGCAAATATGGGCCAGATCATACGCTGGCTACTGCTGTTTGCGGGTGGCATTCTAATGGTCCTGCCTATCACATACATGATCTCCACCTCTTTGAAGTGGCCCCACGAAATCTACAACCTGGCACTCATCCCTGAAGAGCCGCACCTCGAGAACTATACCTATGTCCTGGAGGATGGCAGGTTTTACGGCTGGTTCATCAATTCCTTGATCATTGCCATGATCACCACTGTTTCCAACATTCTGTTTGACAGCCTGGTTGGCTACACACTGTGCAAGTTCCGCTTTCCGGGACGCTACATTGTCTTCATTGCCATCCTTTCCACCCTGATGATCCCCACCGAAATGCTGGTCATCCCCTGGTATCTGATGTCACAAGCCTTCGGATGGCTCGATACACATTGGGGGATTATGTTTCCGGGATTGATGACCGCTTTCGGAACCTTTCTGATGAAGCAGTTCTTTGAAACCGTGCCAGATGATTTCATTGAGGCGGCACGCATCGATGGTTTGAACGAATTGCAGATCTGGTGGTCCATTGCGATGCCACTGGTCCGCCCAGCACTTGCCGCACTTGCCATATTCGTCTTTCTGGGCAACTGGACGGCATTCATCTGGCCTCTTATCGTGACCAACTCGGTCGAGATGTACACGCTCCCCGTCGGACTATCGAGTTTTGGGGATGAGGCCGATGTGCAGTGGGAGCTTATCATGACAGGCGCTGCAATCTCGACAATTCCCACCTTGGTCGTGTTCCTAGTCTTCCAACGATTCATCATCCGGGGTGTTGTCATGGCTGGACTAAAGGGATGACAGCCGCATCGAGTTTTCCTGACCCTGTTTACCAGCGGACCGTGCTTGCTCCTGCCTTTGAAGGGGTCAGGATCCACTTTGCCGACAGCATGCACAGAATCGATCGCGCCCATCTGGTCATGTTGCGCGAGACCGGGATCCTCACTGAAGATCAGGCCGGAATGATCGCTCAAGCCCTTATGGACATCCGTGCCCAAACCGCCATTGACCAGCTCGAATACACCGGTGAATATGAGGACTATTTCTTCCTGGTGGAAGCTGAACTGGCGAGGCGCCTTGGTGAACTCGGAGGTCTGCTGCACACCGCCCGGTCACGCAATGACATTGATCATACCGCATTCAGGCTGGTCCTGCGTTGCAGAGCCGACCGTTTATTGGCCGAGATCCTGTCCCTGGCAGCAGCAGTACTGGTCAAGGCACAGGACGAGAGCGAGACGGTCATAATAGCTTACACTCACGGTCAACCGGCACAGCCGACAACATTCGGGCACTATCTCGGGGCCGTTATTGAGGTTGTATTGCGGGACGCCACACGACTCGACCATGCAATCGAAAACGTGGACCAATGTCCAATGGGTGCTGCCGCAATTACAACCAGCAGTTTTCCCATCAACCGTCAGCGCGTCTCAGAGCTGCTGGGCTTCCGGGCACCGGTCCTCAACTCCTACGGAGGGATCGCCTCGGTAGATTACATTACAGGCCTTTATTCCGCAGTCAAATTGGTGATCCTGCACCTTGGCCGCGTGATTCAGGATCTTATTCAGTGGTCATCTTTCGAGGTTGGTCAACTGATGGTTCCCGATGGTCTTGTTCAGGTCTCGTCGATCATGCCTCAGAAACGGAACCCGGTCGCAATCGAACATTTGCGTCACATGGCAAGTATTTCCATGGGTTACTGCGACATGGTGGTGGGAACAATGCACAACACCCCTTTCACCGACATGAACGACAGCGAGGCGGAGGTACAGCAAGAGGGTTTCCTGGGCATTGATCACGCTCGTCGGACACTTGCGTTGTTGGCAAGAGTTGTCTGCGGCTGCGGCATAAACGCCGGTCGGGTCAAGAGCATCGGGGAAGCTTCCTGCATAACCATAACGGAATTGGCCGACACGCTCGTACGAGAGGAAGAACTCGGTTTTCGTACGGCCCATGAGATTGCGTCGTCGACTGCACGAGCGGTAATCGAGAGACAGTCAGGACTGGCCAAAGGGTATGGTGACTTTATCAAGGCGTTTTGGTCTGTGACCGGGCGAGACACGAGGATTTCTCAAGCCGCTTTCAAATCAGCAGTGGCGTTGGAAACCTTCATTTTGCGCCGCGACCGCCACGGCGGTCCGGCGCCGGCGGCACTCTCTTGCGGACTGGAGTTTTACAGTCAGCAATTGGAGGCGCTTCAATCGAACGTAAAGGCGCGCAAATCCAGGCAATCTGCCGCGGCCAGAGCCCTTGACGATACCTTTACCTCGCTGTTCAAGATCTAGCTAATGGCCAACCTTTCCCTACGGCAACTCATCAAGCGCTTTGACAAGACCGAGGTGCTGCACGGCATAAGCCTTGACGTCGAGGACGGCGAGTTCATCGTGCTGGTTGGTCCATCCGGATGCGGCAAATCGACAACGCTCAGACTGATTGCCGGACTCGAGGAATTGACCTCGGGCGAAATCAGGATCCAGGACACTGTTGTAAATCACCTGGAGCCCAAGGACCGTAACATTGCAATGGTGTTCCAGAACTACGCAATCTACCCCCACATGACTGTACGGAGAAATATCGGGTTCGGGCTACGTACTTCGAAGCTTTCAAAGGTCGAGAAAAAGGCAAGGCTCGAGGAAGTTGCGGCCATCCTTGACATGACCGAACTGCTTGATCGCAGGCCGTCACAACTTTCTGGTGGACAGCGCCAGCGAGTTGCCATCGGAAGGGCCATGGTCCGGGACCCAGCCGTGTTCCTGTTTGACGAACCACTTTCCAATCTGGACGCCCAGCTTCGGACACAAATGCGCCTGGAGATCAAGAAACTGCATCAGCGGGTCGGGAATACCATTATTTTCGTCACCCACGATCAGGTCGAGGCCATGACAATGGCCGACCGGATCGTAATCATGAAAGATGGCCATATCCTTCAGGTTGGAACGCCCTCCGAAGTCTACCATCTGCCGGCAAATACTTTTGTAGCGCAGTTCATTGGCGCACCCTCGATGAACATGCTGCCGGCCAGAGTTTCGCAAGGTGGTGTCAAACTGGCATCGGGCACTGTGCTGGATATCGATGTACCATCAACCCAGGATCGAAATGTCATTCTGGGTGTACGGCCGGACGATCTTCACCTAACCAACGACAGCGCACTGCTTGAGGGTCCGGTAACCGTTCGGGAACCGCTCGGTGCCGAAACATTGATCTATGTTGACACCGGGGGCGACGAGGTGATTGCCAAGGTCGACGGGCGCCATCCACCGGTGGTAGGCCAGCATGTCAAACTCACCGCTTCCACCGAGGAACTACATGTCTTTGACGCGCGGACGGGCACTGCAGTGATTTGACGAGCTTGTCCGGCGGGCAGCAACTGCACCCGAACTTATCGGTCTGAATCGCTGTCCATTGAACAGCAAAACCGGGTTCTAGCCGTTTCTTGTCGGCGGGGAACCAAGCCGCCTGACGCCCAGGGAGCGACGCGCACTTGCATTGCGCGGGGCCAATTCACATATTTCAGTAAAGGAAGTGCTATTGACAGCGAGGTTGAAAAAGATGTCACTACGAATCAACGATACGGCTCCTGATTTTACTGCCGACACCACAGAAGGTCGAATTAACTTTCACGAATGGATTGGCGACGGGTATGTCGTGCTGTTTTCTCATCCGAAAGACTTCACTCCGGTCTGCACAACCGAGCTCGGTGTCATGGCTGGGCTTGCAGACGAATTTGCCAAGCGCAATGCAAAGATTATCGGCATTTCGGTAGATCCAGTAGAAGATCATCATCGCTGGAAAGCTGATATCGAAAGTGTTTCGGGAAACTCCGTCAACTACCCCATGATAGGCGACGGTGATCTGAGTGTGGCGAAGCTGTATGGAATGCTGCCTGCATCCGACGGATCGTCATCTGTGGGTCGAACACCTATGGACAACGCTACGGTCCGCTCGGTTTTCGTCGTCGGGCCCGACAAGAAGATCAAGCTGACGCTTACCTACCCGATGACGACAGGTCGCAACTTTGACGAGCTTCTCCGGGCCCTTGATTCCATTCAGTTGACTGCAAATCACCAGGTTGCAACGCCGGCGAACTGGGTACAGGGCGAAGATGTGATCATCACGCCTGCAGTGTCCAACGATGAGGCCAAGAGCCGATTTGGCGGCTTTGAATCAGTGCTTCCTTATTTGAGGAAGACCCGCCAACCACAATAAACCACTCCGCTCCAGTCTTGGGTGTTGGTTTGCAACGCTGGGCTGGTTTGCGGGGGACAGCGCGGCTGCCTCGAACGACAGTGCTTTGCGGCCAGAAAAGGAAACAGGGAACAGCGGAAATATCCGATCTTCGGGTTCCGCTGCTCTAGTGGCGCGCATCCTCCGCACAGAATGCGGGTGGTAGCTTCCGTCCAAGGCGGCGGGTTGTGTAAACCTGGTGCAATGGCGAGTCAATTGGCGGACCAGCGTGTGATAAGCACGGCAATACAGGGTCAAATTGAAGCGTTTCCTGGCCGGCAGAATTATCTTGGCGGTCACAGCAATAATTGTTGGTAAGTGTACGGTCGTATCCGTCGTCTGATGGGCTGCATGATGACCGGCAATTCCTGCCAGCGATCTCTCTGAACAATGACTTGTTGACCGGGACTTCGGTCTGTCTAGCAAGACAGACCACACTTGCGGCGACCTCCAACAGGTCGTCTCGTATGTTCACGATGGCATGACCAGGGTTCGAACGTCGGGGCTGAAAGCGAATAGAGTCACATTCTTGGCGTTGGCGGGTCATGGCCAAGAGCCATGACCAGAGCGCAGGTCTTACGGTCGGGAAGGCGGGAGGCAAGGAATTTCTACGCAGTCTTTCCCACAGCAACCAGGTTGGACCCGGCGCTCCGGTGCACGGCCCGGAACAGGGTACCGCAGCGGGCCTGTATCTGGTCGATCAGAAAGGCCAGCATGGCCAGGGTTGCAAACAGATCAGAAAGGTACCGTTGGCCGCGACCGTCATTGTGCTCGAACTGGTAGCCACAGCGTTTCAGAGAATTGAAGACTTGGTTCTCTTTCCGGCATCGTGGGCGAGCGACCCGCATCAACTCGGTGAAGGTGTCGGCCGTGATGTTCATGTCGACAATCTAGGTTTTCGCTCTGCCGATAGTATTCTCAAAGTAGCGTAACGCATAATACCGGCCTAACCCAGCACAGACGGTTCCCTGCAGAATGTCCGACACCACTGATTTAGATTATCGCGGACCTGTTCATCCAGCCCTAGCATGTCACAGGTGTGGGCATCCAGACGCGATCGTTCACCGTCCTCATACGCGTGCATGAGGCGCTGCAGTGGTCGCTCACACGTGGCATTAAGAAACGCCGCGCTGCAGTCGAGCTGCTCATCGTCCAGCACGTCGAACTGTGGTACCGGCATTCCCTTGACAGCATTGACCTGTGTCGTGGCACGCCCCTGTTGCGTACGCTGCCCACGTGTCCAGTGGACAACCATGCCAAATAGGGAATTGAACCACAGAGCCGCCGCCTTATGCACACGTCCATCCGGGTGCCTGAGTGACACCCATGACCTACCGCCCATGACCGGGAGGGCAGTAGTGGCAGCAACAAGTTTCTGCGAAGTCCAGCGCAAGTTCCTGTTGTAGAAGAGCGTGCTTGCGGTTTCCCTTATGCTATCCGCATCCTCGCCGGGACGCGGCGTGCCGTAATGTGTCGGCGACACAACAAGACTTGTCTGGATTTCAGCGTTGTTAGCCCAAAGCATCCGGTCATGTCCGAATTGACGACCTTCCGGTACCGGATTGACGACAAAGGCTCCTCGTTCACTTCCACCACGGGGATATCCTATTTTGTCATGTGTCGGTCCGACATCAAAAAGATTATCAATCGTGGTCATCGGAACGTTGAATTCATGGCCCTGCATACCATGATCAAGAAGCCGCCCGCGACCAAGCTGTAGTGCAAAATTGCAAAGGCTGCCGCTGCGCACACCCAGCGGCATCCATGGCTCACCCTGACCTGTCGAAGGTATCCGGACCACGCTTCCGGCTCGTGTGGCCCCGAGCAGAACCGGTATCGTGGCGAACTCTTCATCGGTATTCGTCAGATCTCCGACAGCTCTCTCCACCGCCCTCGCCAGTTCTGCGGCTATTCCGTTGCGGGCAGGCGCCATGTCCAGTGTCACGCAGTTTACCGGATCTGGTGCGACCCCGTTCTCTGTCCGACGTCTGGCCACCAACATCATTTCGCTCATTGAGGTATCCGCTGATAGTGGGCCGGCTTGATGCCCCATTGCCACCGTGATAGCGGTAATGTCGGTGAAACTTGTTTCGATCATGGCCCGTGTTTGCGCCCAACTCTTGGCAATGGCAGCGGTCAGTGGCAATACAAAGCCGATCCGCCCACCCGGGCGGATCTTCTGACTTGCCATGACCAGGAAACTGGCTGCCATGCCGGCCGTCTTGATTGCAGGCAGGTTCCTTATCAGCCAGCCCCATCTTTTCTGGCACTGATGACGCTGCTCTTCGGTGAGTCCTGCAATGTCAAAGGCGGACTGCCCGCCGCGGGTGCGGCTGTAGGGTGGATTCATCAGTATCCAGTCGATGCTCTCATCTGCAATCACGACCGTTTCCAGGGCAACCTCATGGCCCGCGGCCTGCCCGTATCCTTCGCCAAAGAGATTTACAGTGGCATCATTGACGAGGTATTCGAGTGACCCTGTTGTTGCCTCCCCTGGTCTTCCAGTTGCTCGACCAACCTCGACCCAGCCGATTTTCGTCTGACCATAGGGTCTGTGATCTCCCAGGCCTGCCAGTGAGGACGCCGTCAGATGCGTGGCGACTGGTGACACATCCACGCCAATAATCCCCCTTTCCATGGCCATCCTGTGCATCTCTGCGTCCAGATTGCCGCCATGATGCCGACAAAGCGATGCAATGCGGTGGTATCCGGCCCGAAGTAACGAACCGGTACCGCAGGCAAGATCCGCAAAGCGATATTGCTCATAAAAGTCTCTCCGACTCCAATCATCAGGTGGCAAATCCGCCTCCCGGATGGTTAAGCGCGCAAGAAACTCGGCTGTTCCAGCTGTGGTATAGAAGGCGGCTGCTTGCTTGCGGTCCTCGCTCAGTAGCGGAAACAATTCGGCACCGACATTGATATGGCGGCCTAGCTGCGCCGTGTCGATGCAACGGATGCCTTCGATAAGCCGCCCCATTACCGACCGCAATTCGCGTTCATAGTTGATCGCATTTTCAAGTGCCTGCACGGCCGGACGAAAAACAGAGTGCCAGTTTACATCCAGAATTCGCTGCCACTGCATCAGGTACTCGGTGCTGACCGGTTGCATTGCGGGATCGAAGTGGATTGGATCAATGTCAGGTACACCCGCCCGATGCAACTGGTGCTGCACAAGCAGCGCGTTGAGCCACATCAGCGCCACAACCTGCAACCCGCCTATGGCATTTTGCTGCATAGTTTCTGCGATGTGGTTACGCGGACCACTAGGAATAGTATTGAGCCAGTAGGTTGCCTGCCGTACGCGTAACGCAACGGTCTGCGCCAGTTTGCTGATGCGCTCGTCCGTAACCACTGCCACCGCAAGCAAATCAGAAAGATTGTCAAGGCGGGCGGTTATGTGTCCTCCAGCTGCAGGAAATCGCTCGAACCCGTCATTGCACTTCTGGAAAAGGGCCATTCCGAAAGTCGTGCCCTGGCGAAGGGCCTGATACGCCGCCTGCTGCTGCAGCTGCCGAAACTCCTCTGGAATGACAACGGCAATGGCAGCGTCGATGCGCTGCCCACTTTGTGTCAATTCCTGGCCGAGCCGCGCGCAGGCATCGCCATCGGCATCATGTGTGGCGTAGGAACACTCAATCACCACCGGTGGTGCCATTGGCTCGGTGACCAAAATATCCGGCCGTAGCTGTGGTCCGCCCGCAAGCATGCCGATGGCTTCTGTCTGACAGACCTGATCATTCCACTGCGGATTGATGGCGCACAGCGCATCGGCCAATGATCGGTTGAACGTTTCCTCAATGTGCCTCTGCATATCTCCCCCTTACGTTACACCTGGATCATTTTCAGGGGCCGCAGGGAGTGAATTACAGCACTGTCACGTCATCTGAATGCACACATCGCTCCGAAAATCCCTATATTATTAGGCATGTAATTGCTTCCTAGCCGGCGCTAATTGGAGTTGTGACAGGCGGCATAAAGGTAATTCTGGGCCTCGCCTTTCAACGGCTGGGCCACTGTATCCTGCTCAACTGCGAGCATCTTTACCTGCTTGGCAGCTTCCAGCAGCAAATATCCGCCCATAAACGATATGCCAACCCGAGACTGGCTGAGCGCAGGCCGACATTTATCTGGAAACTCCGGCTGGGTGGATTCAATGGTTGCTTCTTCATATCCGTCATAAGTGCTGAAACAGCTCCAAGTCGTTCAGCTTGCCTGCAGTGTCAGCCATGGCCTTGCGAACAGCGTTGTCATTGTCTGGCCACAGCGCGACCAGCCGGCCAGCTAGCGGGCCAAATTCAAGCTGCTTTCCACCACGCCGTGACAGCCTTTGGCAAACGCCCGAAAGACTGTCACAAAACACCTTCCCAGGCACCGAATTCGAAGATTCCCCTATCTCGACTTTGCACAATTTTTCGCTCAGGTCCATTTCCAGAAGATGTCGGTACTAGGGATTTCATCGAAGGCATCGTCAAGCGGGAGCACGAGGCCACCGATTTCTCCGACGTCTATCCAATGGTTTCGCCACGACCAGTAATAAAGGCGCGCCCCGTCGCCTGAACCTTCCGGTCCGAGCCGTGCGATCGGCGCCTGCGTGGCTGTCAGGGTGAGCGTATAGCCGCCCTGTATCCCGGCGACGGTCACGCCGCCATTCTTTCTGTCGAAGGCTTCTATGCGCCGCAAAACGGGGGCGGGACCGGTCATCGGACGGTGATGTTCGGGCGTGTGTCTTTGTGCCGCGGTTCAAGGTTTGCCATGTGGCATGCGCTGGCCCTTGTTGCAGGCCTGGCATCACGCCGCTGTTGACACCCTGGCGTGAGGCTTCCATGGCTTGGGTTCTCCGGCAAGGGGAGCGGACCACGGGACATTTAGGATCGAAGGCGGCCGGCCTGTGTCAGGCGCTGATCGCCATGATGCCGCGTAGAGTAAGGGGGTGGCGCGCCTGGCCGTAGGTCTGAGGGAGTAGCAGTTCGCTGGCGGCTTGCGCCATGTGCCAGTGCCTCGGTTCCCGGCCCTGGCCCGTGTTTCCACACCCCTCCTCGTCAGACCGGGCGTGCGGGTTTCCCGCACCCGGCTTTCAGTCGGGATCATGCCTTCGCCCACGGAAGGCTCCTGGTCGTGGACGCAAGGTGAACAAGGCCATACGTCTTGTGGAGCCTGACATCCGAAAAACGCACCCACTTGCCGGACCTCACCTTGTGCTTGCGACAGAGCCACGGTCGTAGCCGCTGCGCAGCGTGGTAGTCGATGTAGCGGTAGGCAGGACTGACCTGCCCCAGCGTGAAATAGTTCGCCCCGCCCGACTTCATCCGGTTGCGTTCCTCTACTTTCACCTCCACAGCCTCGCCTGCGGACCTGCGGTCCGTAGCCTCGCTGATACGGCGCCAATGCCCCGGACGATAGTTCCATCCGCTGCGAGTGCCGAGAAACTTCATCGGTTCCCCGGGACATCGGAGGCATCTGGTCTTCTGTGCGTAGCTTCAGCCTGTCCATGATGTCGGCAACCGCAGTCAGCATCCCTGCTGCCGGCGCCGCGCCCGATACACAGAAGTCATCGGCATAATTGACAATCCCGGTACCGAAACCGCTCGGCATGGCCCGGCGTCTCCAGTACTACGGACCCATCCGTCACCCCGACAGCCCGGACTGATCCTCGCGGATTTCCGGTTCGGTGGGTGCTCACCACTGACGGGGCTTCCCGCGTTGCTACACGCTCCACCTTCCATGCATGCCAGCACCAGTACCCCGGCGAGCCGCGGTCGGTGCTCGTGTCGCTCACCTTCCCAACCGACGTCGGCCTTCCCCATAGTGCGGAATGGGTCGGCACTCGCATCAAGCCTTTCGAGGCCTGCTCGGTGTTCACTCGCCTTCCGGCCTGCATGGTCGCCAAGTTGTCCAGACGACAACCCTTTTGCCGCAGTGCTTCAATCCATGTCGTTACCTCCATGAACCGCCACGGCTGCTACCAACCGGAGCGACAGTTGTTGCGTGGGCTTTGCACCCACAAGGAAAGCGCACCCTTACACGGCACACCGCACAGCGTCTCTATCAAGAGCCACCTCGGGGGGGCGCCCTGATGAAACGCAAGCCGCCGGCAATGTGCCCGATCCGGGACGCGTTTGGAATTGCCAGTGGAAATCTCCGATACGGAATGGCTGCATGAATGTCTTTGGCAATCGACCGATGCATTTGGAGTCTATATTTTGCATCGCGTGCGGTCGGAAGACACGCTAGTCCCTGGTCAGGTAGCCACTACAAGAGAGCCAAGCATTACCTGGGACCGTCCCACGTGCCGAAATTCAAGGCACTGATAAGGGCTCCTGAACCGATTTAACCGGTTAGGCGTGGGATTGCGTCCAATTCTTGTTGCCTGCGCATTGCCGAAAGGGAAAATCCTGCGCAGGACCTTTCAGGCTTATTGGCGCGAATGAACAGATTTCAATGTGAGTCCAATATGCTGAAACAGCAGATCGTGCTTCCACGGCCGGCATATAGAAACCGGATTCTTCGCCATGCGAGGAGCCGGGCACAATGCGGGCGCATTACCTGTACACAAGTACAAGTCTTCGCGGCCAGGTGCCGCAGAGCAGATGTTAGTGGACCTCATCATGCCATCGAATTGGTCACCAATGATTGCTCGTGGGTCTGCCGAGACTCTTGACGGCAACGGATTAGACATTGCGGTTCCCCTAAAGCTTTCCTTCACATCATGGTATTGCGTTCTGATCCGCCAGAAAGGAGTAGCCGATGGCAAAGCAGGTTGGTGAGTGCACAATGTGGTGCTGGCACGACAGAAATGGGTTTAGTCGAATAATAAACGTATCCGGCACGATGACCGGACTGGGATCCTCGGTAACAGCACAATCAGTGTGCGATGCAATGTGCGACGCTACGCAGTGTTTCGTTAACATGCATGAACTACAGGCTCGAGCCAGCGACACAATTGCACAACTGACTGGCGCAGAGGCTGGGTTTCTGACGGCGTCGGCCGGCGCCGGCATTTCACTCTCCATAGCCGGATGCATGACCGGGCTCTCTCCTGCCCGTGTCGAATTTCTGCCTACCCGGCCCGGAGTGAAGTCCGAGGTGGTCATTCAGCTTGGACATCTGTGTGGGTACGGCGCGCCTATCGAGACTGCAATCGCCCTGACAGGCGCAACCACACGGCCTGTGGGTCAGTCAACCCTGACAATGGACCACCAGTTGGAAGGAGCGCTTTGCGAAAGAACCGCAGCAGCGCTTTATGTGGTTTCGCATCATGTCGTGCACTACGGCCAAATGCCACTGGATCGCTTTGCAGGAATTTGCCGCAATGCTGGCGTACCCGTAATCGTCGACGCGGCATCGGAATATGACCTCAAGGGTTTTCTCAAGGCAGGTGCTGACATTGCAATTTACTCTGCCCACAAATTTCTCGGAGGCCCTACGGGAGGAATCGTTGCAGGATCAAGAGGCCTTGTGCACGCAGCCTATCTGCAAAACATGGGTATCGGGCGAGGCATGAAGATAGGCAAGGAAAGTATTGCCGGTGCCATTGCTGCAATGGAAGACTGGCTGATTCGCGACCACGATGCGATTCGACAGGAAGAAGAAGAAGCACTCGCGTTATGGCAGGCTGCAATTCTGGACATTCCGGGCATCCAGGCCAATATCGTTCCCGACCCGACTGACAATCCACTCTCCAGACTCCAGGTCAATGTTGATCCAGCCTTGGCCGGCACAACGGCTGCAGCATTTTCCCGAGCCCTTGCACAACAGGACCCGGCTATATTGGTGCGAAGCCACGAGGTTGAACTCGGCTATTTCCAGCTAGACCCTTGCAACCTGTTGCCCGAACAAGCCCAAATCGTTGCCGACACCTTGCAATACGTGCTTCGGGCAGGCCCTGAAATCACGGAACTGTCCGGTGATCTGGAACGGGCCCGAAACGGTGGCGTCGATGGTTATCTATCGTGGCCGGGTGGCGGATAGGACTCATGCGCAGCTCCAGCCCATCTGCAAGGAGCCGGCAAATCGGTAATGGATGATGGAGGTCCTTCGGTGGCCGCAGGCCACCACGATGGCATAGCCTTTTTCGATGGGCCGAAACCGGTGCCACAACCCGGCACAAGCAAGGTGTTTCGCCAGCGGCACTTGTCGGGTGTCAACCAAACGACTATCGGATATGGAAGGATCAATCGGCGGGATTTCCGCGGTAGCTCGGGCGAGTTGAATTCCGCGACAGCATAGAGGGGGAACGAATGTCATGAATAGTGTGGTGTTTCGCAACATTTCGGTTTGGGATGCCAACCGAGACGAGCCCGTTCCGGGAGAGGTACTTGTCGAATCAGGAGTTATCAAAGAGGTTTCCGAAGATCACATCAGGTCAGCATCCGCCCATGAAATCAATGGTGGCGGAGGTGTGCTGATTCCGGGCCTGATCGATTGCCATGTTCACGTGACCTTGTCCGATATCAACCTGCGCAATCTGGCCGCCATTCCCCTTACCCTGATGTCGGCACTGGCCGCAAAAAACATGAAAGAAACCCTGATGCGCGGCTTCACCACCATCCGCGACTGCGGGGGTGCCGATCAAGGCCTTGCCATTGCCTCGGAGCAGGGACTCTTTGAAGGTCCGCGCATGTTTGTGTCAGGTCGAGCATTGACCCAAACCGGAGGACATGGCGACTTCCGGTTGCCGACCGAGAGCCACGAATATTCAAGTACTGCCTCGGCAGTCGGGCCGCAGAGCCGGATTGCAGACGGCGTTTCTGAAGTACGCAAGGCAGCGCGTGACGAACTCCGCAGGGGAGCAGACCAGGTGAAGGTCATGGTATCCGGTGGTGTTGCGTCTCCTACCGATCCAATCGACAATATTCAGTATTCTCGTGACGAATTGTGTGCCATTGTGGAGGAAGCCACGGCCTGGCACACCTATGTTGCAGCACATTCCTATACCGCGGAGTCGAGTGTCGTTGCCGTGGAATGCGGTGTCCGAACAATTGAACATGGCAATCTGATCAATCAGGCGGCAGCCGAGCTGATGGCCGCCAGAGGTAGCTTTCTGGTGCCAACTCTGGCGACCTACGACGTGATGGACAAGTTCGGTGCGGAGCTTGGCCTGCCACAAGTCAGCATAGAAAAACTACAGCGAGTCAAGGATGCTGGAATCCAGGCCGTAGAGCACTGTCGCAAGGCCGGCACGAAAATCGGTTTCGGGTCCGATCTACTTGGTGTCCAGCGAGAACACCAGTCGCTCAGCTTTCCCCTTCAAGCCGAAGCTCAAACACCTCATCAGGTCATGACTTCGGCAACTCTGATCAACGCCGAGATTTTGAATCAGTCGGGATATCTGGGCGTGATAAGCCCTGGTTCTGCAGCTGACATACTCATTGTCGATGGCAATCCCCTAAAGGATCTCGGTCTCTTGCAGCATCAAGGCAAGTACCTAAAGGCAATCATGAAGGCCGGCAGGTTCGCCA
The DNA here is from genome assembly GCA_958296035.1 of Paracoccaceae bacterium. Classification (GTDB taxonomy): domain Bacteria; phylum Pseudomonadota; class Alphaproteobacteria; order Rhodobacterales; family Rhodobacteraceae; genus MPNP01. The sequence continues at coordinate 781,155 of OY282431.1, read as the reverse complement.
AGTGCGAGCTTGACTGAATCGCTCCACGAACCGATCCGTAGAACTGGCACCGACGCTTGTTGACACACCGTCGGCGTGATAGGCTTGATCAAGACCTAGCACCGATCCCTCTGCCCTGCCTGGCGGGAGGTATCGGCAGAATGGTTCTAGAATTATGCAATCGCCGCGGGTCCTGCTGCCAGGGAAGCGGTTCGCTCTTCCGGCACCCCAAGGCGGTTTGCGATTAAGGAGGACTAACTAATGCACAACATAATGCTGCTATCGCGCAGGATTTTCCTGATTGCGACACTCGCTGCCGGTCTTGTGTTCGGAAACACTTTTGCAGCCCATGCGCAATCAGACGAGAACACGCTGATCATTGCCGTGTCAAGAGATCTGCAAAACATTGATCCAACCCTTACCAGCGGCAACATCAATACCTGGGAATTCTTGACCAATGTTTATTCATGGCTCATAGATTATGAAGTTGTGACTATGGATGATGGAACGATGGTCGGTGATCCCAACAGCTTTGTCGGCGGCCTTGCAGAGAGTTTCGAATGGACCGAGGACGGGACGACGGTAACGTTCACAATGCGGGATGGTCTGAAATTCTCGAATGGCGATCCATTGACCGCAGAATCTGTCAAGTTCACGTTCGACAGACTGTTCGATCAGCAAGGTGTTACCGTAGGCAATATGGCCCTGGCGGAGGTACCGGACAAGCACCACATCGAACTCATCGACTCCAAGACTATTGCCATTCATCTCGACCGTGCGAATTCCTTGCTGTTCGGCAACATGGCGCAAGCAGGCAACTCGATACTGAATCCAAACGTGGTTGGGCCGCACATGACGGACGACGACCCCTCAGCCCACGAATGGCTCAAGTCTGATACCCGCGGAACCGAGCAGGGGCCGTATCGGCTGGAAAGCAGGGATCCCGGCAATCAATACGTGCTTGTCCGCAACGAAAATTATTTCGGGGAACCGGCGCATATCGAGCGCATCGTATTCCAGGTCATTCCTGATCCATCAAGCCGTTTGGCTCAGTTGGTCAGCGGCGCAGTGGACATCGCTATGGAACTCCCAACTGTCGATATTCCGGCACTTGAAGCCAATCCCGACATTACGGTTCACCGCAACACGAGCCGCACCATTTCATATATCGGCATGAACAACGAGGTTGCGCCCTTCGACAACAAGCTCGTTCGGCAGGCAATTTCATATGCCGTTCCGTACGATACGATCGTCAATGATGTGATGAACGGGTACGCAATCCAGTTGAAGAGTCCTATTCCCAAGGGCACGCCGGGACATACCGATGAGTTCTTCGTCTACAGTCAGAATCTTGAAAAGGCGAAAGAATTGCTTGATCAGGCCGGGCTTCCCGACGGGTTTTCGACCGTCTTCGAAATTCCGATCGGTAGCCAGGAGGCCAAGGAAACGGCCGTCTTCGTTCAGGAAGCACTTCGTGGCATAGGCATTGACGTGCAGATTCAGGAGCTTCCCGGTGCGGCGTATTTTGAAAAAATCCAGAAACACGAGCTGGTTTTCTTCTACACAAACTTCTGGATTTCGATCAACAACGAGCCTTACTACCACGTCTACTGGAAATTCCATCACAGCTGCTGCAACTACGCCAATTATGCCAATCAAACTGTCGACGACCTGATCAAGGAACATACGATCAGCACCGACATGGCAGCCAGAGATGCTGCACTACAGGAAATTCAGCGCATTCTGCTCGACGAGGCACCTTGGGTGTTGCTGTACCAGCCCGAACATATTCTTGCGATGCGTTCAAACGTGAAGGGTTATGTGTTTTTCTCGGCCGACAATCTCACGCGATACCAGCACCTGTACAAGGAATAGGTAGCTTGATGAGGGGCCGGTTCCTGCCGGCTCCTCAAATCGATTACATTCTGGCAGATATGATCAACATGTTCTGCGCTCGGCGACATACTTGATCCACGCGGCATGTCTGTTTTCATTGCTCGGCGACTCTTGCTGTTGATCCCCGTGTTGCTCGGTGTGACAGTTGTCACATTCACGTTGACACGCGTTATCCCGGGCAATCCAATTGATCTCATGGTTAGCCCGTTGGCAAGCCAGGAGACACGCGATCGAATCGCCGAGAATGCCGGACTCAATGATCCAATTTGGGTTCAGTACCTGCGCTACATAGAAGGCGTATCGCGTGGTGACTTTGGTGATTCCTTTGTAACCAATCAGCCTGTCCTCGACGATCTCAAATCACGGTTCATGCCAACTTTCGAGTTGACGCTGTTCGCAATGTTGACGGCGATAGCGCTATCCGTCCCTCTCGGCATCGCCGCCGCCGTTTGGCGTGGCACCTGGATCGACCACATCTCTCGGGTGTTAGCAGTATTCGGCGTTGCCATGCCGGTGTTCTGGGTAAGCCTGGTTGCAATCTATGTCTTCTTTTTCCTGCTGCACTGGCTACCTGCGCCCCAGGGCAGGATCGGTATCATAATTCCACCCCCCGATCGCATAAGCGGTCTGTATACAATTGATTCTTTGCTGACCGGCAACTGGAAGGCACTGAAGAGTTCGGTGCAGTCAATCATCCTGCCTGCATCAGTACTGGCTTTCGCGGCCATGGCTCCACTGGCGCGCATTACTCGCGCCAGCATGATCGAGGCTCTCGAGTCGGACTACACGCGTGCTGCACGTTCACTGGGTTTGTCCGAAAGCTCAATCGTCTTCCGTCACGCCCTGCGCAACGCAATTTTGCCGGTAATCACGATGATCGCCATTGTTTATGGATATCTGCTGGGCGGGGTGGTCCTGGTGGAGAACGTATTTGCCTGGCCGGGTTTGGGTCGCTATGTCTACAATGCCATCGCCTCTAGCGACTACCCTGCCCTCCAGGGATTCATACTCTATTCGACGACGGTCTATGTCCTGCTCTTTCTGTTCGTCGACATTCTGTATGTTCTGCTTGATCCCCGCGTGAGGCTCTAGCGTGATCGGCCCACAAGAACAGATCGTGCCCGGTCTGACAGCGCTCGCCAGGTGGTGCCGCCGCAACCCTGTCACTGCATTCGGCTTCTTCATCATCCTTGGCCTTGGCGTTCTCGGCTTACTGGCACCCTTGATCGCTCCCTACGATCCTTATGCTCTCAATCCACGGGAGAAGATGCAGCCACCATCCTGGGACCACCTGTTCGGCACCGGGATATTCGGAGAAGACATTTTTTCCAGGGTGCTTTACGGAATCAGGATAGATTTTGGCATTGGCCTGGGCGCCGTCGCATTTGGATTAATTGCCGGATCAAGTGTCGGCGTTATTGCCGGTTATTACGGCGGCCGGATCGACGAGGTCCTTATGCGTCTGATGGACATCGTGGCAGCGTTTCCGGGTTTTATTTTGGCGATGGCAATCGCCGGTGTCCTTGGGCCAAGCATTCCCAATCTGATTATCGCCATCGCGTTTGTCAACGTACCGGTTTACGCCCGCTTATCGCGCAGCCGGTTTCTGGTCATACGCGAATCGCTCTATGCGCTGGCTGCGAGAGGTGTGGGAGCTTCGGACTTCCGAATTCTGACCTGGCATTTGCTGCCCAATAGTCTGGCTCCTATTTTTGTCCAGTCCACATTGCAGTGCGGCTGGGCGATTCTCGACGCAGCTGGTCTCAGCTTCATTGGCCTCGGTGTGCACCTGCCGACACCCGAGTGGGGAGTCATGATTGGCTTGGGGGCACCGAGAATCATCGCAGGCCAGTGGTGGATTTCATTCTTTCCAGGGCTTGCCATTGCTATAACTGTCATGGGCTTCAACCTTATCGGTGATGGTTTGCAGGATCTTCTGGATCCCAGGCGCTGGTGATGCACTGCTCTCTGGACCTGGATTCGGTGCACCGAAAGGGTAGCGCAGAGGTACTTCGTGTCGAGGACCTGCGTGTCGAGTTCTGCTTGCCGGATGAAGATATACTGGTTCTTGCCGGCATTGATCTGGCAGCAATGGCAGGCCAGATTGTCGGCATTGTCGGCGAAAGTGGGTCAGGCAAGACCGTAACAGCCTTGTCTATCGCCAGGCTGCTAGCACCTCCCGGCAGAATTGCCAGCGGGCGCGTGTTGTTTCTGGGTCAGGATCTGCTCGGCCTGGACGCCGCTCAAATGCGCTCGATTCGCGGCAGCCAGATATCAATGATCTTTCAGAATCCGCGGGCGTCCCTAAACCCTGTCTTTTCTGTCGGCAAGATGCTGAAGGAGGTGCTCAAGGTTCACTCCGGGCTGCAGGGCCGTGCAGCGACAATCCGAGCCAAGGAGCTGCTAGCCGATGTCGGGCTGCCGGACCCAGACTCTGTATTGAAGCGCTACGCCCACCAGTTGTCCGGCGGCATGGCACAACGTGCCATGATTGCACTGGCCCTGTCATCTTCACCTGCACTCCTGCTTGCAGACGAGCCCACGACGGCCCTCGACGTGACAATTCAGCATCAAATCATTCAACTGTTGCTGCGACTAAGGCAGGAGCACAATCTCACCCAGATTGTCATTACGCACAACTTCGGGGTCATCGCGGAGTTATGTGACCGGGTGGCTGTAATGTATGCAGGGTCGATCCTGGAAGAAGCTCCGGTCGCCAAAATTTTTGATTCACCTGGGCATCCATATACTCGCGGGCTGTTGGCTGCACGCGCCCGCGTCGGTCGCCACACTGAAATCGAGAACATTCCGGGCCAGGTCCCTGAGCTGAAAAATCGACCAGACGGGTGTCCCTTTCACCCACGCTGTGCGCATGCCAGAGACATTTGCCGAGTGAAAGTCCCGCGCCTCGAACAGACAGCACCAGGCCACCATATTGCCTGTCACAGGTGGCAGGAGCTGGCCTGATGTCCCCACTTCTGGAAGTTTCTGGACTCTACAAACATTATCCGATTCGATCAGGATTGCTTAGGTATCGAAACCTCGTTGCAGCAGATAACGTTTCGCTGACTTTGCAGGCCGGCGAAACCCTGGCACTGGTCGGGGAAAGCGGCAGTGGAAAGTCCACCGTGGGCCGGTGCATATTGCGGCTTGAAGAACCGACCGCTGGAAGTGTTCTGCTTGATGGCAAGGATATCAGTGAACTTTCCGAACCCGAAGTGCGTGCGCTCAGACCTCAGATGCAGATGGTTTACCAGGAGCCGCTCGAATCGCTCAACCCGCGCCACAAGGTCGGAAATCTGGTTGCCGAACCCCTCCTGCTCCACCGGATTGTAGGCAAGGCCGAGATACCAGCAAGAGTCTCTGAACTTTTTCACATGGTTGGTCTGGGCAAGGAACACATTGACCGATACGCGCATACCCTCTCAGGTGGACAACAGCAGCGGGTGGGAATTGCCCGGGCACTAGCAACTCGACCAAAGCTCTTGATTCTCGACGAACCGACCTCAGCACTTGATGTCTCTGTTGAGGCACAAATTCTCAACCTGCTGCAGGACTTGCAGCAACAGATGCAGCTTGCCTACCTGTTCATTTCACACGATCTGGCAGTCGTCTCGATGCTCGCCGATCGGGTCGCTGTCATGTACCTTGGGCAAATCGTTGAATCTGGTCCGACTGCTTCGGTGCTGGCCAGCCACTATCATCCGTACACTCAGGCACTCGTTCTGGCAACGCCCATCAATCATCCTCGACAGCGCAAGCAACGCATTGTTCTTGAGGGCGAGCCAATCTCCCCGATCGAACCGCCGCAGACCTGCCGCCTGGTGCCGCGCTGTCCATATGCGCAATCCATTTGTAGTGAACAACCGGCGAATTTGGTCGAAGTTACGCCGCACAGAGCCACACGTTGCATCCGTTTTGCGAATGAGCATCAAGCAGGCCGGTGGACTCCCTGACGACTAAGGCCACGGCAATGCACCGATGGCGTTCTCAACAGGCAAACTTGCAATCGAAGCGGGTCCCTTCTCCCAACTCTCGCTATTCGACGCTGAAAAACGCTTTAGGCACCATCTGCACTGGCGGCATTGCGGCTAACGGTGCCTCCGAGCCTCACGCAACTGTGTGCGTGACCAAGTTGGTTGAAAATAGCCTGATCCTAATGCCGTTGGCTGCCACGCTGGTGCAGCACTATTCTGTGATACCGAGAAAGTTCGAATTCAGGCGTTGCCGCCTGCTGACGATAGCTTGTTGGGATTGATGCCCAATGACTGAACCGCAGCCGACCACTTCTCGCTGGCTTTGGTATCGAACACCAGCTTTGGGGAACCGTTTCCGACAAGCCAGGCATTCTGTTGAAGTTCTCCTTCGAGCTGACCGGCACCCCAACCGGCATAGCCGAGTACGAAGAGGCGGCTCAGTGGTCCATTTCCGACCCAGATATCCTCCAGAATATGTGGCGTGCTCGTGACGCACAGATCATCGGTCACTTTCATCGTGGACTCGTAATCAGCTCGGTCCGACGAATGAACGATGATGGCAACTTCCTTGTCGATAGGGCCACCATAATAGACTGGAATCTGTTCCGAATCCGGAGGTCCCTCGCCTTCAACAACATGCTCTGAGCCGAATTGCATGAATCCCGCCGGTTTATTGATCACCACGCCAGTTGCTCTCGATTCGTCATGATCAAGCATCAGAACGACGCTCTTTGCGAATCGCGGATCAGACATTCCGGGCATCGCGATTAGCAATTTTCCTGACAGGTACTGGGGCGAGTAGTCCTTAACCATGGCAAGTGTCCTAGTGATAAAGCAACATTGATCGCCGACAAATTGATTCTGGGCATTGTGCTGATTAACTTCAACACATTCGCGTGACCAAAACAACCTTTTGGGTGGCCAGGCAACAAGTATGACCGAGTTTCTGAAATTTGACCGCCATTGCAAGCTGTTTACACAGCACTTGATTCGATTTTGCATCGTGGTCGGCATGCTTGTGACCGGAATTTCGGTTGTGGCCGAAAACACAGATCCTCAATCCGGTTCATACGCGTTGTCGCCTTTCCCGGAACTGGAGGAGATTGTTTCTCTAACGCTCGAACCCGGTTGGAGAGAAGGCCACGAGCAAGAAAGGATTCACTACGCGGGTTTGCATTTTCGGTTAGCCAAGGGTTGGTACACATATTGGCGGTCACCGGGAATGTACGGAATCCCCCTGCAGGTCGACTGGACCGGAAGTCGAAACGTTGCGACCGTGCGAGTCTTGTGGCCAGAGCCGTCACTCATTGAACTGTCCGGGTATGAGATTGTCGGTTACCGCAACAGGGTGATTTTACCCCTTGTGCTGCATCCGGCACGTGGTGACGAGCCAGTTCATATTGTAGCACAGGTAGTGTTTGGTGTGTGCAGAGAGGTCTGTATACCGGTAACTTACGATCTGGTGGAGCAATTGACGCCTGCCAATTCGAAACCTGACGCCCGGATTGTTGCAGCGATAAGAAATCGACCGATTCTACACAGGATTCCTAAAGTCGGCTTTTCCTACGAATGTGAGTTAAAGGTTGAAAACGGACGAATTCGGGTAACATCAAGGATTGATGCGAAGGGTATTGGCGAAGATTCCCTGCCGTATGCAGTGTTTGAATATGAACACCCGAATGTTCGGTTCGAAACAACGAAGGTGGCCCGCAACGCCGACGGCACTCTGCAGGCTGTCGCCGAAGCTAGTGCAGAAAGCGTGTCGGCAATCAACAAATCCGAACTTCTGCTCACGCTAGTTTCGAGGAATGGCACACAGCAAATTCAGGGTTGCTAAACATGAGTGGGTGAAACGAACCCGATCATCAACCGTGGCAATCACGCCTCCAGATGCTCTGGCCTGACGCGGGTGTTACTGGCCTCTCTGCTGCCAAGCCATGTCGAATCAAGACGCCCGTTCAATGTTCAGCGAGCTCGAACATTTTCAACACAAGAAATAGCAGGGACTCGACTGTAATTGTCCGAAGGTACACGCACTGGTAGATTCACTGCCTTGATTGCCGGGGCGATTCGCTGTTCTACCTTTGGGATTGTTCCAGGTACTGCCCCGAACTCTCGACAAGTATGTGTGGTTCAAACTCGGAGCAAATCGATTTTCTTGTCCAGTGCCCTGACGTTATCGACTGGCTCACAGTTTGCGTGACAGGGACCGCATTATTGTACGCCACCGATCAACTGACAAAGTTCTGCGCCCAGCTTTAGGGGAGTCCTTCCTGAAACTCGGCAATCGTGGCAAAGACGTGGCAAGTCCAGGAGACTGGCCAATTCAAACCAATGGTGATTTCCCGGACAGGTGTTCGTTCAGGCGAGGCATGATTTCAACAAAGTTGCAAGGTTTGTGTGCAACGTCGAACTGCGGCTGCAGGATTCGATCCCAGGCATCCGCACAGGCGCCAGGCGAACCTGGGAGAGCAAAACAATAGGTGCCGTTGGCTACACCTGCGCAAGCCCGGGACTGCACGGCGGACGTGCCAATTTTTTCCATTGATACGATTGTAAACATCGTGCCGAAGGCCGAGATTTCCTTGTCGTACACCGCCTTGTGTGCCTCGACCGTGATATCCCGCCCGGTCAGCCCTGTACCTCCGGTTGAGATTATCACATCAATGTCCAGACGGGCGGACCATTTTGTCAGTGTGTCAACAATGCGCTCCAGCTGGTCACGAACGATGTGGCGTGCGACGACGCAGTGGCCGGCGGCAACCGCCCGATTTTCAAGCAGGTCTCCTGATTTATCATCATTGAAACTACGCGTATCCGATACGGTTAGAATGGCTACATTAACCGGTAAGAAGCCATCCATCCTGCTATCACTGTTCATGGCTGACACTCCGCAATCTTTTCTTGATCGCAAGCAAATCCTGCCACGATTCCTGCCTCTTGGTTGCCCTTCGGAGCAGATACGCCGGATGGTAGCTCGGTCTGACATCAATGTCCCCGTGCTTGTACCAGTGACCGCGAAGCCTGGTAATCCCGGTCTTCCACAGGATTGCCTGGCATGAGGGATTGCCAAGCAGGACAAGTACTTGAGGTGCGATCAATTCGATGTGCTTCATGATGAATGGTCTGAACATATCGATATCGTCTTTGGTTGGAGTCTTGTTTCCTGGCGGCCGCCAGTTGACGACGTTGGAAATATAGAGTGGACCGTATTGGTCATCGGAAAACCTGCTCAGCCCGATTTCAGCAAACATGGCGTCAAGCAGCTTGCCAGACTTTCCGACAAACGGTTTTCCTTTCCTGTCTTCCTCGGCTCCCGGAGCCTCGCCGACAATCATGACCCTGGCATTCGCCGAGCCGTCACAAAACACCAGATTGCGCGCATCTTCGCGAAACTTGCAGTGTGGGAACTGTGCTATCGCCGTCCGCAATTGATCCAGATCTTGCGCCGACGCAGCCATTCTTTGGGCCTCAGCTACGGGATCTATATGTGAAGTTACAGCCTCTGTGGGCATTGTGGTTGGCTGTTCGGTGTGCTGTTGACCGGGCAGGTTCGGACTCTGTGGCGATTGCTGGACTTTCTTGGCGGCGTTGGCACGCTGTATTTCCTGTCTGCTTGTTTCGAAATGATTTATCGGGGTTTCCTGCATGGCAACATCCGCGCCAAATTCGATCTGCAGCTTGAGCAAGCCGATCGCGTCCTTGTTCTCCACTTCGCCAATCCCGATTTTCGTGGCCTCCATTCAGTCGGGGCTCACTAACTGCCGATTATGTCCTGACATGCATTGCCCTGCGCTGCAAACTGAAAAGGTTGAGGTTGAGCATGTTAATGTAGTTCTCAGTCTTCTTGCTAAACGCATTGGTTAACCGCGTGAACCGCCGCATTCCCATTCGCATCGTGAGATTTTATCGCTCGACATTCGATTCACAGAAATCGCGTTTGAGGATAGCCTTCGATCTTGCGCCTATTGATCCCCATGCATTCGGCGGGCGAGTATTTCTGTTCGTAGCTCTTTGAACCAATCCAATTTCCGTACAGTTTCACAAGCCGGGTACAATCAATATCACCGCCAACTGTGCCTTCGACCGATTCAAGATACGCCTTTAGCTCGACTTTGTATATTTTCTCGCTCAGGTCCACGTCCGGATGATGTCGGTATTGGCGAGTGATCGAGGGCTTCGTCAAGCCGAAGCACGAGGCCGTCCATGTCACCGACATCTTGCCATCGGCCTTGCCGGGACCCTTATTGGAGACGTATTCTGTCGCCTGAACCGGTCTGGTGCCGCTTATGTCGCAAAACACAGTGTTTCAACCATGCGCTGGACCCGTCGTGCCATTGACCTCTTGCGTCCTGTCGCCGAGGCGCAGTGGTGCTCTGTGCTGCGTCGCGAAGTCATCATGATGGACGAGACCTATATCCGGGCCGGCCGGGAAGCGCTTGGCAAGATGCGCCGCGGTGTGCTGTGGTCGGTCCTGCGTTGACAGGAGCCTCATAAGAGGTCCAATCGCTGTCACCACAATGTGGGCCTAAGCGGGCAAACGAGGGAGCTCCGATTGGCTGTTGGCGATCAGTCGCTGTTCTCCGCTCATCTGAAACCGGTATCAAACCGCTATCAGAAGAGGAAAGAGGCCCATGGAGAACGGCATTGCACAGACATCACCCACGCCGTTGCGGGCGCCCGCTCGTAGCCGTGAACAATGGCAGGCGCTCCATGACACCTGGCAGTCATCGGCGCTGACACAAAAGGGAATTCTGCGACACCCAGGGCATCCGTTACAAGACCTTCCGGAGATGGTGCCGGCGCTTCCGCAAGGACGCCGCATCGGTACAGTTGGAAGCTGCCCCGCCAGGACGGGATATCGAACGTGCACTCGGCCCCGATGTTGTCTTGCGGATACGCCGCTCATGATCGGGTCCGGCTTTCCCGACCGGCGCCACATCTGGCTGGCCACCGAACCCGCCGCCATGCGCATGACCCATGACGGGCTTTCAGCCCTGGTTCGCAACCGCCTCGGCGGCCTGGTATGTCTTCCGCAATCGGCGGCGGACCATGCTCAAGGTCATCGCCTTCGACCAGGGCGGCACCTGGATCTGGTCCAGGTGCCTGGCGTGCGGTCTTTTCAAGGGGCTTGTCTCCGCCAGTCCGGCCGAGCCGCTCTCGGCCACCGGGCTCATGGCGCTGCTTGATGGCCTCGACATCATCAAGTCAAGACAACGCAAACGGTACGCCCTGGCCGCCGGCCGGGTGCCGGATGATGATGTGTTCCGGATGATCCCGGCAGGCGTTCACAACCCTTTGACGCTGTCGGCGCACAGCGGGACAAATTGTCCCCTACCGTAGTGGATCAATCCGGGAATTGACTTTGGCATCTATCTGGGGAACAATACTAAGCTGCCTAACGCAGCCCTTTGCCACCAGAGTGCTTCAATCTACATCGTTACCTCCGTAAACCGCCCCGGCTGCACCCAACCGAAGCGACAATTGTTGCGTGGGATTTGCACCCACTAGATAAACGCGCCTTTCAGGGCGCACTACAAAGTCGAGTTTAGGTCGTCCGTAGTTAACTGGACGCGGTTGCGCCGAATCGGTCATCGACCTCCCACGACAGTATCATCTTGCTGCCACTGTCAATAACTGTCCTGGTCCACACGTCTCCAGCACCACTTGGAGCCGCTTTGACTTTCTTGCGTACTTGTCTTTGGCGCAGCAGAGCGATCAGATTTCATTGCACTGAGAAAGCCTAGTTTAGACCTCCCAAACAGTCTCTTCGTGGTACGCAGTGCAGGCCTCACCGGCTCTAATCAGCAACCTGGTCACAGTGTTGATCAAGACTCCGCCCATCCCGGAAATGGAACGCGTCGACACGCCCACTACGAGTATGTTCAGGATCATTCCGCACCAACTTGTTCATGCCCCCAATGTCAGGACTGAATACCTAATTGTTTGGCATTAGTTTAAGTCTGTTTTTTTGGGTGAAACATCCCATGCACTACCCCTCCGCACGCTCAACTCATAGCGAACTTCAGCCAATTCTCGGCGGATTTCTGCTAGATGAACTTGTACATCTACCGGCACAGCAACGCGGAACTCGTCCGAATTCAAGTCAGGGTCTTGCTCAGGCTCATTCACTATCGGCGTTTTCATATGGCAAGTCCTTGATTGTGTCGCTAACTTTTTGCAGTTTTGGATTCGCCTGTTCCTTGAAGGCTTGCTCCATTTTGTCTAGAAATCTCTGCTCTATGATAGTCGTTCCCTTATTGGTCACGATCTTCATGGTTGTGGTATAGCCTACGCCAGGAGCAACCTCGGCAACCTTCTTCGCACAAAATACGTTGAACACAGTTTCATTCAAACCATTCGACATGTGTTGGCCCAGTGAGACCAACTTTAGGACGGCATGGCGAAAACCGGTGCCAATAGCGTGATAACCGAGTCTATCAAAGCACTGCATAACACCCGGATCTTCCACGCTGTAAATGTGCGCGCCACTGGAATCCACACCCGCTACCAATAGTGTTGTCCCTAGAACTAGCTTCTGCACTTGGTTGTCCAAGATCATCGCTAGGTCCCGAGGAAACTGGTTAATCATGCCGCCCCTATAAAAATTGTCAAAATCAGTTCCACGGGGCCCTAGTATTAGATCATTTATTCTTTGTTTTCTTACGTCGCAAAACTTGAACTTTATTTGTTCCGCCAGCGTGCTTATTGGAGGATTCTGCAATTGATTTGCCGCTCCAAGACCGCCTATCAGTATTTCTTGCACGCAGAGAGCATCGCCTGACGACAGTGCTACGCATCGCTTGTCAATCTGACTGATCTTGGTATCCAGATGATCGAATTCTACTGTGAGAAACGGCGCACTGAGCATTCTATCGCTAGCCACAACGACTGAACTGCCGTCATCACCGCAAGCTGCGATGCAGACAGTCACTGAACTTTTCCGCTAACAGCTGACCGGGCTTTTGCAACAACGCGGGCGATCTGCTTGCGCTTTCGCGTCCCAATGGATTCGGTGCCCGCACTCGCCCCCGCAAGGCCAGCCGCGCACTTCGCAAGGTGCTTGAATCCGGCGTCTTCAATTTCATCCGTAGCAATATGGGCAACAGCAACGGAATGTCCGACCACATCGGCCGGTCGCCATTCTCCACTCGGTCCTGTTGGCATGACTTAGGAGTGTGCCGCGTCTACGTGCGCCATCTCTTAGTGGCCGAGTCTGACATTATGGATCTCCTTGCAAGTGTAGTCGCGCCTTTCAGCGAGTCTGAACTCTGTATGTGAACTAGTGGCTTGTCAACAGCATTACTAGGGTTTGCACGGAAACGTTACTTCTCAATCTGAGAAATCGCCATTATTCGGGTGCGTCTTGCGCCATCAGGAGGAGAAGCCGAATTGGCAAACATTACGATCCGAAGTCTCGACGACAGCGTGACGAGACGACTTCGTGTGTGCGCCTCAGAGCATCACCGCTCAATGGAGGAAGAGGTCAGTATCATCCTGCGTGAAGCCGTGAATGGCGGGCGAACCGGTCCTCGGGACCTCGCAAAGTTTACACGCGAGTGCTTCGTTCCCCTTGGCGGCGTGGTACTCGAACTTCCACCGCGTTGCTCCATGCGCAAGCCTCCGGTTTTGTCCTATGCGGGCAAAATGCTTGCCATGGATACGAATGTGGCCTCCGAACTCACGCGCCCGATGCCGATGCCTGCCGTGGCGGCCAAGCTGGCCAACACGAAATACAAGAGTCTTACCTAATGAGCCTCTTGCAAAATGAATGCACGTTCAGGGGATCAAACCAGTGGTCAGACCGGAAATGCATCGTTGGAGACGCTCCACAGCCACTTCAGTGCAGATTGTCCCGGTTTGTCGCTGTTGTCTCCAATTCAGGACGCGCCTCAATACGCCGGTCCGGAATCATGACCGGCGGACCGCGGACCGGAAGTCCCCGTCCCGGCATCGGGGCCGCAGACGACCCAACCGGTCGGCGGTCAGTGCCACACTGCCGGACATCAGGTGGGCGAAGACCCTGGCAGGGCCGCGGACATAGACGTTGCGGCCGCCGAATTCGTCCTTAAGACGGCCATTGACCCGCTCCGCAGTGCTGCGCAATCGGTAGCGCAGGCTGGCCGGGTCGATTTGACTGGCGTGCCGCTGCGCCGTCGCCTCACGGGCCAGATCCTCCTTCAGCCGCTTGTTGCGGCGGGGGTTGGCCCTGATGATCGCCACCTGTCCAGACGCCTCGCAAAACGCCTTGATCGCCTTGGCATCATAGGCACTGTCCATCAACGCATACAGATGCGCCACCCGCTCGCCGGTCAGCACCGCCACCTGACTGTCATGCCGCGAGGCCGAGGTCAGGATGCAGTTGAGCGGAACGCCGCCGTCGGCGACGTCAAGGTGCAACTTGTCACCGCACCAGGTCATGCAATGTCCCTTCGAACCCTTCTTCCTGCCCACATCGCAGTTGTATGGCAATGCGGCCAGCATCGCCTCCAGGCTTTGCCGCCCTTGCCGATCAGGCAGGCTCCCGTCCCTTGATACGCCGTTGCATCCCGTGAAACATGCCCCACCAAGTGACCATCATACGCCTGCTTGACCATCGTCTCATGCCCCACCTCGGAACGCACGCCAAGACGTCGCCTCGCTCGGACCCTCGCTGGAAAACACCCGGCCGCACATCCGGCGCCGCGACTTGTCGACCCTCAGCCGGTCAGGAAGGGCGCTCGTTGTCGGCAGGTTCCATACCGCCCTGGCAGCAAAGGCCCGGGCCATGGCAACACGGTCCTTCGGGGGCCGCCCGATGCCACTGTAGCGCTTGATGCAGGCAAGGCTCTCGCAGGCGGCCATGTCGATCACCTGCAGGAACTTCCTGCAGCGCTCCGTCCCCGGTCCGTCGTCCTCGGGCTCGGGAACGGGAGTGGGTTGAAACAGGCAGGGAACGCGGCTGATGCAGGCTTCGGGCGTCATGGGGCGGTCACCGGTATCTTGTGTTGTTGATACCATCATTAACCCACATGTACTGCCTCTCGCCTAGGCCCAGCCCAAGAACAATCCGGTTGTTTCCGGCCAGCGGAGGCCGCAATGAGCCTGTTTTGCAAGAGGCTCTAATGGCAGTGGCAGAAAGGAGCTGTGGTGGAAGACTGTATATTTCAGGCGACCAATTCAAGCCCGGCGGCTTCTCAAGAACTCGGGAAACATGGAAGCCGCAACCGCGGTTATTGTTGCGCGTCAAATGGACAGTTCAGGGGGGTGATCTGGAGCGCAAGGCTGATTGTCAGTCGTAGTCAAGGCCAGACGCTGCAAGCCGACGTATGAGTGAATATTGGGGACCTGTGGCCAAATTGTGCGGCGACAATTTGGGATATCCTGCAGGCCGACTTGGCAGGAACTGCCCAAATGACGCCATCTATACAGATTTGCGCTCCGGGCATAGAAAGTACTTGACCAGGTCGAAAGCTTTACTATTCCAATTGAATACTACCCGGAATGCCCAGCCATGCACCAGTTTCAGCAATCAAGTATTCAGTTGAGTTGCATTACAAGGAGGTGATGTGCTTCCCGAACTGACCACTCCCTTGCAATCGCTGCTTTTTGTTGCGGTAGCTAGTTACTGCATTGGCTCTGTCAGTTTCGGCATTGTTTCTTCCCGATTGTTTGGCCTTGGTGAACTCAGAAAACAAGGATCGGGAAATATCGGAGCAACAAACGTCTTGCGTACCGGCAGCAAGGCTGCAGCAGCAACGACACTTGTCCTCGACATGGGAAAGGGCCTTCTTGCCGTAGCCGCAACGTCGACCTTTATTGGCAACCCGGACGCTGTTGGTGTGGCCGCCCTGGCAGCGTTTTGTGGCCACCTTTTTCCGGTGTGGCATCGATTCAGGGGCGGCAAGGGCGTCGCTACCTTTTTTGGCGTAATGGCAGCTTTGAGTATGGTCGCCACTTTGCCAGTCGCTGCGGCGTGGGTCTGTGTATTCCTGTTGACCAGAACCGCCTCAAAATCTTCGCTCGCGGCCGGTGCTGCGGCTCCAGCTTCATTCTGGATACTGAATGTTCAGGACCTTGTTTTGGTTGTGGCGATTCTCGGCACCGCCGTTTGGATTGTCCATCACCAGAACATCGCCCGCATTATTCGCAGCGAGGAACCAACGATCTCCCTTACGAAGCCCAAGGATCCAAACATTACTTCCTGAAATCGGCATGACTCTGGTCGAAACAATTCAGGTGGCGTTGAGCGTCGACGCGCTTCACTACAAAACGCGCGAGCTATTCGCTCGCGTATAAGAAAAGAAGAGGGGGAAATGGGCAACAGGGAATCGAATTGGGACCACTATCAGGGTCCGCTCTTCAGGCGTGGTGCCCATTCCCGAAGAGTGTCGAGAGCTTCCACTACAGTTAGCACCAGGGCTTGTCAGAAGCACAATCCCGAGTTGCTTCTATTCAGTGGACGTCGTCGGCAAGCTATTTGTCAGAGATAAATCGGTTGCGGCAACTCTCAGAAACTGCATTCCTCGTAGATGGGCTCGAGGCTCTCTCTCCATTCGCCACGATACTTGGCCAGCAATTCGTCGGCCGGCGACATACCGGTTTCCACCGAATCACGCAGTGCATCCAGAAAGTGAGATTCATTTAGCAATGGCTGGTTTGCCGCATAACGCTCCCGATTGCGCAATCCCTGCTCGGCAATCGCCAGGACTTCTTTGGCAAGATCATGAATGCGCAAGTCACCGAATTCGCCCCTGATACCGTGCCTGGCAGCTTTGACGCGCAAGCCTTCTCGTGCTTCGCTGTCCCAGTTCTTGACGAGGTCCCACGCCGCATCAAGTGAGGTCTCGTCATATACAAGCCCTACCCACAAGGCCGGCAGCGCGCACAAGCGGTGCCAGGTGCCGCCGTCAGCGCCGCGCATTTCGATAAAGCGCTTGATCCTGGCCTCCGGGAATATGGTCGTGAGATGGTCTGCCCAGTCCGAGGTCAGAGGAAGCTCACCGGGGAGAACAGGCAGTTTGGCACGCAGGAAATCTCGAAACGACATTCCACGGGCATCCAGATACCGACCGTTCCGATAGACAAAGTACATGGGCACATCCAAAGCGTAATCTGTCCAGGCTTCGAATCCGAACCCGCTTTCGAATACAAAGGGTAACATGCCGGTGCGCTCGGCATCCAGATCTCTCCAGATACGGGCCCGCCAGCTCAGCTGTCCGACTGGTCGGCCTTCAAAGAATGGCGAATTTGCAAAGAAGGCCGTTGCAATTGGCTGCAGAGCCAGGCCAACGCGAAGCTTGCGAACCATGTCAGCTTCCGATGCAAAATCCAGATTCACCTGGACCGTACAGGTCCGATACATCATTTGGGTGCCGTACTTGCCGACCCGCCGCATGTAATCGGTCATCAAACGATATCGTCCCTTGGGCATGACGGGCATTTGGGCATGAGTCCATTCAGGCGCAGCGCCTATACCCATGAAAGCAGCGCCAATCTGATCAGCTACTGTCTTGACCTCATGCAGATGGAGGTTGACCTCGTCGCATGTCTCGTGAAGCGTGGACAATGTCGCACCGGAAAGTTCCAGCTGACCGCCAGGTTCCAGTGAGATATTGGCACCATCCTTTTCCAGGCCGATAAGGTTGCCGTCTTCATTAATGCCAGACCAGCCAAATTGATCGCGCATGCCTTCAAGCATGCTCCTGATGGAGCAGCGCCCATCGTAAGGCAATGGTAACCGCGTCGCCTTGTTAAATCCGAACTTCTCGTGCTCCGTTCCGATTCGCCAGGCGGATTTCGGCTTGCATCCTTCCTCCAGATAGGCGGCCAGCTGTTCTGGCCGCTCGATGACTGTACCTCCAGATTGGGGGATCGACATAAACTTGCCCTCGGTCCGGTGCTACCTGAACTCTGCGACAGGCTTATGCACGATGAGGTTAGCCTCTACAGCTCTTGCCTTCCAATCCTCTACCGTCAGATAGGGACCTGCCGGAACCC
This sequence comes from Paracoccaceae bacterium, assembly GCA_958296035.1. Lineage (GTDB taxonomy): Bacteria > Pseudomonadota > Alphaproteobacteria > Rhodobacterales > Rhodobacteraceae > MPNP01. Next base: position 763,324 of record OY282431.1, on the reverse strand, counting down.
GCCGCCTGCCGCGACAGTTCGGCAAGATACCTGAAAGATGCTGCCGACACCCGGAATTCATTGCGATCACTCTTCTACAATTATGCGGCGCGCGAGCCAGAACTATGGAGCAGAGTCAAGGCCACTACGGCGGCCGTCTCTGCACGCATGATACGTGGACCCAGGGCAAAGGGAACTACAAACTCCAGCCCCCGCAAATATTGCCGTTCACGGGGCGAAAACCCGCCTTCCGGGCCGACAAGTACGGCATACTTACCATCCCTTTGATAACCCGGAATCTCATTGGGCCAGGCAAGCATGGTCTCGTCACAGTAGCAAAGGATGCGATCTCCAGGCCAATTTTCAAGGACCGATTCCAGTTTTTGTAAGGGTTGGATGCAAGGAACCGTGATACCGCCACATTGTTCTGTCGAAGAGATGGCCAGTGAGGTCAGCCGGCCGACCGAAATACGGGATGCCATCGTGTACTGTGTCGTTACAGGCATCAACCTGGATACGCCAATCTCGGTAGCCTTTTCCACGACATAGTCGATGCGGACCTTCTTCAGGGGTGCAAAGAGCAGCCACACATCAGGCAAGATGTCCGCTGCTGCGATCTGTACTTGACATGTTCCCGCAACGATGTTTCTTGCACCGGAATCCACAAGTTTGACTTGCCATTCACCGTCGCGGTCATTGAACATCCGCACATGTTCTCCCGGCTTGGCCCGCAGAACATTTCGGAGGTGATGGGCCTTGGCAGAATCAATTCTGACTGTTTGTCCTTCCGCCAGGGAATGGTCACTGTATACTCTTGCCAATGGTCGGGAACGGGCCATTCCGCAGGATTACGAAGATTCAGTGCGGATTCCAGTCAGTTGGACGAGAATCATGAGAGTTGCAGATGCTGTCGAGGATAACTGGGTTTACTCCCATGCACCCAAATGGACTGTCCCGTACCTGCAATTGTCGCGGGTGGACCGGCCGATAGGCTCATGGCTGCTCCTTCTGCCTTGCTGGTGGGGTCTGTTGCTTGCCATCGCAACCAGCGGAAACTTTCGAATTCATGACGCATGGATACTAATTGGTTGTGCATTGGGGGCTGTGCTGATGCGCGGTGCCGGCTGCACCTGGAACGACATAACTGATCGCAAACTTGATGCCAGTGTCAAGAGAACCCGGTCTCGCCCCCTGCCCTCCGGCCGATTATCGGTAGGCGCGGCGTACCTATGGCTTGTCGCACAGCTGGCAATAGCCTTGCTCATTCTGCTGACCTTCAATCGATATACGATTTTGCTCGGATGCGCCTCGCTGCTGCCGGTCTTTGTGTATCCGTTTGCCAAACGCTTTACTTGGTGGCCACAGATTTTTCTCGGCATCGCATTTAACTGGGGTGCGCTTCTGGGCTGGGCCGCGCACAGTGGTGGACTGACAATGGCTCCTGTCTTGCTTTATCTGGGCGGGATACTGTGGACGCTGTTCTATGACACGATCTATGCGCATCAGGACAAGACAGACGACGAATTGGCAGGCATTAAGTCGACAGCCAGAAAGCTGGGAGCTGCAACACCTCGCTGGTTAGCCGGCTTTGGTCTGACCTCAGTGGGGCTGGTTGCAGCAGCGATGGCAACAGCGTTACTCGGCCAGGCAACCGGATTGGCAATCGCCGCGGCGGCAGCGGGAGTCGTGGCCTTTGGAAATCATTTGCGAATTCAGACGCGACGGTTGGAGATAAACAATCCGAATTCGTGCCTTACCATTTTTCGTTCAAACCGAGACGCCGGACTGTTACTTGCCTCATTTCTCGCCCTGGCAGCAGCGATTTCGGTGATCTTCTCCGGCTAGCCGGACCATCTGTCGATGGCAGCTTCATCCTCTTGCCGGCTGTCAACCCATCGCTGACCTTGTGCGGTGAATTCCTTCTTCCAGAACGGAGCGCGTGATTTAAGGAAGTCCATCAGGAATTCCGCTGCCGCGAATGCAGCACCGCGATGTCTTGCCAGAGTTGCGACCATCATGATGTGGTCGCCGGGGAAAAGCTGACCGTGCCGGTGGATTACAAGACAGTCGATCAATTGCCAGCGCTCAACCGCTTCGTCAACAATGGCCCGTATCGCCCTTTCTGTCATCCCCGGATAGTGTTCGATTTCCAGCATGTTGACAGGATCAAGCTTGTCGCTGCGAACTATACCGCTGAAACTAACCAGTGCGCCTGCATCAATACGGTCGGCGTGAAACTTTGATAACTGTTCCCCCGGAACAAATGGTTCTGCCTGAACCTCAACTCGCATGTCACCCTCCGGTCATGGGTGGAAAGAATGCGACTTCGGCACCGTCCTCAATTGCTGTATCAAGGTCTCGAAGCGTGTGATTCACGGCCACCCGAAGAGAAGCCAGGTCCGAGAAAGCCAGTTCGTATCTTTGTTCCCGTGCTCTTAGCTCCACCACCAGCTCTCTGACCGTATCCGCATCTGTGGAAACCAGTTCGCCGGACAAGCCGATCCGCTCGCGAACCCAGGCAAAATATTTGACCTCGACCTGCTTCATTTCTGCGTCTTTCCCTGCAATTGGCAAACCGCGGAGCGCACGTAACCCACGCCGCTGGCCAGCGTCAGCACTGCTGCCAACCATAGCAGCCCAGTACCTGCAACTTCCATTCCGTTCCATCCCGTCATGGCCGGAGCAAGGTCACTTCCTGGACCGGCCCCGTCCTGTTCAAGGTGCAGTGCATGTGCGATCAACAATGCCGCGACGGCAATCAACTGAAACGTAGTCTTGGCCTTGGCAAGCAAGGTCGAGGACAAGACAGTACCCTCACCGGCTACAAATTCTCGAATGCCGCTGATTCCGACTTCCCGGACAATTATCAAAATTACGGGAGGAAGTAGCCATGCCGCGTGCTCCGTCCGACTGACCATCGCAACGAGCACGACGAGAACAAGGACCTTGTCGGCAATCGGGTCGAGCATGCGTCCCAACGGAGAAACCAGGTCAAGCCGTCGCGCCAGAAATCCGTCAAGAAAATCCAGCATTGAAGCAATTGCAAACAGGCCTGCAGCCAGCCAGGCAGCACCCGCCGAAGTACTGTAAGCAAAGACCGCTGCCACGGCAATGGCCAGCACGATCCTAGCCAGTGTAATGTAGGTTGGCAGGGTCAGAACAGCCATTCGCGCTTCACTTCTCGTGCAGGTGCTGGTGGATGGTCTTGGCCAACCCTGCCGAAATGCCCCTGACCAGCTTGAGGTCTTCCACTCCCGCGTTGCGTACTGCATTTGCTGATCCAAAGTGGGAAAGGAGGGCAGATTTTCGCGCTGGTCCAATGCCCGGGATTCCGGACAGACTTGAAGCCCGGGTGCCCTTCGCCCGGCGTGTCCGGTGTGCACCAATTGCAAAGCGATGTGCCTCGTCGCGAATTCTCTGAACGAAGTAAAGTACAGGATCATTGGCCTCGAGTGCCACGCTTGTGCGGTCAGGAAAGTGGAACTGTTCCTTGCCTTGATTTCTTTCCTTGCCCTTTGCCACACCCATGACTGGAAGATCACCAATGCCGAGTTCGTGGAGTGCCTTCACCGCTGCCGAAACTTGCCCGGCGCCGCCATCAATTAGAACAGCATCGGGCCAGGCTTCCGTCATTCTTGCACCGTCTTCCTCGACCAGGCGACGAAACCGTCTGGTTATTACTTCGTCGACCATGGCGTAATCGTCACCCGGAAGGGCATCCGTCCGCTTGATATTGAATTTGCGGTAGCCTGCCTTCAGGAATCCTTCCCGTCCAACCGCAATCATTGCGCCGACCGGATTGCTCCCCAGGAGATGGGAGTTGTCGAACACTTCGATTCGCTGTGGTGTTTCATCAAGGCCCAGGATAGCAGCCAAACTTTCCATCAGTCTGGTCTGGGTTGCCACTTCTGCCATTTTGAGTGCCAGCGATTCCCTGGCATTGCGGATTGCATTCTCGACAAGCGCAGCCTTTTCACCCCGCCTGGGAATTACGATCCGAACCCGTTTGCCGCGTTGGTTCGACAAAATGGATTCCAGCATTTCCGGATCAGTCGGCAAGTGTGACGTGATGAGCAATGGGGGCGGCTGCTTCGTACTGTAAAACTGCACCAGAAATGCGGACAGGACATCCTCCTCATGTGTGTCGGAGCCATTCTTGGGAAAATATGCGCGGTTGCCCCAGTTCTTGTTGCCCCGGATAAAAAATACCTGAACGCACACCTGCCCGCCACGCATGAAAAGGCCCACGATGTCGCCGTCTGCCAGTGTTCTGGGGTTGATTCCCTGTACAGACTGCACCTGGGTCAGGGCCCGAATTCGATCGCGCAAGGCAGCCGCTCGCTCAAATTCCAGTGCCGCGGCAGCATCGTTCATTTGGTCAGCCAGGTTCTTCTGGATTTGTGAGCTGCGTCCGAGCAAGAAGTTCTTCGCATCGGCAACCAGTTTGCGATATTCGAAACGGGAGATATGTCCAACGCAGGGCGCGCTGCAGCGCTTGATCTGGTATTGTAGGCAGGGGCGGCTCCTGTTGTTGAACACCGAATCCGGACAGCTTCGCAAGAGGAAGGCCTTTTGCAATTGTGCCAACGTTCTGTTTACCGCCGCAGCGGATGCAAAGGGACCGAAATACTCACCTTTCGCGGCCCGCCTACCCCGATGTTTGCGAATCAGCGGGAATTCGTGATCCGTCGAAATGTGGATTCCCGGGAAACTCTTGTCGTCACGAAGCAGTACGTTAAAACCGGGTTTCAGTTGCTTGATTAGATTTTGCTCGAGCAGAAGTGCTTCGGTTTCGGTTCTTGTCGTCAAGAACATCATCGAAAAAGTGGATTCAACCATCTTGCGAAGTCGTGCATTGAGTCCGGATATGTTGGTGTAACTCTTGACCCTGTTGCGCAGGTTCTTTGCCTTTCCGACATAGAGCACTTCGCCCTTGGCACCCAGCATTCGATATACGCCCGGGCTACCGTCCAATAATTCGGCATAATGCCGAATGCATTCCGCTCCTTGCAGACCGCTAGTGGAGGTCGCATTCGCTTGTGGAGAGTCCAGTCCACGCATAGTGTTAGCGGTCAACTCCGGCATATATTCAATTACCGCCTGTCGCGATTCTTGCCGGGGCAGGTATAGCACGATTTTCCTGGTTGCTCATTCTTCTGCTCGAATTTCGAATTGCCGATAGCCGATAACGAAACGGTTTGCGGTCTTTCCTATTGCGTGACTCTAGCATCCGACAATCTCGGTGTTTGTGACAGCGACCCATCGCTGGCTGGACCAAGCGCTTTCATGTGCTGTCACATTCCTCAGTAATCCGCATTTGCAATTCCTGAACCATCAGGCCCTGTTCCGATCAACGCTGCCTTTTGTTCTCAGGTCCCACAGACGAGTGTAGAATTCAGCCTATCATGATAGCGAAGCGATGCGTGCGAGGACCAATAGTATGTCGGTGCTCAATTGGCAGAATGGAAAACGATCATGCCTGCCCGGCGCCGGTTTCGATTGTCAGGCCGGGACTTCATCTGCAAATCGTTTAACCAGGATACTTTGGGTCAAGCTGCGCAATGAACGTTTCTCAATCCCGTGTTCATCGAAATTGTCCGGAGAAAGCCAGGCTTCAAATGCCTCCTGCAATTGCGGCCATTCGCTGTCCACCGCTGCAAACCAAGCTGTATCGCGGTTTCTTCCCTTGCAAATTGTGGCTTGCCTGAAAATACCCTCGAACGACAATCCTAATCTCTCTGCAGCTCTCATGGATGCCAGATTGAGGGCATCACACTTCCATTCGTAGCGCCGATAGCCATTCTGGAAGGCCCATCTCAGCATGATAAACATCGCCTCAGTGCCAGCACGGGTGCGCTGCAACAAAGGCGAGTAGTTAATGTGGCCAACTTCGATACTTCCCCTCTCGGGATAGATCCGCAACCAGGAAGCGACGCCACAGAAACAGTTGGCGTCATAGCTAAAGATGGCCCAAAAGTAAGGATCGTCTTGCCAAGAAACTTTTTGCACCCAATATTGATAGTCGTCCATCAGCAGGAACGGACCGTATGGCAAATACGTCCAGATGCGGTTGGCTTTGTCGGTTGCATTGAACTTGTACAATTCTTCTGCATGGCGTCTTGCATCAAGACGTTCCAGTAGGCAATACTGGCCAGCCAGGCGGAAAAGGGTTGGTCTGCGAGGCACGGTCCACTCACCGATCGATTTTCCGACACGCAACATCCTGGCGTTACTCTTCATTGTTACACCCTATGCACTTACGACGCGGTGAATGAGCTCGACAGCGCCACTTCATGTCCCCGACTTTCGCCTTTTATCAACATGGAAAGCAGGATTCGACACTCCTTGGTCCGGCCGTGTGGTAGTTCGGTTCCAAGTCAACTTTCGGACCGGCAATGCTGAGTCAAGAGCACGCAACTGTTACGACAGGTTCGCCTGTCTTGTGGCAGCTGCAATACCGTGCAGTCGCGACTGCGCCATAAGGTCGGGCTACCGGGTTTCCGGAGGGGCTTGATTCGTTTGTCGGCCAGTCGACTTTATCTTTGCCTGCTCCCATCGCGTCAAAAATCGAAATGGATTCGCCTTCACGCAAGAAAGTCAATTCCCAATTTGGCTTCGCGGTTGACCAAATAATCTAAGCACTCTTAACCCGTTAAAGCAGGTTACATAAATCAGTACAGCAGCCTTTGCTGCAACACAGGTGGATAGAAAACGCCAATGATGATGTAGGGATTGTGTGAGTGGCCATGCCAACGCAACATTGTTCCGAGAAAAAAGTACAGATCTCGCTTTCCCGAATGGACAAAATCGTCCAGATATTTTTCCAGTTTGGATTTTGGTGGGGTCCAAGACCCGGCGGCGGCGCTCCGACCAGTCCCGCCCCGGTATTATGGAATCCACCTTCCAGATTTCGTCCTTGTTTGTTGGACGATGGCTTTCAGGTCGTCGGTCCTTGGGATTACGCTCCAAATCAAGCTCAATAATATCGTATTTCTTGAACTTGCTGGCATCATGTAGAAACCGAAACGGAGTTGGGTAAATGCGCACCCACGAACCGTCTTCCCGAATGCCTGCAGTGCAAACCAGTTCAGTGTGCTTTTTGGATAGAGTCGGGTATGTCTTGACCGTGATCAAGACCTTTTCGCGGACAATCATGGGAATTCTATAGGTGTGTGATGGCAACAGGGGAATCAGTTAATCTTGACAATGCGATGGCAACGCGCCCGCGATGGCAAAACGAAACGTCGGCCTCAAAGCATGTAAGGGCGATCCGACCATTCTCAGCAAGCAGTCGGGACGCGAACGCAACGGCGTCATTTGAATGTCGAAGCGTCGACTCCTCATACCTTGCAAACAGGTTCTCGTAATCCTTCCGCGACACAAGTTTGCGGCGCTCAACAGATTGAATACCCAACTCCCTGAGATGCGCGTAACGCATGCCTAGCTTCTCGACCGCTCGCTGAAGCGTGGACTTGGAAAACCCATATTTTCGGCTCACGGGATTGTGCCGAATATCACACAGCACGCCAATGTTGTTACGCACCAGCTTGTCCAGGTAGCAGTCTATCGACAAGCCCTCATATCCAATTGTGAAAAGGCACTCGATTTTTTCCGTCGGACGAGAATCTTCAATGGCGATAAGCTCTTCACTGCTCATAAGTTTCCCTGCGAGCTCACTGTTAATGGCAAAATAAGGATGTCGACGATACGATGCTCGCAGTAGATCCTCCCCCTTGAGATGACCGTAGGTCAACCATAGCTCCTTGATGTTTCGCCTTTTCTTGGCCGAAATCCCGGCAAGGAAATCTTCTTGTGTCGCCAACTTCCAATCAGCGTGGTTCACTAGAAGACCGCGTTCGATCAAATTGCGCCAATCAGCATACGACTGGAATGAAAACGCACCAAACTTATAGGGGACAAAATGAAAGGATCTCACCGCGGCGAATTCCAGTTCATGCAGCAGAAGATATTTCTGGAAGTCCAGTCTAGGCAAGGATCCACCAAACATCTGGAGCAGCGACAGCAACAATCGGTATCGGTGTAGAAGCACGGGACGGGGGCGTTTAATCGCACAAGACATTATGAGTTGACCTGTTTTCTTCGCAACACCTGCGGTATCAGCGAAAATCTACTGCAACTGTCCTTCAATTGGGCACCTTGGCAAGAAGAACAAGACATGGACCAGTAAAGTGCGCCTTTCTGGCCTGATGTCCACGGACATCGATTGTAGTACATTGCCTTGTTCTCTGTTACCCGTGCACTTTCCTTTTCTTCTAATCTACCGGGTGTTGGGATACCGGACTGGCTAACTTTATCGCACCCGGTTAAACCGTGCAGCTAATTTCTTGTCCAATTCAGTTGACCCGCCGCCAAGCGGGCACCACATCCGCTGAAAACTCGGTCTGTGACTGCGTTGGAGCCATGATAGCGGCCTGCTTGATTTCGTCGTCGTCCAGTTGGAGCAGCACCAGAGAATGAGGTGCATGCACCTCCAGGAACTCCTCGCGGGCCTCCGGTGTTACCTTCAAGTAACTTTGCGGCTTGCTTTGGATAAGCTTAATTCGGCTGTCACATCACTCTATGCCCCTGAGGATTTACCATGGAAGTCTAGCCCTGTCCTTGCTTGGATACCCTCGGCACTTGACTATGATTCTATGAAAACCTGATCGAAACCATTCGAAGCATAGTTGTGTGCAATAATTCCCCCGTCGCCGGTTGCCCGCCATCTCCAATATCGGGGAATCGAATGATGCCTCACTCGAATGCGCCTGCTATAGCTTCCTCCAACGAGTCGGATGTGCCTTCATCGCCCCGTGAAAGAACTATCTGTTTCCGTACCGTTTGAATAATACGAGGAAATTCTGCAATTCGAGGTGGCGCATTCCCGCTGTTAGGGCCGCCAGCCAAGGTGTTGACCGCCATCCACGCAAATTAACTGACCAGTTAATGAAGGCGACTCCAAGATGTATACCAATGCTGCAACAACATCACCCGGATTGGCTCCCCTATTCAGTATCGTGGCCTGCCGTTGTTGCTGGAAGTGTAGCACACTCTGCCGTTCAGCGAGCAGTGTTGGACCAGGGCCAATTGCGTTCACGCGGATGCGGGGCGCAAGCGCAAGAGCTGCTGTCCGAGTAAAGTCCCAGAGTGCCATTTTCGAAACTGTGTAGGTCGCAAAGTAGGGGGTCGGCTTCGCAACTCTCTGATCTACAAGATTGACTATGCATCCTCGGGCGACCGGTTCACCGTTATGGTCGACTGTTGACTTGGCGACCTGAGCTGCGAACTTTTGCACGAGTACGAACGGTGCCCGCAGATTGGTTTCGATGTGACGGTCCCAACTCTTGCGAGTTGCGTCAGTGATCGTATCGCTTTCGAAAACCGAAGCATTGTTAACCAGAACACTGAGTGGGCGACGCAACTCCTCTGTTGCCCTGGCCACAAGTCTCTCGACTTCCGCCTCCCTCAGGAAATCTGCTTGTATAGCTGTGGCACACACACCCAAGGATGTCGCTTCCCTTACCAAAGCCTGCGCTTCGTCTCCTGAGGAGTAATAGTGAATGGCGACATCAGTTCCGCGTCTCGCCAGAGCCAGGACCATGGCCCGCCCCAACCGCTTGGACGCACCAGTAACAAGGGCTGCCTGGCGGGGATTGTGTTGTTCAGCTATCTCAATCACCGAAAGAGGAATCCTCAATCTGCCGGCTGCAATTGGAGGCTTAAACTCACCTCACCGTCGCTGTAACAGTGATCGGTCGTGTAACCAGCCGGCTCACATACCGTAACGAGACCAGGCCGCCCGCTCGTCGGCAGCAGAAATCAACGAACTGGCCAACTGGCTGCTGAAGGGTGAAAAAAACTTCCGTTTCTTGACATAAACGTTGAATTTCACCTTTTCGCCGAATTGTTCCTTCATTTTGGGCACCAGGTGACCAACTTCATCGGCCAAGCCGAGGTCAACAGCCTGTTTGCCCGTCCAGAATTCGCCGGTAAACAGGTCCTTCTCGCCTATCTGCTCACCGCGATTTCGCTGCACATGGTCGATAAACGAGGTATGGACTTCCTTCTGAATGCGGTGCAGGCGTTCGACGTCTTTCGGGTCCTCGGGCAGGAACGGGTCCAGCATGCTCTTGTCGTCGCCGGCAGTGTGCAGGCGCCTTTCGATTCCCGACTTCTGCAACAACTCGTGAAATCCGAAGGAAGCGGAAATGACACCAATCGAACCGACGATCGAACTCTCGTCGACATAAATCTTGTCGGCGCAAACGGCCAACCAGTATCCACCCGAGGCCGCGACGTCCTCGACAAACGCGTAGACCGGAATCTTCTTTTCCTTGGCCAGGCGGGAAATGCGAGACGTAATCAGGGAACTCTGTACCGGTGACCCCCCTGGCGAGTTGATCGCCAAAGCCACTGCCACTGGTTTTCCCTTCGCAAAGGCCTTCTCGACAAGTGGACCCAAGACCTGATCATTGATCGCATTTTGGGAAGCCCGTGCGCCGGACAGAATTATGCCTTCCAGCCGCAACACCGACACAATGGTTTTCGATTTGGTAAATGGTATACGCATAACCTGGAGAGTTAGTCTCGGAAACGCGCGTTAACAAGGTGCAAGCCGCGCCAATTGAGATTCAATTCTGCCTCATCGTGAAATTGAGACTTCCGGTCTGGACATGGTCGCAGGGACAGATCATGTCGGTCCTGACGTCCATCCGCAAAAAGTCATGTCTGATTGTAAGAGCTCCGCTTGACCTTGGGTAATTCGTCAATGACTCTCCCGAGTTACAGGGCGGGTATCCTTGCCGACCAGAAAATCCAGATCGGCACCTTGATGGGCCTGCAGGACGTGATCGGTGTACAGCCTGGCATAGCCGCGGCTGTATCGCTGCGCTTCCGGACGCCAGCTTTCCCGGCGACGCGCAAGTTCGCGACTATCTACAAGCAATTCCAGCTTGCCGCGACTTGCAGAAAGCATGATCTGGTCGCCTGTACGAACCAGTGCCAGTGGCCCTCCAATCTGCGCTTCCGGTGCCACGTGCAGCACAACCGTTCCGAATGCTGTTCCTGACATGCGCGCGTCTGAAATCCTCACCATGTCCCGTATGCCCTGGCCGGCCAGTCGCTTTGGTATCGGCATGTTGCCAACCTCGGGCATCCCCGGATAGCCTCTGGGGCCACAGCCCTTCAGCACCAAAACGCTGTTGCGGGTTACCTCAAGGTTTTCGTCATCTATTCGTTCCCTGAGATCTTCGATATTTTCAAAAACCACTGCCGGTCCGGTATGCTCCAACAACTCCGGTGAGGCTGCCGATGGTTTGATTATGGCGCCGTCCGGTGCCAGAGATCCTCTCAGCACCCTGATTCCCGCAGCGTCCTTGACCGGGTCTTCGAAGGCAGCAATTACGTCGCGATTGTAACACTCGGCATCCGCACAGTAATCCCTGATATCCGATTGAAGCACCGTGGTGGCAAAACGCAGCCGATTTCCAAGTTCAGCCAGAACGGCTGGTATGCCTCCTGCATAACAAAAGTCTTCCATCAGATACTGACCGGAGGGCATGCAGTTGACGAGCAGCGGAATGTCGGCTCCCAATTCAAAATCGTCCAGAGTCAGTTCGACGCCCAATCTGCCTGCGATGGCCAACAGGTGCACGACGGCATTGCTTGAACCTCCAATGGCAGCGTTGGCAAGAATGGCATTCTCAAAACTCTCCCTTGTCAGGATTCGGGAAAGTCTGACATCATCCTCAACCAGTCTGACAATACGGCGGCCGGTAAGGTGGGCAAGGGTTGTTCGTCTTGCGTCAACTGCCGGCAAGGCTGCGTTTGTCGGCAGACTCAGTCCCATGACCTCGACCAGACTGGCCATGGTTGAGGCTGTGCCCATGGTCATGCAGGTTCCAACTGACCGACTGTTGCCAGCCTCGGCAGACATGAACTCCTGGATCGTCATCTGGCCGGCCCTGACATCTTCGGAGAACTTCCAGACATGCGTGCCGGACCCAATGTCCCTGCCACGCCACTTGCCGTTCAACATCGGGCCTGCGGACACCACGATGGTTGGCAAGTCAACCGAGGCTGCACCCATGATCTGACCTGGCGTCGTCTTGTCACATCCACCCAGCAGCACCACGCCATCCATCCCGTAGGCACGGATGCACTCCTCGACATCCATTGCCAGTAAGTTGCGAAACAGCATGGCAGTCGGTTTCATCTGGGTCTCGCCCAGCGAGGTTGTGGGGAATTCCACCGGAAAGCCACCGGCTTCCCATACGCCACGCTTTACGGCCTTGGCGAGAACGCGCAGCCCTGCATTGCACGGCGTAAATTCCGACCAAGTGTTGCAGATCCCGATAATGGGTCGACCATCAAAAGCGTGGTCGGGGAAGCCCTGGTTCTTCATCCAGCTGCGATGAATGAAGCCATCCCTGTCCAGCTTTCCGTACCATCCTCTACTACGACGACCGTTACTCGTCATCAGAATGCCTCCCTGTTTGGCAAGAAATAGACCGCCTCGGTTTGGGGCGGTGAAGCGTCAGGCTGACGCAGTATTTGTGAATGGCTCCAGATTCGACAATCGGCAATTGCTGAAGCCTTGTCAAACATCTCGAGTTAATCGCAAACTGCTTTACAAGCGGGCACCCAAACGAACCGAGATCGGCACTCGGCTCTTCTGGACGTGGACCTGTGGGAAAATGTACTAAGTCGGGCTAAGAGTAACAAATGCCAACCGTACTGAAACCAGGCTTGACCTGGCATCTTCGCCAGAGGACTGGTTTCTGAACATTTGGCCCATGATATCCTGTAACAGTGCGGTTGTAGTTGACATACCCACCGGGGAATGTGCCTATCGTTTTTCAATCAAGGCCAGGGGAGGCATGCAAGTCCACCTCAGAAAGAGTCTGTTCGTTCAATGACTGCCCCAATTCTCATAGACGAGATGTCAGTGGAGAACTTCCGGACTTCTGCTTTCTGCTGCCACCAATATCAAGGGCAGGGACATAAAACTCTTCATTTGCCGATGGCTCCATGACCTACCGACGGGATAGGTCAGCTGCACGCCGTGTCAACGGGCTGCAACTGAACATAGACCATGAAGCCTTCAAGACATTGAACAACATCGGACATGGCAAGTCCAAACTCCAGGCGATGCTGGTTACACTCAATCGGCTGGCCTTCATGCCTATTGTGACCGGCTTGTTGAGTTGTGGCAAAGCACCCGCATGCTGAGGCTCTCAAACATGGCCAACCAACATCCTCGGTGACCGCCATACGGTCGCTGCCCCTCACCTCACATTCCATCACCACTTACCAAACCTGAATCATGCCTCCATTCCGGCAAAGACGTAGAATACATGTCATAACGAGATTGCTGGGAATCAAGAATTATCGAAGCAACCAGGAGTCCACAGCGATACAATAACCCGCAGTGCGGTTGGAAATGGGACCCTGAACTTGAATATTTCCGGGCCTTTGTGGAAATTGGAATGGCAACGGCTGCGCTGTACATGCCCAGCTGACCAGCCATGGGGTGCAAGCTCGCTGAACGGCGACAGGAGCCCGGTAGAATCCGGCAGCACGTTGCACCGGTTGAGAGTGTTCTTGAAGTGAACAGCCGGACCAGCACCTAGCTGCCGCACGAATGGTGCAACCCCAGTAAGTCGGATTGTGAGGGCCAATGAAAAGGAACAAAAGGTAATAAATTGCAAGCAATGACAATCTTGTGCCTAGGCGCACATGCGCGGCAGATAATAGGCCAGTGCCATGACTAGATTTGCTGGATTTCATGCCCAACTCGGCAAGCAGCAAAGCGTGCGGGAGCTGAAGCTCTTGCATGACAGCGTCTTTCAACAGAGTGACTACCTGGCAAGACTAATCGACGCTGCCCGCCATGACGACCTGGCTCAGAACGCTACATGGTTGATCAAGCATCATCTTTCGCACGGAGGATCCCTTGCTGCAAGGCAACACGGCGCAATTCTTGACATTCTTTTTGACTGCCTCACTTGGCAACCTCGACTGCATCTCCTCCAATCAATTCCGTTTCTGCGCATCCCCGAATCCAGAAAAGAACGCCTGCGTCAGCACATCGACAGGTCGCTTGCCAGTCGCAACAAGTTTGTGCGAGCTTGGACCTATAATGCCGCTCATGTACTTGCCTGCCAGTACCCTGAATACAGGCACGAGATCGATCGAATGCTTGAGTCTGCGCTCCATACAGAAGTACCGTCCGCAGTGGCACGAATCCGGGCTGTGTTGAAGCAACGAAAGAACTAACCGAACCGGAAGGACGAATCTAGTCGTCAGTCGCCAAGCGGCAACGACCTGGCTGTTTCTGGCAAAGACTTTCCAGAAACCGTGGAATCAGGCGTATGGCAGGCCCCGACTTCGCCTTTCCCATTCGATATTCCGAGAGAGGATCGCTTCACTCGATAGCCTATATTCCTGCAGTCCAGGAGTTGTGAATGAAAAACACACCCTATTGGCGGGAAGATGATTGTCGCCCTGTTCCTTGCGAGGTCAGCTCCCTACCAGCCGAGGTAGAATGCGTTGTCGTCGGTGCTGGATTGACCGGCCTGACAGTAGCACACACGCTTGCCAGCAATGGCATGTCGGTTCTCGTCTGTGATGCAAGAAATCCGGGGCAGGGAGCAAGTTCTCGCAACGGCGGCATGATCGGCGGTGGCCTGCGCATTTCTCAGGACCAGATGGTTGCGCGCTACGGATACGACCTGTCCACTCGTCTGCTTTCCTAGCTGCACATCGAATCGACCGAATTTGTACTTCGCTTCATGGAGAGTGAGGCAATCGAGTGCGACTTTCGCCAAGCGGGAAGATTGAACGTTTTCTGGAGGTCGGCTGAATACAACCCGATGATGCGTAGTCTCGAGAAACTGCAAAGCATGGTGCCCGTTTCAGCAACGCCAGTTGCAAGACAGGACCTTCATCACGAAATCGGCACCAACGCCTACAGAGGCGCAATCATTTATGACTTGCACGGCGGTCTCAACCCGGCCAGGTGGGTTGCAGGGCAAATGCCTTGTACAGAACATCGAGCGGTCCAGCGGCGGTTTTACGCTGCACACATCCCGCGGCATCGTACGCGCCGGTGTGGTTCTGCTTGCTACCAATGGATACACGACCAGGTCGTTGGGCAGGCTCAGCCACCATGTCCTCCCGGTGCCCAGTTTTCTTGTCGCAACCCGGGAACTAGATGAGAACATTGTATTGGACCTGATTCCAGGTCGGCGAATGATCGTAGAGACGCGCCAACGCCACTGCTATTACAGGGCGTCACCAGACGGGAAAAGAATCATCTTTGGAGGTCGAGCGGCCTTGTTCAAGCCTTCGGACGCATTCTATGAGCGCCAATTGCGCACTCTGATGGGAGGTATTTTCCCCAAGCTACGCGGCGTGGAATTGACGCATCGCTGGTGGGGCAAAACTGGCTTTACCTTTGCGACGCTGCCTCATGTTGGAAAACTCGAAGGCATCTGGCACGCCATGGGTTATTGCGGCAACGGCAATAGCATGGCACCGTGGCTTGGCTACAAGGTGGCTCTCCAAATCCTGGACGACCCGGAGGGCGACACCGCGTTTGCACAGATTCCATTGCCAACCCGCTGGTACTACAATGGCCATCCGTGGTTCATGCCCCTTGCCGACCTTCGCTTCCGGTTGCATGATTTCGTGGCCAACCTGGCCAGGTGATCCCTTGTAACTTCCGTCCTCATGACAGGGATGCATTCGGCACAGGCGAAACCGACTCTCTTGTGTTTGACCTTTCAGCCACCAGGTCTGAGCAGACTGCCGTTAGTCAGTATGTTCCTTGTTCTTCGGGCCAGAAAGAAGTGGTTCAATGGTACCAATCCGCGGACTGTACTGGCTCCCTCTCGCGACTCCAGAGTATGTCAGGGTCTCTGTGGTGTGATAGGGCTGACGCTTGGTAATGATCCAATTGTCCTGATGCGGGTTGCAGCAACCGCGGCTGCACAGGGCGCAAGGCACAACTTCGGAATTCAAGAGCCAGTCGGCACGGACGTATCGGTCGCTTGCTCTCTCAAACGCCTTCGTCACTTTCGAATTCTAATTGCAATTGGATTTCGGCAGGTGCTAGTTGAGTGAGAGGAAAATTTCACGATATCTGGTGCTTGCGGTATGCCACAATTACCTAATACATTCGACCTTAACGCGCTGATCGAGTGCGCCCGCGGCGAAATGTTTGGGCCCGGAAACGCACAGCTGCCGATGCCTCCCATGCTGATGTTCGAGCGAATTACCGAAATCTCGAAAAACGGTGGCACGCACGGCCAGGGCCACGTTGTGGCAGAACTGGACATCAAACCGGATCTATGGTTTTTCGACTGCCACTTTGTCGGAGACCCCATCATGCCGGGATGTCTTGGTCTGGATGCGCTTTGGCAGCTGACTGGGTTCAACCTCGGTTGGCGGGGATTGCCGGGCAAGGGTCGGGCGCTGGGAGTCGCCGAGGTCAGATTCAGCAACATGGTTACCCCAAGGTGCAAGTTGCTGACCTATATCGTCGATTTCACGCGTGTGTGGCATGGAAAACTCAAAATGGGAGTTGCCAACGGCCGAGTACTTTCCGACGGGCAAGAAATATACAGAACCAAGGGAATGAAGGTCGGACTTTACGTAGACTGACCCAGCCATTCGATTGCAGGAATCCAAATGAAACGTGTTGTCATCACCGGCATCGGAATTGTATCGCCGATCGGCAACAATAAGCACGAAGTCGCGCAGTCCCTGAGAGAAGGCAAGTCGGGGATTTCGTTCAGCCCCGAATATGCAGAAAACGGTTTTAGAAGCAGGATACATGGCGTTCCGAAGATCAATCTTAAGGAGCGTATATCAAAACGCCAGCTGCGTTTTATGGGGCCGGGCGCTGCCTTCAATTATATCGCGATGGAGCAGGCTATTGCAGATGCGGGCCTTGAGGACAATGATGTCTCGAACGACCGAACCGGCCTCATTATGGGGTCGGGTGGGCCCTCGACATCAAACTTCTTTCTTGCCCACAATATAGTCAAGGCCAAGGGCAGCCCGAGGCGAATGGGACCGTTCATGGTCACGCGCTGCATGTCGTCTACCAATTCAGCCTGCCTGGCCACACCGTTTCGCATCAAGGGCGTCAACTATTCCATAACCTCGGCATGCGCCACTTCGGCACATTGCATCGGCAATGGGACCGAGCAGATCAGATATGGTCTACAGGACATTGTATTTGCCGGTGGAGGCGAAGAGATCGACTGGACCCTGTCGTGCCTATTCGATGCCATGGCGGCCATGAGTTCAAAGTACAACGACGTTCCGGAAACGGCCTCCAGGCCCTTCGATGCCACCAGGGATGGATTTGTCATTGCCGGCGGTGGCGGCGTGGTGGTGCTTGAGGAATTGGACCATGCGCTTGCCAGAGGCAGCCGGATATATGCCGAAGTCACCGGCTATGGTGCCACCTCGGACGGTTTTGATATGGTTGCTCCTTCGGGTGAGGGCGGCGAAAGAGCGATGCGTCTCGCCATGGCTGATCTGGGCGACAGGACGGTCGACTATATCAATGCACATGGTACTTCGACACCTGTTGGGGATGTCTCCGAGGTTCAGGCTGTAAGAAGAGTGTTTGCCGACACTCGGCAGCCTCCGATCAGCTCGACAAAGTCATTGACGGGACACAGTCTGGGCGCAACTGGCGTTCACGAGGCCATTTATTCACTGCTCATGATGGAAGGGAGATTCATCTCAGCTTCGGCAAATGTCACCAACCTTGATCCGGACATCGAGCCAGGGGAAATTGCGACTGCACTCATCGAAGACGTTGATATCGATACCGTACTTTCCAACAGTTTTGGTTTTGGGGGAACAAACGCCACCTTGGCGCTGAGCAGGCACACAGGTTAGCCTCAATGTCAGAACTGCTAGCAGGGCAACGAGGGCTAGTCGTTGGTATCGCCAACGAGAGATCGATTGCCTGGGGAATTGCCAATGCGATGCACGAGCATGGTGCTGTTGTGGCGGTTACGTATCAGACAGAGAACTTGGCCAAGCGTGTTCTGCCTCTGTCAAGAAGGCTTGGCTCACCGATTGTGGCTCGCGCCGACGTTATGGACAGTGATTCACTTGACCGCGCCTTTGCACAAATTGCCGACAAATGGGGCAAGCTCGACTTCATGGTTCATGCCGTCGCCTACTCGGACCGTCACGAGTTGACAGGACGATTTATCAATACGAGCCACGATAACTTCAACAACTCGCTCTCCATTTCCTGCTATTCATTCATTGAGCTGGCCCGAAGATCCCATGCTCTGATGACAGATGGAGGCACGCTGCTGACCGTGACCTTCCAGGGTTCCAACCGTGTCACACCATTCTACAATGTCATGGGCGTTGCAAAGGCAGCACTTGAAGCATCGGTCAGGTATCTGGCCAACGACCTTGGTCCTGAAGGAATCCGGGTGAACGCCATCAGTCCGGGGCCAATGCGGACACTGGCAGGCGCCGCCATTGGCGGGGCAAGAAAGACATTTCGCCACATGCAAGCCAATTCTCCCCTGCGCTCGAATCCGACGCTGGAAGCCATTGGCGGTACAGCTGTCTATCTGGCTTCGGAACACGGCAAGTGCACGACCGGAGAAATCATAGTGGTGGACGGCGGTTATCACGTGCTGGGCCTGCCTCAAAGCGACAACATTTAGCCTCTTACCGTCGTTTGGCGATAACTCGTCCCAAAGCATCCCAGGATGCGAATCGAGGCTGTGACTCATCTATGGCGTTTTCGCGGCTTTAATGCTGTCTGCCCGAGCCTTGGGCATTTGTCCCGTTTGCATGTGGATTCCGGAAGACACGCCTTGCATATATGCTCGGCCGACTCAGCCCAACATTGACGGCAATCTCTTCCGCATACCTATTGTACCCGAAGGTACACAAGAGATCGTGTACCCTGGGGATCACTGGTCGCATCTGGCTAGTGTCACGTCACAGTGATTTTGACTCTTTGGATTGCGGTTTGCAATCATCGATTTTGGGGTAGGCTTTCACCAGTTTTTCCCTGACCTTATCGACCGTGAACATCCACTTGATCTGCTTCTTTTCATCGTTTCTCTTCTGCTCCCACGCGGCAATCTCAGTTTCAAGCGTTTCCCGGTCGGGTATTCGTCGTTTGAGACACTGACCCGCCAGCACACCAATTTCGATCTCGACCATGTTGAGCCAACTGGCATGTTTCGGAGTGTGGTGAAACTCGATACGTCGAAGGATACGCCGTGCTTGTGCGGGTGGCAGGGACTTGTAGAGTGCTGCCGGTGTGTGGGTTGACAGGTTGTCGAGCACAACCCTGATCTTCTTGGCCTCAGGGAAGTGGACATCGCTCAGTTCCTGCATGCAGGCAGCAAAGTCGGCCGAGGCCCGGCGTTTGGTAACCTTGACCTTGCGCCAGGGATAATGGACATCAAGGAAGACAAAAAGGTTGACCGTGCCATTACGACGGTATTCGCAGTCGTAACGCTCGAGTTGACCCGGTTTGGCCGGAACAGGTGTTCGGGTCTCGCCGATCAGTTGCATCGGGCTTTCGTCGAATGAGACCACGGGATAATCTGGATCAGGTGTTTCGCTGTAGAGATCGAGAACATTCTCCATGGCAGCGACGTAGGCGGCATTGAGTTTGGGAATGCACCACATGGTCTTGCGCCATGGCTTGAGATTGTTCTCCATAAGCCGTCGACGCACGGTCTCGCGCGAGAGGCTCTCGTGATCGGTAAGCCGGACCATTTCGTCACGCAGCAACTCAAGGGTCCAGCGGGCATTGCCGGTTGGCGGGTTTGAACAGGCTTTTGCGACCAGCAAGGCCTCTTCGTTGCCGGTGAGCTTGCGTTTGGCACCGGCGCGAGGTGCTTCGCAGAGAGCATGCTCCAGGTTGCCCTCGACGAAACGGCGCTTGGTCCGGGTGACCGTTGACATGCCACACACCACCTGTTCGGCAATCTGTGCATCAGGGACCCCTTTATCGGCAGCCAGAAGGATCTGTGCGCGTTTCAGACGGCGTGTTTTCTGTATCCCGCCCGCAAGCAGGGCCTTGAGTTCTTCTCTTTCAGACTTTTCCAGTTCGACCCGATAACGTATGTTCATATCTGCCTCCATTTTTGTTGGATGCTCTGATGAATCAATCAAACGACAATTGCCAGTCGCCAACTACAGGGTTCACTGTAAAGCAGGGCCAGTATCTGGCCTTCATCCATGCCTATACGAAGATGTTCGGGCGAGCGCCGGCCGAGGCTGATATGAAGAGACACTTCCAGGTCACCCCGCCGAGTGTCCACCAGATGGTTCTCAATCTCGACCGTGCCGGGCTTATCGAACGGATCCCTGGGAAAGCCCGGAGCATCAGGGTCCTCGTTGATCCTGATGATCTCCCGGTACTGAAATGATATGTTTCAAACCGTCATAATCACTGTGACGTGACACTAGGTGTGACTGTTGCACCGATCTGGCTGGAGCCAAACATCTTGCATGAAGGAGGCGACATGCAGCACACTCCCTACGCCGAGCCCGATTTAACCTATTCGTGCCACTTACCGTGTCGACTATCCGTCAGACCTGAATTGGCAGAGCCTTGCCGGCCTCCGCCAATGCGAAGCTCTCGAGTGTGACCCGGAGGCCTGCTGACCTCGAAAATCCATGTGCCCAAGAACTGCGTGTCCAGACTCCACATCGTGCCTGTCTTTCTGGCAATATCGATCTCGGGTGCAGAGTCGAAGCGAGTGTACCACCAATCGCACTTGGCGTCGGCATCGCAGATGAGGGATGCGCTTGCCTTGCCACCCGCAAAGTTCACGGTTCCTTTACTATCCACCGGGTGCCCAATGCCACTGCCGATGCATTGACCCGGTACTTGGTTGAGCCGCAGTTTCCAAATTGGCAATTCCAACAGCCAGGCTTGACGCGGCCACCTGTACGCCTGACTTGCTCGCAACGAAATCGTTTTGCAATTCAATTCAGTTGTTGGAGCACACAGAAGCTGCAATTGTATGTTATTCTCCGGTCTCACCTGGCGCCTGGTGCCAATCCTTGACCAGCACGGACATTGGCGCGTTACTCGGTGTGGTCGTGATATCCCGAACCGGCAACCTCATGCACAGTAGAGTCAATAGTCAATGTGACTTTGAGCACTACCCAGACCTAATGGAAGCAGGGTCCCGGTGAATTTCTGCCGTCGTCCGGACCAAGACTGTAACTATGCACCTTGCGTTCGAGCATTTGGTGGTGACCAAGGCCGTCATTTTGTCTGGATCGAAAAAGCCAAATGTGATTCAGTCCGCCATCCGAGCGAATGAAGTGTTTTCCAACTGAGACATCGCAGAATTCCCCACCGAACTTCGATTCTGAAGCCTCGAAGCGGACCTTGCGGTGCTGAATCGCCCTATCCCTTGCGGCAAACTTGACGGTGATGAAGGGTAGATCGTTACTCTGTGCATCAATCTCCAAATGCCAGGATGCAACAGGGGTTACACCGTTGGAAAGATGGCCATCGGAGTACCACCATTCAGACTGACCAGGAGCAAAGCTTGTCGGGTCCAGCCATAGTGCATCGACCTGACCCTACGGATCTCCAGGACCCGTGCCCAAAACGCGAATCCTGGCGCCTTGGCTTGAGTTAAACCTGGTCGCGACTACAAAACTGCGCCGGGTTAGCGTGAATGGCGAGGCATCCGACAATGGGCATTGTCACTCAAGAATCCTTTCCTTAATTTCTTGGAGAAGGGATCGCATAAGGCAAAACTTCGGAATTCAAGCATCGCGTGCCCAATACCGTAGGCTTGGTTGAGCCTCTTGCAAAACCCGTATGATCAGGGGGTTCTTGCCTGATTATCATTGCTCTTGTGAGGCTCAGAGGGCCAGGGATCGTTGCTCTGGTCTCTGGTACGTAGGTATATGCTAATGGTCCACAGACGGAGGAACACGGATCATAAGTCCGGAGACACAGGGTCCTGTGTGCTGACCGCAATTCCGGCACGATCCGCGCGCCTTGTTGGCGATTGACCTGGCGGCCACGAGGTCCTGTCTTCTGTGACATCGCTCGGACATTCAGGCAGCCACCCGATGCAATCTGCAACTCCAGGAGACGCCTTCACGCCAGAACAGGTTGTTTGGCTTGAGAAACGCATCAACGCGGCCTGGTCACAGGCCGAGCGGGGATTCGACAAGGCTACGCTCATGTGGATTATTGGCGGGCTGACCGCGCTGGGGGTCGCCGTGTCCGCCATCCTCTACAATGAGATCGGTTCTGTCCAGGATGAACTGCGCGCCGAGATTGGTACTGTCCGGGCGCAGGTATCCGACAATCGCGCCTCGCTCGCCCGCATAGAGGCGATCTTGAACGAGCGACTGCCCCGCAACGAGTGACCCGGTAAGTCGATTTGGTATCTCTGGGGCCGCACAAGCGGCCAGTAACCCGCGCCCGTCGTTGGCGATTGACTTGGCGGCCACGAGATCTTATCTTCTGTGACATCGCTCGGACATTCAGGCAGCCACCCGATGCAATCTGCAACTGCAAAAGACGCCTTCACGCCAGAACAGGTTGTTTGGCTTGAGAAACGCATCAACGCGGCCTGGTCACAGGCCGAGCGGGGATTCGACAAGGCTACACTCATGTGGATTATTGGCGGGCTGACCGCGCTGGGGGTCGCCGCGTCCGCTTTCCTCTATAATGAGATTGGCTCTGTCCGCGATGAACTGCGCGCCGAGATCGGTACTGTCCGGGCCGAGATCGGTACTGTCCGCGATGAACTGCGCGTCGAGATTGGTACTGTCCGGGCGCAGGTATCCGACAATCGCGCCTCGCTCGCCCGCATAGAGGCGATCTTGAACGAGCGACTGCCCCGCAACGAGTGACCCGGCAAGTCGATTTGGTATCTCTGGGGCCGCACAAGCGGCCAGTAACCCGCGCCCGTCGTTGGCGATTGACTTGGCGGCCACGAGATCTTATCTTCTGTGACATCGCTCGGACATTCAGGCAGCCACCCGATGCAATCTGCAACTGCAAAAGACGCCTTCACGCCAGAACAGGTTGTTTGGCTTGAGAAACGCATCAACGCGGCCTGGTCACAGGCCGAGCGGGGATTCGACAAGGCTACACTCATGTGGATTATTGGCGGGCTGACCGCGCTGGGGGTCGCCGCGTCCGCTTTCCTCTATAATGAGATTGGCTCTGTCCGCGATGAACTGCGTACCGAGATCGGTACTGTCCGCGATGAACTGCGCGCCGAGATCGGTACTGTCCGCGATGAACTGCGCGTCGAGATCGGTACTGTCCGGACGCAGGTATCCGACAATCGCGCCTCGCTCGCCCGCATAGAGGCGATCTTGAACGAGCGACTGCCCCGCAACGAGTGACCCGGCAAGTCGATTTGGTATCTCTGGGGCCGCACAAGCGGCCAGTAACCCGCGCCCGTCGTTGGCGATTGACTTGGCGGCCACGAGATCTTATCTTCTGTGACATCGCTCGGACATTCAGGCAGCCACCCGATGCAATCTGCAACTGCAAAAGACGCCTTCACGCCAGAACAGGTTGTTTGGCTTGAGAAACGCATCAACGCGGCCTGGTCACAGGCCGAGCGGGGATTCGACAAGGCTACACTCATGTGGATTATTGGCGGGCTGACCGCGCTGGGGGTCGCCGCGTCCGCTTTCCTCTATAATGAGATTGGCTCTGTCCGCGATGAACTGCGTACCGAGATCGGTACTGTCCGCGATGAACTGCGCGTCGAGATCGGTACTGTCCGGGCGCAGGTATCCGACAATCGCGCCTCGCTCGCCCGCATAGAGGCGATCTTGAACGAGCGACTGCCCCGCAACATGTGACCCGGCAAGTCGATTTGGTATCTCTGGGGCCGCACAAGCGGCCAGTAACCCGCGCCCGTCGTTGGCGATTGACTTGGCGGCCACGAGATCTTATCTTCTGTGACATCGCTCGGACATTCAGGCAGCCACCCGATGCAATCTGCAACTGCAAAAGACGCCTTCACGCCAGAACAGGTTGTTTGGCTTGAGAAACGCATCAACGCGGCCTGGTCACAGGCCGAGCGGGGATTCGACAAGGCTACACTCATGTGGATTATTGGCGGGCTGACCGCGCTGGGGGTCGCCGCGTCCGCTTTCCTCTATAATGAGATTGGCTCTGTCCGCGATGAACTGCGTACCGAGATCGGTACTGTCCGCGATGAACTGCGCGTCGAGATTGGTACTGTCCGGGCGCAGGTATCCGACAATCGCGCCTCGCTCGCCCGCATAGAGGCAATCTTGAACGAGCGACTGCCCCGCAACATGTGACCCGGCAAGTCGATTTGGTGTCTCTCGGGCCGCACAAGCGGCCAGTGACCCGCGCCAGGCGGCACGAGATGGACGCTGCGGCCCGTTTCGAACCCTGACAATCGCCGCCGGTCGATACTGCAATCTACCGGCAGCGCTGTAGGAAAGCGGGCTGATCGGTGTTTAACTCAATGCTGTTGATGCCTTTCGACTCTGCTTCCTCAAGGCCATTGCGTAACACAGCCGGTCATCGGGCCATGTCCCGATCTTTGCTGTCAATCCACGCACCAACAAGGCGCTGCTAGCGCAACTCAGGGTCCGCGGTCATGCCACCGCAAGTTCGGCATCCTGGTCATGACCGCCGAGCAACTGTTGGCTCCCGATTGACCCACAATACCCTCCTGACTGGACAGCGACCGCCAGGCTGTTCGCCACTGTCGCCTTTCCAGGACGGTGCAGCCAGGCATGCCTCCCTGCCAGGATATTCGTGCAACAAGTGGGCAAATCTACATTCAAAATGCAAAAACGTCAGTCAATGGCCCGCCGCCACTGAATTCAATGCAATTGCCGTCATCATGATGCTGCAACAGCATTGAAAATGAAATTACTGCAATAACCCCGATTCTGGATAAGGGGGGTCGATTCTTGGGTAGGAGGGATTCCCTTTTCCCATAAAGTCTGATTCTATGGGTTGTTCACAACAACAATCCAGAGGATCCCTCCCATGAACACATCTACCATAGCGCTCTTCTGTTGTCTCTACGATTTTGGCTGCCTCTGCGAGGCATGGGAAAGACATCGCCTCGTCCCTACCACACGAAAACGCATCCGCAAGACCAAGCTCACACTGGGCGAGATGATGTTCATCATGACCCTGTTCCACCTGTCACCCTACCGCAACTTCAAACGCTTCTGGCTTCATGCCATAGAGGGCTATTACCGCGACTGCTTCGGCGACCTCCCTTCCTATGGACGCTTTGTAGCCCTGATGCCAAGATTGCTGCCGCCCTACATGCTGCTGCTCCACCACCTGTGCCAAGGCAGCGAAAAGACCGGCCTGTATATCATCGACAGCACCAGGCTAGCGGTCTGCCACAACGCCCGCAGCTCGCGTCATCGGGTGTTCAAGGGGCTTGCCGCCCGTGGGCGAACCGCAATGGGGTGGTTCTACGGCTTCAAGATGCATGTGGTCATCAACAGCAAGGGCCAGTTGATGGCTGTGCAGTTCTCACCCGGCAATACCGATGACCGGGTGCCGCTGGAGGCACTGACGGTCGGGCTCCAGGGCAGGATCCCTGGTGACAAGGGCTATATCTCCAAGGCGCGCTTCGACCGGCTGTGGCGACGCGGGTTGCAGTTGCTGACTCGTATTCGCATCAATAGGCGCAATTATCTCATGCCCATTGCCGACAAGATGCTGCTGCGCCAACGCTTCACCATCGAGACCCTGTTCGGCACATTGAAGCGAGATATGGAACTTGAGCATACAAGGCACCGTTCAGTCGACAATGCCTTTCTCCACATCCTGTCCTGCCTGGTCGCCTATACGCTGGGCAAACCAGGTCTCGCCATGAAGACGACCGGTCTTTCCACTCCACAATCGCCAACACAGCCGACGTCGCCAAGTGGGCCATGCCATGCCACCTGCGCTGTCCAGTCTGGTCACCTGCTGTTTGCGCACATCGGGCATCAAGGTGAAAAATAGACCCGCTTATCCATAATTCGGGTTGCAATAGATTTGCAAGAGGCTCCGGTTAACTGGAATTAACAAGAGGTACAGCCAGTACCATACTTTGGCGCCAAGAGGCCTCGAACAGCCAACACCGCACTTGTCAGTTGAGCGAACGGTTCGTTAACTGGGTAACTCGCCAATTGCAGCGGTGGCAGTACAGGAATTCCGCCCCATGTCGGCGACAACTCCATCATGCAGCAAACAGTTCTCCATCAAGACCAGGAAGAAGTCAGATTACCCTCTTGCCACGATGGAGCCTGCGTCTCACGCAACGTCATCAACATGAACCGATGTTTGCAAGAAATGTTTAACGCTGGACTCACTACTCGGCAGGAACAGGTTCGATCAATCCCAGAACGGCGCCAAGCGAATCACAGATTATGGCGATCACTCCGATACCAGGCACTGCCCAAGGCGAACGAATCACGGTACCTCCGTTGGCCTCGGTGGTTTCAACTGTTTCCATGATGTCATCAACGGCAAAATATGAAAACCAGTTGGGTGGAATATTCTCTCCATTGGGTACGCTGTCGGTGTTGAGCACGCCGACAACAGGCTTGCCGTCCTTCAGTGCAAATAAGTAGTTGCCCTGTCCGATCTCAGGTGCCTCGAATTCCCAGCCAAATAATGTGCCATAGAACTCTTTGGCTTTTTCCAAATCTCTTACATTCAGTTCAGTCCACCAGACTTTTCCGGGTTGTGTTGACATGAATAATTCTCCTTAAAGGAAAGTGCCCGCCGCAACAGGTGTCATGAATTTCATTGCCTGCTCTGGGTTGAATTCGGCAGGTTCCGATTGATAGGTGCCGACGTTCTGGAATCACCGACAGCCCGGCGAAGCGTGCTGAACCTAGTGACGAGGAAAAATATGTCAATCAAGATTTGTGCATTTGATGCCTATGGCACCTTGCTGGACGTAACAGCGGCCGCCCGCAGAGCCATGGCTGACATAGATCCCCAACTTGGCCTGTCACTGGCCAACGACTGGCGGTTGAAACAACTTCAGTACACCTGGATTCGTGCCATTGCCGGCGAGCATGCCGATTTCTGGCAGGTAACCCGTGAAAGCCTCGACTGGGCACTTGAGCGACATGGTCTGGCAGGGGAGCCCGGACTGAAAGACCGACTTCTCGAGTTATATGCCAGGCTTGATGCTTATCCGGAAGTGAAGGATGTGTTGCGCAATTTGCGTGAGTCGGGGCTGACCTCAGCCATGTTATCGAACGGCTCGCCCCAAATGCTGGAATCGGCAATCCAGGCTGCCGACATAGAAGACTGCCTTGACAGCGTGATCAGCGTTGAGGAAGTCGGCGTGTTCAAGCCCCACAAGAGCGTTTACGAACTGGTCGAACAGAGATACGGTTGTTTGCGTTCACAGGTCTTCTTTGTTTCGTCCAACGGATGGGATGCAGCTGCAGCTGCAGGATTTGGATTTGTGTCGGCCTGGGTAAATCGAGCCGGCGAACCCGTGGACCGCTTGCCTTGGCGGCCACTTCACATTGTCGACGAATTGTCACGAGTTCCGCAATTGATTGCAGCATCATGACCCACTACAAGTACTTTACGAACTCTGATGGACTCAGATTAGCCTATCAGCTGGACGGAAAAGGCCCTCCCCTTATCTGCCTGGCGGGATTGACCAGGAATTCAACCGATTTCGATTACCTGCGAAGGCATCTGAGCGGCGTTACCTTTATTTGCCCTGATTATCGCGGCCGCGGAGAATCTGACTGGGACAGTAATCCGGACAACTACAACGCTGCAAGGGAAGCGCAGGATGTTGTGGAACTGCTAGACCATCTGGACATTGGCTCCGCACCTGTCTTGGGCACCTCCAGGGGAGGCATTATTGCCATGATCCTTGCTGCCTCGACCAGTGGTCGAATACCAGCAATTATCCTCAATGATATCGGACCAGAGATTGATGCTATCGGCCTAAACAGAATCGCCGGCCATGTCGGCCACCGACCACATGTCCGCTCCTTTGACGAGGCTGCCAGACTATTGCCTCTGAATCTCATTGGTTTTGAAGATGTTTCTCATTCGAGATGGCTGGAAGATGTTCAGAAAAACTACATTGAATGTTCCGACCGACTGCAACTCCGATACGATCCCAACCTGCGAAAACAGTTTCTCGAAGCAGTGAGATCTGAACAGCTGGATCTGTGGGAATTGTTCGACCGGGTGCCAGATATCCCGCTCTTGCTGTTGCGCGGAGAAGGATCCGACCTTCTTTCTGAAAGCACAGCACTTCAGATGTGTGGCAAGCGCCCAAGAATGGTATATTGTACTGTACCCGGACGCGGGCATTGTCCGTTCCTCGACGAGCCTGAATGCCTCCGGGCCATAACGATTTTTCTTGCCGATCTGGGGTGCTCGTTCGAACTGATCGAGCAAGACTGATGTGAGGCCAAGATCGGAGGCTGTGACAGCGCCGTTGGATCGACGATGCGTTTGGTTGCCGCGCCGCGTCCGGCCACAAGCCATCTCCAGGTTGCGCGGTAGAAATTAGAAATGTTGCTCGTTAAAACCGTACGCGTTTGTTGTTATGACCCGTGGCCTTGGCCAGACATGCAATCTCGCCACTTGGAATAGATTGAGCCCGATAAGGTCGCCGGGCGAAGCAAGAAGGCAAACCAGCTAGCCCTTCTCATTGATGCCACCAGGCCTGTACTTCGCTTCCGGTTTCGAGCAATCGGTAGATATTCGCTACTCTGGCGACATGCCCGGCTGGATGAAAGTACCCGATGTAGTGGATAGTGTCGGGTGTGACATCGAAGTGATAGTGACCGGCTTCAGAACGCCCCGCCGTGCTGAAGAAATGAGTGTGCTCACCGGTTGGGCGCAGGTGAAGTGAACCACCCGTCGGGTCGCCTGTCCAAAGCACGGACATGCAGGTCAGGTCGGGGCCCATTCCCTGATAATACCTGAGAAAGTCCGGACGAAAGACCTCGTTTCGATCCGCATCGTAGTAGGGAAACCGGATGCACTCGAAGTCCGGTGAAATGTGGGCTCGCACCTGGCCGGCGACAATCCGGATCACGCCTCCCAATGCGATTTCTCCCCTGCCACAATCGCTGAAACGGTCGTGCAGCGCAGTGCGGATTGCCAGAGGAAGCGATGCTTGTTCGCCACTTCGGCGCTGAACTTCGAGGCGAATGACATCGCTTGGCAAGCCATCGCATACGTACAGATTGCCGAGACCCCCATGGAGGTGCGAAGCATAGCTCTTCACGACGCAGTGGCCCCTTTCGCCGACGCGGGCGAGCTTGCTGAGGTTCTGTCCGTTCATTGCCAGACAGGGGATTAGCTCGCCACACTTACCCCCGGTTACGACCAGCGACGGAAACCCGGCGCCAAGAAGGCAACTGCTCTGTCTTGATAGACAACCGAGAATCACATCAAGGTCAAAATTGCCGTGACGGCGGTACCTTGGATTGTGAACGAGAGGCTCGCCGCCAAGCTCAATGAGAAATGGTCGCCCGCCAAGACCCGCAAAGGCACAGCCCAGCTGGCGCAGATCAGGACAGGCTTGGATGTCTACTTCGACTTCCTTGAAGTCCTTCCGCAATCCAGTCTGCAAGGCAGCTGCCAATTCCGGCAGCGGCGGTTCCCAGAATGTGGCCTGACGGATGTCGGGGATCACGGATTGATTTTCTTCTGTACGAAATGTGATTCCAGCCCCTTTACCGCGGCGACAAGCGTTGAATTTACTGGTGTCTCGATTCCGTATCCGGTTCCCAGCTTGACGATTGCACCATTGATGTAATCAATCTCCGTTTGTCGCCTTTTCAGCAGGTCATTGCACAGCGAGGATCTGTTCTCGCCACTACCGTCTGGGCCGGCAATCTTGTCCAGGACTCCGTGTGCCTGACGAGAATCAATGACCAACCCGGTTTTCCTGGCTACGGTGACTGCTTCGTCTATTGCCTCATAAACTGTCAAGCGCATCTCAGGAACTTTCATGACAGCGTTGATCTTGAGATTGGCAATCCCCGAAAGTGCATTGATGCCAACATTTACCATAAGCTTTTTCCAGATATCCTGGAGGATATAGTCACTCGCCGAAGTCGGCAGTCCATGAGCTGACAACATTCGAGCCAGATTGGTGGCCCGCTCGCTGTCACCCTTCGGCATCTCACCAATCCAGGACGGCAATTCAGCGTAGTTGTGGACTAAGCCAGGTCCCTCAATGCTTGCCCCCTGAGCCGTCAGGCCGCCGAGCACCCTGTCATTGCCGACAATCTCTGCCAGCAATTCCTCGTTCCCGAGGCCGTTCTGAAACGAGGTCACCGCTGTCTGCGGACCAACAACATGACTGGCCGACACCATGGCTGTAACAGTGTGATAGGATTTGCACTGCACAAAGACCAGATCAGCTGGAGGGAGTCCATTCGCAGTTGTAACTGCCTTTACCGGAACGACCCGGTCACCTCCATATCCGATCATTTTCAGCCCGTTGGCATTGACTGCATCCACATGCTCCCTCCAGGGATCAATCAGCGTTACGCCTAGCCCTCCTTCCGACAACAATCCGCCAAACAGGCTGCCCATTGCGCCTGCGCCTATCACGTAAAGGGTTGGATTTTTCGTCATGTAGATTGCTTCTCTCGGGTTTTCGATACACCTGCAGAATTATCATTTGGCAACAACGCATGCGCCAGGCGCTTGCGCCAGAGTCGGCCAATATGACGCCATCGGAGAAAAGCCGGTGACCAACTCCGACGAATACAACTGGTCACAGGATGCGAGCCGCGCGATGGTTGCGCGTACATCCTCTGTCGCCCTCCAACTGCTTGGCAACTCGCTTTACCAGGAAATTTGCCAGCCGAGGCAAGACTCCAGTGGCCGGAATCTCTGGTTGCGCTGGATCAATTCTGCACCTGTTCGGACATCTGCCGTGCTCACCTGCCAACACCCGGATTCGGCGGTCAGCGATGGCCACGCACGCTTGAGTTCATTGCGGCAACGCTGCTTCCGCGGCGTCAGGATTCCGTTGAATGAGGACCATTGGCAGCCAGTCATTCGTCGCTTCACCCGGCGGCGGAGTAATCTCGCCGAAGTTCGGCATTTCCGGGATCATAGGGGCTATCAATGGTCACCTCGACCGGCCATCTCTTATCCAGCATCTTGACTTCCAGCTGAGTACCGGGTGATGCAAGATCGGGGCGTACGTAACCCATCCCGATAGATTTGCCAAAATGCACTGACCACCCGCCAGACGTCAGACGTCCTACAGGCTTATCACCGCTGAAGAGTACTTCCCGCCCCCAGGGTGATGCATCTTTCGGTCCGTCGATCAGAAGAGTTACGCATTTGGATCGAATGCCGGTGTCAACCATACGATCCTTGCCGTAGAATACCTTGCCAAGGTTTACAAAACGTTCGAGGCCACCTTCAAGTGGCGTAGCGTCGCGCCCCAATTCGGTGCCGAAGGCACGGTAACTCTTTTCCATGCGCAG
This sequence comes from Paracoccaceae bacterium, assembly GCA_958296035.1. Lineage (GTDB taxonomy): Bacteria > Pseudomonadota > Alphaproteobacteria > Rhodobacterales > Rhodobacteraceae > MPNP01. The sequence continues at coordinate 731,830 of OY282431.1, read as the reverse complement.
CCAGTTCTGTGCCCGGGCTCCGAACAGCTTCAGAGAAGTACTGGCTGAATTCCCCATTATCAGGTCAAAAAGGTAGTTCTGCATTTCAATTGGATGGTGCAATTCCCAGCCAAGTGCGCCCGTGTAGGACACGCGCAAAGCACGTATCGGGCACATACCTAGCTCGATGTCGCGAACCGACAACCACGGAAATCGTCGGTTTCCAAATGCTTCCTGCGGGCTGACATCGCTGACAAGCGATTCCAGTAGCTTTCGAGAATTCGTACCTGCGACAACAAACACGCCCCATTGAGTCGTGACATCGTGAATGTCTATACGTCCGAAATCGGCTTCCTTCTCGGCCGCCGCCTTGCGCAGGTAATCCGCATCATATGCCGCCCACGCGCCTGCCGATACGAGGTAGAAACTATCCTCATCCAGGCGCGCAATCGTGTATTCCGTGCGGGTCGTGCCGGCCCTCGTCAATGCATAAGTCAGATTGACACGGCCAATTCCTGGCAGGCGATTGCAAGTGTACCAGTCGAGAAACTGTTGTGCACCGGAACCACTCACGTGATGTTTGGCAAAAGCCGTCGCGTCGTACAGACCAAGGTCCTGGCGCACGGCCTGTGCCTCTTCTACCGCAAAGGGCCACCAGCCCCCGTGGCGGAAGGAGCGGGATGCGTGATCGTCGAAACCGTCGGGAGCGAAGTAATTCGGTCTTTCCCAACCGTTGACCTGACCAAACTGTGCGCCTCGCTCACGCATGCGATCGTAACAGGGTGCGGTGCGCAACGGACGACAGGCTTCGCGCTCCTCGTCAGGATGATGAAGAATGTAGACGTGCTCGAAACACTCCTCATTCTTGCGCCGGCCGTATTCCGTCGTCATCCAGTCGCCGTATCTCTTGGGGTCCAGAGAAACCATATCGATTTCTGCCTCGCCCTCGGTCATCATCTGGGCCAGGTAGTACCCGGTACCTCCGGCGGCCGTGACGCCAAACGAAAATCCTTCAGCAAGCCACATGTTGTGTAGTCCGGGCGCCGGACCCACCAGCGGATTGCCATCGGGAGTGTAACAGATAGGACCGTTGAAATCGTCTTTCAGACCAACCGATTCCGTTGAAGGAATACGGTGAATCATCGACCAGTATTCGTCTTCAATTCTGTCCAGATCGAGCTCGAACAAGTCAGCGCGAAACCAGTCCGGCACGTCGTGGGCAAAGCGGGCCGGTGCGCCGCGTTCATAGGGGCCCAGTATCCAGCCACCGCGTTCTTCACGTACATACCATTTGGCATCAGCATCGCGCAGGACAGGATGCTCCCCGTTTGACTTTCGCCAATCAACAAGTTTCGGGTCCGGCTCGGTAACGATGTATTGGTGTTCTACTGGTATAGCTGGCATCTTGATGCCGAGTTGACGAAATGTCCGTTGTGCGAAGTTGCCGGTGGCGGTAACCACATGCTCGGCGCGAATGCTGAATCTCTCGCCACTGGCAACGAGCATGCCCCCTTTTTCGTCAAGGATGGCGCCTTCTACAATCCATTCTCCACCGGCATACCGGTAGGAATCAACCTCATACCTTGTGACGATCTCAACGCCCCGCTGACGGGCACCCCTGGCCATGCACTGTGTGACATCGGCCGGATTAATGTAGCCATCGGTCGGATGGTAGAGGGCGCCTTTGAGATCTTCCGTCCGTACAAGTGGATACCGTCTCTTGATGTCGGACGGTGAAAGCCATTCATAGGGAATGCCCACTGTTTCGGCGGTGGTAGCGTAAAGCATGAATTCGTCCATACGGGCCTGGCTTTGTGCCATACGCAGGTTTCCGACAGTCCGGAAACCTGGATCAAGTCCGGTCTCTTCTTGAAGAGATTTGTAAAACTTGACCGAATAATCGTGTATGTGACTGGTCGCGTAGCTCATGTTGAACAACGGCAACAACCCCGCCGCATGCCATGTTGAACCGGCTGTCAGAGCATCGCGTTCCAGCAACAACACATCCTGGTATCCCGCCTTGACCAGATGATAGGCGATCGATGTTCCAACTACACCTCCCCCGACAACCAGGGCATTCACATGAGATTTCATCAACTTTTCCTCAACAAATCCAACGCACAGGATTGACAAGCCTCGCCTTTATGCAATCTCTTGCAGGAATTCACTGATTGATTTTCTGGTTCACAAAGCCTGACTTTCCATTACTTCTGAAGCGGACAAGAATCAGAGGCCGCACCACTTGAGGAGCACGATGTCAACACTTGCTACTGTCGCCGGATGGCAAACCCCTTTTTCAATTCCGCCGTTCGAAGCGTATCCCGACAATCAATTCAGAGACTCGTTTGATTCTGCACTGACATCAGCCAGAAAACGGATTGATGCCATAGCCACCAATCCCGACGCACCCTGCTTTGCGAATACAGTTGAAGCTCTGGAACTGGCTTCGTGGGAACTGGATCGTATCTGCAGCGTGTTCTTCAATCTCGTAGCGGCAGACAGCAATGAAATCCGGGAAAAGCTGCAGGCTGACCTGGCCCCAAGATTGGCAAGTTTTTCCAACGAGGTAGCCATGAATCAGGGCCTGTTCCAACGCATAGACAAACTGTGGCAATCAAGATCCGAACTCTCGCTGGACGAAGAGCAGAAGCGGGTACTGGAGCTCCATTATCGTGATTTTGTACGGTCAGGTGCCAGTCTTGATCCGGAAAGCCGTAACAGATTCGCAAGCATCAGGGTCAGACTGGCAGAATTGCGGACCGCGTTCGCCCAGAACCTGTTGAAATCCGAGAGAGACTGGACCCTAGACCTCTCGGGCGATGAGGTTTCAAACCTGCCAGGGTTCCTGGTGTCGGCCCTTGAAGAAGCTGCCCGTGAGCGCGGTCTGCGGGGGTACTGTCTCACCCTGAACAGATCTCTGATTGTGCCCTTCCTACAGTATTCGGAAAGTCGGAAACTGCGCCAGGTCGCTGTCGAGGCGTGGTGCAACCGCGGGGCGCCGGGCACCAGGACAGACAACAGCGTACTGCTCGAGGAGATTCTGGCACTACGGCAAGAACTCGCCGAGCTTCTCGGCTACCGGTGTTATGCCGATTACAAACTGGAAACTGAAATGGCGAAGAGCCCGTTGCAGGTCCGCAAATTGCTGGATGCAGTCTGGAAACCGGCCCTTGGCCAGGCCAGGAAGGATGCCAGTGTCCTGCAGGCCATGATGCAAGACGATGGAGTCGATGATCAACTCATGCCGTGGGATTGGCGCCTTTACGCTGAACGCCGGCGTTCCAGAGAGTTTGATATCGACCAATCGGAGGCCAAGCAATACTTCCCTCTCCCGCGGATGATAGAGGCAGCAATGGACTGTGCCGGCAGGTTGTTTGGGCTGGAATTTGAGGAAATATTGCCGCAACTCTACCATCCGGATTGCCGGGCATGGCGTGTCAGTCGGCAAGGTGATGATATCGGAATATTTATCGGTGACTACTTCGCCCGTCCGTCGAAACGATCCGGTGCCTGGTGTTCGACATTTCTTGACCAGAAAAAGCACGGAGGAACCTCTCGTCCGGTGGTTGTCAATGTGTGCAACTTTGTCAAACCCTCCCAGGGGCAACCCTGCTTGCTGTCATTTGACGACACAAGAACTCTGTTTCACGAATTCGGGCACGCCTTGCATGCTCTCCTGTCTGATGTGCGATACGAAAAGGTGTCGGGGACGGCGGTAGCTCGCGATTTCGTCGAACTTCCGAGCCAGCTGTTTGAACACTGGATGGAACTGCCGGAAGTACTGTCAAAGCATGCCCGGCACGCCGAAACCGGTGACGCCATACCCGAGGACATGCTGGCTGCGCTGCTCGCGGCTCGCAACTTCGATCAGGGCTTCGGCACCGTTGAATATCTTGCAAGTGCATATGTAGACCTGACATTTCATACGTCGGACAAGATTTCTGCCCCGCTTTCGATCGAGCGACAGGTATTGGACGACATCGGAATGCCGCGTGCAATCGTGATGCGCCATTCTGCCTCGAATTTTGCCCATGTATTTGCCACGGAAGGTTACGCCAGCGGCTACTACAGCTATCTTTGGTCGGAGGTGCTGGATGCCGATGTCTTCGAAACATTTCTCGAAGAGGGCGGTCCGTTCAACGCCAACACTACGCAACGCCTTGAACAACATATACTGTCAGCAGGCGGTTCGAGGCGACCCGATGACATGTACATTGACTTTCGGGGCCGACTCCCCAGCGCCGACGCGTTGCTCAGAAAGCGCGGATTTGCATGATTTTGGCGACATTGCCTGCCGGATGGTGGAATTTCCGCATTTTTTCGGTCAATTGCAGATCGCGTTGAACCTTGACGTTTCTGTTGCCAGCCTAGCGTCGCTGGGAGTGGAGACAGCAATTTCGTTGCTCGTGACCGACATCGTGACGATCTACCGGGCACCGGGCGTCGCAATCGTGGCTCCACTTGCCGCAGGACCGGCGGTGTCGGGGTTGGATCCACAAGATTTCACGAGAATTAAGGGCCCCGCTCGCGTCCCGTTCCTGGCAGTACAGGGCAACTGCCAGTTCAGTGGCATTCCCGGGTTGGAGTCGGAATTTGCGCGGTTGAGTGCGCCGCACTGTGTGACTCGCGGTGGCGTTATCTGTTTCGAGTTCGGCAGCAGTCACGAGCGACCACGATTCCAGTACGCACTGGCATCGGGAATCGAATTGACTGCCTGCGGACGAGTACCGAGGGGAGAACAAATTCCCGTTTCGATCAGCATGTGCTATGCTGCTGCGGTGTTCCCCGTCGACAACCGCGCCCGAGTTTGCCGGTGGAAGAACTGCGACTTGCCGGTCACGCGCAAACAAACCTGAGCATTCAAAGCACCGGGCTGTCAAATGGCGAAAGCAAAACTCAAAGTTGTACTAACCAGGAAGCTTCCGGACATCGTCGAGACTCGGATGTCGGAGTTGTTTAACGTCCGATTGCGATACGACGATAGCCCGATGACCGCGGATGAACTGGCCACGTCCATGGCAGATGCCGATGTGCTCGTGCCGACCATCACCGATATTATCGATCAGAGTCTGCTGGCACGCGCCGGGCCGAATCTGCGCTTGATTGCAAATTACGGTGCCGGTTTTGACCACATTGACATCCAGGCTGCCCAACAGCGTGACATCCTTGTATCAAACACGCCCGGTGTCAATTCGGAGGACACCGCAGATATGGTCATCTGCCTGATACTGGCCGTAACCAGGAGGCTGCGCGAGGGTCTGAGAGAAATGACGACCGGAAGCTGGTCAGGCTGGGCACCAACGGCATTGATGGGTACTCGCCTCGGAGGCAAGCGGCTGGGCATACTTGGTATGGGGCGCATCGGGTCGGCGGTGGCGCGTCGGGCCCGCGTGTTTGGCATGCAAATTCACTATCATAACCGTCGTCGTGTTCACGCGGACCTCGAAGAAGAACTGGAAGCCACCTATTGGGAAAGTCTGGATCAAATGGTTGCCCGAATGGATGTCATTTCGGTCAACTGTCCGCACACGCCCGCAACCTATCACCTGCTCAACGCCAGACGTCTCAAGCTGGCAAAGCCTGATTCGGTTATTGTCAACACGTCACGCGGCGAAGTGATAGATCAGAATGCACTGACGAGAATGCTGCGCGAAGGGAAGATTGCCGGAGCAGGGCTTGACGTTTTCGAGCGCGGCCATGTGATCAATCCTCGTATTCGCAAATTGAACAATGTTGTCCTCCTGCCGCATATAGGATCAGCAACCCTTGAAGGCCGCATTGAAATGGGCGAAAAGGTGCTAATCAACATCAAGAACTTCGAGGACGGTCATCGCCCTCCGGATCTTGTGTTGCCGAGCATGATCTGAGGCGCGTGTACCTGGCCGGAAACCTTCGAGCCCGGCCAGAATCAGACCTCCTCCTTGTTTCGTCGACAAACCGGGCAAGCGGGATTCTTCCCAACTCTAATGGTCGTAAACTCGCAATCAAGCGCGTCATAAATCACCAGTCTACCGGCTAGTGTCTTGCCTGCCATGGCCATGACCTTGATCGCTTCCACGGCCATAATGGATCCGAGGACGCCTGGCAGTGCACCCAATACCCCTGCCTCGGCGCAACTGGGAACAGTCTCCGGCGCGGGCATCTTGTCAAACAAGCATGCGTAACAGGGCACTCCGGCATTTGGCAGATATACGCCAACCTGCCCTTCCCACTGTGTGATTGCCGCATAGACCAGTGGCACCTTGTTCTCGACACAAGCCTGGTTTACGATTTGTCGAGTTTCGAAATTATCACTGCCGTCGAGGACCAAACCGTATTGTGGCACGATCTGCTGTGCTTCTTCCTTTCCCAGTCGCAATTCGTAGGGCTTGATGCGCGTCGATGGATTCTGCCGGCTCATAGCAACAAGAGCGCTGTATACCTTGGCACTGCCGACGCGCTCGCTATCGTGGATGATTTGGCGCTGGAGATTTGAGATCGCCACTTCGTCGTCGTCAGCGATACCAATTTGCCCGACACCTGCGGCATTGAGATAAAGAAGCGCCGGCGATCCCAACCCGCCAGCTCCAACTACCAGGACCCGTCCGTTCTTGAGCCTCGCCTGGCCGATGCCGCCGATTTCGCGCAGTATGATATGCCGGGAATAGCGCTCGATCTCACTGGGTGACAAGGCTGGTTTGGTTGGCAGTTCGTCAGTTGCCAAGTCCGGCGAGCCATCCCTCGCGGCCGACTTACGTGCAGGCATCGGCGTCTGCTCTGTGTTGACAATACCGCGCTCCGTCCTCATCCCGGGTCTGCGGCGGGGCTGTTCCGAGATACCTTCGGGAACCCGTGTGCGCCACCTCTGATCGGTGGCCGAACGCGGTTCCACCGGCGAATGTCGTGGCATCCCCCGCGCCCTCTCGTGGTTCGTTTCCCGAGGAACTTGGTGGGAGGGTCGATCCGCGATATTGTTTCCCAGATCCCTTGCCCTGCGCGGGACTGCTGCCTGATTTCTGAAACGACCGCTGGCCGGATCGTGTTCCTTAAAGTCTTCGGGGGTGGTCTCCTGTTGTTGGCGCGACACAGGATTCGAAGGTTTCAGTTCGTGAGGAACAACAGGTCCCTGGCCTTCCCCATCACGCCTTCTCGAACGTATGCCTGGCGCAAAGCTCGGGCCTGGAATGTCCCTGTCCACACGTGCAGCAGGAGACCTGATCTGTCTGCTACCGGCTGGCAATGAATTGGTGCCGGTCAACTCCGCGGACCGAAGTTCCTGTACCGACGGCACCGCGTCGTGATGCTCGGTTGTCTCTCTGTTTCTTCTGGCTCTCCGGCGCAAGACAATAATGAGAAACACGTAGATGGCCACCAGGGCCAGCATGACGAGCACCGCTATCCACTGAATGGACAATTGGAGACCTCCATCGTCGTTAACGGCACCTGCCGACCCGCAAAATTCGTGCTTCTGCAGTTCGAGCTGGAGCAGTTCATATTGGCAATCAGTTCACTCACTCTACCTGGTCCCAGGTGCGGGCAAATCTACACGCTAGGTCAGGCCGGTTGATCCAAACCCGCCTTTTCCGCGCTCACTTTCTTCAAATTCGTTTGTAATTCCAAATTCAATGCTGGTGACCGGGCACAGAACCATTTGTGCAATACGGTCACCATGACGAACAACGTACTTGTATCTGCCGAGATTGATCAGGATTACGCCGATTTCGCCCCGATAATCGCAGTCTATGGTTCCTGGCGAGTTGATCAGCGATACACCATGATGCAAGGAAAGTCCCGACCTCGGGCGCAATTGCAATTCGAACCCGACAGGAACTTCGATACGCAAGCCAGTCGGAATCAGAATTCGCTCCATAGGACAAAGCATAATGCCCCGGCAGCGGTCATCCACCCGCAGATTTGCTCTTACATCCACACCTGCCGAACCTTTTGTGGCTGCAGCAGGTGGTCCGAATGAGCGGTCCGCCTCATCAACCCACTTGTACCTCAAATCCATCACTTTCAAACGCCTCGACAATCACATTGCAAAGGACCTTTGCTACGTCTCGCTTTGACATCTTCGGCCACGACCGCGTTGTACCATCGCTGCCGATAAGTGTGATCGTATTACTGTCTCCGCCAAATACCTCTGATCCTTGCCCCACATCATTGGCGACTATCCAGTCACATCCCTTTGCCACAAGCTTGCGACTGGCATTATCGATCAGGTTTTCTGTTTCGGCGGCAAAACCAACCACGAGCCGCGGGCGGGACGCGTCAAGTTGAGAAATTTGCCGAAGAATGTCCGGGCATCTGACGAGCTCCAGCGTATGCTGCTGCTTTCCATTCTTCTTGAGCTTCTGGGGAGCGATTTGGGCAGCACGCCAGTCGGCGACAGCCGCGGTGCTGACAAAAAGGTCGAAAGGCAGGGCCTTGCGAGTGGCGTCAAGCATCTGACCTGCCGTTTCCACATTCACAACCCGCATGTTGTCAGGATTGGTGGCAACTCCCGGCCCTGCCACAAGGGTTACATCTGCTCCGCGCCGATCCAATTCGTTAGCGATCGCAACGCCCTGCTTGCCGGAGGACCGATTCGAAATGAACCTGACCGGATCAATGGCCTCACGCGTCGGGCCACAGGTCACGAGGGCCCTCATGCCTGCTAATTCAGACGACGCCTCGGCAGCAAGAATTCTTTGGGCAATGACCGGTGGCTCCAGCATTCGACCTAGGCCGAACTCGCCGCATGCCATGGGACCCTCGCAGGGACCAAGTTGCTGATAGCCAAAGTCTCGAAGCCTGGCAACGTTGGTTTGTGTCGCCTGTTTGTGCCACATCTGGACATTCATCGCCGGCACGAAGGAAACCCGGCTCGTAGCTGCCAGCACGATGGCCGTGGCAAGATCGTTGGCGTGACCCCCAGCAATGCGGGCAATCAAATTCGCGGTGGCGGGCGCAATAACAATGTGGTCGGACCATCTCGCCAATTCGATATGGCTGAACTCCGCTTCCGATCGGTAATCAAGAAGGTTCTCGTAAACTGTGGAGCCAGACAACGATGATGCCGAGAGTGGCGTTACGAAGTGAGCGGCTGCTTCCGTCAGTACAACTTTCACCTCGGCCTCGCGCTCGCGCAAGAGACGTAACAGTTCGAGGCTCTTGTAAGCGGCAATTCCACCACCGATGACTAGCAGAATCTTCATTGCCCGCTGGAAAGCTCAATATGGGGATTCACAGGAGTTCATCGTGCTGCATCAGGCTGCACCATATATCATCAGACGCGGTCATCGAGGTGACCGCAACATGCAAACGACGCATGATACGATGCTATCGGCCAAGACACTCAATCGGCTTCCTGATCGTCCACGGGCATTGCCGCGCATATCAGATAACCATCCGGATCCGTTATGTAGACCTCTCTCATCCCGTACCATTGTGTGAAAGGCTCCCTGACAATGTGTTTCATGTCCAGACTGCTAACGACTGTGTCCGGATCAATCCCGCGAAAATAGAATGCCGCGGTTGCCGAAAGCGGTTGGTCCATGGAAAAGACTGGAACTTCTTCAATCAGACTTTCCTTCTGCTGCAACATTAACTCGGAGTTCTCACTGCGCAACATGCAAAATACTCCTTGCGCGGGGTCGTCGACAGTGCTCCTGTCGGCAGCGACTATGAACACGACCTCAAGCCCCAGGACCTCTTGGTAAAACCGGACCGAACGGCCCAGGTCCGAAACCATCAGGTTGGAACAGATATGCACGCCCACTTCTGACCTCCATTGCAATATGGGTATCGACAAGCGCAGATTACGCCGATGTTCGGACATTTCCAATCAGAATACCGTTTGGGCAAAGCCATCACTTGCCGACCCATAAAGAACGGCAAACGCTTTCCGTCCAGTCGTCAGACTCTCGAAAATGAGGCAGTATCAACTGTTTGATCGCCATCTCCTGATGTATTTGGCGATTGCCCAGTGTGTTGAGATGCTGACCAAGAAGGGAAGACGGTTTTCGTGACCTGCATGCCACAACAATTCACGCTGGTGATCGGGGGAGCTGCGTCGGGCAAATCGAAATGGGCCGAGACGTTTGCCCTTGGGCAATGCGCATTTCCGGTCTACGTCGCAACTGCCCGGGCGATTGATAAGGAAATGGCTGCAAAGATCGCCCTGCACCGGCAGCGACGTGGCCCCAACTGGCAAACGGTCGAGTGTCCAGTCGAACTCTATCGGGAGGTCGAGAAATACGATCGCGGTTCCTTGTTGCTGATTGAGTGCTTGCCAACCTGGACTACAAATCTTCTGGTTTCCGGGATCGACACGCTGGATTATCATTGCAAATTCCTTGAGGCCATTAGGACTTGCAAGTGCAGGCTCATTGTGGTTTCCGGAGAGGTCGGATGCGGGATCGTACCGGATAATGCGCTGGCCCGGGAGTTTACGAACCTGCTAGGAAATCTCAACCAGCAGCTTGCAGCTTTGGCCGGTCTCGTTGTTGAAATCAAGGCCGGCCTACCTGTCGTGATCAAGGGGGAGATTTCGTGACGAAAACGCTCCACTGGTACTGGGTACGTCATGGCCCAACGGACTCAACAAGGTTGAACGGCTGGACCGATGTTCCTGTGATTCTTGATGACCAGCAGACCATCGAATTCCTGCGGCAGTACCTTCCCAAAGATGCCATCGTGATTTCATCTGACCTGCAACGGGCACGGCATACGGCGGATGCAATCCGCGGTGGGCGCCCCCACCTGCTGTCAACCGAGCGTATTCGCGAGATCAACTTTGGACGATGGGAAGGCCTGACCACGTCCGATATCGCCGAACGGGACAAGGAAAGAGCAGCCAGGTTCTGGAACGATCCTGATGATGCAAGCCCGCCGGACGGTGAGCAGTGGAGCAACATGAAGGCGCGGGTCGATGGCTTCGTCGATGAGTTCTGTGCCTGTACCGAATGCCACAATATAATCGCTGTTGCCCATTACGGTGTAATATTGAGCCAGATCCAACGGGCCAGGGGATGCAAAATTGCGACGTTGGTGGGTTGCGAGATATCGAATTTCTCGCTCACGCATTTGTCAGTCAAGGATCGCAAGTGGCATTTGCACGAACTCAACCTTCTCCCTCATGACGTCGGTGACTGGCAACCGGCGCAGTGTCTTTAATGCAGGTCTCCGCTCACTCCTGATGTCGTTAACATTTGGATCGGACAGCTTGTATTGCGGCAGGATGCCTGGCCTAGATCGGTTGCGGCTGTTCAACGGCGAGACCTGGTGCCGGCCTCTACGGGCTTATTTCGACCTGCCTAACGCGCATCCCAATGTCATCCCAGGTTGAACAGGACCGAAACAGGCACCATGGCAACATTTTCGGACATTGGAGGCTGACGGCAACTTCACACCGCAGTGCATTTCTCCCTCGATTCTTACCCGAAATATGAAAGCCTTTCCTGATCCGATTCGGCGTCCTGCACCGAGCACTTTCAGGCAGCTTCGGGTTCATCCTTCCTTTCTGTCAACAATGTCGGGATTTCCGGACCAGGTCTCGAGAATGCGTCTCCATGGCTGCGCTGTGCTGCCGGGCAGCCACGATTCCCGGCGTCTCACCTATTCTGCCGGGATTGGCGCGTAGCTTCCATTCTCGAAAGCTCACCAACGCCCTGACATCAGCAAGCGCCCAAACGGCGTTCAATTGCATCCCACATCAATTTGGCAGCGTTGATTCCGTCAAATCTTTCGAGCTCGACGATGCCGGTTGGAGACGTGATATTAATCTCGGTCAAATAGTTGCCAATGACATCGATACCGGCAAATACCTGATCGTGTTTCTGGAGAAACGGCCCGACCGCAGCACATATCTCCTTGTCGCGCATGGTCAGACCACAAGGCTCGGCCTGCCCTCCGATATGTAGATTCGATCGTGCCTCACCAGCAGGCGGAATCCGGTTGATTGCCCCTACAGCCTCGCCATCGACGAGGATGATTCTCTTGTCGCCAGCGGAAACTTCCGGGAGAAATTCCTGAGCAATCACCGGCTCTCTGCTGTGTTCGAAGAACATCTCGCAGAGCGAGTTGAAATTCGGGTCAGACCTTCGCAACAGGAAGACTCCGGCGCCACCGTTGCCGTACAGTGGTTTCACGATAATATCGCCGTGTTGCTCGCGGAATCGCTTCAGCACATCCCTGCTTCTCGCAATCATGGTAGACGGTATGAGTTCAGGAAACCGGAGCACGAGGAGCTTTTCCGGGAAGTTCCGAACCCAGAACGGATCGTTGACAACCAATGTGTTGGTCGATGCCAGTTCGAGGATGTGCGTGGTTGTTATGTAGGCCATGTCGAATGGGGGGTCCTGGCGCAACCAGACAACATCCAAATCTGCTAGATCGACAGTTCTACTTTCACCAAGACTATAGTGATCTGCCTTGTCGTACCTGATCGAAACGGAATTGCCGACCGCCCTCACTCGACCACAGTCGAGGAACAGGTCCTGGGGCAGGTAGTGGAATAGCGTGTGCCCGCGCTGTTGTGCCTCCCAGGCGATCCTGAACGTGCCGTCAGTTTCAAGGTCGATACCACCTATATGGTCCATTTGGAATGCTACCTTGATCCCCATCGCAGGCCCTTCCGAGATCTACAATCTTCCGCAGACTATACGAGACATTTCCGATTGCAACATGGATGCCTGTAGCAAACTTCCATCCTGATTCTATCCTTCGAACAGAGTTCGACCACATTGGCAGATGGGAACACAAGGATATCCGCGGTTGATTGTGGCCGGGTTCGAAGGGTTGCGGGGTAGCTCTATTCAATCTGCGTTCTCAGTTCCACGCCCTGCCGCAGCCGGCCCCCGGCGCTGTAGGTCAACTGCAAGGGCATACACTTCCCTGCGGCTGGTTTGATGGGCCTGTGCCACTTCGGCGACGGCATCACGCAGGGTTAGCCGCGTCATTGCTGCTGCCAGATGATTTTCAATTCCGCCCGGAGCGGTTTCGACCGGAGACGCACCATCCACAACAATTGAACACTCCCCGATCGCAGGTGTCTGTTCAAACCAGATTACGAGTTGTGAGAGTGTTCCGCGCAACGTCGTTTCATTGCGCTTGGTCAGTTCCCGACAAACCGTTGCCCCTCGGTCGCCACCAAACGCCGTTTCCATGTCCCTCAACGTGAACGAAATTCGGCGAGGAGCCTCGAAGAAAATCATGGTTATCGGGATGGAAGACAGGTCGGCGAGTGCTTTTCTCCGCTGCCCCGATTTTGACGGAAGAAATCCGGCAAACATGAACCTGTCGCTGGCCAGACCTGAAACGGTCAAGGCTGCAACTGCCGCTGACGCCCCCGGAACCGGGAAGCAGTCGTGTCCCCGGGCAATTGCCTCTCGCAACAGGCGATTTCCCGGATCGGCAACAAGCGGCGTGCCGGCTTCGGACACCAGCGCGACCGAGGCTCCCCGGTCGAGATGCCGGAGGATCCGGCTTCGCTGCCTTCGGGCGTTGTGCTGGCCATATGACACAAGCTGCCGACCGGAAAGGCAAATGGCGTGGATTGAAAGTAGCTTGCGCGTGGTCCTCGTATCTTCTGCCGCGATGACCGTCGCGAGCCTCAACACGTCAAGTGCTCGCAACGTGATGTCGCGGGCATTGCCGAGCGGTGTTGAAACAACATAAAGGCCCGGCACAATCTCCTGTGGACCTGGCACGACTTTAAATCCCAGCGAAACGAAGGCGATTGCAGGTTTGAACTTCGGGTGTATTCATTATAGCAACCTGCCTCCGTCTTTCGAACACTATCTCAGGCCCCTCCATGACCAGACTGTTTCTTTCATTCCTGCTTGCGGCCATAGCTCTGCTGGGTTGGCTGGGCTCGTGTACACCAACGGACGAGCAGATAACTTCCGTCCCTACATTCAAGCCTGTCTTGGCTGACGCATTTGATGCCAACAGTATCGCTTTGCTGGTGCCATACGAATCCGAGATCCCCGAATGGAATGTGCTTGCGACAAACCTTGAACAAGGAGCCAGACTGGCGCTGGATGACCTCGGCATCGGGCAGGGCCAACTAACGGTATATGCTACCGGCGGCAGAGTGCCGAAAGCGAAATTGGCTATGCAGGCAGCGCTGGATGACGGCGCCGATGCCGTATTGGGCCCGGCATTTTCGGTGACAACCAAGGCAGTAGCGCCACTTGCAGATGCGACAAGCGTGCCGGTATTCAGTTTTTCCAATGATCGGGCGGTTGCTGGTGGCAACGTTACCATTCTTGGTCAATCATTTCAGAATCTCGCTGACCGTCTGGTCGGTCACGCAGTTCAGCGAGGAATGCGAACGGCAATTATCGTAAGCGAGAATACAAAGTCAGGAGAGGCGGCGAGAGAGGCGTTGTTGGCAGCTGCCACCAAGTACGGTCAAAGTGTCCCGGAGGTTGTAAATCACGAGTTCTCACAAATGGGAATCGTCGACGCGATCGGGCGGGTTCTGGAGGCAGCCGAAAATTATCAGCCCGATATCATTTACTTTACCGGCAACTCTGCCGGATCACTGCCGGTTATAACGCGCTTGCTGGATGACCGGAACCTACGGAACAACGGGATTCAATATGCCGGAATCTCGCGCTGGGACATACCCCCGGCAGCCTTGGAGCACAGTGCATTTCAGGGCGCATGGTTTCCGCTCCCTGATCCTGTGTTGGTCAACAGGTTCAGCGCGCGCTATGAGGCACATTATGGTACCCTGCCACATCCGTTTGCATTGCTCGGCTACGATAGCGTCGCTGTGGTCCACGCGTTGTCGACCAATCGACGCATTTCCCGAAGGCGCGGCGCTCAAGAGGTCGTCGCTGTACGCGGAGCATCAGGGGAATTACGGCTGTCGCCGGGAGGCGGCACCACACGCAATCTGGTGATCGGAACCATTATCGACGAGCAACTGGAAATATTGCGCGATCACCCGCTCGCAGTAGCATCGGTAACACTTCACGGCTCGGGAATGCGTTCCAACCGCGCCAACTGACCACAACTGTTTCGAATTGCGACTGCCAGCACCAGGGCGATTAAGGATACCATCGATTCAGGAAGTGGTTGGTTCTGCGCGAGGGCGACCCGCTGGCTGGACCTGAAATCTATGCTAAAGAACCTGTTTACTGTAAGCGCGTGGACCGGCCTCAGCCGGCTTCTTGGCTTCGTCCGCGACGTCTTATTTGCTGCGGTGCTTGGTGCTGGACCTGTTGCAGATGCTTTCCTGGTAGCATTCAGCCTTCCCAACATGTTTCGTCGAATTCTGGCCGAGGGCGCGCTAAATCTGGCTTTTGTACCCATTTACTCGAAAAAGCTTGAGACCGGGAAGAACCACCAGGAATTTGCCAGCCAGGCCGTGTCAACCTTGGCAGCTGTGCTTATTCTGCTGGTCCTTGTTGCCCAGTTGATCATGCCGGCCATGGTCTTCGCCATGGCCAGTGGTTATTTCGGCGACACCCGATTTAACACGGCAACACTCTTTGGCCGCATAGCCTTTCCCTATATCTTCTTCATTGCACTGGCCGCCCTCCTCTCTGGAATCCTGAACTCGCATCGTCGTTTCTGGGTAGCTGCTGCTGCTCCGGTCCTGCTCAACATTATTTTTGTTCATGTTCTGGCTGTGTCCTATGTGGCCTCCTACGACATTGGTTTAGTCATGGCAGTGTCGGTACCGGTTGCCGGGCTTGCACAGTTACTCTTTGTGTTCATGGGAATACGACGCGCCGGAATCAGGATTGAGCTGCGACTCCCAAGATTGACACCTGATATACGGCACTTGCTGGTCATTGCCGCACCAGCTGCCATGACCGGAGGAGTAATACAGCTGAACCTGCTGATCGGCCGCCAAGTGGCAAGCTTCGAGCAAGGGGCCGTTGCCTGGCTCAATTATGCCGACAGGCTGGTGCAGGTCCCACTCGGAATTGTCGGAGTTGCTGTAGGCGTCGTCCTGTTACCGGCCCTGTCTCGCAAGCTGGCCGCGGGCGACGTGTCTGGCGGCAACCACTTGTTCAACCGTTGCTGCGAAATCAGCCTGGCTCTGTCAATTCCCGCTGCGGTGGCGCTTGCAGTGTTTTCGGTACCCATCGTTAGCGTCTTGTTCGAGCGCGGCGCGTTTGGTGAGCATGATACGTCCCGCACAGCACTGGCACTGATGATTTATGCATGTGGTCTCCCAGCCTTTGTTTTCCAGAAGGCATACCAGCCACTGTTCTTTGCACGCGAGGATACGCGGACACCATTCAAGCTCTCTCTGGTGGCCATGGTTACCAACGCCGTGGTGGCTGTCGGCCTCATGCAAACCCTTGGCTATGTTGCCGCCGCACTGGGTACAACCGCATCAGGATGGGTTCTGCTGATTCTATTCATGCACAGGGCACGACGCCTGGGCCAGGCAGCCACCCTCGACCGACAGTTCTGGTGGTCATTTCCGAGAATTCTCCTGGCATCCGCAGCTATGGGTGGTGCCCTGTTTGCAGCCTATTTGTGGGGCCGCGAGTTTTTCTTCATGCCAGGTATTCGATACGTCGCGGTGACACTGCTTACATTTTCCGGAATAGCGATCTACGCAGGAGTCTTCCTGTTGCTAAAGATGTGGACACGGTAATCGCTTAAGTTGCACTGACTCGTTCGGAGCCTGGGCAGGGGCAAGCAGCAGAAAGCCCCGTATCGCGTTCTGGAAGGGATGGATTGGTCGGTGTCGAAAGGTCCACTAAAGATCAAGTTCGTGAAAGTTCAGGAACTCCCTGTCAGGTTCAACACCGATGCCTGGTTCTGCAGGCACGTTGACATAGCCACCGGAAGACCTGACCTGTTCCTGGATGTTCAGCGGCGTTTCCAGCAACTCGTCCCGGAACCTGTTGTCTGTCGTATCGAATTCCAGCAGGGGTTCCCACTGATACATGCCGCCTGGAATCGGAGGTATAGCAGCCAATAGCTGCAGGTTGGCAGCCACTGCAATCGCTGACCCCCAGACATGGTTGATAACTGGCGTGAAATGGGCATGTGCCAAGGCAAGGATACGCAGGTACTCACTGATGCCGCCAACAGCGCAAACCTCCGGGTGGGCAATGTCCAGGCAGCGTCTCTCCAGGAGCTGGCGCCAACCCCAGCGATTGAACTCTGCTTCTCCACCGGAAATATTGACATTCAGTCCGGCGCGCAGCTCGCAGTAGCCGTCAAGGTCTTCCGGGGCCACCGGTTCTTCGAACCAGTACACACCAAGTTCTTCAAGGCCCCGGCCAACGTAGAATGCATCCGAAGTCGTGTAGCAATGGTTGGCATCGACCATGAAATCGTAGTTTTCCCCAACACTTTCACGGACCGCCTTGCACAACTCGACATCAAACTTTGCTCCAAGCCCGACCTTCATCTTGACTGCACAGAATCCCATATCACGAATTGCGGCCGCTTCGTCACGGAACCGGGCGGCATGATCGGAAACATTTTCTTGCTTCAGCATCATCCCATAGCCGTAGGTCTTGATCCTTGTTCTATGGGCACCACCAATCAGCTTGTGCAGCGGCAGGCCAGCAACCTTGCCGGTTATGTCCCAAAGGGCGATATCGACGCCGGACAGGGCTTGAAGGGGCATTCCCTTCTGTCCATGGTCACGCAGCAGATTGTATACTTTGTGCCATGTTACATCCCGGTCCAGCGGATCATCTCCTAACACCATGGGCTGGATGACCCGCTCAACGATGGTCTTGTTGGCAATGGCAACGTTTCCGGGACCAAAGCACTCGCCCCAACCGGTTATACCCTCATCTGTTCCTATCTCGATGATATTGGCAGTACGTCGATTGTAGAATTGCTGCGAGTACCCCAGTTCTTCCGGCAAATTGTACTGCAATACATGGCTCTTGACACTGGTGATCTTCATGCAACCCCACAATTCAGGCCGCAGGCAATGTCAGAATATTCTGCCACGGCCTGCCGTATTATTTGATGCGCAGCGGACCGGGCAACTGGCTGAATGCCCGCAAACTGGATACGAGCATCCGGCAATGTCCACCGGCGAACCCAATGAGCGACAGCTTCGCAGGTTCCCGATACACCCGGGGAAAGGTCTTGCATGCTGAGATCACTTCCCGCCAGCATTCCTGCTCTTACTCGAACAAATTGTAAATATTGTCCTTGATGCACTCACCGACGTACAGTGCCAGTGCCTGGATGGTGGAGGTTGGATTGACCGCTCCGGAGGTGACAAAGATTGATCCGTCCACGATGAACAGGTTCTTGACGTCGTGGCAACGGCCCCAGCCGTCGACAACTGAATTCCGGGGGTCATGTCCCATGCGACAGGTCCCCATCTGGTGCCAACCTGCCCGCCACCAGACGGTGTTATCGTCTTTGAACAGCAATTTCCTGGCTCCGGCAGCCAGAAGCACCTCCTTTGCCCTTTCCTTGCCATGTTCCAGCATTCTCTTGGTGTTCTCGCCCAAACGGTAGGAGATCTTGGGAGCTGGTATACCATCACTGTCCGTAAGAACCGGGTCCAGTGTAACACGGTTGTGACCCTCGGGCAGATCTTCTGTCACAACGGTCAATCCGGCGAGATACGGGTATATATCATCCATGATAAATCGGTGCTGATTTCCCCACGGGATTGGATCATCAATTCCGTAGCCACCCAGTGCGAAGGTCATTGGAGTTGTGGACCGACCCGAGTGCAGTCCGTAGCCGCGTACAAAATTCCTGTCGGGATCGGTTTCATAGAATTCCTGGCTAAGTATTGAGCAGGCCATGGGGCCCTCGTGTCCCTTCATCGGTTCATCGAACACGCCTGAGACACCGGTCAGTGGATGAAACATCAGGTTTCTTCCCACCATGCCGGAGCGGTTTGCCACGCCTTCAGGGAACATGCCGGACCTGGAATTGAGCAGCAATCGTGGTGTTCCAACACCGTTGCAGGCCATGATGACAAGCTCGGCCCTTTGCTCGTGCACCCGACCGTCGGGACCATGATAAAGCACACCGGTTGCCAGGCCGGTGCCCTTATCCACAAGAATTTCCCTTACCCGGCATTCCGTACGCAGTTCTACACCAGCATTTTCCAGAATTGGCCAGTAGGTGAAATTTGCCCCACCCTTGGCACCGGCAGCGCAGCCCAGGTCGCAGGTGCCGGCATTTACACACTTCTGACGTCCTTCATGATCCTGCGAAAGGATGGCAACATCCGATGGCCACCAGTGCCAGCCCATCCGATTGAACCCATTCGCCAAAGTCTGGCCCAGTTTCCCGATCGGGATGGGTGGCAAATCAAGGGCATAGTTTGGGTAGGCGGGATTGCCGCCCAGTCCGGACACGCCGACGTTTCGGTCATTCATCTCGTAGAAAGGCTCAAGCCTGGCGTAGTCGACCGGCCAGTCCTCCGCCACACCGTCCAGTGTTGCAGTCCGAAAATCCGATGGTTTCATCCGCGGCCAGTGCGCCAGAAAATTGATTGTTGAACCGCCGACACCGTTCCAGTTCACCGGTGTAATGCAACTCTCATCCGAATTAATCGGATAGTCCTGCTTCAATCCTCGTACATTTGGGTCGCAAGAGAACCTGCCATAACGCGCCAGTTCATAATCCGCATCACGACTCGGAAAATCCATGTCACTGATTCGGAGGCCCTGCTCCAGGCACAGGAATTTCATACGTGTCTCCAGCAGGGACCAGAGGACAGCTGCCCCTGACGCGCCGGCACCGACAACCAGTACGTCAACCGGATCGTTCTGCACGTTCAACCCCTGGACATGTAGACTAGGTGCGGTAGCACCGGCCGCGCTGGCGAACGGGCTTGGTCAGTCTATCGATGAGTTCACTGCTTTCGTCCGGCACCGTATATCCTCGTGGATGTACCGGCTGGGCACCAGGGCCAAACAAGGGGCGAATCTCTGGTCGACTGTAGTACCCCATATAGGCGAGGCGAACGAGCAGGGCGAAATTTTCAGGCGTTTCGGTTTCAACAACTTTCAGGATTTCTATGCGCTCAGGCCTATCCAGCGCTGAAAAATCCTCGGTCATGGCTGACACACCGGCAAGTACGACATCTATGGCACCAACGGGGTCGACAGCATATTGTGCTGCAGATCGAAAGAACTCAGCAGCAACCACTGCCCCGGCTCCCGGGACCCTTCCATCCGGACTGGCGGGAATCAATTCGTCCAATATGCTGGACAATACCCTCAATTCTGCCTCAGACCACATGGGGCAGACCTATCTCACGGATCCGGTTGGTGGCCTTGACAATGCGTCGATTGCGACCGCCAGAAGCAGAATGGCACCTGAAAACATAAGCTTGTCCGCGGCACTGGCACCTGAAAGGTCCAATCCATTCCCCAGCGAACCGATAACCAGTGCACCTAGAATTGCATTCCACACCGATCCCCGCCCACCAAACAGGGACGTGCCGCCGATAACTGCTGCTCCTATGCTCTCCAGCAGCAACGACCCGCCGGCAAATGCCGTATACGAGACGGAACCGAAGCGTGAAGCTCCGAAGATTCCTCCAATTGCTGCCATCAGCCCCACGATCCCGAAACAGGCGACCCGAATTCGCCTGACATTCATGCCAACGCGCCTCGCACTTTCCGCATTGCCACCGACCGCGAAAATCGAACGTCCAAACGGCGTTGAGGTGGTTACCCAACCTACCAACGCAGTCAAAGCCACAAGCAGCAAAATCATCAACGGCAGCGAGCGATAGCTGTTCATTGTGATAACGGCGCCAAAGACCAGTGCGGCGAAGAAGACAACCTGCCCCCACACCACGATTTGAGTGTCGAGTTCCAGTCCCATCGCGCGGCGCAGTGTCTGCCTGCGCAAGAGTGCAGCTATCAATAACAGGACAAGCAGGGCGGCAAGCACCAGCCCCCATAAGTCTGGAATCAGAACCCGGGCGATCGACCTTACGAATGGGTCGCCGATATTGAGATTGCCGGTGGGCAGTATCTTCTGCATCAGGCCCTGGTAGCCAAGCAGGCCGGCGAGCGTCACAACGAAAGAGGGGATGCCAACATATGCGACAAGGAGACCTTGTGCGGCACCCATAAATACGCCAACGACCATCACGACAAGGCAAGCCAGCCAGGCTGGCACACCCTGAAGCACGAGCACACCGAGCAGAGCGGCGCATACCCCAGCAGTTGCAGCCGCAGAAAGATCGATATCACCCAAGAGCAATACAACCGTGATCCCAACGGCCAACGTTGCAATAACTGCCGATTGCATGAAAAGATTGTAAATGTTGCGTGGACTCAGGAAAATGAACCGCAGACTTTCAGCGTCGGGGTTCGTCCAATATTCCCAGATTGGTACCGCCAATCCGAAATAAGTCCAGATCACTGCCAAGGCGAGCAGCACAGGTACAAAAGCACCAAATCGGGTCTGTCGTAATTCGCGCAGACGGTCTACCAGCGATGGTCGAGACTCAGGCTGCAAAATCAGAACCCTCGTCCAGACCCCTGGTCATGGCGACAACTATTTCGTCCGCACTGACATCAGCAATATTCCAGGTTGCAACATTGTTTCCATGGCGCAAGACACAGATACGATCTGCGATTTTGAAAATTTCCCGCAAGTTGTGTGATATATAGACAACTGCATGGTTGGTATCCCGCAGTCGTTTCACAACATCAAGTACCTGGCCGGTCTGCGCCACGCCAAGTGCAGCAGTAGGTTCATCCAACAAAACGACCGAACTTTCGGCACCAACGGCCCGGGCGATGGCGATTGCCTGCCGTTGACCGCCTGATAGTCCACCTACCTTGGCGCGTACTGACTTCAGTGTTCTGACCTCGAGCTGGTCGGTGGCCTTCTTTGCCTTGACCTCCATTGCCAATTCATCAATCGGACGCAGCATTCGGGGAACAAACCCCCATCCCGGTCTTACCGGTTCTGCTCCAAGCGACAGGTTGGCCGAGACATCAAGATTCTCGCACAATGCCAGGTCCTGGTAGACAATCTGGATACCTAGGTCTGCCGCATCATTTGGACTGTTAACAGTTACCTGGCGATCATCCATCCAGAATTGGCCTTCATCTGCCGTATATGCTCCGGCGAGAATCTTCATGAGCGTGGACTTGCCGGCGCCATTGTCACCGACTAGCGCCATTACCTCCCCGCGGGCAACCTCGAAATCCACATTTGTCAATGCCTGGACACCACCGAAACGCTTGTGAATTCGGCTGACGCGAAGATGTGGCGGTGGGGTTGAATTCCCCACCGCATTACCTGAGTCAGTCAAGGCAACCCTTACTACTGGCAGAACTCCGTTGCGGCGGCTTCACCCTGGCAGATCATTTCCTTGGTGATCGACGGATCATTCTCTATCACATAGGCAACGCCTTCGGCACCCACCGCCGAATAGGACCCTACCGGCACATAGGCCACCGTGGCACCAACCCCGTTTACGACAGTTTGCGGTGCAAGATCCGAGAAGTCTTCACCCTTGACCAGGCGGGCAGTGACCTGCGCAGCGGCAGCCGCCATATCAGCAAGTGGACGCCATCCGCACTGGGTCTGCTTGCCAAGCAACATCAGTTGTTGGGCCTGGACCGTGCAGTCAAGACCAGAGACCGGCATTGTTCCGGCCAGACCCTGTTCCTCCAATGCAGCAATCGCAGCACCGGCATTACCATCGTTGGATGAAACTACACCCTGAACGTTGTTGTTGAGTTGCGTAAGTGCCTGATCCATTGAACGACGGGCAATAGCCGGGTCCCAACCGGGGGTCCAGTTTTCGTAGCCCATGATACGGGCGCCACTTTCATAAAGCGGTGTCAGGGCCCGCAACTGTCCATTATGTATGACAGCTGCATTGGGGTCGGTCGGTGAGCCTTTGAGCATGACCAGTGTGTCACCGTCCCTGGTATTTTCGATCACATGCATAGCCTGATCGTATCCCATTCCCTCAAGGTCGGCCTGAACCCAGAATGTCGTATTCTGGGAGTTGACCATCCGGTCATAGGCAATGGTCGGCACGTCCTCTTCGGCAGCAGTGTCAGCAATTATTGCCGAACTTTCACCGTCAATCGGGATTACTATGAGCACCTTGGCTCCCTGAGTCAGGGCCTGTTCGGCCTGTCGCTGTTGTACCGAGGTGTCATTGTTTGCATTGAATACCTCGACCTTAACATCGGGAGCGACGGTTGCCATGGTCGACACGAATGCTGTGGCATCCTGTTGTTCCCATCGCGGGTTTACGTTTTCTGGCAGCAAGAGCGCGACCATATCCTGGGCAAGTACACTGCCGCCGGTCATGGCGACGGCTGCAAACGCACCCGAGGCAAGCAATATCTTAAATCTGGCTAACATCATAACTTCCTTATTGATCTAGATGTTCGGCACCATCCGGCACCATTTTCTGGTGGACTAGCCTGGGCGGCATGACTCCATACCAAGGGTTGGCGGCCCTTGCTGCGTCGGAGCCACTTATTCGACCACCAACCGAATATCGTAAAATGTGAAATCTCTCGCAAAATCTGTGACCGGCAATCTGAGTGCTGAAATCCGTCATCTCACCTGCTCTTGCGTGCCATACCCTTCTACAACTGCGGCGAGCCGTTCGCTGGTGTCATGAAGGTGGTGAAGCATCTTTTCCTCAGCTGTATCCGGATCCCGGTTCAGCACTGCTTCCAGAACTTCCCGGTGGATTGGAATCGACAACAAATTCTCTCTTGGGTCAGTGTTGGTAATCCTGATGGAACTCAACAGCGCAGAAAATATGACGCCTTCCATAGAGAGCAGGATCTCGTTGTTGGCTGCCTGCAGGACTGCCCGATGGAACTGCGCATCCGCCAACACGAACTGCTCTACCGAAATGCCTTCTTGTTCCATGCGCAATTGCGCATCGGTAATGACCTGATGATGCTCAGCGGACCCGAATCTGGCGGCCCATGCAGCTGCCTTCGGCTCAAAGATGCGGCGGACATCCATCAACTGACGGAGGAAATCTGGCTTAGGCTCAACAGAAAGATGCCATGCGAGGACATCATCATCGAGCAACGACCAGCTGCCGCGCCTTCTGACGCGTGTTCCACTTCCGCGGCGGACCTCAAGCAAACCCTTGCCGACTAACAGCTTTACTGCCTCGCGAATCACCGTCTTGCTTACGCCAAACCTGTCTGCCAGTTTCGATTCGTCGTCGATCACGGCATCTTCACGCAGATGTCCTCCCACAATTCTGCGCCCGAGCTCACGACATACCTGTGTTGCCAGGTTGGGCGCAAAGCCGCTTGTGTCCTTGAGGTCGTAATACAAAAGCTCATTCATATGATGATATCAAACATCATATGTATTGAATGTCAAGAGGAATTCACTGTCGGACCCTTGAGTCCCGGCAATTGACATCGAAGGAACCAACAGAAATTTTTCGGACGGGCGCATGCCTGACGTCATCCCATTTCAAGATGCAATCAATTGCACAGATGACAGAGTCCTTCTGATCGGGTATGGCCTTTCAGCCCATTGCTTCAGCTACTCAAGCCTTCTTGATTCAGCCAAGCTTGAAGAAGGAAGCACAATCAAGGCACTTACTGATTTGTTGGATACCAGGGATTTTGAAGTGGTGGTCCGCGCTTTGGAAGACGCTGCCATCGTTGAGCGAGCTTACGTTAACAATGGGCACGCAGACCGACTTGGAAATGATGCGCGCGAAGTTCGGAAAGCACTTGTGAACGCCATAAACCAGGCTCATCCTGTTCATCGCGAGGACCTCACTCATCAATACGAAAGTGCGGCGGCATTCCTGAGACATTTCAAGAAATGTCTATACTCTCGAGCCTCTTTCAAGTTTATTGCAGCAATTTCATTGTCAATGCTGTTGCAGCATCATGATAACGGCAATTGCATTGAATTCAGTGGCGGCGGGCCAGTGACTGACGTTTGCGCATTTTGAATGTGGATGTGCCCACTTGTTGCACGAATGCCCTGCCTGGGAGGCATGCCTGACCGCACCGTCCTCGAAAGGGGGACGGTGGCGATCAGCCTGGCGGCCGCTGTCCGGTCAGCCCGGAGTTGTGGGTCAATCGGGAGCCACCAGTTGCTCGGCGGTCATGACCAGGATGCCGAACATGCGGTGGCAGGACCGCGGACCCTGAGTGTCCGTCAACTGCCCGTTGACACGCCCGACTGTCGAGTGGGTCTTGTCACGCTCCGCGCTCGGGACGGCATGGCCGCTCCAGCGAAGGGCAAGGGCCGCATTCCTGCGCTGCGCCAGCACCTTGATGGTGCGTGGATTGACAGCAAAGACGATGCCCGGCTGTGTTGGGCAATGGCCTTGAAGAAGCAGAGCCGACAGGCATCTACAGCCGTGCGTAAAACTCCGGTCAGCCCGCTTGCCGGGTCACACGTTGCGGGACAGTCGCTCGTTCAAGACCGCCTCTATGCGGGCGAGCGAGGCGCGATTGTCGGATACCTGCGCCCGGACAGTACCAATCTCGACGCGCAGTTCATCGCGGACAGAGCCAATCTCATTGTAGAGGATGGCGGACGCGGCGACCCCCAGAGCGGTCAGCCCGCCAATAATCCACATGAGCGTAGCCTTGTCGAATCCTCGCTCGGCCTGTGACCAGGCCGCGTTGATGCGTTTCTCAAGCCAAACAACCTGTTCTGGCGTGAAGGCGTCTCCTGGAGTTGCAGATTGCATCGGGTGACTGCCTGAATGTCCGAGCGATGTCACAGAAGACAGGACCTCGTGGCCGCCAGGTCAATCGCCAACAAGGCGCGCGGATCGTGCCGGAATTGCGGTCAGCACACAGGACCCTGTGTCTCAGGACTTATGATCCGTGTTCCTCCGTCTGTGGACCATTAGCATATACCTACTTGCCAGAGACCAGAGCAACGATCCCTGGCCTTCTGAGCCTCACAAGAGCAATGATAATCAGGCAGGAACCCCCTGATCATACGGGTTTTGCAAGAGCGTCCTAACCCAACCGATTGCACACATCCTTTTTTCGCTCGTCATGATGGTTATGACTTTTCTTTGCCAACAACTTCTGATTCTCCGCGTTCCCATTGGGTATGAATATTCGGATCTTGGGAAGCAATGTGTCGCACTTCGGGGATCAACACCTGCATAACACCGGGCGCTCCATGTCATGATAGGCTGGTCAATCTTGACCCGAGCGGAATTTCGGTGCGTAGCCTCGCCGGCAACCGGTATATCAATGTATCACTCTTGACCCGACTATCGATTGTTCCTTGCATTCCCTGATGGTGTGGTAACCAAGCACCGCGTTGGACAGTATCTGCAACCCTTCCCACAGCCTCTGCGTCCTCTGTAGTGGCTGCCGCTTCGATGGATGAAACCCAGCTTCTCGCAAGCCTGCAACGGAAGTTAGACTCCAGTCTGACTGTTTCACATGTGACAACACTACGGGCGAGGCAGGTTGGCTTCTTGCTCGCCAATTGTCCAATTGCCTACAACACCTAGGTGCCGGCAGAATCGCGTACTGGACTGCGTTGCCTTTCCAGACGATATATTTTCTGGTGGTCAGCGCCGCATTATGCGCTGGAAAAGGAAACGCAACCCCGGTCGAATTCCAAGACGCGAGAAGACACCACCGATCAGCCCTGCCAAGCAACCTGCTATGTCTGCCAGCCAGTAGTCAGGGCCGCCGAATACCAGGCGAGCAATTACCTGCAGACCGATCAAGAAAAGCGGAATTGAGAGCAAGCGCCGATCCACCTGACCGCCAGACGTGACGAACATGACCCCGAGAATGCCACCAAACATGGCAAAGAAACCGGGTGATGAACCTAGAAGCGGATAACGAGCGTCCAGAAACAGAGCAAACGTCAGTGCTCCGACAACTGTACCTGCAAAGAATATTCCCAAAACATGCAAAGCTGGCATGTTGCGCGCCAGTAAGTTTCCGAACGCCAGGACAAAGACGGCTGAAAACACTGCGGACGTAAAATGCGAATGAACAAAAGCATATGAAATCAGCCGATACCACTCAACACCCAGAATACTAACTGAGAATTGCTGAACAAGCAGCGGTTCGTAAAAGGAAAACCCCTGAATTGCAGCCTGTCGTGAATCCACACTGATCAACCCGGCAGCAAGACCGGTCTCGGCAGCTGAAAACAGCAGCTCAAGACCACCAATCACCGTCACCAGTGCCAAAACGACCCTGGGCATAGGTCTTGGTGAAACTTTGTCGAGTGGTCCTTGGTTCATCGATTGCAGCCTTAGGTTGACGTCAATTGTCGGCGGTGGTTATTGCGGTTCCGACCTATTACCAGTGTGGAACATATTCAATGAACAACCCGACCGAAAAGATGCGCATTTTTTCGGGTATTCAACCCAGTGGAATACTGACACTGGCAAACTACTTGTGTGCACTTAAGCGCTTTGTTGAACTGCAGGATGCCGGACACGAGTGCGTGTACTGTGTTGTGGACCTTCATGCCATGACCGTTTGGCAGGAACCTGTTGCGTTGAGGAATGCGATCAGGCATGCCGCGGCGGCATTCCTGGCAGCTGGAATTGATCCTCAACGTTCCATCCTTTTTAATCAGAGCCAAGTGCCGGCCCATGCGGAACTGGCCTGGATACTGAATTGCGTTGCTCGCATGGGGTGGATGGGGCGCATGACGCAGTTTAAGGAGAAGGCTGGAAAGGATCGTGAAAATGCCTCGGTCGGTCTGTTTACCTATCCGAGCCTGATGGCGGCAGACATTCTCGTGTATCATGCCACACATGTCCCGGTTGGCGACGACCAGAAGCAGCATCTCGAACTGACTCGTGACATCGCAATCAAGTTCAACCACGACTACCGGCTAGACTTCTTTCCGGTCATTGAGCCGATAATTGAGGGTGAAACCACACGCATCATGAGTCTTCGAGATGGAACAAGGAAGATGTCGAAGTCCGACGCCTCGGACTACAGCCGCATCAACCTGACAGATACCGCAGAGCAGATTGCCAAAAAAATAAGGCGGGCCAGATCGGATCCACATCCGCTGCCGGGATCAGAGTTCGAACTGACCGGTCGGCCGGAGGCCCGGAATCTCTTGGGAATATATGCGTTGCTAGCAAATTCATCCATGGAAAGCGTCCTGGACAGGTTTGGCGGAAAAATGTTTTCTCAGCTCAAGTCAGAATTAACAGAGCTTGCGGTGGCGGTCTTGGAGCCAATTTCTTCAGAAATGAAGCGCCTTGCGGATGACCCGACAGAGCTGGACCGTATTCTCGGCTCCGGTGCTGAACGGGCCACATCCGTAGCCGAACCCGTTTTGCAGAAAACCTATGATATCGTCGGCTTGCTCCAATCACGACGTCCTTGAAGGTGGTAGGTCCTCTATCAGTCCTTGGCTCAAGGACCTCAGTTGGCGGTGGGAATTCCTGGCTGCGAACCCCGCTCTAGATTCCGGCGCCTGAAACGAGGGATTGCAACATGCGCAATCAATCCAGATTTGAAAAACAGATCGCGGTCGTAACCGGCGGAGCACAGGGAATCGGACGTGCCGTCGCCGAGAATCTCTTGGCCGGGGGTGCCCGCATCGCGATTTGGGATATTGACAAGACCCTGGCAGAGGAGGCAGCCGACGAATTCGGCCGTCAGGCAATTTCCCTGGAGGTCGACATTTCCAACTGGAGTGAAGTTGCGGCCGCCTGTCGCAAGACATGCGATTATTGGGGTAAGATCGACATTCTTGTGAATTCAGCCGGTGTGGCCGGCAGCAATGCTCAAGTCGCCTCGTATGATATCGATGAGTTCCGGCGTATCGTGGAAGTCAATCTGCTTGGCACATTTCATACGAACAGGGCCGTTGTTCCACTGATGACCGAACAGAACTATGGCCGTATCGTGAACATAGCTTCAATCGCCGGCAAAGAGGGTAACCCGAATGCATCCGCTTACTCTGCCTCCAAGGCTGCCGTCATTGGTTTCACCAAGTCGCTGGGCAAGGAACTTGCGAATTTGAACATTGCCGTGAACTGCGTAACGCCTGCGGCGGCGCGTACGCGTATCTTCGACCAAATGTCGGAACAGCACATCGATTACATGCTGTCAAAGATTCCCAGGGGGCGCTTTCTTGCTCTGCATGAGATTGCGGCAATGATTTCCTGGCTGGTCTCACTTGAGAACAGCTTTGCAACCGGCGCCGTGTTTGACATCTCAGGCGGCCGGGCGACCTATTAGACCCGCCAAATCTAACGCCGGACGCTCGGCCAACATGCACCGCAATGATTGAGCGAACGATTCGAAATGGGATATCTCCGTGCGACTAAACGACTAACAGGAGGTCTCCGGGCTTCAACAAGCAATAGGCGCTGGAGGTCGATCACACGAAAAGCCGGTGTCGCACAAGACCCAATCATAAAGGGTGGGATTGAGGTTTGTGAAACACCGCTCGGCAAACCGAGAGAAATGACTTTCCAGCCGCCACCTCGACGGGCTCTGACTGTGGTGACGTCCGGTGGTGGAGGTGGTAGTGTTGGACCTGTCTAGGAAGCTGGCAGTTATTGGTACAACCCGGACTGCGGCAACAAGCGGGAGTATGCATCGTGAGATTGCAAGATTTGGGTGGCACTGCACTGGCGGACACATATCAGAAAGATGGCGTTGTCGTGGTGCGGCAGGCGTTATCTGGCGAGTGGCTGGAACGGTTGCGATGTGCCACCGACGCGGAGTTGAAACGTGGAGAGCGCTATTTCGCCTACCGAAACCTGCGGACAAAACCTGGCTCGTTCAAGGATTTTTGCCTGGAATCCGGAGTGGGTCGCCTAGTGGCCGAAATTGGCAGATCTAGCTGGACTTCGTTGGTATTTGACACAATTTTCGTCAAGGAACCCGGCAGCCAGACGCGAACAGGCTGGCATACGGATCAACCCTACTGGCCGATCGCCGGACCGATCATTACGACCTGGATTGCACTCGACCCGGTTGACGCCGACAATGGCGCCATGGAGTTTATACGCGGCTCCCATGCCTGGGGCAAGAAATTCAGGCCGTTCCTGACAGATCAGGCAGGCGAGTTTGTGGAATATATCTGCAAGGACGATCCCCAGTATTGCGACATGCCCAATTTTGAAGCCGAGCGAGATCGGTACGACATTGTGAATTGGGACCTTGAGCCTGGTGATCTGCTAGCGTTTGATGGCTTCATGGTTCATTCAGCCATGGGAAATCGAACTGCCACCAGGCGGAGGCGAGGATATGCCGTGCGCTTTGCGCTGGACAGGGCAGTCTATGATCCAAATCAGGGGGTAGCAGACTGGTTGATAGATGACACCATTGCGCCGGGAGCACCTTATGTGAGCGAGCACTTTCCCTGTATTTATTCCGTCAAGTGAAGCGCTGATTTTCTGCAGTGAGTTGGAAATGGTTGGAAGCTCCCAAAGGTTAACGCACAATCCGATTTAGCTTCAGGTGCCGAATTGTGTGCGAACCATATGTTGCCGACATCTCCAATTGATAATTGCTGCTGAATCGTGGATTTCGCAACCTATCAGTGACTCCACGCACGGTTGTGATTTCAGCCTGATTTGTGAACCGATCCAGTTTTCGCAGAACGCGCAGTACTGATCATTGCCATTCGGGATCTCCAGGCCAGCAGTGTGGCCGTCATTGATTCCGCATCACAGATCAACTCAAACTCCTCAATGACTACAAGTGTTCAATCAGGCAATTCGATCGCTGCTTTCGAATGGTTTGCCGAATTCGGCTGTGCCGTGGCACATGGACTTAACATGTCCCTGAACGACCAGTCGCCTGATCACCCTTGATCCGCGATCCCGTCAATCCCGAGCTTCTGCGCCGGGCGTGCGAGCGCGCGGGGGTCGAACCGGAAAATCTCCCGGCGAGATTCAGTAAATTGCCCGAATGGGAGAGCGGGGAGACACAGCCCACATTCAAGCAGTTGGAAGCGTTCGCCCACGCCGTCCATGTACCCTTCGGTTACCTGTTTCTCTCGGAGCCTCCCGAAGAACGGCTCCCGATTTCCGACTTCCGCACGGTCGCGGACAAAGCAGACGCCAGGCCCAGCCCGGATCTGCTCGACACGCTCTAGCCTATGCAGCGGCGGCAATGGTGGCTGCGTGAACACCTCCTGGAAAACGACGCTGTGCCACTGACCTTCGTGGCAAGTGCTCGTCTTGCAGACGACCCCGATGCGGCAGGTCGCGAAATGCGGCGCACGCTCGGCCTAGAGGAGGGCTGGGCAGCGGGAGTCGGCACTTGGCAGAATGCCGTGAACAGGTTGCGCCGCATGATCGAGAAGCTTGGCGTGATGGCGGTTATCAACGGCGTGGTCGGCAATAATACGCACCGTCGGTTCCAAGTAACGGAGTTTCGCGGTCTTGCACTCTCGGATCGTTACGCTCCTTAGATTTTCGTAAACGGTGCGGATGCGAAGTCTGCACAGATGTTCAGGTTGGCGTGGGCGTCGGGAAAACTCGGGAAATTATAAATCATGTTGATGTCGGACGTGGTGGCCAGGTCCTGCACGGTCGCAGCCTGAGCTGGCCAAGTCATGCCTTCGGCATTGAGTACGATGCCGATGCTCTCCAGGTTTGACTGCAGCTGTTCGACAGCGTTCTTTTCTTCTAGGATCGCCGGCAGATAGCGCACTAGCAGCTCCGTTTCCTCCCAGCCATTGTCCTTGACCATCTGACCAGCCGCTTCGAGATCAAACCCGGTTTCCGCGCCTGACTTGTGACCAACCCAGTCTGACGGCAGCGGTCCATCGGGAAGCGTCCCGAATCCTTGCAATACGAGATCGAGGTGCAACTGGCGGTCGAACGACATGGCCAGCATCCTGCGAAACTCGCTGTTGCCCGTGGGTCCGTCGCTGGAAGTATTGAACTGAAAGTAAAGCGGTGTTGCAGCAGCACCGATATCAACAACAAATCCATCGTGTTCCATCAGTGCGAGTTTGTCCTCGACAGTGATGTCAGGCGCAATGTGGGCTTCGCCGTTCTTGAGAAGTGCCAATTGGGTTGACGGCTCGGACACATATTGAAACACGACCTCGGCAACATGGTTTCCGTTCCAGCCTCGCCAATAGTCAGCAAAAGCGATCATTGAAACGGCTTCAGTGGGCTTGTAGGACTTGATCTGGTACGGACCCGATCCAGCCTCGTTGACAGCCAGCCACTGGCGGCCGTTGTCATCGCCCATGTTCGGTTCAACAAGATCCTTGTTGACAATGTAAATTCGGGAAAGGGCCGAGAGAAACGGTCCGAACGGCTCTGACAGCATCAGCCTGATCGTATGGTCGTTGACGATTTCGGCACCCGCAATGGGCCCGGCGTCATTCAGCACGGCGGCCGAGGCAGCGCCCAGCCTGTCCAGCGTAAACTTGCTGTCCTCCGCTGTCAGAGGACTGCCGTCGTGAAACACAACGCCCTCGCGCAGGTTCAGCGTGTATTCGAGCCCGTCTTCGGACACGCTCCAATCGGTTGCCAGGCGCGGAGTTACCGAGGTCTCTCCAGCAGTGAACTGCACCAGCGTATCATAAGGACCAGTCACGAGCTGGTCCACGGTAGAATTTGTGGCGTTGGCCGGGTCAAGATTCTCCGGTGTTTCGTTTTCTACGATGACAAGCACACCGGACGGTGCCGCCAATGCGATGCCTCCTGCCAGCAAAATGGCCGCAGGTACGGCATTCGTTTGGACGCCGCCAGAACATGACTGAATGGGTGGCCAGCATAGACTCGACACTTTCCGCATTTTGCCGATCAAACCGGGGAGTTTTGCCAGGACATGAGGTTCACGCTGTGCTACACGGCATGGCAGGAGAAACGCCTCGATTCAGTACGTGCAATTGACTTGGCGCCGTGATGACACATTGCTTCAGTGCCGGGTCAACTCAGCGTAATCTCAGCAACCGGACCTTGCTGTTCCTGAAACAGCAGGTGCCAGGCATCAGCCAACCTGGGTTGGACCCTTTCGGAATGAGAAAAGGAATGTGACTGTCATGCCCACAGGCACCAACATCAAGACATACTTTCAAGGTGAGTGGCACGAAGAAGACGTCCTCATCATGCGGGCTGCTGACCATGGCTCCTGGCTCGGTACAACCGTGTTTGACGGTGCCAGGTATGCCTATGGTCTGACTCCTGATCTTGACGAGCACTGCCAACGGGTAAACGATTCGGCATTGGCGCTTGGCATCTCACCCACGCACAGTGTGGAGGAAATGCTGGAAATAACCTGCGCCGGGCTCAAGCTATATCCACAGGAGGCCACCGTATACATTCGTCCAATGTACTGGGCTACGCATGGCGGCCACATGGCAATTGTCCCCGAAAGGAGTGTCACCGGTTTCTGCATTTGCCTCGAAGAGCTTCCAATGGCCCTTGCCACCCAGACATTGAGCCTGACCACGACGAGATTTCATCGGCCGATTCTGGCCACGGCGCTGGTCAACGCCAAAGCCGGCTGTTTGTATCCCAACAACGCCCGCATGTTGAGCGAGGCCTTGGCAAAGGGTTTTGACAACGCGCTGGTCGCCGACGCCATGGGCAACGTTGCCGAGACCGCCACCTCGAACATATTCATGGTCAGGGACAATGTGGTTCATACGCCGATCGCCAATGGAACATTTCTGGCTGGCATTACCAGGAAACGGATTCTCACATTACTTAAGGGGGACGGCTTTGACGTTCGCGAATCGATACTGACCTTTGCGGACTTTCACAGTGCAGACGAGGTGTTTGCGACCGGTAACATGTCGAAAGTCACTTCAGTCACGCGTTTTGAAGATACGCATTACCATGGCAGTGTGGCAATGCGGGCAAGGGAACTCTACTGGCAGTGGGCTCAAGCCAAGACCTGAACAGATTCCTGGCACTTTCGAACAGGCGTAATTTGTAACGGACAAC
Source organism: Paracoccaceae bacterium (assembly GCA_958296035.1). Taxonomy (GTDB): domain Bacteria; phylum Pseudomonadota; class Alphaproteobacteria; order Rhodobacterales; family Rhodobacteraceae; genus MPNP01. The sequence continues at coordinate 698,043 of OY282431.1, read as the reverse complement.
CAACCGCAACCGAGTAAAGGTTGGCCGAGTCTGTTCTTGCCCATTTGCCCGGTGTTTCCAAGCAAATGGAGACCGGGATGTGCAGGTTTGGAGACCTGGCCCCGCCGCTCAGGTGTGACGGTCCGAACTGTGACTAAAGACTGGCCAAATCATTTTGTATTTTGATACGTGGACTGCTCGACATACAGGTGACCAAGAAGAACTTGATGTGGAGTAAGACATTGTCGACTGGCCAGTGTTTCCATTTTTCCAGCCTCGGGAGGCCCTTCTGTTTGGCACAGTTCGATACTTGTCCGGATTCGGCCTCAGGCAAGCAACTCGCGCAGTTCGGCCAGTATTGAGTTGCGGGATTCCCTTGCCTCGAGCAAGGCGTTCAAATCGACATCCAAGAAGCGCGTTGGCGTATTTTGTTGCATCTGGCCGATCAAGTCCAGGTCAGCCGAAATTATCGTGCCAATCATGAAATAACCACCACCGGACACAGCGTCCCGGTGCAAGATGATAGGTTCCGTTCCACTCGGGACCTGTATGGAGCCGTTGGGGTTAACAGGCATCGGTAATGTTTGATGGATCCGACCCTGCACCAAACGGCTGTCCGCGCCGCACAAATTCCAGTTTTCGACCTCCATGGAATCGGCAGCCCATCCTGTCGGCCTCATTGGCTAAGTACCAGGTATCCTCAAAGAAGGCCCGTCGTGATTCTGGGCTTGTGCGATGCCGTAAAGCCCCGGCATCATGCGCAATTCAGCAGTTCCCCGGGAGCACGGCGGAGCGCCCGGGGTACCGATCTGCCTTCCCGGTCAGCTGCCTTGTCATCACCGACTGGCAGACTGTCGCCGGATTGCAACGCTCGCCCGTCAATTCCGCCAAGAGCACCGATCGCATAGGTGGACCTGCTGCAGAGCGAACTGGGCGTTGTGATTCCACCTGCTACGGCGATGTAAGCTCGGGCGCCGCCTCGTAGAAAATCGAAACTGAGCTCGTCACCAGCCCTAATCTTGAAAGCTGTCCAACCCGGTTGTTCTCTACCATTGACATTCGGTGGCAGGTCTGCGCCACACACTGCAACAATGGAATTCTCAGTGAACTCAAGCTCCGGACCCATGAACACGGCTTCGAGACCTGCAGCACCCTCCGGATTGCCCCCAAGTAGATTGGCCGCACGAAGGGCCAGCCGGTCCATCGCACCTCCCATCGGAATGCCCGGAGTGTTTACGTTAATTGGCATGGAGCGCCTCCATAGCTGCGCGTTTGTACCATCTATGTCGGAATTGAAGGCTTGGAGGTCAAAGGTCACTTCGCTCATTCGGCGACAAGGTCAATCCCGTTCACCATCTCGGTGACCGGATGCTCAACCTGAATTCGAGTGTTCATTTCAATGAAAAAGAAGCTGCCCGACTGTTTCTCGAAAAGGAACCCGACAGTAGCGGCACCCTCATAAGCGACCGAACCTGATGCGCAGTCCAGGTTAGAGGGTAACCTTCGGCTCGCTATGAGCTACACCGTGGCCGGCTACTTTCTTCCATCATTTCTCGAGAGTCCTGTGCGGGCCTTACCCAAGATCGTATTGCAACCGCTCGAGGCTACCCGTTCCGAAGTCGAAGCCGGGCTTGTCGCCGGGGTTTACGACGTCGCCGTCTTGCTGACCTCGAACATCGCGGATCAGGAAGGACTTGGCTTTGAGACGCTCTTTCGCTCGCCGAGACGCCTGTGGCTGTCCACCAGCCATCGCCTACTTGACCGAGGAGAAATCTACCTCACCGATTTGGTGCAAGAACCCTACATCATGCTGACAGTCGACGAAACAGCCAACACCGCTCAAAGGTATTGGAGGCAATCAGGATTCCGACCGCAGATTTTGTAAGAACTTCCTCGGTGGAAGCGGTTAGGTCCATGGTCGCCAATGGAATGGGGATAACCATATTGTCCGATATGGTTTATCGCCCCCGGTCGCTGGAGGATCGCCGTGTCGAAGCAGGAGGCTTGGCGAGCCACATACCCTCGATGGATGTCGGTCTTGCGTGGGCCGCCAATGTCGAAATGAGCGCTCCGGCACAGGCCTTCTGCGAGTTCTTGCGGATGAGCATAGCGAATGCGCGCCAGACCACTCCATAATTTCGCCCTCTCGGAATTGAGGGACACGCGATTGCAAGACAGCTGGATTGCACCAGTGGCACAAGCTCGCATTTGAGGTCTATCGGCACTTTACTGTACCATTTGTGCACAGCACGCGAGTTTGATTTGAAACTGAACGTGGCCTGACTTCCTGGAGCCCACGCCAACCCCGGGACACTCAATCTAGGTAGTTTGGGGGGGATGCAAGAGAAGCACGCTCAACAACCTTGGTCTCGAAAGCCACGCTAGTCGCATCCTTCCGTGAATCCAGTAGACGCAAGAGCAGCCGCGCAGCGGTTTGCCCCATTCGGCGGTGTGGAACACGTACGGTTGTAAGTGGCGGCGTCAGCAGACGGGCCAGCTCGATATCGTCAAACCCCGTCAGGGATATGTCCCTTGGTACCTCAAGTCCGACCGAGCGGATAGCAGTCAATGCACCGGCGGCCAGCACGTCGTTTCCACAAACAATTGCTGTCGGCCTGTCGCCTGTGGACAAGAGGAGGCGGGCGGCGTTGGCTCCGGCATTGAGGGTATATTCCGCCTCGACCAAGAATCTGGACTCCAGCTGCAGGCCTTTGGCTTTCAATGCCGAGCGAACGCCGAGGACACGGGCATTGGCTCTGTCATTGCCTGTTCTTATACCAGCGATCATGGCAATTTGACGATGACCAGCGCTGACTACACGTTCGGCAATAGCGCGAGCTGCGGAAAAATTGTCAAACCCGACGCAGGGCCAAGTACAGTCCTGACGCCAACTCCAGACCAGAACGAACGGAATGTCGCGACGCTGCAACATTCGGTATGCTTCCGGTTTGCGAGCCTCGCCAATGAGCACGATGCCGTCGACCCCGCGGCCTACAAGCGCTCGGATTTGCTGCAACTCTCGCTCGCAATCGTAGTTTGATGTGGCCACCAGCAAGGTAGCGCCAGCCTCGGCTAGCTCTTCCTGCAGGACCTGCAACCCGAGCGCAAAGATGGCGTTCTCCATAGTTGGAATCACCGCGCCGATGGTGTTGGTTCGATTTGATGCCAGCGCGCGGGCTCCGAAGTGAGGCGTATAGTCTAAACGGGTCATCGCCTCCTCAACCCTCTTGCGCGTCACATCCCTGACCAGACCGGGAGAATTCAACACGCGCGAAACCGTTGCGGTCGATACACCTGACAACCGTGCAACATCCTGGTGTGTGGGTAGTTGCCTTGTCTTTCTCCGCCCTCGGGTTGTCGGCTTGCCTGTCTTCTTCATTGCAGTTCGAGTCTAGCGATGTCCCGGTTCACGGATAGCACTGGTCTTCGACCTTGTGAGGGCGTCTGCATCCCGTTCTAGTGGTCTGACCGACAATACTGGCGTTTGCCTGTGTCCAACGCAACAGGACTTCACCTCTAGAATACAGTTTTTTGTCCCGCCGGACCGTCTATTTCCCTCCTCAGGCCAATATTCAAACAGCATTTCATAATTCTCGGCAGCAATTCTCATTATGGCAATTATCTTGTCCTGTCAGCGGTTGTACCGGTTTTCGAGATTGCAATTGGGGCGGTGGTGTAAGGACGCGCCGGGACCCAGGCCGGGTCACGGCGGCTTCTCGACCGGCAGCGACGGGACGGCCTTGCGGCCGGCCATGACCAGCAGCATCTCGGTCCAGTTGCCAAACAGGTGATACCGGGTGATGATCGGGATGTGCTGGACCATCGCCTTGCGGGTGCCGACCACGGTGCGCGCCTGCTGCCACAGGTCCTGTGCCATGTCGCACCTGCCGTGCATGGCGAAGGCCAGGCGGTTGCGCGTCACCGGCACCGTTGACAGCGTGTCCTGGCCATGCCCGAAACTGTGCGCCAGACTGGTGCCGAAATTCCCTGGCGTATTGAAGGCCTCGTTCTCTATTTTCCAGCGGGCGCGGCCACAGGCGGCCCGTTCGCCGACATTGCTGGCATCAATGTCGAGACTGGTGATGAAGGCAAAGCGCCTGCGGGGCCCGTTGACAGGCATGGCATCGTTATCGGCCCGCAGCGGCAGGGTGTTGCACCAGCGATAGCGGAAGAGACGCCTCCTGTTGCCCTTGCCGCGGGTCACGGTGCGTCGTCTGCAATGGGTGGCCCTGTCGACCTGCTTGTCGAGGGTCTGGTGCCGCTTCGGCTTGACGACCAGCAGAAAGTCGGCGCCGCGTGCCTTGATGCGGGCGGCCAGGGGCTGGCCGGCGAACAGGGCATCGCCGGGACAGACCGGGCGCCGCGAGGCGGCTGCCGATGCGCTCACCCCGGCGATGGGCGGCGTTGCGTTCACAGTCCTGCTTGTCGGCCCTGTCCTGGGGGACGATGAATTCGGGGGGGCAGTGGCATGTCCCGGTGCGACCCTGGTGGCGGCCAGCATGCGGTGGACGTATTGCTGGTGGCCATCGGCCATCTTCTGACGGGAGCAGTTCGGGCAGCTGATCTTGCGGGAGCGGAAGGACCCGGTGCCGTCAAGGGCGATCAGCGTGTGCCCCAGGCCTATTCAATAGTCAGTGGTCATGCCCTAATTCCAGTCTTCGTTTCTGAACTTCAACCATCATCTGGCTGTCATGTCGTGTGATTGGCGGGCAGGTCCGGCCCGACAGCGGCAATGTCCATCCACAGACAGCATCGGACAGGTGCCGAACCCCATGGCTCTGCAGGCCCCGCCAGAGGTCACGATCGCAGAAAACGCGGTCAGAAGGATGACCCGTGTGCCACCCTGACCGGGGGGGCAACACGCAACCGTCATGTCATGACGGCATCAAGGGCCTCCTGGGGATTGGCACCAAAATGCCGGTTGGCTGGCGGTATGTATGCGAAGCGGCTGTCAAGCCTGATGAGCGAGATGGCCATGTTGGAGATGGCCGCCAGGTTCTGGGGGATGTTCTGTGTGTGGGCCCGGCAGCGATCCTCGTCGAAGGTGAAATCGCGGACATAGTGGAGCCGGTTCTCGATCTGCCAGTGGGACCTGACATGATCGGCGATCTCCCGGGGGCCGGCCTCTCCGGGGGCCAGCGAGGTCAGGCCGTAGATGGTTTCGGTGCTGATCTTGCCGGTCTTGACCTGTTCACGATAGCGTTCGATGCGGAAGGCCTGGCGCCGGCCATACAGGGGACAGAAGCTGTCCCCTGTCTTGTCGGAGAGATCGACCACCGTACAGCTGCGCTGTTCGATGCGGCCATGCTGCTTGTCGATGTCGTCCTGGACTGTTTCGGCCTCGCTCCAGCCACCGAAGCGGCGCAGCTGATCGTGCATTGTTTTCTGGTTGTCCTTGACCGCCGTCAGAACGTAGTGGCCCCCGGCATCAACGACAGCCGATGCGGTCTCCTGCTGGACATGCATGGCGTCAGCCGTGAAGACCCGTTGTCGGGCGCCGACCCGAGCGACAAGGTCACGCAGGGCCGGGATTTCGTTGCTGCCCTCGGCAACCCGGTTCTGACCGACGACCAGACCGGTACCGTGTTCGATGGCGGCGAGGGTGATGATGTTCGCATTGTCCGGGCGTTGCCGGGAGGCGCCGCGCATGGTCTTGCCATCGATGGCCAGGGCAGCCTGACTGTCGCTACGCGACAAGCAATATTCTCGAAACACCGTATCGAGGGTATCGGGCGGCATCCCACGCAGGATGTTGTGGAAGGAGGCGGCCACCGGCACGGTGAAGCGTTGCTGCTTCGGGCTTCGGAAGGCGCCGATGGCGGCGCGTTGGTCCTGGTCGAGCCGGGCGGCGAATTCGGCACAGGCGGTATAGCCCCGATAGCCACAGAGCCGGGCGGCGATCATGATGGTGAAGTAGCAGGCCAGGGCGTAGCGTTGTCCCCGGGCGCGGCGAAAATCGGGCATGCCGGCAAGGTGGTCATGGAGGCTGCCCAGGGTCCGGGCATCGGGGAGTGCGGCCGCCTTGTCACCCTTCATGGCGTGGGGGGCCGAATCAGCGCACAGGTTCTGCCGGGCCTCGGCATGCAAGGGATACACAAAGACCTCCTTGGGTTGTCCATGGTGGTGCCAGCGGGGTGATCGGCCCGGCCGGCGGGCAAACCCGCGGGTGAGGCCGAGCGAGCGCCAGTTGGCGGCCCGGTAGCAGGTGCCGTGGAAACGGGCCGTATCGACGAATGTTTCGGCCAGGTAGACCGGGTAGCCATGCATGTGCTGCATGTCGGCAGACAGGCGTGCCAGGCTGAGGGCCAGCACCCGCGAGGCCAGGTTGCGGGGGCGCCTCGGCCCGAGCAGGACATAGCGGGCGTTGTTGGCAACCAGATGCAGGCGGGCGAACTGCTGGTGCGGGGACCAGCCGATCCAGCGGTCGCGGACACCGACCTTGAAGGCCCCGCCCTGCCAGCCAATCAGAGCCAGCCAGCGGCCGTCATGGACGGCAACATGATGCAGGGCCTTGCCGAAAAGCCGCTGCCAGGGCAGGTAATGATGGGCCCGGACCAGCGCATCCCAGCGCCTCTTCGCATCCATGCTGCGCACGAGGTGGACCTCGACCTCACGAAGCGGAATATCAGTCTCTGAAGCAGATACAGTCATGATGCCTGGCCCCATAGCATCATGACATATGAATGGCCAGCAGGCTTACGGTACTGAGGTCAATAAATCCGGCAAAATAATGGCCTGGCTGACACACAGAAACCACATTACATGGCAATCAGAAAACGCAGGACTTTTGAATCGCCCTGGCGTGTGCCCCTTGAGGGTAAGCGGGCAAACTGGTACGTCCCGATTAGCTGTTGACGATCAGCATCTGTTCTCCGATCATCTGAATTCGGTCAATCCCGTGACAACAGATGGAGACAAGGCCCATGGAGAACGGCATTTCACAATCACCACCCACCCCACAGCGCGCTCCTGTGCGGAGCCGTGATCAGTGGCGGGACATCTATGACACCTGGCAATCATCGGCGCTGACACGCCGGGACTTTTGCGACACACAGGGTCTCCGCTACAGCACGTTCCGGAGATGGTGCCAGCGCTTCCGCAAAGACACCGGCAGCCACACGGCCGCCGCCCCGGTCACGCCGCCCTTTGTCAATCTCGGACCAGCTGCACAGCCGCACTGGGAGATCGAGCTCACGCTCGGGCCCGATGTTGTCTTGCGGATGCGCCGGTCATGATCGGGTCCGGCTTTCCCGGCCGGGGCCGCATCTGGCTGGCCACCGAACCCGCCGACATGCGCCTGTCCTATGACGGGCTTTCGGCCTTGGTGCGCAACCGCCTCGGCCGCAACCCGATCTCGGGGGACTGGTATGTCTTCCTCAATCGACGCCGCACCATGCTCAAGGTCATCGCCTTCGACCGGGGCGGCTACTGGATCTGGTCCAAGCGCCTGGAGAGCGGCCTCTTTACCCGGCTCATCTCCAGCAATCCGGCCGAGCCGGCCTCGGCCACCGGGCTCATGGCGCTGGTCGACGGCATCGACATCATCAAGTCAAGACAACGCAAACGGTACGCCCGGGCCGCCTGACGGCGCCGGGCCGGCCGGCCTCGCCTCAGGCCAGGTCAGGGATGTGTCGTGTGGTCAGGATTGTCGCCATGACCGCTTGAGAGGTGACATCGGAATGGGCTATCCCGGCGCCGCCATGCCGGCCCGGGGAGATGCACAGGGCCGTTCCGGGTCCGGGGTATAGACGCCGGCCGAACCGCCGAAGGGCCGCTGACTGACAACCGAGCCCAAGGGCGCCGCACCAAACACGTCTGGCCAGCGGCGGGGCGTCAACTCCTCGACCAGCCGGGCCGGATGCAGGGCCACACGCTGCAGGACATCGACCAGCCAGGTCCAGGCATCAACACACTGCAATTGACAGGTCAGAAGCAAGGACTGGATGGTGGCGATGTCGCGGGCACCGGCCTCGCTCCAGGCAAACAGCCAGTTCCTGCGACCCGTCGCTATGGGGCGGATCTGGCGCTCCAGTTCGTTGGTATCCAGACGAACACCGGCATGACCCAGACACACCTCAAGCCCGGCACGCCGCTCTCCGGCATAACACAGAGCCTGGTAGAACGGATCCTTCGGCAACCAGTCACGCGCCAGCATCGTCCCATGCCACTCCCAGAAGGCCGCCATCGCCGGCGCCAGCAGCTTATGACGGGCAGCCAGCAACGCAACCCCCGATGTGCCGTCCGCACGCGCCTCCCGCTCGGTCAGGTACATCTTGGCAATCAACGCCAGAGCACGCCCCGCATGCTCGGGCTCATGATCCTTGCAGCCCTCGAACTTGCGACGGGTGTGCGCCCAGCACAACGCATGCGCAACCCGTCCCGACATCGCCTCCGACCAGGCCGCATAAGCCCCATAGCCATCGCTGTGCAAAACCCCGGACCAGTCGCCCAGAATGCCCCCCACATGATGGTGCTGGCGATCGGGCCGGTAATGAAACACAATCTCGCCCCGGTCGCCCAGCACCGGCCACAACACGCCGCGGCGCATCTTGCCCCGTGATATCCGGCCGGCCCGGAGATATGTCTCGTCCATCATGATGACATCGCTCGCCAGGACAGAGCGCCACTGCGCCTCGGCCAGCGGACAGAGAAGGTCAATCGCACGTCGCACCCAGCCCCTGAGGCTCGAGCGGCTGACCTCAATGCCGTCCGCAGACAGACGCCGGTGCTGGCGATTGAGGGGCATATGCCAGATGAACTTGTCGATCAGCATACGGGCGATGAAACTGACATCGACGCAACTGCTCTCGAAGACCGACGGGGGCGTCGGAACCGGGAGGAAGGCGTTGGTCTCGCGGCGCTTGTAGATCGGCATGATGAAGCGGGCGACGTGCGAGGTCTCGCGACGGGTGACCAGCTTGCAGACCACATGCTCGCCGACCTTCTCGAGTTCGTCCCCGGGAATGCCGTCAAGACCCTCCGGTTCAAGATACACATCCTGGACCGGAACATCGGCATCAAAGCGCAGACCGCTGTCATTGACGGCAGGGCCACGCTTCTTCTTGCCGCGCTTGCGTTTCTTCTTCTCCTCGGCCTGACCGGCACCAGTCGACGGGTCATCCTGCGCGTCATCATCGGATGACGGGGCGGTCTCGGCGCCGGACTCGACGCCGGCGGCCTCGAACATGTCGCGTCCCTGCTCGGGCGTCCTGACCGTCTGCCGTTCGGATGTGGCGCCGAAGAGCTGGCGCTTGAACCACTCTATCTGACGCCTGAGAGAGGCAATTTCTTGTGTGAGAGAGGTGACGTCTTTTCGTGCTGCATTCCGTTCAGCCAGTGCCTTTTCGAGGGCCCGTTTCGGTGTCATGACCGACCTCCCGATGGCGCTTTTCGGGGCTGGAAAAGCGGCCCGAACGGGGCTGGATACGGTGATGTACTGTCGAACTTGAGCATGACGTTCTCTAGCACGAAGGGGCAGAGGTGTCAAGCAGAAATATTCTCTAGAACCACAATATATGGAAGTTAACTAGCCCTTATTATGTCTCTAACAAAGTTATGCAAGATGTCGACGAGCACTGTATTCACGATTAGGAATGACTCGATGACGTACCAGTTTGCCCGCTTACCCTTGAGGCGCTGCATGGTAGCCAGGCCACCCTGTTGCAGCGTGTCTTCGAGGCGGTGCAGGCAGACGGGATCGAAGTGTCGGGGCGGCACGCCGTCGAGGAGGTTTCTGATGTGGTTGTCGGTGGGGATGCTGTCGAGGGCAAACAGGGCGTGGGCGTTGGAGCGCTGTTCGAGTTCCCGCGGTGCGGCGAGGAAGGAGGGGCACTGTGTGAAGAAGACGGCAAAGGCGGCCATACCGGCATCGGCCATGGTATGGCGGGCGTTGTTGCCGGTGCGCCTGTCGGGCATGGCGGCGCAACGGCGTTTCAGAAACCCGATATGATTCTCGAGGGCTTGCATCCCCATGTTGAATCAGGAGCGAGCGGGAACTGGAATCCCTTCTGGCACCTTTATTGCCCGAATAGTGAAACAATCAGTGGATCAGCCCATAATGAGAATTGCTGAATTCTCGGGTGCATTCCAGAGCTACCGAACCGTATTCGGCCGCGCTTCGAAAGATCCGCCTTGTGAGAAACCACCGAAATCCGGTCTCGGTTGAGGCTTGTTTGATGTCTTGGTGGTTAAGAATGTCTTTCTCCGGTGAAAGCCTTTTCTTGGTTGTGCTCCACAGTGTAAGCGCTTACATTGGTGCCTGCACGCAAGAATCGGTTGGTGACAGCCGAGACAAGGAAGATGGTGGTTAACATGCGCGGACAATCTCTGTTGCTCGTAGCTCTGCTGTGTTTTGTCCTGTTTTTCGGAAATGTGATGCTGGGCGCGGCCAGAATTGGTGCGCCGCTCGGTGACGTTGGCGAGATGGTTCTGCTCCTTGTATCAACAATATTCTTTGTTGTCGGGGTGCTTTTGCGGGAGACGGCCGTGCGTCGTCGTGAACAAGGAAAATAATTCAAGGAAACAATATGCCTGAGGATATCAGCACAAGGTCCGAAATTGCTTCACTGGAGCGCCGGAATTTCATGAAACTTGCCGGCGCCGGCAGTCTCACTGCAGCTGCGGTCGCCGGTGCCGCAGGAACACTTTGGTCATCGCAGGCAGCCGCGCAAACCGCCAAGGAAGAGGCGGAACGCGAAAAGGCAGCCGATCATATCATGACAGTAGCAACTGCCTACGTCCTCACCGCTGATCGCAGTTATCCGATCATGCAGCTTGACTTCAAAGAGAACATTCAGAACGCCACCAATGGGAAGGTTTATGTCAAGCTAGCCTCGGGTGGGCAGCTCGGCGTTGGCGGAGCCCTGGCCCAGAAAGTCCAGGGTGGAACGATTCAGGCTGCCCAGCACTCGCTGTCCAACTTTGCTCCGTTTGCACCGGTCGTTGATTTGATCAACCTGCCCTATCTTTGTGGTGCGAATCAGCGGTTTGTTAACCTCGTCACTTCCGACTACTGGCAAGCAACGGTACACCCACAGGTGGAAGCACGTGGCTTCAAGCCACTTTTCTACATTGTAATAGACCCACGTGTTGTGGCTGTCCGCAAAGGTGGAGACGCGGTGATCGTTCCTTCAGACCTGAAGGGTGTGAAGTTCCGCGTTCCCGGTTCAAAGATGCTGCAGCAGTATTACAGGATGGTCGGCGCCAATCCGACACCTGTTGCCTGGGGCGAAACACCTTCTGCTATCAAGCAGGGTGTTGCCGATGCGCTCGATCCGGCGGTTGGAGCACTGTACGTGTTTGGTTTCAAGGATATCCTTAGTCACGTTACTTTTACACAGGCGGTGCCGGACAGCCAGGTTTATTCCTGCAATCTGGAGTGGTTTGAGTCACTTCCCGGCGACGTGCAGGAAGGAATTGAATTTGCGGCGGAGATCACATCGCAACAAAATCTCGCCAAGGTGCCTGCAGCCCGTGGCTTTGCCATGGCCGAACTGCGCAAGTCCGGTGTCGAGTTCCATTCTCTCAGTGATGATCAGTTGGCCGAATGGCAGGCAGCCGGTGGATACCAGCTATCCGAATGGGATAGCTTCAAGACCGATCTCGCCGGCTCCATGGATGCCTTCGATAAACTGGTCGAGGCGGCCGGCACAACAGGCAGACATTACGTCCACGACGCCTGATGGATTCAGTCACGGCCCGGCACCTTTGCGGTGCCGGGCAACCACCTCCTCAACTGGCCGGAAGTCGACATTAGATGAGACCATTGGAAGGCAGTTACCGGTATGTTTGACATCATTAACCGAAATGCCGAGCGTTGGGCCCTGCTAGTCTTCTACGCCATGCTGGTTGTAACCATGGCGGTAGAAGTCGTGCGCCGGGAGGTATTTTCGTTCTCATCCATCTGGGGCGAGGAGGTTGTGCGCTACGCATTCATATACCTGGCATGGATCGGTGCCGCAGCAGCGGTACGGGAACGAGCCCACATCCGGATCGATGTCCTCTACAACTATGTCGGGCAACGCACCAAGGCTGCCCTCTACATCTTCGGCGACCTCGTCATGCTGGCTATTGCCTTGCTAGCCGTACGCTGGTCGTTTGAAACACTCTCGGTATCATGGACATTCGGCTCCGTAAGTCACGGATTGCGCATTTCCATGGTATGGTTTCTCGCCGCAGTACCCATCGGGTTCTCGTTGATGATCTTCCGTCTGATCCAATCGCTTCGCCGCGATATCGGGGATTTCATCTCCGGACGACCCGTATTCGAGGGTACGAAACTATTCGATTGAGCCGCTCATGCTTTGGAACCAGATACAGCAGGAAGCCGTAGCCATTGGCTGGGATTTCTATGGCCCCGTAATACTGTTTGGGCTGTTGATCGCCCTGGGAGTGCCGATCTGGGCCTCGATCGGTGTTGGCGCAGTCTCCATGTTGGTGATCTCGGGTGTTCTCCCTCTTTCATTGCTGGGCGAAAGCCTTTTTGACGGTATCGATCATTTTGCACTAACTGCCATTCCACTGTTCATACTGACCGGAGATGTGTTGGTACGAACCGGGCTGTCACGCAAGTTCCTTGATGTGGCCGAAGCATTGACGTGCTGGGCGCGAGGCGGCTTTGGCTCGGCTACGGTGCTCGTCTGCGGCATGTTTTCGGCGATATCCGGTTCAGACGCTGCAGGGGCCGCAGCCGTTGGTCGCATGACGATCGACAGGCTGGTCGAGTCCGGCTATCCACGTCCCTACGCTTGCGCCCTTGTGGCCGCAGGAGCCTGTACCGGCATTCTCATTCCACCCTCGATTGCGTATATCGTGATTGGCCTGGTGCTCGGAATCTCTGCGTCGACACTGTTTCAGGCGGCGCTGATTCCCGGTTTGCTGATACTCGGCTCTATCCTTATCACGAACATTGTCGTAAATCGGCGTTATGCCTATGAGGGCGGCGGCCTCATTACTACACGCGAATGGGCTGCAAACCTGTGGCAGTCAATCCGCAGCGGCTGGTATGCGTTCCTAGTCCCGGCAGTAATATTCTGGGGCATATTTTCCGGCCGGCTAACGCCCACCGAAGCGGGCGCAACAGCCGTGGTCATTACAATATTCCTTGGCTTCGTATTGGGGACACTTAAGCTATCCGATTTCCCGGCGATGCTTGTCAGTTCTGCCAAGGTGAACGGAGTGATACTGCCAATCATTGCATTGTCTCTGCCGCTGGCCCAGGCAATGGCCGCCCTCGGTGTCCCACAGGGATTTGTTTTCGCCGTAACTTCGCTGACCGACAATCCCTACGTGCTGATCCTTCTCATGATCGCCATCCTGATTGCCGCCGGGTGCGTCATGGAGACCACACCGAACATCGTCATTCTGGCCCCGATTCTAAAACCGCTGGCGGACCAGATCGGCATGAACGAAATCCAGTTCTGCATCATGATGATTACAGCTCTTGGAGTAGGCTTCATTACTCCGCCCATGGGTCTCAATTTGTTTGTCGTCTCGGGGCTTACCGGTGAATCGATTCTCAAGATCGCAGCGCGCGCCGTTTCGTTTGTAATATTCATGCTTATGGTATTGCTACTAATTGCCTATCTGCCCGTTCTCTCGACCCTGTTGTTGCCCGACATTTACAAGTGAACGCGGTACTTAGCGTCGAGCACCTCAAGAAGGCAGTCGAACCATCCACAATTGAAATTGGCCAGGTTCACTCTGCTGTGCAGAGGATCCTGGAAGATATCGAGACTGCTGGTGACGAAGCAGTGCGCCGATACGCCAAGCAATTCGACCGATTCGATGGCAATATTGTTCTGACGCGCGATGAAATCGAAGCCGCGGCCAATCAGGTCCCGAGGCGGCTCAAGGACGATATCCACTTTGCCTGGGATAACGTGCGTCGCTTCGCCGAGGCACAAAAGGAGACCATTCGAGACATGGCGATCGAACTGGCTCCCGGCCAGATGGCCGGACAGAAGATGATCCCGTGCACGGTGGCAGGCTGCTACACGCCGGGCGGTCGGTATAGCCATATCGCGTCAGCAATGATGACCGTCACAACCGCCAAGGTGGCGGGTTGTGATCGCATTGTCACCTGCTCACCGCCAAGACCCGAAACCGGCGTCTCGCCGTCTATCATCTACACTGCCAATTTATGCGGAGCTGACACCATACTTGCGCTTGGTGGTGTGCAGGCCATTGCAGCGATGGCATTCGGATTGCTGGGACTACCCAGCGCCGACATTCTTGTGGGCCCCGGCAACCAATATGTTGCAGAGGCCAAGCGCATTCTCTTTGGAAGAGTCGGGATTGACATTCTTGCCGGGCCGACAAACAGCCTGATACTTGCTGACGAGACTGCTGATCCGGAGATTGTTGCCTGGGATTTGGTAGGACAGGCCGAGCATGGTTACAATTCACCGGTTTGGCTAGCCACCACCCACCGCGAACTTGCTATTCGGGTTCTTGACCACGTGCCTGTGCTGATTGCTACCCTGCCCTCGACCAATCGCAAGAACGCGACCGCGGCATGGCGCGACTTTGGCGAAGTCATGGTCGTGGACGATCGGCAGGGATTGGTCCGGATTGCCGATGAATATGCGCCGGAACACCTGCATGTACAGGCCACCGACACCGACTGGTTTCTGGATCGGTTGCGATGTTACGGATCGTTATTTCTCGGTGAGGAAACCACGGTTGCATTCGGCGACAAGGCCTCCGGCCCCAACCATGTACTACCGACCAGTGGTGCAGCCCGCTATACGGGGGGACTTTCGGTGCACAAGTTCATGAAAGTCGTGACTTGGCAGAGTGCCACTCGCCAGGCTGCCAAGTCATTGGCAACGGCAACGGCACGCATTTCTCGGCTTGAAGGAATGGAAGGGCATGCCCGCACAGCCGACATCCGGCTTGCCAAGTATTTCCCCGACGAAACCTTTGATCTCTCTGCAACCAACTAGCGACCTTGAACACCGAAGCCTTCGACGGACCATTTGCGGTGGCAGGCCGCATTGCCTGCGTAACCGGAGCGAGTTCGGGAATCGGCCGTTCGCTCGCCAGGGTTCTGGCCGAACACGGTGCCAGAGTAATCGGTGTAGCCCGCCGCAGTCGGGAGCTTGACGCCTGGCAAACAGAGACGGATGGCGTGACTGCGAAGGTTTGTGCCGATCTTTCAGGACATGAATCCCTGCCGGCCATTTGTCGCCAGGTGGCAGCCCCCTTCGGCCCTCCGGATATTCTCATCAACGCTGCAGGAATCAACATCAGGCAGGCGGCCGAAAACGTTTCGCTGGAGGGATGGAATCTAACGCTCAATCTCAATCTTGGTGCTCCTTTCTTTCTTGCCAGACTGCTGGTTCCAGCAATGAAATCTCGAGGCTGGGGCCGCATAGTCAATCTGGCCTCGCTCCAGAGCCAGCGGGCCTTCCACCTGGGCATCGCCTATGGTGCATCAAAGGGGGGCATTGCGCAGCTTACGCGAGCCATGGCCGAAGCCTGGTCGCGTCACGGCGTCAACACAAACGCGATCGCTCCAGGGTTTTTTCCGACTGAACTTACGCAATCTGTGTTTGAAGACGCCGAAATTGCGGCATGCAACGCCCAGCAGACTTGCATCGGCAGGAATGGCCGCATGGCGGACCTGGAAGGTCCGATACTATTCCTGTGCTCAGATGCTTCCGCCTATGTCACCGGACAGGTGCTGTTCGTCGATGGTGGGTTTACAGCAAAATGAAGGCCCTGATTCTTACTGGACCGGGAAAACTTGATTACCGCGATGCACCGGTGCCGGAGATTGATGGTCAAACCCTGATCAGTACGGCTCATGTCGGGATTTGCGGGTCCGACATGCATGCCTGGATGGGTCATGACGAGCGACGGCCGCCGCCTTTGATCCTTGGACACGAGGCCGCCGGCACTGCCTTGCACGGACCCTTCGCCAATAAACCGGTTACGATCAATCCGCTCGTAACTTGTGGCGAGTGTGTCGCCTGCCTCGCCGGCCGCCAAAACCTGTGCGTCCATCGCCAGATCATTTCAATGCCACCGCGCCCCGGCGCCTTTGCTGAATTCGTTTCTGTTCCAGACCGCAATTTGGTGCCGGTCCCCGACGGTGTACCGACATACAAGGCTGCACTGGCAGAGCCGATTGCATGCGCCTGGCATGCCGTTCGGCTGGCGCGCCGGGCACTGTACAAACCTCTGGAGGAAGCAAGTTGTCTGGTCACGGGTGGCGGGGCAATCGGTCTGGGGGCTGCACTTGTACTGGCTGATCAAGGTGCCTTGCAGGTTTCCATCGCTGAGACAAACGCCTCGCGCCGGAGCGTCATACGTCAGTGCGGCGATTTTTGTGTGTTTGATCCGTTGGCAAGCGACCACCGCGAGTCCTATGATCTGGTCGTCGACGGTGCAGGTTTTGCTGCGACCCGTAGACTTGCATCAGCCGTCGTGGAGCCCGGAGGCGTGATCATGCATATCGGCCTCGGCTCGGGATCCGGCGGCCTTGATGTACGACGCGTCACGCTTCAGGAAATCACGTTCATAGGCACCTATACCTACAGCAGACAGGATTTTCTGGACACGGCAACGGCCATATTTTCGGGCCGTCTGGGACCGCTGGATTGGGCCGAAATTCGTCCCCTGAGTGGTGGTTCAGCCGCTTTTTCCGACTTGAAGGCTGGCCGCGTGGCCGCACCCAAGATCATTCTTGCGCCGTAGGCAGTTTCGGATTTACCGGCGACATGAAGCCCGGCGTGGAGTGCTTCTATCCGGATTATGCACCTTGCCAGACCTAGAGCAGAATCCACTACCCTGAAACCTGAACAGCGCCGTGTCGAAGGAAGTGTACCAGGCCTGCCACTCAGAATTTCGGCTCGACCTGAGATCGAAATTCAATCCGGCATTTCCAGCAAGTCCTGTTGTTCCAGGCTTCAAGAATCCTTTTCTCGCAGGAAACCAACGAGCTTTGAGCGCAATAGTGTCTTCGGCGTTAAAGTGTTGACCGACAAGCCTCGGCACTGCGTTCGTCAGGAAGTGTTGTTACCATCCTGATTATTCTCAACCAGCTCGCTGAATCTCTTGAAAAACTGAGCAGAGAGCTTTTTTGCTACGCCACGAACAAGCCTTGATCCCAGTTGAGCGAGTTTTCCGCCGATCTTGGCATCGGCGTCATAGGTCAGTTCGGTTCCGTCGGGAACGTCGTTAAGTGCAATCCTGACGCTTCCCCGAGCAAAGCCGGCCGCTCCGCCTTTTCCTTCTCCGATTATGGTATAGCTGTTGCCTGGATCAATATCGGACAGCGAGATCGTGCTTCGGAAAGTTGCCTTAACAGGACCGATCTTTTGTGTCACAACGGCTTGGAACCCCTCGTCAACTGATCCGGTAAACTCCTTGCACCCCGGAATGCACTCTTGGAGTACGACAGGGTCGTTGAGTTGTTTCCATACATTGCGACGGTTTGAATGGATAATCTGCTTGCCATCAAGTTTCATGACTGTATCTCCGCGCCTATTCGCCAAGTTGCCCGACAGGACTTTGCCCATGTTCGGAGTATAGAGACTTATATCCGGTTTCTGACCGTGGAATGGTTCTCTGCATCAGTCACCCTGAAATCGCCGGATGTCTCGTTACAGTTCAAGTAGCTTGTAATTTCAGAAATGCGAAACATCAGAACGTATTCGGGTTTCGGGTTCAATCCCTGAAGACATCCATACAGGAGGTTAAGACAGGTTTAACTCCCGTCTTCCTGGCGACAAAGCTGGACGGTGTGCCTCCACATAGACCAGCCTGGATCTGGCAATTCTTGAAACCTGAGGGTGAGTATCCTGCACCGACACTGCCGGTGTTGCGCATTCCCACCTGATATTGAGCACATCTCCCTTGACCGATCGTTCCTCGCAGGAAGCGAATGCCCTCCCATAGCAGATTCCTTTTCCAGCACGAATATACTTGCAGCCCCGCCCAAATGGTCAACGTTTTCTCGGAAATCGAGAAAGTTCGAGCGGTAGCTTGACTTGAGCGGCATCATCAGTTGTAGCAATGACTGCGTACAGTCGCTGGGCATCCATTGGCTCACGGGGTTTTGGAAAAAGCATTTTGTCGTCCCCGAATTGCATGGTTCAATGCCATGCGCATCACGGACTCAATCCCTGTAACGCAATAATTGCCAACCACAGGAACGGAAGAATGTGCGGACGGTTTACGCAGGCTATGACCTGGCAGGAAATGCATGATCTCTATTCATTGTCACCAACGGTTCCACCTACCAACATGGAACCACGCTATAATGGAGCACCCACTCAGTTGTTTGCCGTCTGCCGCACGGACATTGAGGGGGCGAAGACATTGTCAATGCTCCGCTGGGGGCTGGTTCCATTTTGGTCAAAGGACAAGAAGATTGCTTCACGGCTCATCAACGCAAGATCTGAAACATTCCGAAGCAAACCATCATTTCGGGCTGCCGCGAAGGCCCGGCGCTGCCTTGTTCCTGCCAATGGTTGGTTCGAATGGAAACCAACAGGGGGACGCAAACAACCTTACTTCATTTCGCGCAAGGATGGATTGCCAATATCATTCGCAGGCCTTTGGGAGCGCTGGCAGAGAGAGGATGAGGTGCTTGAAACATTCACTATCCTGACCAGGGACGCGGACCCGCAATTGTCCAATGTTCATCATCGTCAGCCAGTGATTATGCCTCAAGCCCTCCACGCAACCTGGATTGACCCAACGCTGCCACCCGGAGATGTAAGCGAGCTTGTATCCTCGCCACTGACCGAAAAGTTTTGCGTCAGACCCGTTGGGCTGCAAGTCAACAGCGTGCGCAATAACCACCCGGGGATTCTCGAAGACGAACAACCGAGTCTGCTATGACCTGGCAGGCAAATGAATTGCCTAACAAATCGGATGAGGGCGCAGGAGTGACAGTTCAGCCTCTGACTGCTGGCAGACCCGGGCTAGTATTGAACATGGCTCTGAACTCTCCGATGCTAACGGGGAGTCAATTCCGGCGTCGCTACAGACTTCAGCCGAAACTCAAGATTCGAGGCAGATTCATGCCTTCGACTCGCCCCACACGCGCTGCTGAATTTGCAAATACGTCAGCAGATATCAGACCGCATCTCTTCCCGATGCCGTCACATCGTATTTGAAGTGCACAGATGTGTTCAGGACCAATGCTTGTTACGCCGCGCCTCGCACAAACGGGATTTCCAGACAGTAAATGACCTTGCAGGGCAGCCTGGTCACGGAACCCGGCCAATGTTCGTTCGTCCATGATCTGGAGTCCAACACCAAGCTATGGCGCGTCGCCCCGGCCTAGATCAAACATTAGGCAGTAGCCTAGCGAAACCAGGTGAGATCCAGCGCATGTCGCGTTCTTCGCCAATCCCAGCCACAAGACGTGTAGATTGTAGCAATTCGCTGGCATTGGCCAAGGCAACATTTGACCAGTGTGCCTGCCTAGCAGCATCGAAAACATGTCAAAAGTCATGGGGACCAAACTTGCAGGGCTTGTTAGGACGGTAACTCGCTGTTATATCTGAGTATGACAATGGCGGAGCACGGCTGTCTGGAGAACTTCCGGTGGCCGAACAACACAAGCCGCCAATCAATTGACCTGTTCAGACGCTGGATTTCCAAGAATGTTCATTCAAACCGAATCGACTCCCAATCCCGCGACACTGAAGTTCCTGCCGGGACAGCCGGTATTGCCCGGTGACACCGCAGACTTTTCTGAGCCGCAGTCTGCGGAGAAGTCGCCACTTGCGGCTCGTATTTTCAAGGTCCGAGGCGTGATCAGAGTATTCTTCGGGCATGATTTTATCGCCGTGAGCAAGTCCCCCTCGTTCGAATGGGCACACATCAAACCACCCATTCTTGGCGCTATCATGGAACATTACCAGCTTGGTGCTCCAATCATGAGTCCTGATGCTCAACCTGGCACCAGGAGTGATGGCGGCCAAGACACTCAGGACACGGCAGTGGTGAAGCAGATCAAGGAAATACTTGACAGCAGGGTGAGGCCGGCCGTTGCCCAGGATGGCGGGGATATCGTCTTCCATGGCTTTGAGCGCGGCGTAGTCTATCTTCATATGCAGGGAGCCTGCGCTGGCTGCCCATCCTCTACGATTACATTGAAGATGGGTATCGAAAACCTGCTGCGCCACTATATCCCTGAAGTGGTCGAGGTTAGACCGGTAATTTGATGCTTGATTTCTGTCGTCGCAGAAGGCCTTCGACAACAAATTCTTACCAACGGCAAGAAATGCACGCGCAAACTCTTCCAGGCTTTTGAACTCCGAAGTCTGTTGCTTTCCCACTTTCACAATTACCCAATCCGTTAGCGACGCGGAAGTGCCTGACGGCTGGAAGCAATCTCTGTCAAAATTCCGCAACCGGATCTGACTGGACGAGACCGCAATCCAAATACTGATGGCCCCGTTTAATAGCAGTGAGCATGTCAGCCGGGAGACCATAATAGTGAAAGCCCTTTCCGGGACTGCCGGCCGGTAGGTAGAGCATTGGATACGGCCACCGCCGGACCACGTGGACTACTCCCGGACATGGCCTTGAGAATAGGAAACCCAAGGGTTGCTACCAATTGGCAATCGACGAGGCCTTTTACCCTGTCGCTTTCGGACGGTTAATGGCAAAGGGCAGGACACGCTCGCAAAAAGAATCCAAACCAAAGGAAGCGCGGTATCGGAGAGCCAGTAGCATCGCACAGCGAATTGTGCCGATATTAGTGTCCTGGGCAAGCCTGCCTGCTGCAAAACACGCCCGCCCCAACAGCGCATCACGACCCGATGCCATAAACTTCTCCCAAAGTTCAACCGCTGAATTGGCAATAACCACCGCTAGATTCTGGCGCGATCAGCAAGCATGCGTGGCCATGGTTTCAAGAACAAACGTCAGCCCTGCGGAAAACAGTAGACGAATGTCGCCTTGTTGCTTGAATTTTCCCGGAAGAATGGTGACGCAAACAGCGTGACCTGGGGTAGTTGCCCAGGTAATGGAAAATCCGGCCAGCATCGTGTTGAGCATGTGAACCTGTAGCCACCATCTGCCCGAGAAGAAGTCGAAATTGGCCTGATGTCAAAAAAGCAGTCATATGCGCTCGGAATTGATACAACTGGTGAAGACATCCGGCTGGCCCTCATTGGAAACACTGGCGTTGTCGGGACACGAACAGCCCGCGGTCGTCAAAGTCATTCTGAACGCCTCTTCCCATTGCTGGTTGCGTTGTTGGAGGAAGCACAGCTTCGCTGGACTGATCTTGCCACTATCGGAGTGGGGGTTGGGCCTGGCTATTTCAATGGTATCAGGATTGGCATCGCCGCGGCCCGCGGCTTGTCCATGGCACTGAGAATACCTGCTGTCGGAATTACACAGTTCGAGGCCAGATCATACGAAGTGTTTCGTCCCTATCTGGTCGTCGTGCCGACCAGAGGCAAGATGGTCTGTGCCTGTCGATCGGATCAGACCACACCTATTCGCTGTTACATTGATGAGCTCGGCGAATACATTGACAGCACCATGAATATTGCCGGGTATAGGTGCGAAGATATCGCGGCCATGCATGGAGGAACAGCTGTCTCGCAAAGCGAGCCACTGGCTGTTGTCGTCGCTCGCATGGCAATCGTAAGGTCTGCAGGAAACGTAACACCCCCTTCTCCCTATTACCTCGACAACCCTTGGATTGGCCGTCAAGCGCGTGCACCTAAAGGGTGAATGCACCTTCTTTTGGCCTGCTGGCCCGGCCGGCTTGGTCTCCACACGACCTGTGCCCGGTCTGCCTGATTGACACAGGACGCCAGGCATATTTCTGCTCACCAAGAAAGGACCATGCCGTGTGTCGATTGTTTCCGGCCCATAAGCAGATTGCAATGAGACCCGGTCGGAACTAATGGTACGCGCAAAGCCGCGGCCCGAACATGTCACAGCTTTCACGGCAGATCGGTTCGCAGCACAATGCAAATCTTGATGGGAGTCATTTGATGATAAGAATTGGAGCCAAGCTTGGAGCAGTGGTCATGGCCCTGTTTGTATTGGCGGGTGGTGCCTTGGCTGACCCGGCAATTATCTACGATCTTGGCGGCAAGTTCGACAAGTCGTTCAACGAAAGTGCCTATACCGGTGCCGAAGGCTGGAAGGCAAGAACCGGGGGCAGCTACAGGGAAATAGAAATTCAGTCGGAAGCGCAGCGCGAGCAGGCCATACGACGCCTCGCATCAAGCGGTAGCAACCCGATTGTGATGACTGGCTTTGCTTTCGCCAGCACGCTCGCAGCAGTTGCACCGGATTTTCCAGATACGAAGTTTGCGATTATCGATTCCGTTGTGGACGAGCCGAACGTTCGTTCGGTAGTTTTCTCCGAGCATGAAGGGTCTTATCTTGTGGGAGTGATCGCCGGAATGACGACAAAGACCAACACTGTAGGATTTGTGGGCGGCATGGGCATTGGGCTGATCAAACGCTTTGCCTGTGGATATGTGCAGGGAGTCAAGGCTGTTAATCCCGACATCCAGGTCATCCAGCAAATGACTGGCAGTGATCCCTCGGCATGGAACGATCCTGTCAAGGGTAGCGAGATTACAAAATCGCAAGTCAGTTCAGGCGCAGACATAGTTTACCATGCAGCAGGAGGCACAGGTGTAGGTGTCTTGCAGGCAGCGCATGATGCCGGGATTTTGGGGATTGGCGTGGATTCCAATCAGAATCACTTGCATCCAGGCTCAGTTCTCACTTCCATGCTCAAGCGAGTGGATGTTGCAGTCGATGAGCTCTTTACCGCCGGTACCGATCTTTCAACCGGAGTTAAAGTCCTTGGAGTGGCAGAGAATGGCGTTGGCTACGCGTTGGATGAGCACAACGCTCCACTGATTCCAGAGGATGTGTTGGCAGAAGTCGAGGCAAAGAGAGCCGCAATTGCAGACGGCAACTTGCAGGTGCACAATTACACGACCGACGACAGTTGTCCGGTCAATTAGATGCAGTTCGCAAGAAACAAAACCTTGGGCGGGAGTAACTGGCAGTGACGGCTCCCGCCATCGAATTGCGGAACATCTCAAAGGCTTTCGGGCCAGTCCAGGCCAACAAGGACATCAGCATTTCGGTAGCTCCGAAGACAATCCACGGGATTGTCGGGGAAAACGGAGCTGGCAAATCAACGCTGATGTCGATACTCTACGGATTTTACCGTGCCGACAAGGGTGAAATCTTTGTCAATGGCGAACAGATGGACATTCCGAATAGCCAGGCAGCTATCGCTGCCGGAATAGGGATGGTACATCAGCACTTCAAGCTTGTGCAAAACTTCACGGTTCTTGAAAACGTGGTCCTTGGGGCAGAAGATCAGATTCTGCTCCAACCCAGCCTGGAGAAGGCGAGGTCCTTGCTACAGGAATTGGCCGAAGGATATGAACTGAAGGTTGACCCCGATGCCCTGATCGAGGAGCTTTCGGTAGGGCACCAGCAGCGCGTCGAGATTCTGAAGGCACTCTATCGGCGCGCCAACATCCTCATTCTTGATGAACCTACCGGCGTGCTGACTCCGGCTGAGGCAGACCACCTGTTCCGCATTCTGCGGAGTTTGCGTGACGAAGGCAAGACAATCATCCTCATTACGCACAAACTCCGAGAAATTATGGCTGTCACGGATACCGTCAGCGTGATGCGGCGCGGTGAAATGACCGCCACCGTCAAGACCACTGACACAAATCCGCAACATCTCGCAGAACTTATGGTTGGTCGATCCGTTCTGCTTCGTCTTCAAAAGGAAAAGGCTGATCCGGGCTCAACTGTACTCAAGATCGACAATCTTTGCGTTTCGGACAGCCGCGGCGTTGAGCGTCTCAAGAATATATCTATGCAGGTCCGTCAGGGTGAGATTCTGGGCATTGCAGGTGTAGATGGCAATGGTCAGTCTGAGCTTCTACAAGTCTTGGGCGGGCTTGCGACCGGCACCGGTTCGGTTGAAATAAACGGCCAGGAACTGCCCCTTTCAGGAGCTGGTTCGGATGCCCAGGCAAGGCGAGAATGGGGGATTGCCCACGTTCCCGAAGACCGTCAGCTTCTGGGTCTGGTTATGGATTTCATGGCTTGGGAAAATATGGCGTTCGGCTATCAACATGATGAGCGATGTCGGCGTGGCCCGTTTCTCATGGATATCCAGTCCATGCAGGATTATTGCCGTGACAAGATGAAACAGTTCGATGTGCGACCGCCTTCAATAACTGCGCTGGCCAAGAATTTTTCAGGTGGCAATCAGCAGAAAATTGTACTTGCCCGAGAAATTGATCGCAATCCGGACCTCCTTGTCGTTGGCCAACCGACCCGGGGCGTCGATGTCGGTGCCATTGAGTTCATCCACCAACAAATACTCGATCTGCGCGATGCCGGGGCAGCTGTCTTGCTCATTAGTGTTGAACTCGACGAGATCTTCTCCCTTGCTGACCGAGTTGCTGTTCTATTCGATGGTCGCATCGTTGGTGAACGCGTCGTCAGCGAAACCAATGAGGGCGAATTAGGATTGCTGATGGCCGGCATAGCCGAGTCGCCGGCACAAGCAGAATCGCGAGCTATATCGGTGACAGCATGAACAAGCTGCCCAAATGGGTTGATGTCGCACTGATCCCATTCATTAATCTGGTTCTGGCGCTTCTCGTCTCGGGGCTGGTTGTATTGTGGATTGGAGAAAACCCGCTCCATGCCATGCAGATTATTGTCCAGGGATCACTGGGCTCTGCCTACGGGCTTGGCTACACATTATATTACACAACCAATTTCGTCTTTACCGGGTTGGCGGTCGCGGTCGCCTTTCAGGCGCGAATGTTCAATATTGGCGGCGAAGGTCAAGCTCTGCTGGGTGGAGTTGGCGTAGCCATCATTTGCCTTGGCGTAAATTGGCCGCATTGGCTGCTTGCACTGCCAGCAGCTATTGTGGCCGGCGCGCTATTTGGTGCCGGGTGGTCTCTGATCCCCGCCTACCTGCAGGCGAAACGCGGTAGTCACATCGTCATTACGACGATCATGTTCAACTTCATCGCTTATTCCTTGATGGTTTACCTGCTGGTGAATCATTTCAAGCCAGCAGGCGAGATGGCACCGGAATCTGCTGCCTTCGTGGCTGGCTCACATCTTCCGTCCGGACATGAGGCCCTAGGCTGGTTGGGCATTAATTTTCCGAAATCACCCCCGGTCAACGTATCGTTTATAGTCGCCCTGATTGCTTGTGTACTGGTATGGTTGCTCATCTGGAGAACACGACTTGGTTACGCCATAAGAGCGTTTGGCCTTAGCGAAACGGCGGCGAGTTATGCCGGCATTTCCTCATTCCGTATCATAATGGTCTCCATGCTGATTTCCGGCGCTCTGGCCGGCTTGATGGCCGTGAATTCGGTCATGGGTGAGGCTGAGCGGCTGCTCATTGATTCAGTCCAGGGTGCCGGTTTTGTCGGCATCGCCGTTGCACTGATGGGTCGATCTCATCCTTTGGGTGTTTTGCTGGCCGCATTGCTGTTTGGACTACTGTATCAGGGTGGTGCCGAATTGGAATTCGAGCTGCCGTCTGTAACAAGAGAGATGATCGTCGTCATTCAAGGCCTGGTAATTCTCTTTACAGGTGCCCTGGAAAACATGGTCAGATTGCCGGTCGAGAATTACTTCATCCGGCGCAAGGCAGGGAATTGACCATGGACTTGCTTGTTGTTGTTCAATTGCTCGACTCGATGCTCCGGCTTTCGGCACCGCTTCTGTTTGCCTGTCTGGCCGGCCTCTATTCCGAACGGGCAGGTATTTTCGATATTGGACTTGAAGGCAAGTTGCTTGCCTCAGCATTTTTCTCAGCCGCCTTCGCTGCCATTACAGGATCGGTTTGGTTGGGAATGGCAGCAGGCATCACGGCCTCGGTCCTGCTGGCCCTGATTCATGGTGTTGCTTCGATCACATTCCGCGGCAACCAGTTGATTTCCGGTGTGGCCATCAACTTCCTGGCATCCGGTCTTACTGCACTGATCGGGCAAAACTGGTTCAAGATTGGTGGGCGTACGCCTTCGCTTTCCGGTGACGCACGGTTCCTGCCCGTTGACCTGCCGTTTGCGTCTGCTCTTGCAGACGTGCCGATCATCGGT
This sequence comes from Paracoccaceae bacterium, assembly GCA_958296035.1. Taxonomy (GTDB): domain Bacteria; phylum Pseudomonadota; class Alphaproteobacteria; order Rhodobacterales; family Rhodobacteraceae; genus MPNP01. Next base: position 671,953 of record OY282431.1, on the reverse strand, counting down.
CCGTTGTATAGCGACCTGATCTCCGGGCACACCATTCTAGTCTATGTCGGTCTCCTGGCCGTTCCCACAACCTGGTGGATTCTCTTCCGCACCCGATTCGGGCTACGGCTACGGGCGGTTGGTGAAAACCCGGAAGCGGTGGATACCGGTGGGATTTCGGTTACGCGTTTGCGTTATCAGGCCACACTGATCTGTGGCTTGCTTTGTGGATTGGGCGGAGCCTACCTGGCAACTGGCATGGCTGCCGGATTCATCAAGGACATGTCAGCGGGTAAGGGATTCATGGCACTGGCGGCACTGATTTTTGCCAAGTGGCGCCCCGGCTATGCGCTCTACGCCTGTCTATTGTTCGGGCTCCTCGAAGCGATTGCGATTCGTTATCAGAGTATCCAAATTGCGGGTGTCGGCACGGTTCCGGTTCAGTTCATGCAAGCCCTCCCCTACATTTTGACAATCATCATTCTGGCGGGCTTTGTGGGCAAGGCCATTCCTCCCAGAGCAGGAGGCGTACCTTACGTCAAGGAGAGGTAGGATACACAGGTTATCCGGTTGGATCAGGCAACGGAAACCGGAATGCTCACGATACATGGCCGCAATCTTGTGGGTGGACAATTCCGGCCCGCTCTTTCAGAAAAACGGATAGACCTGGTAAGTCCTTCCAGCGGTCGCCTCATAGGCTCCATTCCGGCGTCGGAGAAGAGAGATATCGATGCCGCGGTAAGCGCGGCCAGAGCGGCTGTCGAAGGTGGCACCTGGTCCCGGCAAACCGCCGTGGAGCGTGGTCGGTTGCTGACCGCACTAGGCGCGCTCGTCTCTAAGCACGCCGACAAGCTTGCACAAATCGAGTCGCTAGATACCGGAAAACCGTTGAGGCAGGCCCGGCAGGACATCGAATTAACGGCAAGGTATTTCGAGTTCTACGGTGGCGGTGCAGACAAGTTCGGTGGCGAAACACTCCCCTACCTCAATGACTTCAACATCCAGCTCTGGCGCGAACCGCTGGGTGTAACGGGCCACATCATTCCCTGGAACTACCCATCGCAAATTCTTGCCAGGACCCTGGCGCCATCACTGGCGATGGGCAATGCGACTGTCCTGAAACCTGCAGAGGATGCCTGTCTGACCCCGATCCACCTGTCCGAACTGGCGGTAGAAGCCGGGTTTCCGGATGGATCAATCAATGTCGTAACCGGGAGCGGCGATGTGGCTGGGGCTTCGTTGGCCAGTCATGTCGGCATCGACTTTCTTTCCTTTACAGGTTCACCGGAAACAGGAGCATCTGTAGCTGCAGCTGCTGCCAGCAACAGGATCGCCTGTGCACTCGAACTCGGCGGAAAGTCTCCCCAGATTGTTTTTGAAGACGCTGACCTTGAATCAGCCTATCCCGTATTGGTGCAGGCCATCATTCAGAACGCCGGTCAAACCTGCTCGGCCGGTTCACGAATACTGGTCCAGTCATCGGTGTACGATCTGGTTGTCGAGGAACTTGGACGCCGCTTTGCCGAATTGGAGGCCGGCCCCCATGATCTCGACCTTGATTTGGGCCCACTGATCTCGCATAAGCAAAAGACGCGTGTACTCGGATACCTGGAACTTGCTGATCAATCGACCATGGTGGCCCAGGGCAACATTGTCAGTGATGCCCCTCCAGATGGATTCTATGTCCGGCCTACACTGTTGGGCCCGATAGATGGCGACTCGCGGCTGGCGCAGGAGGAAATATTCGGGCCAGTTCTGATCTGTACGCCCTTCTCAGACGAGAGTGAGGCGGTTCGGCTTGCCAATGGAACCGATTATGGTCTTGTCGCCGGCGTCTGGACATCCGATGGTAGCCGCCAGCTGAGGATGGCAAAAGCCCTGAACTGTGGTCAGGTGTTCATAAACTGCTTCGGCGCCGGGGGAGGTGTCGAGCTTCCTTTCGGTGGCGTTGGAAAATCCGGGCATGGTCGGGAAAAGGGTATGATCGCGCTGCACACCTATTCGCGCCTGAAGACTGTTGTACAATTTCATGGCCATTAGTAGGGTTGCATGAGGCTCGAAGGACTGCGTGTACTGATTACCGGAGCCGCCTCTGGATTCGGTGAAGCGATGGCCAGGCGATTTGCCGCGGAGGGTGCCAACGTTGTGCTGCTGGACATCTGCAAACCAGCCCTTGACGAGGTCGAAAGGAGCATCGGGGGCACAAGAGGTGGAACCGCAACAGGATTCGAGTGCGATGTCACCGATTCCGAACGGGTGCACGAGGTTATTGCAACCTGTCTTGATGAACAGGGTGGAATCGACGTGGTCGTCAATAATGCCGGCTGGAGCTATCGCAACCAGCCACTTCTGGACGTTGACGAAGCCAGCCTTCGTAAGGTCTACGAGATTAACGTCTTCGCAATTTACCACATGACCAGAGCAATTGTACCACATTGGCGGCAGAGCGGCGGTGGGACAATGATCAACATCAGCTCGACCGCGGGAATCCGACCAAGACCCGGGCTGGTGTGGTATAATTCAACAAAGGGTGCCGTAAATTCTCTGACGCAGTCGCTCGCTGCCGAACTTGCTTCCGACAACATCCGGGTATGTGCGATTGCGCCGGTGCTGGGTCGCACAGGTCTGACCGAGGCCTTTCTCGGTGGGCCGGAGACACCTGAAGCTTTGGCAAGATTTGTTTCGACCATTCCCCTTGGACGTATGAGCACCGGGGACGATGTAGCCTCGGCTGCTGCCTTCCTGGCATCGCCGGAGGCACGGTTTCTAACAGGAATAATTGTGCCCGTCGATGGCGGTCGATGCATATAGCTCCAGCATTTCTGAAGCCCAGGCTACAGCATCTCCGGGAAATCAGCCCGCCATCATTATGGCCGAGACTCCTGCCGCATTGTGAGGGGAGCGCTGCATGAAATCAGTCAGACAATCGCCACTTGAACCTGACTTTGTCCAGTCGCCATATGAATTCTACGAATCCCTGCGCCGACATGGCGATCTCGTCTACTGGGAGGACTACCAAATTGCGTGTGCCGTATCTTGGCGGGCAGTCAACTACTTCCTGCGCGACAGGCGCTGGGGACGCGAAGTGCCTGACGGGCAGGACAGGGAATATGGTTCCCACCTTGAGCCATTCATGCATCTTGAACGCAATTCGATGCTGGAACTTGACCGACCTCGACACACTCGTTTGCGTGGTCTCGTTTCGAGAGCATTCACTAGCCGCAGCATCGCCGCTCTGAAACCCGATATCGAGATCATCACCGATGAGATCCTAGGTGGTCTTGGCGAGGGCGAGATTGAGCTGCAAAAGAGTCTTGGCGAGCGGCTTCCGGTGCTCGTCATCACCCGGCTGTTAGGCATAGGTGAGGACATAGCCGATCAGCTTCTCTCCTGGTCGCATGACATGGTCACCATGTATCAGGCAAGGCGCAATCATGCGACAGAACTGCGGGCGGCGAACGCTGCCCGCGAGTTCACGGCGTTCATCAGGGCAGAGATTGAGCAGCGGAGACGGAAGCCCGGTGATGACCTGATTTCAAGACTGATAGCGGCTGAGGAGGACGGTAGCAGATTAACCGAAGACGAGATGATCTCTACCTGCATTCTCTTGCTTAATGCCGGACATGAGGCGACCGCCTACACACTGGGTAACGGTATCAAGACGATCGTCGAATCGGAACTTGCTGTCAACCGGGTATTCGATCCCGACAATGTGAACAATGTGGTCGAGGAAGTACTGCGCTTTGATCCACCACTTCACAAGTTCGAAAGGTATGCCAAGGAAGACGTGTCGGCCTTCGGCCATGATTTCCGCCGCGGGGAAATGGTTGCCGTGTTGCTTGCCGCGGCCAACCGCGACCCGGAACTTCTTGCCAACCCTCAGGTTTTCGACCCGATGCGCAAGCCGGTTGCCAATGTATCCTTTGGTGCCGGAATCCATTTTTGCGTGGGCGCGCCACTGGCCCGCATGGAATTGGCAGTCGCTCTTCCGGCCGTGTTCCGCAAATATCCCGGGCTGACCTTTGCCGCAACGCCACGCTATGCCAATCGGTATCACTTTCACGGTTTCGACAGACTGGTCATGCTGACCGATGGCAGGGCTTGAACGAGTATTTGTGATCAAGCTGCTTCGGTTGTCACGAAATCCCTCCCGACCTGCTCCGCCGCATCCCTGTCAATCGGCTGTTGAAGGTGGCGGGAATCCAGATTCAGTCCTCGACGGTTGAACGGGGATCGGTTTCCACCGTTAAGAAACCGATCAGCGCCATGCATATCAGTGTCATCAATGCCGCCAGCAGAAAGGGCGCCCCCGGCAAGTAAACGGGAAAGTCGGGACTCACGAAGATGTAGAAGATTCCGGTCATCACCAGTGGTGATATGAAATAGGCCAGGGAGGTGAGACTGGCATTAACTCCGTGCAGTTCGCCCTGCTGATTGTCAAAGGCGGTCCTTGACATGATCCCCTGCAACGCAGGAGTGGCGACTGTACCAAGCGAACTAATGGGAATCACCGCAAAGACCATCCAGGTTTCTGTGATAAATCCGTACGCAATCAGACCGACTATTTCCAACGCCATGCCGAATAGCACCGTTTGTCGTTCAGAAAGGTATTTCAATACGACGCGAATGAACCATCCTTGTACCAGCGCTATCATGATCCCGTATCCGGCCAGAGACAGGCCGATCATTGAGGGAGCCCAACCGAAACGCTCGATAGTGTAAAAGGACCAGATGGCGGGATAAACGGTAGAGGCAACCTGAAAGACCAGCATGACCAACATCAGCGTGCGCAGTCCGGGAAGCCTGGCAAGACTGTAGATGCCACCAACCGGATTGGCGCGCCTCCATTGAAAGGGTCGCCTGATCTCGTCAGTGACAGTTTCCGGCAACACAAACCATCCAAGCAGCAGATTGCTGCCGGCAAATGCAGCTGCAGCATAGAAGGGCGCACGAGTGCCAAATTCGGCAAATATGGCGCCGAACAAGGGACCAAGGACAAAACCTACACCAAAAGCAGCTCCAATCAGCCCGAAGTTCTTTGCCTTGTCCTCCGGTTTGGAAATGTCGGAGATAAACGCCGCGACGGTTGCCGGAGTAGATGCGGTAATGCCACCAACGAGACGCCCGAGGAACAACAGCCACATGACATGCGCAATGCCCAGGAGCAGATAGTCAAGGGTCATGAACAACAGCGAAAACAAGAGGACCGGCCGCCTGCCGTATCGGTCAGACAATCCGCCGACCGTGGGACTGAACAGGAGTTGCATAAGGGAGAAGGACGCTGCCAGCCAACCCCCCCAGATGGCGGCATCGGCAAGACCACCGCCGCCGACTTCACGTATCAGGGCGGGCATAACGGGCACAATGATGCCGATTCCGATGGCGTCTATTGCGACCGTCAAGAGCACGAAGACGAGAGCTAAGTTCCTGGTCATGCTTGCAATTGCCCGCCGGTCGGCAAGATGGTGAAATCTACGTCGACAGTTTGCCCATGGCGGCAATTACCGCGCCCGTATCCTATTGAAGGTGATGTGCAGCAGCTACGATTTATCGTCGAATGCGCTAGGTACATAACGGTTCCAGGTCTGCCTGCCGGCAGCCACTATCGTTTTAGGCTGGTCATACAGGCTCGAAACAGCTGAAGTTCAGAGGCAAACTGCTGCAACAATGTGGATACTCTATGCGGCTTTTCCACACACGAAAGATGGCCGGTGCTTTCTAGAATTGTGCATTCGGCTTCGGCGAATTCCCTAGAGCCTGCAATAACAACCTGCGGAGGAACGGCGCCGTCTTCCGAGCCTCCTATAACCCTTATACGGCAGGAAATTTCGCTGGCACGCGCTGTCAGGTCTGTATCTCTCAGCACATGGCAGCATCCCACATATCCTTCTGACTGGGTACTGCTCAGCATCTCCTTTGCGCATTGGACTCTCTCAGGGTGCGAACGGAGAAATTCGGCAGAAAACCAGCGCGATATGACCTCGTCGGCCATGAACCGCAAACCATGTTCCGTGACTCTACTGATACGATCGTTCCAGAACGCGTGGTTTCCGAGTCGGGGAGCCGTGTTTGACAACACCAGCCCGGCCACCAATTCTGGTTTCTCCAGTGCCAATTGCTGACCGACCAGTCCGCCTATTGACAGGCCGACGAACAGACATTTCGTCACACTCAGGGATTCAAGCACAGCAGTTGCATCCTCCACCAGCTCCTCAATGGAATAGGGCGCAACGGGACAGGAAGTCTTGCCGTGACCGCGCATGTCGTAGCGAACAATTTGCCAACCGGGCGGCAGGCCGGATACAACCTGATTCCAGATTTCGAGATTGGTCCCGAGCGAGTTGGCAAACACAACGGCTGGTCCGTCGGGGCACCCATTGGTCACAACATGCTGGTTGACGACACCACCAACCCGGATTCTCATGCACACACTCCTGTTTTGTCGGCGCAACGTGCAACGGTCTGCCAATAGTTCATGAGGGCAGGCGACATCAGCAGTTTGCAAGGCAGGTCATGGCGACCCCTCGAGGACTCGAACCCCGAACCTGCAGATTAGAAGTCAGCTGCTCTATCCAGTTGAGCTAAGGGGCCGCATTTTGAGTTCGTCAAGAGGGCTAACGGCGGTCAGGCCTGGCGACAGTCAGCAGGCGGACATGACCGAAAAGCAACCCCTCGCCAGCGTGTTGGCGACCCCTCGAGGACTCGAACCCCGAACCTACAGATTCGAAGTCTGTTGCTCTATCCAGTTGAGCTAAGGGGCCACCGACTTGCGCTATTGCTTGATTGGGCGAAAAGTTGCAACAGCATTCGATACCTAATGGGTCCAGGAATCCTTGCGCTCGTAGGCAAAATTCTCCCCATACCCGCGATGGCGAATAACCTGTTTCCGCTTCTTCGGCTCGACCAGAACATATTCGATGCCATGAGACCGGGCGTAACCAATTGCAGCAGCCTTGGTGGTAAAATTCATCCGTACCTGTGCCTGAGTATCCCCGGAGCTGGTCCAGCCCATAAGCGGATCAATCTGGCGTTTGCTATTCGGTGCAAATTCCAATGTCCAATGCCTGGATCGGGCAACCCCGGACTGCATGACCGATCTTGCAGGCTGAAATATTCTTGCCTTCATCTCTTCTCCGGTACGACCAATTACCCTGCGCTATGCATTCTGAATTCTAGCCAATACGAACATTCCGTGCAACAGCTTTGCATGGTAGCTAATCGGCCTACCGATTCGGAGTTGAGAAGGCCAACGATTCCCAGCAACAGTGAAGAAACGGATAGTTGAATTGACAACTGTGGAACTCTCTGGAAACAGCATTCAGATATCTTTCCGGCTGACACCATAGAGCCTAAATGCGCTGCCTTGTGGCACGTGCTCCTGGACATCGCTTCAAGCCTCGTTGGATTCCTTATCTTCTGAAGCCCCCCTATGCTCCACCTTCATGCTTCCAGGATGAAGATCTATTCAGGGACGCAGGCCGATGGCCGGCACTGAAATGCTTCACTGGAGCCGCCGCAGTGCGGGAATGGCCGCTGCGCAGGACTTTCGCCAAATTCCGGATGCACCTCAATGGATCGGCCCCGCTCTGTATCGCTGACCCAGTCCGGTCATCCGGTCGAAGGCAGGCGCCGTCATATCAGGGTATCCGCCGGGCAGGATTCCCCGCCGCACCGCGACTGCATTGCTTCGAAACCCCGCTACGGGTCTGCGGATCGTGATCGGTTGCGACTTTTGCCTCACCCGTGCCGCAATCCTGTGAACCGGCACGGCCTCGGGCCTCTCGGTGCGCTTTCACGGACAGATCCGCCAACCGGGGTCCATGGACTTGCATGGCGGTCCGGATCATGTCCTCCGGGAAACGCTGACCCTGCCGGCAGGATTCGCTGACAACACCCCCTTGTGCTGGAAACAGACACGGCAAGCCGCGGCCGGCGGCAAGGTCTTCACTCCGGCAGGCCTTGTGTGTACCTGCCCGGCCGTGATGCCCCGCCTGTTCGCCGGCCCTGATCAGGACTGTCAGGTGGTCATCAATCCGAGGATGACGAAGCCGCCGATGATCGAGGTGATGACGGCAATGCCAGGACCGGCTACCCACTGGATGTTTGCCTTGTCACGCCTGACTGCTTCGACATTAAGCCCGGCCATCTTGCGTTCCATGCGCTCGAGTGCGACCCTGTAATCAGCCTGATGGGTGTTCATGCGTTCCTCCGGCACGGCGACCTGCCGGGCGAGCTGATGATTGTCCGGTGCGATAGGCCGGAATCGCTCTCCGGTCCAGGGTTGCAGACACAAACGCTCAAATGCCCTGAACCAATGCCAATTTTGAAGCCAAAGTCAGAGTATCCATACCTGCCGCGTTCAGAGCGGGGCAAGTATTATGGGTGCCCTGTCAATCACATGATGGTTGTGAGTTCAGATGAGGTCGCGCGAGCACATTTTTCGTACAACAATGTCCTGGTTACGAATAGAACAATGCTGCACACGTGCAATGCCACAGTCCACAGCCAGTTTCACGCTGCCAGGACTAGGGCGGATAAAGAAGACTATTGCTGCAATGGGTCGAGTCCCGTATAGCAGGCAATGTTCTAACGGAAGGAAATATGATGGCTTACTTATTGAAAAAGTCGAAAATGTTAGGTCTTGCGCTAGCGTCAATATTAGCCGGAGCGCTTGTATTGGGGGCCAATACGGCATCCTCTGCGGAATTGGGGGACGACGGAGAACCTATCAGGCTGGCATTCAACGAGTGGACCGGTCAAAACATATCCACACATATCGCCGGTACGCTTCTTACCCAACTTGGCTACGAGGTGGAATACATAACCGCGGGCAACTTTCCACAGCATCAGGCGCTTGCAGATGGCGATATCCATGCCTCGCTTGAAGTTTGGACAAACAATGCTGGAGACATTTACCCGCAAATGAAGGAAGCTGGACGCATTGTTGACATTGGTTCGCTTGGATTAAATCCAGGCGAAGGCTGGATATATCCTATGTACATGGAAGACATGTGCCCCGGACTTCCGGATTGGCAAGCACTGGTTGACTGCAAGGATGTGATGGTAACTGCAGATACGTTTCCGCAGGGCCGGATCCTTTCCTATCCTGCAGACTGGGGGGCCCGTTCGGCAGATATCATCAAGGGTTTGGCCCTTGACTACAAAGCAATTCCGGCCGGTTCCGAAGGTGCGCTTGTGGCCGAATTGCAGGCCGCAGTCGCGAAACAGGAAGCTTTGGTCATGATGTTCTGGTCACCTCACTGGATACTTGCCGAAGTCGATGTCGGCTGGGTAGCACTTCCAGCTTACGAGGCAGAGTGCACCACAGATCCGGCATGGGGACCAAATCCGGATGCAATCAATGATTGTGGTGTCGACGCGCCGGACACGATGAAAGTGGCTTGGGCCGGATTCCAGGAAAAGTGGCCGGCAGCTTGGGAATTACTGTCCTCGTTCACTCTTGAGCGTTCGGCACAAGAACAGATGATGCTGCAGATCGACGGCAACGGACGGCCTCTGGAAGAGGTCGTGGCGGAATGGGTCGAGACCAATGAGGCAATGCTGATGCCTTTGGTCGATGCAGCCAGGATGTAGACTGAAATCCCGATTCTCGAATTGCAGAGGCCACCGTGTGCTTGGCCACCGGTAGGCAGGGATACTCTTTTGGAGGCGTTTGAGTGAACGCCTCCAATCAACCCGCCAAGCTTTCCTGCGCAAATCTCTGGAAGGTCTACGGGACATCCCTCGCAACGTCGCTGATTGCCGACTTTAGAGGAGCAAACCCGGCCGACCTGTGCTCCCGAATTATTGACTCTGGCGGAATTGTCGCCGCCGCCGATGTCAGTTTCGCTGTAGAAACCGGATCCATTTTCGTAATCATGGGGCTTTCTGGCTCCGGCAAGTCAACTGTACTGCGCTGCCTTTCAAGGTTAGTCGAGCCCACCAGCGGCGAGGTTATTCTCGACGGGAAGAATCTTCTTGACGCTAGTCCGGGGGAAATGATCGAGACCCGCCGCCACAAAATGGGCATGGTGTTCCAGAATTTTGGTCTTCTTCCCCATCTCACAGTCCTGGAAAACGTTGCCTTTCCGCTGCGGACGCAAGGGATAGCGCTCAAACCGAGGCTTGAAAGGGCCGGAGACATGATAGACCTGGTCGGACTCACCGGTCGCGAGTACGCCTATCCTCATCAACTGTCCGGAGGGCAACAACAGCGGGTGGGAATTGCACGATCGCTAGCCGTTGAGCCAGAAGTGTGGTTCCTGGACGAACCGTTTTCTGCCCTTGATCCACTAATTCGTACACAGATGCAGGACGAGTTCCTTCGCCTGCAAACACAGCTGGACAAGACAATTGTGTTTGTCACCCATGACATGCTTGAAGCCATTAGGCTAGCGGATGTCATCTGCATAATGAAGGACGGCCTCGTCATGCAGATTGGCTCACCAGTCGAGATCATGCTCGAACCCGCAGATGCTTATGTCAGCGAATTCACAAAGGATGTTCCACTGGACAAGGTTCTGACAGCGGAGTCAGTCATGGGTGAAGTGACCAATGTCAAAGGAGATTATCCGACCGTCGGCCGCTCGACCCCGTTGCAGGACGTCATACAGCTGTTCGGGAGCCAGGAGACAGTCATCAATGTGAAGGGCGAGGACGATAAACCGTGCGGCACAGTAACACCGGTTCATATTGTGCGGGCCCTGCACCGATCAACTCGCGCAACGACCACGCCCACCTGAATGCGTGCATGTCAGGTCACCGCCGGTCGGATCTGAGCCGACAATCTGACAATGATCCTACTTCTTGCCATGTCTGCCAAGCAGCACGTCACCTGATCAAACCAAGACAATGCCAGGCCCCTCACTGACCTATCACGACCGCAGCCGGATTATCTGGCTCGTGTTGCTGCTCCTTGCAGCCGCTCTGATGGTCGTCGCAGAATCCCGTTCGTGGCTGATTGAGTACCCGGCCGGATGGCAGCTTCCCATCGCTACGATCGTGGATACATCCATGCACTGGATTGTCAATCGGTTGAAATGGCTGTTCCGAATTGTGAGCGGGCTACTGGATTTGCCCTTGAACGGTATCCAGCACTTGTTGAGCTGGCTTCCCTGGCTAACGACTTCCTGCGTTTTCGTTCTGATTGCCTGGCAGGGTGGAGGAAGACGAACAGCGACAATCGTCATTTGTGGCCTGACCTACATCGTCGGAGTCGGCTATTGGCAAGAGTGCATTAACACATTGTCTCTTGTTATCGTCTGCATCCCGCTTGCGGTGGCTATTGGCTTCGGAATTGGAGTGCTGGGCCTCAAGTCGAAAGCAGCGAATGCTGTCATTCAGACAATCCTCGACCTAATGCAGACCGTACCAGCTTTTGCATATCTAATTCCCATTCTCCTGCTGTTCGGATTCGGTCCTGTGGTTGGCCTCATTGCCAGTCTGATGTTTTCGATTCCGCCAATGGTTCGGAACACTCTGCTTGGATTGAGTAGAGTGCCGAGGGAGGTACTTGAGTCCGGTATCATGTCAGGTTGCACGCCAAGGCAGAGGTTTTGGTGGATAGAAGTTCCGACAGCGCTACCCCAGTTGCTCATTGGCTTGAACCAGACAACCATGGCCGCGCTCGCCATGGTCATTATTGCGGCGATCATCGGCGGATTTGACGACATTGGCTGGGAAGTACTCACAAGCATGCGGAAAGCGGATTTTGGACAGAGTATGCTTGCTGGTCTGGTAATTGTGGCATTGGCAATAATTCTTGACAGAATGACCGCAGCATTCGCCACACAGCGGCTGCCAACGGCAAGCCATAGCGGGCTGAGACCGAAAAGGTTTGGTGCCGCGCTGATTGCAGTTTGCGCTGCCACCCTGGCGGCAGCAGCTGCATTGCATCCGCTTTGGACTTGGCCAGATAGCTGGGTCTATTATCCGGCCCACGAACTTAACTCGGTGGTAGACTGGATTATCGTCAACCTTGGAGCCACGCTTGAGACCATCAGGGACTTCTTTCTGTTCTACATCTTGCTGCCCGTAAAGTTGGGCCTGCGGAGAGCAATTGCGCCCTTCACCTGGGGGTTCTCAATGACTCCTGCGATCGCAATCGGATATTGGATAGCCGTGTTCCTTATGGCCCTGCTAGCCTGGTTCACCAATGGCTGGCGGCTCGCTGCCACAACTTTGGTGTTCGGAGGAATTCTGTATTACGGCGTTACGGGACTTGCCTGGCCAGTCACGATCGCGGTGCTGACTGTATTTGCGTGGCAAGTGGCAGGGCCAAGGGTTGCAGCGTTTGTATTCGGGTCGCTTGCCTACCTACTGCTTACAGGTATCTGGAAGCCTGCAATGCTGTCAATATACCTGTGCAGTGTTTCGGTTACAGTTTGCATCGTACTCGGAGGCTTGATCGGGACCCTGGCTGCTCATTCCAGCTTCGTGTCAGCCATAGTCCGGCCAATAAACGACACGCTACAGACAATGCCTCAATTCGTCCTTCTGATTCCTGCCCTGATGCTGTTTCAGGTCGGGGAGTTTCCAGCCTTGATAGCAATTGTTGCCTACGCCATCGTCCCTATGATTCGCTACACCGAACAGGGCTTGAGGAACGTTCCAGCCTTGGCTGTTGAAGCCGGAATTGTCACCGGATGCACACCGTTTCAGCTCTTCTGGCAAATCAAGCTCAAGCTGGCACTCCCGCAAATCTTGCTAGGCGTAAACCAGACGATTCTATTCGGTCTTGCCATGCTAGTAATCGCTGCACTGGTCGGAACCACGGGATTGGGACAGGAAATCTATCTCGCACTGGGCAAGGCCGACGCGGGGCGGGGAATTGTAGGCGGTATTGGCATGGCGCTGATAGCAATGTCGGCCGACCGCATTATACAGGGTTACATCAGACGAAGCCATAACGTGGTCTGGTCCAGTTGACGGCACACCGACAGCGTTCGACCTTGACCGGGTTTGGATCGCGAGGGACTTCAACCTGCGCTAGGCTTGGCGGTTGCAGACAGGCTTCCTTGCTTGAATTGCAATTGCCACATCGACGCAGAGTGGCCAGGTGCCGTTCCTTGGATTACCGGACTTGTCGCAGCAAATCATGGCACAATCGCCAGCAATTCCCGCTGACTTTTATGCATGTGCGAGGATAAGACCTGGGCGCATTTGGCAGTTTCCTGCAAGTCACACTTATGGTCAGGAATTATAGTCCCACACAACCATAACATGACATCCCAACAGCGCTGCCTTCTCAACACCACAGCCGACCCCTCTACACGGCCACAAGGCGCCGTTCGTAAACTCCGGACACCTGTGCCAGGACATTCTGCAGAACAGTTGATCAAAACATATGCCTGGAACAACAAACCATGGCCGACCTTCGCTTCCGCAGGCATCTCTCAATGCCCGGTCTGTTACGGACCACGCGCACCGTCTTTGGATCCATCAAGGACCCGACTGCCTGATGTCGGGACTGGCGGTGTTTCTTCTCAAATATCCGTCCCTGTTGCAATTCGACGAGGAGGCCCGGGTTGAACCCGGGCTGGCGGTGGTGGGCAACCTCAGGCGCCTCTACGGCATCAGGCGCGTGCCTTCCGACACCGCCATGCGGGAGCGTCTCGACAGGATCGATCCGGTGGCCCTGCAACGGGGCAAGGCCCTGGAGCGCTTCACGGTGCTCGACGGCCACTATGTGCTGGCGATCGACGGCACCGGCTACTTCTCGTCAAAGAAGGTGCACTGTGAGCGGTGCTGCCAAACGCAGCACCGAAACGGCTCTGTGACCTATCGTCATCAGATGCTGGGTGCCGCACTCGTGCACCCCGAAGAAAAGGCGCTGTTTGCTCTGGCACCGGAGATGATCCGGCGACAGGACGGGGTGAGCAGGAACGACTGCGAGCGTAACGCTGCCAAACGCCTGGTGGCTGATTTCCGCCGTGAGCACCCGCCTCTGCGCACCATCATCGTCCAGGACGGCCTGTATTCGACGGCACCCCACCTTGCATTGCTCAGAGCGCTGGACTTGCGGGTCGGCCGCTCAAGATGGAGGGTAGAAAACGAAGTTTACAATACGCCAGGAAATCATGGATACAAATTCGAGCATAATTTTGGACATGGCCGCCAGCACCTTTCCGATCTGTTTGCAACCCTGACCATGCCGACCTTTCTGATCGACCAGATCCAGGCCTGGTGCGGCGCCCTGTTCAAGGCCATGCACCGGCGCGCCGGTTCCAACCGGGCGCTGTGGGCAAGACTACGGAGCAAGTTCCTTGAATTCCACATTGCCGACCGGGAGACCTGTTACCGGGCCATTGCCTATGGCCATGATCCGCCGGAGCTTGCATCAAAAGTATAGACCACCTTCCCTTCACCCCTGACGCTCGAACCCTGGCCATGACATATTGAAACCTTGCGGTACCCTGTTGCAGGTCGCCGATGGGGTAGTATGCCTTGCTGTACGGACCTATGCCAGGGTCAGCCAGTCAATGCACAGAAAAGGCGTTAGCGGGAATTGCTGCACAATCGCCGTCTTTCGGGACCATGAACGCCGCAGGAAAGCTATCAGAATGGAACAATCCGGCGATCAACTGTCGGAGACCGAACTGGACCGGTTCAGGAAACGCCATAGTAGCCTGACCGGAAAAACTCACCAAAGCACTTTGCAGTTTCTTCCATACGTTATTTGTATATGGATAACTCCGGTCATATTGACGATTAAAGGGCTTATGGACAACCCAAGAACACCAGAGTCACACCCGAGCACTTTCCCTGAGCACCGAGTGCTACCCCTTCTCGCCTCCGGTTTAATGCCTCAGCAGACGCAAGGGAGTGGTTCTCGTATGGCGACAAGAATGCGGTGCTTCTTTCCCGCCACGTAAACACCCTGATTTTCGTTGCTTGGGGAAAGCTCCTGGACAACTTCATACCAGTGCTGCGGTAGTCTGTAACCGCATAAGAGTCTTGGCGGCTATGGAGCGACTTGCCAAATGACTAGGCACTTTTATCAATTAGTGGTTGTTTCCAGTCCCCCAAATATGCATACACGCCCCGGAATACTTCTAGGGTCGAAAATTCGAAAAGGGAACACGACATGAGCTTTTCAACCGCATTCGCCAGAGCGGCCGCTACCGCAGCCATGCTTCTTCTGGTGCCTCTCAGTGCTGCATCGGAGGATTGGAAATTCGCGATCGAGGAAATTCCGGGTTCTATCATGGATGCATATGCCCTGGAGTTCAAGTCACGGATTGAAGCGGCAACGGATGGCGAAGTAACAGTCACCGTTTATCCAATGGGCACGCTCGGCACACCAACCGAAACAGTAGAGCAAGCCGCAGATGGAATTATTCAGTTTGCCAATGTGTCGATCGGCAATCTTGGCACCATTGTACCTGAAAGCCAGGTGTTCTTGCTGCCCTACCTGCTGCCATCCGACTCGGCAACGATTTCCAAGATTCTGAGTGGTTCCGAGACCATATACGGTGAGATGAATATGGATTTCCAGCGCCGCGGGCTGGAAGTCATTACAATGTATTCGGAAGGTCCGCAGGTCTGGACAACAAACCGTGAAATTCGCAATCCCGATGATTTCAGCAATTTCAAGATGCGGGTCATGGTATCGCCGATTTTGCTGGAAACCTATAAGAACCTGGGTGCTAGTCCCACTCCGTTGCCGTTTGGTGAGGTGTTTGGTGCATTGCAGCTCGGTGCGGTTGACGGACAAGTGAATCCGGTGCCGACCATTGAGGAAATGAAATTCTACGAGGTTACAAGCCACCTGATCTGGGCGGGCGAACAGGAACTTGTCACAACTGTATTGGCTGGAGCTGACTGGTTCGCGACTTTGTCCCCCGATCGTCAAAGCCTGGTGCGTGACACGATGGCCGGCATGACTGACTTCATTGACGGAATTGTCGCCGATTTCAATCAGAGTCGTCTGGACCTTATCACTGCGGCAAAACCGGATATCAATCTGGTGGTACTCACAGAAGAGGAGCGCGATGTATTTCGTGCCAGTTCGGTCGATACGGCTGACGCATATTTGGACACAGCCGGATCACGGGGCGAGGAACTGCTTGAAGCACTCAAAGCCGAGATCGCTACGTTCTAAAACATGATCCTCCGACTCTCATACCTTGTGGTGTGAGAGTCGGTGCGCAGGAGAAAGAAATGAACGACGAGGCGCCGAGGCAATATGGAATTCTTGGCAAGGTTGATGCTCTTGTAGGAAGGGTTGAAGTAATTATCCTGAGTTGGGGCATCATTTTGATGGCGGCAAATACGATTGCCAATGTACTTGGCAGATACGTATTTCAGCAATCCATCTATTTTTCGGAAGAGTTGAATGAGTTCCTGATCGTGATCGTCACGTTTATGGGGCTCGGATATGCAACTCGCAAGGGTATACATATCCGCATGTCAGCCATTTACGATGTGCTGCCAAAGCGGATACGCAAGTTCTTGATGATCATAATCACAGCCACAACAGCTGTCATGATGGCTGTTCTTGCATGGTATGCGCTGGAGTATGTGCAGAAGGTAGCCGCTCGTGGACGCGTCACTCCTGCTCTGCAGATTCCGCTTTATCTGACATATATCTGGGTGATTGTTGGGCTTGCACTAGCTTCGCTGCAGTACTTGCTGACGGCAATTCGAAATCTCGATTTCTCCGACGAGGACGTTTATGTGTCCTATGTCGAGATCGACAGTTATGAGGATCCAATGACTGCATCTGCGCTTGAGCGTGCCGGGGCCGGGGAGGAAGAATCCAAATGACAGAACTCATGCTTGGCGTCATGATCGTTCTGCTGCTTGCAGGATTTCCAATGAAAATGCCGCTGATTTCGGCGGCGGTACTGGGTTTCATGATCTACTTCTCTAATATGAGCCCGCAGATCCTTATTCAGCAAATGATAGGGGGAGTTAAGCCCTCAGCCCTGATTGCAGTACCAATGTTCATTCTTGCTGCGGACATCATCACACGAGGACATTCCGCAAATCGATTGATAGACGTGGTTCTGGGGTTCATGGGCCATATCAGGGGCGGTTTGGCAATCTCTGTAACAAGTGCTTGTGCATTGTTCGGGGCAGTCTGTGGATCTACCCAGGCGACCGTTGTGGCAATCGGTGGTGCTATGCGGCCGAGAATGCTGAAATCAGGCTACAATGACAGCTTCACGATCGGGCTAATCGTCAATGCGGCGGACTTGGCGTACCTAATTCCGCCTTCGATTGGCATGATCATTTACGGTGTTGTTTCGGGCACTTCGATTTCAAGACTATTCATTGCCGGCGTGGTCCCGGGGCTGCTGATCGTCGTATTGTTCTCGGCCTATTGCATGTTTTACGCATGGCGACATAACATTCCGGTACTAGAGCGTGCCAACTGGGGTTCCCGGATTTTGGCGCTTCGCCGCGCCATCTGGCCGATGGGCTTCCCGGTGATAATTGTAGGCGGCATTTACGGAGGAATTTTCTCACCCACGGAAGCTGCCGCAGTTTGTGTGCTCTATGCAGTAATTCTGGAAGTGCTTGTATTTCGCTCTGTTAGCTGGCGCGCATTACCGGACATTGCGCTATCGACTGGTGCGATAACGTCGGTCGTCTTCATTCTGATTGCAGCCGGTGCAGCGTTCTCATGGACACTTTCCTTTGCGCAGGTCCCGCAAGCAATTATCCAGGCGCTGGGATTGAACGATGCTGGTCCGCTTATGACGTTGTTGGCCATCAATATCGCCTTCTTCGTCGGTTGCATGTTTGTCGATTCTATCGTGGTTATCTTGATTCTTGTCCCAATATTCGCACCAATGATCAAAGCCACTGGTCTGGATCCGGTTTTAGTCGGCGTTCTTATCACGCTACAGGTCGCGATCGGCGCTGCAACTCCTCCGTTTGGTTGTAACTTGTTCACTGCAATCGCAGTCTTTCGCCAACCGTTTATGGATGTGGTGCGCGGCGTACCGCCGTTCCTGGCAATCCTCCTGCTTGTCGCAATTTTGCTTGTTCTGTTCCCGCAGATCGCATTGTTCTTGCCGGCATTGGCATATGGGTAAGTCCTGTCACACAGGTGGCGCCAAGTGTGTGCAGCGTTGAGAGTACAGGCACCATGTGACAGTTACATGCTGCACCTGGTCTACAGGCAAGATCGCGGCTTTTAGCCGCGATCTCCGACTCAGCGGTTCACTTCCTGTTGAAAATGCAGCTTTGGAGTTCGACTGCGCTGCAGTTGCCCTTATACTCTCGTAACTACGCCGTCCTTAGCCAAATGTGATCAGAATAGCTGAACTGCCGCAACTCGGGCACCGGTACGGGCGAGACCAGGTGGCAACCGCCCGAGCCTTACCCGCAAAGCATTGATTCAGTAGCCCCCGAAGGCAGAGTCGGCAGCCGACCCGCTGACCTTCTCGCCGGCGGCGATGCGTGGGCGTGTTTGAGATTCCTCTGCACTTAGCCGATCGGAAAGTGCTGATTCTGCAATCCCGTCGTGCCATGATAACTCTGCGTGGCAACAGGTTACTTCTCAAGCCGAAAGCATGCCTCTGGCCTGTCCGTAACCCAATAAGATGCCCGAGCGAGGTGCCTGAAGGACGGGTTTGACCATGCCACCTGGATCTGGTTGCCCGGCTCCGGACCATGCTTGCGGACCCGAATCCCACCAAGATGGGCTACCAGGCGAACCGCCTTGCCCAACCGTGCCGGCGGTGCCAGGTGTTACATTGGAAGCAATCCTGGACAGGAATTATGGCATTAATTCGTTGTCCCGGCAGCCATTTCTTGCGCACTGTGTCAGAAGTTGTCAGGGCGCTATGGAAGGGTCTTCAAAACAGGCACGTTGCAACATATCCTGCATCAAAAGCTAGGTTGTACTGTTCCAACGTCAATTGGTCAGGCGGATTGCACGGCAGACTGACATGTTTGTCTGCAATCCTATCTGTCTCCATGGGGGCTTTGCTGCGGTTTCCGGACACCCCCTGGCACTTGGCGTCGGAACTTGAATTAGGTAGCAATGATCGGGCATGTGCGTTCTTGCTTGTGACAAATATCTTTCACCTCGGTTCTGACCACTAACAGGCATCCTGAACATGCTGAATACAGAACAATCCAGGTCATACGGAAGCTCGGCACGGCGTCGGCACAAACTCGAAGGCGGAAGGCGGTTCGAGTTGTGCACCGAGTTCAAGCCAGCGGGCGACCAGCCGGGAGCCATCTCGGAAATTTCTGAGAATCTGGCATGCGGTGTACGTGACCAGGTATTACTGGGAGCTACCGGAACCGGAAAAACATTCACGATGGTCAAGGTTATAGAGGAACTCCAACGGCCTGCCATAATAATGACACACAACAAGACGCTCGCGGCACAACTCTATTCTGAATTCAGCTCTTTCTTTCCGAACAATGCGGTCGAGTATTTTGTGAGCTACTACGACTACTACCAGCCTGAGGCTTATGTACCCCGCTCCGACACCTACATTGAGAAGGAAGCCCAGATTAACGAACATATCGACCGCATGCGTCACTCCGCCACGCAAGCGCTCCTTGAGCGGGATGATGTGATTATTGTTGCATCTGTGTCCTGTATATTCGGAATTGGTTCTCCAGAAACCTATAGTGGCATGGCGCAGGATGTGAATCTGCATGCGAGCTATGACTTTGCGAAGCTCCAGTCGTCCCTTACGCAATTGCAATACCGCAGGAACGATCAAGGTTTTGCACGCGGTTGTTTCCGCGTACGTGGAGACAGTCTCGAGATTTGGCCAGCTCACCTTGAAGACCGGGCATGGCGTGTTTCATTCTTTGGCAACGAAGTCGATTTGCTGCATGAGTTCGACCCGCTAACCGGATCGATCGAGCGCCATCTCGAACAGATCAGAGTGTATGCAAATTCTCACTATGTCATCCCGCGCCCGACGATAGTTCAAGCGGTTGAGAGAATTCGTGTAGAATTGAAGGATCGGTTGGCTGAGCTTGATGATCAGGGCAAGCTGCTTGAGGCCCAGCGCCTTGAACAGAGGACAAATTATGATCTCGAAATGATTTCGATAATGGGTAGCTGCAATGGAATCGAGAACTATTCCCGTTACCTGACAGGCAGGAATGCAGGGGAACCGCCCCCTACCCTGTTCGAGTACATTCCCGATCACGCTCTCTTGTTCGTCGATGAATCACACGCCACCGTGCCCCAGATTGGAGCCATGTATCGCGGCGATTTTCGCCGCAAGTCGACGCTCTCAAAACATGGGTTCAGACTGCCGTCATGCGCCGATAACCGCCCTCTCAAGTTCGAGGAATGGGAGGTAATGCGTCCACAGACGATTTTCGTTTCAGCAACTCCCGGGGAGTGGGAACTTGACAAGACTCATGGCGAATTTATCGAACAGATCGTCCGGCCTACCGGTTTGCCGGACCCGGACATTACAGTTCGACCTGTGGCGTCGCAGGTTGATGAACTTATTGATGAGGTGCGAAAAGTTACCGCCAACGGCTACCGGACACTGGTTACTACGCTGACCAAACGAATGGCCGAGGACCTGACCGAATACCTTCACGAACAGGGCATTCGAGTACGTTACATGCACTCCGACATTGACACGCTTGAACGTATTGAGATTCTTCGCGACCTGCGATTGGGTGTTTTCGACGTCCTGGTTGGCATTAATTTGCTGCGCGAGGGGTTGGATATCCCGGAATGCGGTCTCGTTGCGATTCTGGACGCTGACAAACAAGGTTTTCTGCGATCTGCAAGATCATTGATCCAAACCGTTGGGCGTGCCTCGCGCAATGTCGATGGCAAGGCAATCATGTTTGGCGACAAGATAACTGCTGCCATGGAGACAGCAATCACCGAAACAAACAGACGGCGCTTGAAGCAGATAAACTACAACAAGACACACGGAATTGTACCGACAACCGTCCGCAAGAATGTCGAGGACGCGTTTGCCAATGCTTACGATTCGGACCCGGCCCCGGCCAACCTCGCCAAGGCCATTCCTGATCCTTCAATCGGCGCCAATCTGGCTGCACATTTGGAGGCGCTCAGGAAGCAAATGTCAAAGGCAGCGGAAAACCTCGAATTCGAGGAAGCCGCCCGCGTGCGAGACGAAATCCGACGCCTCGAAACAATTGAACTGGTTATTGCAGATGATCCTCTGGTTCGCCAGAGCGATGTTTCTGAAATGGTCTCAGCGGCAGGCGGCAGTGGTCGTTCAACTGCAGGCAGGCCCGGCGTTCCCACTCGCAAGAAACGGAAGAAGCGATAATCCCGCAAAGTTTCACCACAATTGTGACCAGGTGTCGCTTCCCGAGGATTGGAAACTGTCGGCTCGTCGACGACTAACGCCACGCCTTTCGACCTTATGAAATGTGCAGCGGTACAAAACCTGCCTCGCTCGCAATCTCATGTCTTTTCCAGCCAAAATCCATTTCCGGGAATTGATGCCGCCACACCATGAAGCGATAGCAAGTCATGCGTCCTCGTCAAATTCGAGACCGTCAATGCGTTCCCAAGCGATTGGGAATGTCCAAAACAGAACTTGCGGTAACGGCCAGGAAGATGCCCGCATGAATTTGCGTCAGGTTTCCGCCGACCCTCAAGCTGAAGGAGCCTCCTGGCAGTCCGGATACTGGCGCATGGAAATGGTTCGCCCCACAACTCGGTGGCACCATTCCGGACCATTCTGTCTCTGGATCTCCTTTGAGCAGTATTCATGGCCTCACTTACAGGACTGAAGACGATTCTCGATAAGCTTCGCTGTTTCGGCATGCCCGTAAATGGCTACAAATCCGCCGAAGCGAGGCCCTTGACTGGCACCCAGGAGGACTTCGTATATGGCGCGAAACCAGTCACGCATTGGCTCGAATTCAAAATGTCGGCCAATTTCGTAAACGACCTTCTGATAGTCTTCAGCAGTCTCGCCACCCTTCCACGAAGACAACCGGTCACCAAGGCTCTCCAGTGCCTCTCTCTCGCGTACATTCGGTGCGCGAAACGATCGAGTTGGTAAGACTCTCTTGCGAAAGTATCCTATGGCCCCTCGAACGGAATGATCAAGGTCCAGGTCTTTCTGTGGCGAAGCCGCTGGTGAATAACTCCGTATATACTTCCACAGGACATTGGCATCATCAGTACCGGCTACGCTGACCAGGTTGAGTAGCATAGCGTAGGAAACGTTGACCCCGGGGCCGGGAGGCGAGCCGGCGTGGATGTGCCAGACAGGATTGTCGAGTTGCTTGGCTGGCTCCTGCCGTGCGTAATCGGAAAGATGCCGTGCATACTCGTCGACGGCCTTGGGAATCACTTCAAAATATAAGCGTCTGGCCGATTTGGGCCGCTGGTACATGAAGTGGCTCAAGGAAGTGTCGGGGGCAAATTCGAGCCATTCGTCGATCGAAATGCCTGTTCCCCCTTTAGATTTGGATATCTTCTGCCCCGATTTATCCAGAAACAGCTCGTAAAACATATCCGTCGGCGGTGCCCTTCCGAACACCCGACATAATCGCTTGGCGAGTGCTGCCGACGGGATCAAATCCTTGCCGAACATTTCGTAGTCGACCTCCAGTGCCGCCCAGCGCATTGCCCAATCGGCACGCCATTGCAACTTTACGCTGCCCCCGGTTACCGGGACTTCAATTTCTTCGCCATCCGGTTCGGTGTAGACGATTGTACCCCTAGAGACATTCCGGGCGAGCGTTGGCACTTGCAGCACGCGTCCGGATTTGGGACTGACTGGCAGAAAAGGTGAATAGGTTTGACGGCGGCCCGCGGACACCTTGCCCAGGGTGGGGACAACGACTTCCATCAGCTGATCGAACCGCTCCAGTGCAACCATCAGCATTTCATCAAACTTGCCGCTTCGGTAGTGTTCCGTTGCCGAAACGAATTCGTACTCGAATCCAAACCTGTCGAGGAACTGGCGGAGCATCGCATTGTTGTGGTGCGCAAAGCTCTCGAATTTGCCGAAGGGATCGCGTACCCGACTCAAGGGCAAGCCTATATCCTCTTCCAGCTGGTCACGGCAGGGAACATTTTCGGGGACCCTCCTGAAGCCGTCCATGTCATCCGAAAAGCACACCAGCCTGGTTGGAAAACCGGTCAGCGTTGCGCACGCGTTTCGTACCATGGAAGTCCGCACGACTTCAGCGAATGTGCCGATATGTGGCAATCCCGAAGGACCATATCCGGTCTGGAAAAGGACATGACCCTTGGCCGGCGGTCGATTGCCAAGCCGTTTGGCGATTCGGCGTGCCTCTACAAACGGCCAGGACCTGGCCTGTGTCGCAAGCTGCTTCAATTCAGCCATGAACGGCATTCTCCCCTATTGGTATGGCAAGCCTCTTCCATGGGCAGGGTCAGTCAGCAAGACCAGCTTTGTGCAATGCGGTGCTTTGTCGAAGACGCGGCGTGAAGGGGAATGCTGGCAAACACCCAGGCCGGTGGCTCAAGCCTCTGCAGAAGATTCGCTTCGCGCTCGGGCAGGCGAGAATCTGCGAACACTCTCGCTGCCACCGAGTTGCGAGCCTGCGACAGCCTGTCTGGCCTTGCAAATACGCAGATTGGAATAGCTGAAAAGATTTGTTTCCAGTCTTTCCACAAATGCATCTCGGCAAGGCAATCAGATCCCATTAGCCAGATAAATCGCATGCCGGTATTGTGTGCATTCAGTTTTCGCAGTGTATCCACTGTGTAAGTCGTGCGGTAACGCGTCTCAATATTCGTCACTACAATCCGCGGGTGATGCACGGTTGCCGCGGCCATTTCCAGACGCGTCTCGACTGAAACCTGGCTCCCTTGCGGTTTTAATGGATTGCCGGGTGTTACCAGCCACCAAACGCCATTCAGGGAAAGCAGCTTTAGTGCCCACAATGACACGTGAAGATGCCCGTCATGTGCGGGATTAAACGATCCCCCGAGCAATCCGACGGTTGGTCCACACCTGTGCTGCTGCGACCTGCCATGGCTGGAGGTAATCTCCCGAACTAGAGAATGAACCCTGCTGGCACAAAACCGGGCGCTGGTTGGTTTTTTCAATATGTCCATTGGAGTATTGCCGGTTTGGACCCCTGCCACATACGCATTCTTGACATCCACCGATGGTCAGATGCTAGAGAGCTGTTCTACATCTTTCGTCAAGAGTGTTTCATCCAGAAGTTTCCATTCTTCCAATTCTTTGTGGAATTCTCGACAGAGCAGATGTGCCGGACATTACCACCACAATTGACTGTGGCAATGGTCGGCATCAAGAATCAAGAATTGAGCTCGTAGCACACTGACCCTGTGAACTGTGGCGATTGTTTCCAACCAACGATGATCCGAGATCTAGCCTCGGATCAGCCGAACAAGATTTCGGCAAGTCGCCCGTCCTTGCTTTCGGTCCTGGTTGAATTCTCCGCCCCGAACCATGGCCAGGACCTGGGTTTGACCTGAACTCCAGCAATGTACCAGTGCTCCATTGATCGCGTGACAGTTTCCTGCCCAGGCCAGCGCCTTCGTCCAGTTGTGAGGCTTGTATGCTCCTTTGTGAATTGTCGCATCTGCAACGGCGCGGGCGGACTATTGATCGCTCTAATGCAATCGTTCCAGTCTATGGCGCCTCAATGGGATCTAACCACGGATCCACAAAAGCCTTTGTACACATCGTCGACAGTCGAGTAATACCGGTTCACAAGACCCGACCAGAATTGTGCGAGCTTCTGCGCCACCGAGAGAATTCGGGCAGCAGAGATTCCTGTCAGTATTCATCAAGGCTAAACGCTGCCTTCCTAACCACTGCGATGTAAGACCATGCCGAAACACGATTATGTCTTTCACATGTCAGGAGTTACAAAGGTATATTCTGGTGGCAAGAAATGTTTCGAGAATATTCGTCTCTCGTTCTTGCCCGGGGCGAAAATTGGCGTGGTTGGAGTAAATGGGTCCGGGAAAAGTACCTTGCTTCGCATCATGGCCGGGCTTGACAAGGACTATATCGGTGAAGCTCGGGCAGCCAAGGGAATTCGTGTCGGCTATCTCCCCCAGGAGCCTGAGCTTGATGCTCGTCTTTCGGTGCGACAGAATGTCTGCCTAGGGGTTGCACATCAACAGCAGATTCTTGATCGATATGATGAGCTTGCAGCAGACTATTCAGACGAAAATGCCGATGAAATGGCGGAGCTGCAGGACATAATCGACGCACAGGACTTGTGGACACTTGATACACGCATCAATCAAGCAATGGAGGCGGTCCGCTGTCCTCCTGATGATGCGCCACCTGATTCCCTGTCAGGTGGCGAGCGACGACGAGTCGCGTTGTGTCGGTTGTTACTGAGCCAACCGGACATATTGTTGCTCGACGAGCCGACCAATCACCTTGACGCGGAAACCGTGGCGTGGCTGCAACAATTCCTGATCAATTGCAAGGGAACTTGCTTGATCGTAACTCACGACAGGTACTTTCTTGATGAGATTACCGGCTGGATTCTAGAACTGGACAGAGGTCGCGGCATCCCCTACCAGGGAAACTACTCAGCCTGGCTTGAGCTGAAGGCGAAGAGACAGAAACACGAAGCTCGTCAGGATAGGGCACGCCAGCGCACGCTGGAACGTGAACTCAGGTGGATCCGGGCCAGCACCCGCGCCCGTCAGGCCAAGCAAAGGGCACGGATTGGTGCCTACAATGAGCTTGCCAGTCAGTCAGTCCGCGAGCGGATAAACAGAGCACAAATAGTAATCCCGAACGGCCCGCGCCTGGGTACGGATGTCCTTCAGGTGAAACGGTTGACAACAGAACTGGGTGGGAATGTCCTGATAGAAAACCTGAGCTTCACGGTTCCCAGGAGTGCCATCGTCGGCGTAATAGGTGCAAACGGAATGGGAAAAACAACCTTGTTCCGGCTGATCAGCGGACAGCTGCGAACCGATTCCGGAAGTGTTGAGCTCGGTGACACCGTACGACTGTCCTACGTTGATCAGGACCGAGACAAATTGAACCCCGATCGTACTGTTTGGGAAGAAATCAGCGGAGGCCATGACATAATTCAGCTTGGAAATATCGAGGTAAACTCAAGAGCATACTGCTCGTCATTTAATTTCAGGGGCACTGATCAGCAAAAGAAAACCGGCTTGTTATCCGGTGGGGAACGCAACCGTGTCCATCTCGCCAAACTACTGAAGTCCGGCGGCAACTTTCTGCTGCTGGACGAACCTACAAATGATCTTGATGTGGAAACCTTGCGAGCGCTGGAAGAGGCAATCGAACAGTTTGCGGGATGTGTAATGATTATTTCACATGACCGGTTTTTTCTCGATCGGCTGTGTACACACATGCTGGCATTTGAAGGGCACGCTGACGTTGAGTGGTTTGCAGGCAACTTCGAAGATTACATTAAAGACAAGATTTCGAGGTTCGGGTCCGAAGCAGTCATACCGGGGCGAGCCAAACACAAGAAGTTTTCGCGATGATATCACAGCCCTGGCAGACCAAATCAGAATCGCTGCAGAGCGTGGCGGGAATCCAGGCAAATCCATTTCCAGGTCGCGGCTTGAGCCACTCCGGACCTGCAAAGGGGTTGAATTCTGTGAGTCCGCGGCAATAGGACTCGGCTTCTGCCAGCCACTGGCCGGAAGGATATTTAATGAAAACAACTGGTGTCATGATTTGTGGTCACGGCTCCCGCTCGCAAGGTGCTGTTCGGGAGTTTGCCAATCTGGCTGAACAAATTCAGCCGCTTCTGCCCGAGTGGCCGGTAGAATACGGATATCTGGAATTTGCAAACCCGGTAATTCGGGATGGCCTGGATGCCCTTCGTAACCGGGGGTGCAACCAGATACTCGCCGTTCCCGGTATGCTGTTCGCTGCCATGCACGTCAAGAATGACATTCCGTCAGTCCTCAACACCTATGCCGGGGCGCATGGAATCGACGTGTTCTATGGACGAGAACTGGGCATCGACCCCAAGCTGCTCGAGGCTAGCCGAGATCGCATTTTCCAGGCCATGGAGCCACTTGAACGCAATGGCAGCCAGGTGCCATTGACCGAAACCTGTCTGATCGTCATCGGTCGGGGATGCTCTGATCCGGATGCAAATTCCAACGTAACCAAGTTGGCCCGGCTTCTCTGGGAAGGCACTGGCTTTGGCTGGTGCGAGGTTGGCTATTCCGGTGTAACCTTTCCGCTTGTGAAACCGTGTCTGGAACATGCGTTAAAGCTGGGCTACCGGCGAATCGTGGTATTTCCGTATTTCCTGTTCAGCGGCATCCTAATCGACCGCATATACGGCTTTACCGACCTTGTGGCGGCTGCCCATCCGGAGGTTGAGTTTGTGAAGGCTGGCTACCTGGGTGATCATCCCAATGTTGCGCAAGTATTTGCCGAGCGGGCTCGTGAAATACTTTCGGGTCACACCGCAATGAACTGCTCGATGTGCAAGTACCGAAGCAAGGTGTTGGGGTTCGAGTCAGAAGTCGGCTCACCGCAGGTCAGCCACCACCACCATGTTGAAGGTCAGGGAGCGTCTGCACCTGGATCAAATGTAGAGGCCTGCCTGCTCTGCGACACTTTTTGTACCGGGGCCTGTCGGTTGGACGCATCCTGCGAACACCATCATGACCATGACCAAAGTCATGTGCATCATCACCATCCACCTTACCCGCACGCGACCCATCCGCTTGGTCCCCATAGCGTGCGCAAGCTCCTTCAGGACTCCCGTTGAAGTACGAACGCCGGCCCAGCCGAATTTATGAGCTGAGCTTCAAGGCAGTTGCGCGGGAGAGCAACCTTGATGGCCTGCCACAGGATGTGGCTCCGGTAGTGGCCCGCATCATTCACGCTGGGGGCATGCCGGATGTGGTTGATGATCTTGTCTTTTCCAGAGACTTTGTACCGTGCGGTCTCGCTGCCCTGAAAGGAGGCGCCCCAATCCTGTGCGACACCAGGATGACCGCGTGTGGAATTATGGAGAGATTTCTGCCGGCCTCATCGGTTGTCATAACCATGATTGACGACTGCCGGGTCGGACCGGCAGCCGCCAAGACAGGTATTACGCGCGCCGCAGCAGGCGTTGAGCTATCCGCAGACATGCTTTCGGGATCGATTGTCGTCATCGGCAACGCGCCGACAGCGCTGTTTCGACTCCTGGAAATAATGGACACGACAGGCTCTTTGCCGGCGCTCATTGTCGGCTTTCCGGTCGGATTTGTCGGTGCCGCGGAAAGCAAGGCCGAACTTGAAAACAACTCCCGTGGCGCCGAGTACATTACGCTGCGCGGCAGACGCGGTGGTTCAGGCATGGCAGCGGCTACAGTCAATGCATTGACCATCATGTGTTCGCAGTCTGATGAGGCTATCCGAGGTAGTTATGGTGGAGTCTGACTTACCGCCTCATTCCATCGACGTTATCGGGGTTGGTGAAGATGGTCGAGATGGGCTGTCGACAGCAGCTCTCGAAGCGTTGTCTACGGCTGAAGTCGTAATTGGAGGCAGGCGGCACCACAACCTGGCAGGAAACCTCAAGGCAAAGAGGTTCAGGTGGCCAAGTCCGTTTTCGGCCATGGTCGGTGAGATTGGCAACTTTGCTGGCAAGCGGGTCGCCATACTGGTGACCGGTGACCCGCTCTGGTACTCCGCAGGAGCGTTGATCGCCCGCAACTGGCCACCGGAAATACTCCGCTTCCATCCCCAATTGTCTGCCTTTCAATTGGCCAGCTGCCGCATGAAGTGGAGTTTGGCAGATGTCGAAACCCTGACCGTGCACGGTCGGCCGACAGAGCAGATTGTTCCGTGGTTGTCTCCGGGCATTCGGCTGATAGTGCTGACAGCCGATGCCGCTTCTCCGGAGAAAATCGCCAGGCTTCTGGTTAACAATGGTTATTCGTGCAGCGTTATGACTGTGCTTGGTGCACTTGGTGGCAAGCATGAGTCGAAACACTCAGGAGTGGCATGCGACTGGCATAAACTCAAGACTACGGTTCAGATTCCGGAATTTCATACACTGTGCATTGAGTGTGTTCCGGATCATGACAAAGTGCTGCTTCCGCGCGGTCCTGGACTGCCAGACAACATCTTCGAGACCGACGGCAACTTCACGAAGAGCGAGGTACGTGCAATCACTGTCTGCGCACTTCATCCCGGGCGCGGAAAGATGCTCTGGGACCTAGGATGCGGACATGGTACAGTTGCAATTGAATGGATGCGCGTGGCCCGCGATGCCAAAGCCATCGGAGTGGAGAAAAACGCGAAACGTGCTTCCCTGGCAGCAAAAAATGCCATTGGGCTTGGTGCGCCGCGGTTTGAAGTGCGCTGTGCAGTCACAATTGATGTTATCAAGTCGCTGCCGAATCCCGACAGCGTGTTTATCGGGGGCGGGTTGAGCCGTGAACTGGTGAATGCCTGTATTTCCAGGCTCGGTCGGCATGGCCGCCTGGTAGTGAATGCCGTCACACTTGAAAATCAGCACTTGGTGAGTGAACTGTACGCGTTGCATGGCGGTGAACTTGTGAACATTTCCATTGCCCGTTGTGAACCGTTGGGCCCCCAGCATAGTTGGGCACCACAAAAGCCGGTCGTTCAATGGCGTCTGACCAGGTAATCGGCTCCCTTGTAGGGGTTGGTCTGGGTCCTGGCGATCCAGAACTTCTGACGCTGAAAGCAGCAAAGGCCATTCGCTGCGCGCGGGTCATTGCCTATCCGGCGCCTGATGTCGGAGACAGCTTTGCGCGCTCGATTGCATCGCAGTTCATTCCTGAAGATGCCGTGGAGTTGCCAATCATCATTCCGATGCTGGCGCAGCACTTCCCTGCAAACGAAGTCTATGATCAGGCACAGCGCAAGATCGAGAAACACCTGGACCAGGGTACAGATGTGATTGTCCTGTGTCAGGGCGACCCCCTCTTTTATGGTTCATTCATGTACCTGTTGATCCGGGTCTCGAAGGCCTATCCGGTCAAGGTCATTCCCGGAGTGACCTCGCTGACTGCCTGTGCGGCGGCAGCGACACTCCCGCTTTGCGGGCGAACCGAGAGTCTGACTGTCCTGACCGGCACCTCGGAAGATAGCTTGCTCGAACCGCGGCTGTCACAAGGCGGTGCCTTCGTAATTGTCAAGGTAGGTGTCCATCTGTCCAGACTGCGAAGAGTATTGCAACGCGTTGGCATGGCGGACACGGCAGTTTATGTTTCGCATGCTTCGCTGCCCCATCAACGCGTGTTGCCGCTCGCAGATGCTCCTGTCGATGCCCCATACTTCTCGACAATCCTGGTGCCTGGCGGGAACGTAATTCGTGGCGGTTAAACCACTTGTGTTTTGCCTGACCGCAAGCGGCTACGAGGTTGCGCGGCAGGCCGCGCTGACCGTTGACGGAGAGCTTCGG
The DNA here is from genome assembly GCA_958296035.1 of Paracoccaceae bacterium. GTDB lineage: Bacteria > Pseudomonadota > Alphaproteobacteria > Rhodobacterales > Rhodobacteraceae > MPNP01. The sequence continues at coordinate 641,644 of OY282431.1, read as the reverse complement.
ATCAGCCCCGCTGCAAGCGGCCAGTTTCAATGCAGGACGTATTCGGACCTATCGACCGAAATGCGGGATGCCTTTATAGGCGGTCGACCGGTAATCGGCGTGTGTGCCGCAGCTATCATTATCCGGATACTCGCTCCGTTTCTTTCAGGAAAGCGACACGACGCTCCGGTTCTGTGCATTCCGGAGGATGCGAATTCCGTAATCCCGCTCCTGGGTGGTCACCACGGGGCTAACCCCATGGCTAACCAGCTGGCCCAGGTGCTGGATTCGCATGCCGCCATTTCAACGGCCAGTGACCTCCGCCTTGGTGTACCTCTCGACTGTCCACCGCCCCACTGGACACTTGAGAACCCCGGCGACGTCAAGGACATGGTATTGGCCATTCTCAATGGATCTATTGTCACAATAACCGGGAGTGCCTGCTGGACTGAGCCTTTGACAGGTCACTCGAACATCACCTTCCGAAGAGATTGTGGAGATTCAGAATCAATCAGGATTGCAGCGACTGGCTGCGTGCCGCTGGTCTATCGAAGACATCGATATGTGATCGGCGTTGGATGCGTTCGGGGCTGTAGTGTCAATGAATTGCGCAGCCTTGTCTTGAAAACACTTGATAACGCCGGCATTCGGCCGGCCAGCATTGCCGGCATGTATTCGATTGACCTGAAAGCCGACGAGCCCGCTATCCACAGCCTGGCATCTGAACTGAATTCGCCTGTACGCTTCTTCGACGCACCGACGCTTGAGCAGGAATTCAGCAGATTGACCCAGCCATCGGAACGTGTGTTTCTTGAGGTTGGTTGTCACGGTGTATGTGAGGCTGCCAGCCTTGCCGCCGCAGGCCCTTCCGGCGAACTGGTCGTTCCAAAGGTCAAGTCAGCAACTGCTACGTGTGCCATAGCCCGGATTGGCTCCGTCCGCGGCAAGCCCGGCATGCCAAGAGGGCAACTCAACATCGTTGGCATTGGTCCGGGATTCTCTGAGTGGCGAACGCCTCAGGCCACCCGTGCACTTGCTGCAGCCGACCTGGTTGTCGGTTATTCCAGGTATCTTGAACTCGTTACCGCCTTGATTGGAGCAAGTTCCGAAATTGCGTCGTTTCCGCTGGGGCAGGAGATCGACCGCTGCAGGCACGCACTAGAGCAAGCCGCCTTGGGACGGAACGTGGCACTTGTGTGTTCCGGTGACAGTGGCATCTATGCCATGGCGCCGCTGGTTCTGGAGTTGCTTTCGCTTGGCGCGAAACATGGAGGTGTTTCACCGGCAGCACGCAGGGTAAGAATTGTGTCAGTCCCGGGTGTCTCGGCCATGCAGGCAGCTTCGGCGAAAACCGGCGCCATTCTTGGCCACGACTTCTGCGCCATATCCCTCTCGGATTTGCTGACACCCCGTGAACACATCCACAAGAGGATCAAGGCGGCAGCGGAAAGTGACTTCGTGATTGCTTTCTACAATCCGGCATCCAGACGGCGACAAGAGCTTATTGTGCAGGCTATGAAAGTCCTTCGTGATCACCGACCGGCGTCGACTCCGGTTGTGCTCGCGCGCAATGTTGGACGCCGAGGCGAACACGTGCTGGTTAACAGGTTGGATGCCTTCGACCCGAAAACGGTCGATATGTCAACAGTGGTCATTGTTGGGAACTCAAGCTCGCGGTTTCTTGACAAGCATCCTGGCATTCCGGAGCCCGGCTTCCTGAAAGCATTTACGCCCCGCGGCTATATTCCCGGCAATTGATCGAGAGGCACGTGACAGTATATTTCATCGGTGCGGGTCCCGGCGACCCTGAACTGGTTACGGTAAAGGGTCAGCGGTTAATCAGGACATGCCCGGTTTGCCTGTATGCCGGATCTCTGGTTCCAGCAGCTGTCATCGACTGCGCACCTGATTGTGCCCAGATAGTCGATACGGCGTCGCTTCACCTCGCACAGATCATGGAACTGATTTATGCCGCTGCTGATGCCGGAAAGGATGTGGCCAGAGTACACTCCGGAGACCCATCCATCTATGGGGCCATTGCCGAGCAGATCAGGCATTTGAGAGCACACAATATTCCGTACGAAATCATACCGGGTGTTCCGGCATTTGCAGCCGCCGCGGCTGCCCTGGGGCAAGAACTCACCATTCCGGAAGTTGGGCAAACACTCATCATCACCCGTACAAGCATGAAGTCGTCCGGTATGCCTGCAGGAGAAGAACTGTCGACTCTGGCCTCGGCCGGTGCGACCCTTGCCATTCATCTTTCGGTGCGAAATTCTCGAGAAATCCAGCGGCAATTGATCCCGAGATACAGCGGAAGTTGCCCGTCGGTCATCGCCTACCGTGTCGGTTGGCCAGATCAGATGCTGATTCGCACGACGCTGGCAAGCCTTCACCAGGAAATCCGCAAGGCCAAGCTGACCCGTACAGCATTGCTATTGATCGGACCTGTTCTCGGGTCGCACGATTTCGCCGACAGTGCGCTTTATGCCAAGGACCATGTCCACATTCTCAGGCATGCCAAACGCCGTCAATAACTATGCCCAACCTGCTGACGGCAAATCAAATGTGCAAATGAGCCGCTGACTGAACCTTGCACATGGCCGATACAGCCTAGCTGGTTTCGGTCTGCATCATGTGCCTTGAACAGGCTTGCGCCGGACTGACCGTCCAGTATGCCCGCATAGTGATGCTCGTGGCCAATATACGCACCCACAAAAGGTGATCCTGGCAGTCCTGCAAGGAGGCGGTATCCAATGCACGGCTTTCGCCTCTGGAAAGTGGTTGAATGCGGTAAGAATCCCAACATTTCATGAGACACACCGTTCTTGTCCTGCAACACCTGACCCAGCACCATGTATCCGCCACACTCGCCATAGATAATTGCATTTCGAGACCGTGCCCGGTTCATTCCGCGGCGAAAACACCCTGCAGAAGCAATTCGGTCAGCATGGAGTTCGGGATATCCCCCGGGCAGGTACACCGTATCGGCGTGGCCGCACGGCGCCTCGTCTGCGAGCGGCGAAAAGAATGAGAGCGATACACCTGCACGTCGCCATCCATCGACAAGGTGTTGGTAGATGAACGAAAATGCCCTGTCGCGTGCGATGGCAATTGACTGACCAGGTGGTTGCAATACCTCCCGATGGCCAGCTGCTACCGTTTGAGATGCTCCCATTGCTTGCAATACAGCCTTGATATCAATTGTTTGTTCCGCCTGGCTGAAAATCTGTTCCACACTGTCCCCGGCGGTCGAATTGTCTGCGACCGTCACCAGACCCAGGTGACGACCGGGCACCGTCAACCGGGGATCACTTGGCATCCATCCAAGCAGGGGAATTCCGGCGGCATCGAGTCCACTTCGTGCCAGTTCAAGATGGCGTTTCGACCTGACATTATTGAGGATTACACCTGCCAGCTTGACCTCAGGCATGACTGACTTCAATCCGGCAGGGGCCAATTGTGCCGATCGTGCCAGGCCTCGCACATCAACCACCAGGACCAGTGGCATGTTCAACGCAAGCGCAACATCGGCTGTACAACCCTTTCCCTGCTTGCCTGCACCATCCAGAACACCCATCGCTCCTTCAATGATGATTGCATCACACCCGCTGTCGGTTGAAGCCGCTGCTACCCATCTCAGCACATCCCGGGGCATGGCCCAGGCATCAAGATTGCTTGCTGCACGGCCACATGCAGTTCCGAGATACTGGGTGTCGATGTAATCCGGGCCACACTTGGCTGCGGCCACCGCCAATCCTTGCTGGCGCAGGGCGCCAATCAGTCCAATTGTTACTGTCGTCTTGCCCGAATTCGATGCCGGCGCCGAAACCACAATCCCTGGAGGAATCTTCATTCTGGTGTCAGCCCCCCAACCAGATGCTGGTGGTTAGCGATGGCGCCGGACCGCCGTGTCGTGAAGCAGAAGAATGTGTCAACATGCCAATACGCCGATGTAGAGATACGTTGGGGCCAACGCAGATAATTGCCGGAGCAACAAGCCTGTAACGCGCTGCGTCGGCAGCGGCGTTTTGCAACGTGGTCTCCAATGCTGTCTCCTGGGGCAATGTAGCGTTTGTCACAATGGCCACGGCTTCGTCAGGAGATCGTCCAGCCGCAACAAGTCTCTGGCAGATTGTGTCGAGATTCTTCATGGCCATGTACAGCACGATGACCTGCGACCCGGCTGCAATTCCCTTCCAGTTGATGGATTGCGGCTCCGACCCTGACTGATCGTGCCCAGTCAAGAATGTAACTGTCTGGTTGGTTTCACGCCAGGTCACCGGAATGCCGACACTGGCCAGGCCGGCAATGCCGGCTGTCACGCCGGCTGTTGCCCGCACAGGTACACCGGCTTCGAGAAGTGCAAGGACTTCCTCTGCGCCGCGGCCAAATACAAAGGGATCGCCCCCCTTCAGCCGGACCACCCGCCTTTCCTGTCTCGAAAATGCAATCAGTTGCTGCGAGATATCTGTTTGTTGCGGGGACGGTTTTCCTCCGCGTTTGCCTGAATAGACTATACGGGCGCCGGGCTTGCACCAACCGAGAATCTGCGAATTGACGAGTGCATCGTGGACAACAATGTCCGCTTGCCGAAGGGCGTTGAGCGCGTGGACTGTAACCAGTCCCGGGTCACCTGGCCCGGCACCAACCAGCCATACAAGACCAGGCATGAATTCAGGAAACTGAAACTCGTGGTCCGGACCCGGAACTGTCCACGTCTCCGAGTCGAACCGACTGTGATCATGTGACATTTGGCATCCTCGAACTGTACAATCTGCTTTTGTTGGCAATAGCTTTCAAGCACAACCCTTATCACGGCTGCAACATCAGCCGCGAGCATTTCGCTTTGTAACCGTCCGGACGGGACCATGACGACTCCCGGCTATTGACCGCAGGCTGAACACCCAACGCAACCGGTCCGGATGGCACGACGTGAGTACAGGCTGGAAAACTGTCATGACCAATGGAGAAACGTGCCACCAGAACGGTACCATGTGCGGTCCAGAGAAACCGACGATATCCCCGGCGCATGGTTGGCGGGAGGGCATCACCAAAAGTTAGAAAGACCAGTATGTTGGATCTCGAATTCAATTGGAGCGTTCAGCGCCGACGAAAAACCACCCTGCAACATTGAGCTCGACTTCAACCGAGGACAGACAAGAGCATCATTCGGCAAGACAGCCGCACTTGCCGGGTTTCGAACGTCATCAACTGCATGCCGTGCTGATGCCCGAACGGTCCCCACAGGTTTCTGGTCGCTCCTGGTCAGGAAAAGTCGGCGCCGAATGATTCCGTTGCATTGACAGCCGGGCTAGAGATTGCACAATGTCAGCTTGAGCGGCGGACATCTCGATATCGCCCTAGACACGACAGGAAACGCTTCATTGTGGACCAATCCACATCTGATCACACCAGGCTTAGAACGGGTTTTACGACTGGCGCCTGTGCGACCGCCGCCAGTCTCGCTGCCTACCGGGCATTGGTTTCCGGACATTGGCTGAACCCTGTTGTCATTGACCTTCCCAGGCAAGCCTCGGTTTCATTTGATCTGGAGGTCACAGAACTTGGGGCCGACTTTGCAAGAGCTGGAGTCAGAAAGGATGCCGGTGACGATCCTGATGTCACCCATGATGCGCTTATAGTAGCCCGCGTGGCGAAAGGAGCGGGTGGATCATTTGTCAAGCTGAAGGCAGGGGAAGGAGTTGGTACAGTAACCATGCCGGGTTTGCCCGTCGCCGTTGGAGAGCCGGCAATCAATCCGGTTCCCAGGCAAATGATCACCAGTCATATTCAACAGGCGGCCAGATTGCTGGACACGACTACCGATGTAGTTGTCGAGGTTTCCGTACCGGGTGGCGAGAAACTTGCAAAGGAAACCTGGAATCCCCGACTCGGAATCGTCGGTGGAATTTCCATACTGGGAACTACCGGAATTGTGCGCCCCTTCTCCTGCTCGGCATGGATTGCGTCCATTCACCGAGGCATAGATGTCGCAAGAGCGAGCGGCGCCGTTCATGTCGTGGGCTCGACCGGTTCCGTTTCGGAGACGGCTGCTGCTGCCATATACGGTCTACCCGAATGGGCCCTGCTGGACATGGGTGATTTTGTCGGAGGCATGCTCAAATACCTGCGTCGGCACCCGGTTTCGTTTGTTACTGTTGCGGGAGGGATCGGCAAGCTTTCAAAACTCGCCAATGGTGCCCTGGACCTGCATTCAAGGCGCTCGCAGGTGGACTTCGAGTTCCTTGGGCGACTTGCCGCCCAATCAGTGCCGGAACTTAGGGAGGCTCAGTTGGAGGCTGTTCGAAATGCCAACACAGCCTCCTACGTGCTGGCTCTTTGTGGCGCCTCTCTGGCGGCCGCTGTAGCAAGGAAGGCGAGGCGCGTCGTCGAGCTGCAGCTCCGAAATGCTCCAGTGGTAGCAGAAGTGATGATCATTGACCGGCAGGGGAATCTTGTGGCCCACGACAGATCCCCCAGTTTCGGCATTCCTCTGGGAGAAATCGATCGGGTCCATCCGCCCATCGATGGGCCGAAGTAATAGTGGCAGTTCGCTTGCTAGTGCTGGCAGGTACCGCTGAGGCCAGAGAGCTTTGCCACCTGTTGGTAGCGGAGCCAGCCATTGACGTCACGGCCTCGCTTGCCGGGTTACTGGCGACCAATACATCGTATCCGGTAACCGTCCGAACCGGTGGCTTTGGTGGGGCGGCAGGTCTTGCGACATTTCTGCGCAGCAGCAAGGTGGATATCCTGGTTGATGCAACCCACCCGTTCGCCAGCCGTATCAGCCTCAATGCCGCACATGCTGCCAGCCAAACAGATACAACGCTGTTGCGGCTGGTTCGACCAGAGTGGCGAAAGCGAGCTTCCGACCACTGGACTGACTGTCTTGACGTACAGGAGGCATTCGACTTGCTGCCTGCCCGGGCAAGAGTGCTGGCTGCACTCGGCAGCGGTCTCCTTCGCCAGTCCAGTCGGCATCGATTAAGGTGGCGTGCGGACATTCGGGTCATTGTGCGTGTCTTCGATTCCTCGAATCTTGGCAAATTATCCGACAACTGCACGGTTGTTGTGGCGACACGTCTTGCTGATCTTGCAACCGAGATGAAGTTCTTGCGCGACAGGCGGATTACCCACCTGGTTTGTCGCAATTCTGGAGGTCGCTTCGGACAGGTCAAGCTTGATGCGGCGGCTGCACTCGGTGTGCCTGTCCTGATGATTCGCAGACCCCTTGACAATCTTGACCCTGGCGGAGCTTTGGTGTTTGACGACTCCAGGAAGCTGTATGAATTCATCATGGGAGCTGAGAGGAGACTGGACTGCAATCACGAGCCGGTTGATGACGAAACAGCAACAAAATGCACAGATTCAAGACGGTCTTTGCCTTGTGTGGGCGCCAATGCAGGGGTCACCAATCCTGTCCAGAAGGACACCTCGTCCAGAACTTGAACAAGGGCCTTGCTGAATTCAGGCACGGGTGCCCGAGAATTGCGTTGCGGAACGCCTGCGATTGTAGAGACTTGCAAGGCACCAGAGGTCGCGTGCAACCTTACCGTGTTTAGGAGCATGATGCCTGCTGTCTTCATTGTTTGGATCACCTGCTCCAAACCGATAGGTCAGCGGGTAAGATCTTTGACGTCGAAAAGTGAGAATTAACTATGAAAAAAATTCCGGCAACCGTTGTTACAGGCTTTCTTGGCGCTGGAAAAACCACCTTGATTCGCCACGTATTGGAAACTGATGGCCAAAGGAAGATTGCCCTGATCGTCAACGAGTTCGGAGAATTGGGATTTGACGGAGAGCTTCTGGCCAGCTGTGGAATTGAAGGATGTGATGAGGAGGGGATTATCGAACTGGCTAATGGCTGTATATGCTGTACCGTTGCCGAGGAATTCACACCTGCCATGGAGGCGATTCTGAATCGCAATCCGCTTCCTGATCACATTGTAATTGAGACATCGGGGCTTGCGTTGCCTCAACCGCTTGTGCGAGCGTTCAATTGGCCTTCGATCAGAACCCGGGTATCTGTTGATGGTGTCGTGGCCGTTGTCGATGGCCCAGCTGTTAGTGATGGACTGTTTGCGCACGACCTTGATGCAATTCAGCGACAGCGTGTTGCCGACGAGAATTTGGACCACGAATCGCCGCTGTCCGAACTGTTTGAAGATCAGCTGGCCTGTGCTGACATGATCATTCTGAACAAGTGTGATGCGTTATCGGAGACTTCACTTCCGGAGTTGCACAAACAGCTCAGAGTCTCCTCACGCAGTGGCGTTTCAATTGTAGCGACTTCCCAGGGAATGGTAGACCCTGCGGTCGTTCTGGGCATTGATGCTGCTGCCGAGACTGACTTGGAAAGCCGCCGCGAAATCCATCACTTTCACGAAGATGAAGATGACAAGGTGGCTCACGGTCACGAAGAGTTTGAGACCTTTGTTCTGAACCTGCCCGAGGTTGTTGGTTCGCGCCAGCTAACGGAGTGTATCAGGCTTGTATCAAAGTCGAACGGAATTCTCCGGCTCAAAGGATTTGCAGCGGTCCAGAACAAACCATTCAGGCTGGTCGTGCAGGCTGTGGGACCCAGAGTCGAATCATTTTACGATCGCCCTTTTCAATCTGGAGAATCTCGCCGCACCCAGTTGATAGTGATCGCTCAGGCGGAAATCGACCGCCATTCGGTCTGCGCCGCCTTTGAAGAGCTTTGCGCCTGACACCATGCATCTGCTTAGTGTCCAGTCTGCAGCGCCGTCAGATGGTTCCGAGCCGGTAGACGCCGGCCAGACGCCGGGAGATGTTGTTTTCATCTCAGCTGCGGACACCGAGCTGGCATCACTGGCTGAAGCCAACCGAAGGCTGGATTCGAGCGACCGCTTCCTGCGGCTGGCGCGGCTCTCATGGTTTACCCATCCCTTTTCTGTCGACCTCTACATTGAACGCACCGCCTGCCGTTCACGCCTTGTCATCGTTCGGGCTTTGGGCGGCTTCAGCTACTGGCGTTATTGCCTAGAACAGTTCGCCCTGCACCTCGACCAGGCAGGCATCCCATTCGCGGCCATCCCGGGGGAGGACCACGACGATGCCGAGTTGAGAGAGATTTCCTCGGTTTCGAATCAGAATTGGGAAAAAATCTACAGTCTTTGCCGTGAAGGCGGTCCGGCGAACGCGACCTTCCTGCTCCAGCTATGCAGGCACCTTGTCTTCGATGAACCAGTGCCTCCTGGCGTTACACCGTTCAGCAGATGTGGCGTTTACTGGCCTGGTCAGCACAACCCGACATTGGCGCTGGTCAGGAAAGCCTGGACTGCAGGTGCGCCGGTCGCTGTGCTGGTCTTCTACCGTGCGCTGGTACAGGGCGGCAACCTGGAGACTGTGGATTGCTTGATTGAGGAAACGCGCCGACAAGGGATGAATGTCCTGCCGTTCTACGTAAATTCCTTGAAAGACCAGAAGACAGCAAGTCTCCTCGAGAACTGCCTGGATGCGGTCAGGCCGGATATTATTCTCAACTGCACAGGTTTTGCGCTGGGTGCTCCAACACCCGACGGCGCGCGGACACCGACCGTTCTTGATGCTCCCGGCCGGCCGGTGCTGCAGCTGGTACTGGCGTCGTCAGATAAAGCAACCTGGCGCGAGGGAAGTTTCGGATTGACCGGGCGTGACATTGCAATGAATGTTTCACTTCCAGAAGTCGATGGCAGAATTCTCACAAATGCCGTTGCCTTCAAGATCCAGACACGCGTAGACTCACGAACCCAGTGTCCGGTCTCGTTGCACCTGCCTGAAGCTGGCAAGATTGCCAGGGTTGTCAGCCTGGCGCGCAATCTCACCAGACTTTCCCGAACCCCGGCCCGCGACCGTAAGGTTGCACTGATTCTTGCCAACTATCCCAATCGGGACGGTCGACTGGCCAACGGCGTTGGCCTTGATACACCAGAATCGGTTTTTGCAACGCTTGAGGTGCTGTCGAATGCTGGCTACGCTCTAAGTGACACGCCCGGCAATAGTAGCGAGCTTATGTCGGAACTACAGAACATTCCTTCCAATGACGTGTCGCAGTTGACATCTCGTACGGTTCGCGAAGTGCTTCCAATGAAGCACTATGCCGTGATGTTTGCCGAATTGCCGGAAGCTGCCCGGGTACAGGTTGTGCGGCGCTGGGGCCGCGCCGAGAGTGATCCATTTGTGTTAGATGATGCCTTTTGCCTGCCGGTGATTCGGTACGGAAATGTTGTCGTTGGAATCCAGCCCGCCCGGGGGTTCAATATCGATCCTGTTCAAACCTACCACTGTCCCGATCTGCCACCGCCTCACAACTATCTTGCCTTCTATTTTTGGCTGCGACGTCACTTTGCCGTCCATGCAATTGTACACTTTGGAAAGCACGGCAACCTGGAATGGCTTCCCGGCAAAGCTCTGGCGCTCTCCGAGAATTGCTTTCCCGAAATTTCGCTTGGCGACATTCCGAACGTCTACCCATTCATCGTCAACGATCCCGGCGAAGGTACACAGGCCAAGCGGAGATCTCATGCGGTCATAATCGATCACTTGACACCGCCACTATCCCGCGCCGAGTCCTATGGTGAATACCGCGAACTCGAAGTGCTGCTTGACGAATACTACGAAGCCGTGTCCGTCGACCGGCGAAGGGCCGAACTTCTTTGCTCGAAAATAGTCGATGCTATGTCAAGATCGCGGTTGAACCGGGACGTTGGGGTGTCCGAAAGCGAGGATGTTTCCGGTCGAATGCAAAAACTCGATGCCTATCTGTGCGAACTCAAGGAGAGTCAGATCAGGGATGGTTTGCATGTATTTGGCAAAGAACCGGATGGTCGCCTCGAACGCGATTTGACAGTATCTCTGCTGCGGGCCCCTCGACACAATGGCCTCAAGCAAGACGCTTCCCTTCTGAGGGCCTTAGCCACTGACCTGGAATTGCCCAAGGATTTCGACCCTCTCGACTGCGATATGTCCGCCACCTGGACCGCAACGCAACCAGCAATTCTGCTCGCAACATGCGAGGATAAATGGCGCAGTAACGGTGATACCGTGGAAAGGTTGGAACTGCTTGCTGCCAGGCTACTTGACGGAGAGATTGCGCCGCCAGGCCAATCCACACTTTCCGTGATGAACTTTGCCGAGTCGGTATTGAGACCCCGAATTGCAAGTTGTGGTTCTGCCGAGATGGGCGGACTGCTGGCAGCGCTGGACGGCACATTCACTTCTCCCGGACCCTCCGGAGCACCGTCGAGAGGCCGTCTAGACGTCCTGCCGACAGGACGCAATTTTTACTCGATTGACAGTCGCTCCATGCCGACACAAACGGCCTGGGAACTAGGTTGGAGGTCAGCTACGCGTCTGGTCGACAGTTTTGCTCAATCCCGGGGGTACTGGCCGAAAACCATGGCGGTGACCGCATGGGGCACTTCCAACATGCGCACGGGAGGCGATGACATCGCACAGGTGCTTGCCCTTATGGGTGCAAGACCGACCTGGGATGCGAACAGCGGCCGGGTTACCGGCACCGAGATTATGCCACTGAACGTATTGGGAAGACCACGCGTCGATGTCACACTTCGTGTATCCGGATTCTTTCGTGATGCCTTTCCGATGCAAATGGATCTCGTGGACAAGGCCGCACGGCTGGTGATGAATCTTGACGAGCCGGAAAGCGACAATCCGGCGGCGGCGGCTTTCAACCGTGACCTTCCGGAATTGGGCGAAGACAGGGCGGCCTTCCGAGTCTTCGGTTCGATGCCAGGCGCATATGGTGCTGGACTGCAAGCGCTGGTCGACGAGCGCAATTGGACCACCCGCCAAGACCTCGGAGAAGCATATATTGAATGGGGCGCATATGCATATGGTGGAGCGGCCGCAGGCAAGCGCGACCGACTGGCCTTTACCTCTCGCCTGGAGAACATCGAGGCTGTGGTTCAAAATCAGGACAATCGCGAGCATGATGTTCTGGACAGCGATGACTATTATCAGTTCGAGGGAGGAATGTCGGCGGCTGTGGAATTCCTCGCCGGCCGCCGACCGGTGCTGTACCATAACGATCACTCCCGTCCCGAACGCCCGGTTATTCGCACACTGGAACAGGAAATCGGCAGGGTTGTTCGTTCTCGGGCTGCCAATCCGAAGTGGATCGACGGGATCAAGCGCCACGGCTACAAGGGAGCTTTCGAAATCGCCGCTACTGTCGACTATCTGTTTGCATTTGCGGCAACAACAGGCGCGGCAAAATCGCACCACTTCGATCTCCTTTACCTGGCCTATATCGAGGACATAGATACGCGCCAGTTCATTGGCGAAGCCAACCCAGCCGCGTTGCGGGAGATTGCATCCCGTTTCATGGAGAGCATTGAACGCGGTTTATGGCATCCAAGATCCAATTCGTGCCGAGGCCTGCTAACTGAACTGATCGGAACAACCGACCGCACTGCCACCGGAGGGAGAATTCAATGATTAAGGACCCGGCAAGACACAAGATCAAGATGGCCAAGAAGAAGGCCGCCCGCGACAAGATCATGGCCACCAAGACCACCGAGCGAGGTCTGATCATCGTTCATACCGGAAAGGGAAAAGGAAAGTCCTCTGCGGCATTCGGCATGGTATTTCGATGCATCGCACATCGGATTCCCTGCGCCGTTGTCCAGTTCATCAAGGGAGGCATGAAGACCGGAGAGCGTGACCTGATTACGTCCGAATTTAGCGACACTTGCCAATTTTACACAATGGGTGAAGGATTCACCTGGGAAACACAGGACCGCATTCGCGACATCCAGTTGACGCAGGAAGCGTGGGAAAAAGCACGATCACTTATTGTCGATGATCATCTCAAACTTGTCCTACTGGACGAAATCAACATCGCCATCCGCTATGGATATCTCGATATCGAAGAGGTCTGCGACTTTCTGGCCTCTTCCCGCCCGGAAAACACGCACGTCATTCTGACCGGACGCAATGCGCATGACCGCATCATTGAAATGGCCGATCTTGTAACCGAGATGGCGCTTGTCAAGCATCCCTTCCGTTCCGGGGTCAAGGCCCAGCCCGGCATCGAGTTCTAGACTGCCGAGACGTTCAACGCCGGGAGCGCTCGTACATCATGCACTGCATCATGCTCCAGGGTACCGGCTCCAATGTGGGCAAGTCACTGCTTGTTGCCGGGCTATGCCGACTCTTCCGTAACCGTGGATACCGAGTGGCACCATTCAAGCCACAAAACATGTCAAACAATTCGTCGGTGACCATAGAGAACGGTGAAATCGGAAGAGCACAAGCACTGCAAGCCCTGGCATGTGGCGTCGAGCCGAGCGTGCATATGAATCCAGTCTTACTGAAACCGCAATCCGAGGCCGGAGCCCAGGTCATTGTTCAGGGCGGTGTTTGGTCAAATGAGTCAGCGGCGGGATATACGCGGATCAAGCCTGCGCTCCTGCCACTTGTTCTGGACAGCTTCCAGCGCTTGCGCGACCGTTCTGACATTGTAATTGTCGAGGGGGCTGGCAGTCCCGCCGAGACAAATTTGCGCACCGGCGACATTGCTAACATGGGTTTTGCCCAAGCTGCCAATGTACCGGTCGTTTTGATTGGCGACATTGACCGCGGAGGCGTCATCGCCCAGCTCGTTGGCACCTGGTCGGTGCTGGACCCCCGTGACCGACAACTGGTCAAGGGCTTCGTTGTCAACAAGTTTCGTGGAGATGCTTCACTTTTCGCTGCCGGATATCGTCGCATTGCCGCCGATACAGGCTGGTCCGGTCTAGGCCTGGTCCCCTGGTTTTCGGGTGCATCCAGCTTGCCGTCGGAAGATTCTGTTGACCTGCAGAATGCCTCGACCTCTCCGGGAGGGAAGCTGAAAATTGCCTGTCTGATGCTTCCACGAATCTCGAACTTCGACGATCTGGATCCGCTGGCCCTCGAAGAGGACTGCACACTTCAGATGATTTCGCCGGATCAAGCCATTCCAGCCGGCATTGATCTTGTCATTCTTCCCGGTAGCAAGTCGACAATGTCGGATCTTGAATACCTTCGTCGTACGGGCTGGGACCATGATCTGATTTCCCATGTTCGGCGAGGGGGCAGCGTTCTGGGAATTTGCGGGGGTTACCAGATGCTGGGTTCAAGCGTTTGCGACCCTGAGGGCTTCGAGGGGCAGGCCGGCGTTGTAGGCGGACTAGGTTTGCTGAATGTTGCCTCTGAAATGGAAAACGAAAAGACCGTTTCGCGGCGGGTTGCAAAGTGCGCCGAGACTGAAGCGGTCATTGAAGCCTATGAGATCCACATTGGAAAAACGAATGGTGTCGATTGCCAACGGCCCTTTGCCTGGGTCAGGAAAGGAAAGAACTGGCGTCCGGACGGGGCGGTTTCACAGGATGGCCGTGTTTTTGGCACATATCTACACGGTTTATTCAAAAGCAATGACTTTCGACGGGCATTTCTGGCCAGGTTTGGGGCTGCCAGGTCAATTCTGGACTATGATCGCACGGTTGATCAAAGTCTGAACGCGTTGGCTCGCCACCTCGAAGCCCACATCGACATCTCACGTCTGGCTACAATCGCCAGGGGGAAAACCACAGTCCCGGGACATACACAATCCTGACGCTGTACCGTTCCATTCCTGCCTCTTGCGGTTCGCAGTCCACGCCCTGCTCGCACTCCGCGCCAATGAACCTTTTGCGCCGTTCCTATTGCAGCCCACCATCATTGCCGACAATCAGAGTGGCAAGGCATTACTGCCGGCGCGGATTACCCTGCAAATGACTTACGAGATTGGCCGGAAAACTAGTGCATGTTGTCTTTGGCAACATCCCGGCAGCCGTGGAGCCAGAATTCTTGGTCAGTCCCCATGCCGATATTTGCGCGTCACTGGTTTGATCTGGAGGGGTTTCTACCCAGAATGTCGTTGCAAGTAGAAAGGCTCATTGCAATGATCCAACAGGCGCCGAGACTCGAACTCTCAGCTCTCTGGAATCATTGACGACAGAACCCAATTTCTTTTCAAGACCGATCTTCTTGCCAAGGCGTCCATCTGGCCCGGCAGGAAACAACACCTCACACTTTCAACTGGATGTTCATGGAGACCTGTCCGACCTCAAGCCGCCACCCGGGACAGTGCGCAGCGTGCCCAGAGTTCAGAAACTGCATCGACAAATTTGTCGACATCTGCATCATCATGCAATGCAGACGGCGTCACACGGAGTCTTTCGGTTCCCTTGGGAACCGTCGGATAGTTTATGGGCTGAACATAGATCCCGTAATTTTCCAGCAGCAAGTCCGAAATCATCCTGCATTTGACAGGGTCCATGATCAGGATTGGAACGATATGACCGGGATTGGGCATGTGAGGAATTCTGTATTCGTCCAGCCGGGTCCTGAGCGTCTTGACCATCCTGTGCTGTTGCGCCCGCTCCTCACCGCTTTCCTTGAGATGTCTGACCGATGCAAGCGCGCCGGCAACAATTGATGGCGGAAGTGCTGTCGTGAAAATGAAGCCACTGGCGAATGAGCGTATGAAATCACAGCATTGCCGGGATGCTGCAATGTAACCGCCAATGATTCCGAATGCCTTTCCCAGCGTTCCCTGAATGATGTCCACACGATCCATGACACCGTCGCGCTCAGCAATTCCACCGCCCCTTTCTCCATAAATCCCGACCGCGTGGACTTCGTCCAGAAAGGTCAGGGCTCCATATCGGTGGGCAAGTTTACAAATCCGCCCCACCGGGGCGATGTCTCCGTCCATGGAGTGAATAGATTCGAAAGCCACAATCTTCATTGCATCGGTCGGACAGGTCAGAAGTTTTTGTTGCAGATCTTGAAGGCTGTTCCGGCGCCAGATTCGCTTGTCGGCACGTGAGTGTCGAATTCCCTCGATCATTGATGCATGATTCTTTTCGTCAGACAATATGACCGAGTTCGGAACACGAGAGCCCAAGGTGGACAACGTTGACCAATTGGCGACGTAACCTGACGTGAAGATCAGGGCCGCTTCCTTCCCATGCAGATCTGCGAGCTCCTGTTCCAGGAGAACGTGGTAGTGAGTAGTACCGGAAATATTCCGGGTGCCCCCGGCTCCGGCCCCGCTATTGCGGAGCGCGTCCGTCATCGCTGCAATGACTTTCGGATGCTGGCCCATTCCCAGGTAATCGTTTGAGCACCAGACATCGACATCGCGAGTGCCGCCATCAAAGTAGTTGCGGGCCCTGGGAAACTGTCCGCATTTCCGTTCGATATCGGCAAAGATGCGGTAGTTGCCCTCCTCTTTCAACTTCTCAAGCTGCGCCTTAAATTGACGATCGAAATTCACGTATACCGTCCAATCTCCGGCAGAGTGCCTAGCGCGAGGCCTACCAGGCAACGGATGTTCTGGCTTGCAGCAAAGCGGTTCTTTAACAGGGATGCAAGTGTTTCGGTTGAAACCGTATTGGGTTGTTTCTCGGGCCGAGTTGAAAGCAATATAGGCTTGCACACGTTGACTGCAATGCTGTTCTATCCTTCTCACATTGAATTGCGACCGATTTCGGCAGAGTTGCCTGTCCTCACTCTGAACTCTGCAACGCTGCAGATCTTCTTGAATGCCAACGTCGCTCGCTGTTTGAATTATCTGTGTTCACCTGCCATCTGCTGGCAAGAGAGCAAATTCAACATCAGTGCAGGACTTAACCGCAACTATCCAAGGCAGTTGCCGACCATCTGGAATTGTCCAGGAAGACATGCTCCTAATGCCTACTGTGTGCAAAGCGCTAATCCAGATACAAGATCATTCTCGACTATCAGATGTTGCACTTCACAAGTCTCTACACAATGAAAAGCTGTGTTTGGTATGGCCGAGAATTCTGGTTAAACGCATGAATCTCATGCATGATTTCTGGGCCCGCATCCAATGCGGGTAGTCAATGTAATTCCAGGAATTCCTGTGCCACCGAATTTTGCATTTGGATAATTCGAGGCCTGTGGAAATTCAATGTCCGAGCAGCAGTTCCTGTTAGCGATCAGTCTGTACAATGCCCTTCTCCATGAATTTTTTCCATCTTTGTTGCCGGTTTGATACCGGCTTCAGATGATCAGAGAACAGGTATTGCTTCTCGCAGTTTCGCCCAAAAGGCTGCTCGTTAGGCGCAAATCAGGACGCACGCTGCCAAGCGATTTCGACTACAACCCCGAGGCGGCTAGCTAAAGCCACACTTTCTTCTTGGCCCCGCGCAACGACGAGGAGACTGCAAGGTTGCATGCGATGATCGGGCAGAAACTCCGACCGGCTCTTGAAGAAGCAGTGGAGAGCGGCTTTGACGACGCTTTTCAGGAAGAGACAACGACGGGATTGGGAAACGAAGAGTCGGATGCCGACGCCTTCGGCTGTAGGCCGACATCCGGCGGCCGGTATGAGCTTTCGCTGGGTCGGTGCGGGGACGCGCGCATGACGGCCCGGATTCAGTCGGCAGTGATCCTCCTCGTGGATGAAGTCGCCACGGCCATGCCTCTGGAACGGCTCGATGGAATCACCATCGGAAGTGATTATCCGGGAATGTTGAAGGCCGTGAGACGCGGCAGGGAAAATGCGCTGGAGCCCGAAATGGTGCCGCCGGGGATCGCCATCGGCGTTGCGTAGACTGTGACGGTCAAGCACTCGGGTATTGTAAAGGGCCGTATCGTGGCATTGAGCATCGTTTCCGCTGCATTGATTTCCGAAGATTCGAAACAGAGAACATGGGGGATGCATGTCCGGTCAGGCAACTGGCCGCGGTGGAGCAAATGGAGATCGTCGAAGGATACAGCCGTCACGGTCCTGGATGCCGGCACCATAAGCGGACTGCCCTCGACATCGACAACGCTGTGACGCTTGCGACCCTTGATCTTATTGCCCGCATCGTAGCCTCTCGGACCCCCGCATGCAGGTGGTGCGGGGCCGCCCCACGGCATGCGGCGGGGGCAGCATGGGCTCGATCAGTGCCCACTCCTGATCGGTCACATCGGATTGCGTGACGTTGTCGGGGCGCTTATACCTGTCGCGTGCGGTCGGGTTCCAGGGCATGTTCATCGGCCGCACGCGCCTGACAAGCCGGTCGTCAGAGCCGCGCACCGGCGGATGGATATTATCCTCGCAAGAGGGCACAATACCGAACTCCATTCGCCTCCTGCCGGCTTAAGGAACAGGCTCTAAACCCTATCCGACACGGACTACTCATCGAAGTCTATCCGGAGCAGGGAATTTCTTCCATTGCCCCCTAGTGGCTGGCAGCTGATTCATCACTCTACGAGTGAACACCGGCAGCGTTAATGCAAATGGCACATCTTCGGTGAGTTCGGAGGAGGTAGGTTCAGGATTGGGAAGTAGTCCCTGCTTGAAAATTCTGTTGGGACAACTATAGAATAGGAAGGTACGAATTATTGGTGGATATATGAGTTCACAAGCTCGGATCGACGGCGACGTCTTGACAGTTACTCCCGAGGGACGCCTTGATGGAACAAACTCACGGGATTTCGAAGACTCGGTCTTGCGACAACTCCGGACCGCAGACCAAGCTTCACAGGAGGGACAGTACAAGGTTCTCATTGACATGGGAAAGCTTGATTATGTCAGTAGTGCCGGATTACGAGCAATCCTCCTGATTGCCAAGACCTTGAAAACTCAAAGGAGCAATCTGGTCCTTTGCTCATTGTCTCCCAGGATTCGTGAGGTCTTCAAGATCAGCGGATTTGATAGAATTGTACCAATTCATGATTCCCTTCAAGATGCCCATGCCCACCTTTCTGGATGAAGGTTGCCCCTGACACATTCCAAACAGGTGGGATCTTGGTGCCGCCGGGATTCTCTCGCAGCCTAATTCGAAGAGAGACTGGGCCCGCCAGATCCGATTCTTGACGCGGCGTAACCAAGCCGGTGCCTATCGGCGATTCATCATCTAGACCAGATCGCTTTCCTCTCCCCCTGCAGCTTGCAGGCTGGCTCGGGCATCGGCCGGAAACTCGATTGTCATCTCTGTAAACCGGCCTGGCTCTGTATTGACAGTCAGTGTGCCGCCGTGCTGCCTTACGATGTCGTTGGAAAGTGCTAGGCCCAAGCCGGTTCCCTGTTCCGGTGGCTTTGTCGTGAAGAAGGGATTGAAGATCTTGTGTCGAACATTATCGGGTATACCGAAACCGTTATCCCTGATCGTGATCGAAATCCTGGAATCGATTCGTTTTGTCTTGATTGACAGTGTTGGCAGGTAATCGCTCTTGCCGTCCGGCCCGGCATCGTCCATGAGCTTTTGGGACTTGACGTTGGTCGCATAGCATGAATTGCTGACGATATTCAGCACGACCCTGCCAAAATCCTGCGGTATTACAACCGCTTTGCCCATCTCGGGGTCAAGTTCGTAGGTCATGTGCAGCTGGAAGTCCTTGAGAGATGAACGCATGCCGTGAAACGCCAGCTTGGCATTCTCCTGCACAAGGACGTTCATATCGACTTCCTGGGTCTTTCCTTCTCCTCTTCCCAGGCTCAACATGTCATGTACTATGCGGTCGGCCCTGTTGCCGTGTTTCTTGATTCGCTGCAGGTTTTCGGTAAGCATGCCAGCGATGTCACGAACTTCCTCAAGCTGTTCGTCTCTCGTTTCATCAGTCATGTCCAACGCTTCATCAAGTTCTTCGAGAAGCTCAAGTGACAGTTCCGAAAAGTTCTTTACGAAGTTGAGTGGATTCTTGATCTCATGAGCAACGCCGGCCGTTAGCTCACCCAGTGCCGCCAGTTTCTCACGCATGACGATCTGGTTCTGCGCTGTCTTCAGGTCGCGTAGGACTTCTTCAAGTTCATTGTTCTTTTCCTGAATCTCATCCGCAAGCTGTTCCACCAGGTTCAGCCTCTGAACTTCCAGCGCATGAGCCCGAAAAATCTCCAGCGCCTTGGCCATCTCGGCAATCTCGTCTCGACCGGAAACTGTGATCGGCTTTTCGAGATCGCCGCCGGCCATTTCGCGCATGCGTGTGGAGAGAGCGTGCAGCCGTCTAACGATTACCCGCCCAACAAGCAGCCAGGAAACCACTAACGAAGCAACAATGCTGATTACACCCAGCACCAGCAAGATCTGGCGAGAAGCCTGCACTGCCTCAGCCGACTCGCGCACGGCGATATCGGCCTGTTGTCTGGAGTGGTTGACCAGAACCTCAACGTCGGCCACCAGCTGAATCGCCAACTGGCGGTTGGTGGAAAGCAGCTCGGATTGAGATTCAAATATCTCGATTTCCTGTCGCCGCAATTCAAAGCCGCTGGTCTCGCTCAGACCCATTTCGAGTAGAATGTCGAATAACGGCTGGAGATCACTGGTCCTGTCATCGGCCGCAAGAACTTCGATGCTGCGCAGGGACGTGTCGGCGATAGTTTCGAATTGCTCCTGCATCACTCCGATTCGAGCCGGATCTTCGAGCGTCCTGCTGCTTGTAAGCAACTGTATTGCGATCTTTGAATTTCGCTCCAAATTGGCCAAATGGCGATATTCGCTGATCTCACCGCTGGTCAAATGCTGGTCGGGGGGAACCGGAGGCTCTTTGAGATCGTGATATCCTGTTACAAGAAAGAAAAACTTGTCATCAATTGTAGGCAGAAGAGATAACCGGAGTCGTTCATCAAACGCCTTGAGCTTAATATGAAACTCCTCAGAGAGGTCGGTCACCGTGAACAAGTTGACCATAGACATTTGCAGCGCGTCGAGATTCGAAACCAGTTGGTCGGCTGTTTTCCTGATTTTGGTGGCTGACATAGCCTGTCCGACGAGCTTGCTGACGTCGTCCAGGTGTAGAAGGAGCTCCTCCTGGTAAAGGCCGATCTCATCTGTGACGCTTTGCAGTTCACCGGGACTTGCAGCTGCTGTCAGACGAGGTGCGGCAGCCACCAAAGCTGCGCTGTTGCTGGCAATGGCAAATGCATCGACGGTTGCAGGCAAGCTAATTTCCTTGACCTTGCGCTGCGACTGATTGATCTGTTCGTATGATTGCCACGACACGCCGACCGCAATGATGGTGATCGCCACGATAAAGCTGATTACGGCGTAGAGCTGCGTCGCAATCTGCAACCGGAATTTCGGGAAATTGCCAACCATCCAGTCAGCTCAGTTTACGTTATCGTTGAGCGAACGCACCGGAACAAACCGGCCACTCGAGTGGAATGCAGTCAGATACACATCGTCCAGGCCCTGATTGTCACGCTCGCCGTACACCAGATCAATCTCACCTACGGAAAAGACCGCAGTTTGAGAGAATTGCTCCAGGAAGCAGTTTCGAGTCAGTTCTCGTCCACAATTCCCAAGTGCTTCAGCGACCAACATGCCAGCCAGGAAACCCTCGAACGATCCATAGCTAGACGGCGTACCTGGCCAGACTGCATCAAGTGCCTGGCGGTAACTGATGACGGCATCGCTAGTCATGTCTTCGAACGATGGCGTCGACTGTGTCATGTAGAGTTCGTATTCTCCACCAGCGAGTGATTTTGCCAGACTGCTGCTGCCTACGGATGAAATCGACACAAATACAGGTTTGAATTTTATTGCCTTGGACCATTTCAGCACGGTAGCAAGGGAACGGTATGCGCCAATCAGAATTACAGCTTCCGGCTCTGCTACCGTCAGGTCGAAGATTGCCGACTTTACAGCCGTTGTATTGCGTGGGAATGTTCCTTTCCCAACTATCTTTAACCCGTAAAGCCTCAATGCGCGTTCGGTACTTTCCAGACCGGATCGCCCAAACGAATCTTCCTGATAGAGAATGCCAATGCGAGACACGCCACGGTCTTGTGTCAACCGCTCCACCAACTCAACGATCTCCTGATCATAAGATGTACGCAGGTTGATAATTGTGGAGTACCTGGATCGGTCACGAAGAAAGTTGGCGCCGGTGAAAGGCGCCACATAAGGCACGCCAGCCATGTCGACAATTGGCGCAACCGCTCTCGCGGTCGGTGTCCCGATACCGCCTACAAGTGCAAAGATGTCAAAGTTGTCCAATAGCAGCCGGACATTGGTGATTGCGTCATCAGGCTCGTACTTGTCATCCAGAGACCGCAGCCGGATTTTTCGACCGTGCACACCACCATTCGTGTTTATCAGGTTAAAGGCCGCCTCGATACCAAGGCGTACCTCTTTTCCGAGTTCTGCCGCGGGACCGGAAAAGGTTGCCGTTTGTCCCAGCATGATCAGGTTATCCTGGATGCCCGGAGTGGCCGCATCACCCGCAGCGGCGGCTAGCGAGGCGACGACCCAAAAGGTCCACACCAGGATTGACGTACGGACACACTGCCCGATTTTGTTCCTACACAATATCAATCCCACAGGTCTCCAATTCAACCATGATATCCAGTGATTACGTCAGCTTGCCCTTCTGAATTGGATCGCCTGCATCACATATGCCCCAGCTCAGCGACGTGCCGAGCCTTCTCCCTTGAAGCTGTGACCCGTTCAGCAGGCACGTGCTATCCATTACTTGCGAGCTTTTTCTGTCTGTACGCAGCGGTGCATTCATTTTCCGGGACAGAAGTTGTCCTCGGCGGGATCCATCGGTCTACTCCAGATACGCATTGTTGAAGCTTGGGCTGCACATGCAACTCATTCTAGGCATCACCATCCAATGTAACCGGCCCAATCCTTGCCAGCCTGTCAGGGGCCATATCGAATTACCAAACAAGTTATGTCGTCTGACTGAGGGTGGTTCCTGGTAAATGAATGGACAGATGCGACGATTTCCTTGCACATTTCGCGGGCACTCCTGGTTGCGCTCTTTCCTGCGTTCTCGAGCAGTCGCTCGTCCTCATAGAGATCTCCCTGCGCGTCCATCGCTTCCGTTATTCCGTCGGTATACAGGATCAGACTGTCTCCTGGCTGGAGACGGTAGGACGTATTCCTGTACTCCATATCATCGAACATGCCCAAGGCCACACCATGGAAACACTCCAGGAATTGACTATCTCCGTCCTTGGTGACGACAATCGGTGGATTGTGTCCTCCGGTTGAGAATACGACATTGCCGGATTCAGTATCGAAAAGGCAATACAACATGGTTACAAACATGCCTGTCTGGTTGTCGGCAACCAACAACTTGTTGACCTCTCGCAACACTTTTCCGGGACTTTGGGAACTGATTGCTGCCCCCTTGAGCAGGGCTCGGCTGGACATCATGAACAGAGCGGCCGGAACTCCCTTGTCGGAAACATCGGCGACCGAAATGCCAAACCTACCGTCCTGCAACTTGACCACATCAAAAAAATCCCCTCCAACATCGCGTGCCGGTTCCATGATGCCATACATGTCGAAGGTCTTGCCCCGGGGAAATTCGCGCGGCAGAATAGACTGCTGCATATCATTGGCCAGACCCAGCTCATTGTTCAGAGATGTTAGCTTGTCGCGTGTTTCCAGGGCCTCTCGCCACAATTCGAGCTGACGTGTGGTGCGCTCGATCGTGATGCGCAAATCGTCGAAGTCAATCGGCTTGGTTATGAAATCAAAAGCGCCTCGATTCATAGCCTTCCGAATATTCTTGATGTCGCCATAGGCAGAGACAATTACTGAGCGTATATTGGGATTCACGGAGGGGATTTGTTCGATAAGTGTCAGACCGTCCATGTGGGGCATGTTGATATCGGACAGAACCATGTCGATGTCCTGATCATTATTAAGCATTTCAAGTGCTTCGACCCCATTGGCGGCAAAGACAAATGTGTATTTGCCCTTGCGCACCTCACGACGCAAACGCATTCGAACCAGAGGTTCTACATCCGGTTCATCGTCAACAACTAGTATGCGCCAAGGTTTATCCACGATTCATCCCGAAATCTGTCCAGAAGAGCGATTAGGCAACGATTACCACCGGAATGCGTTGGTCTACGCAGCGGCAAAGATGTCCCTGATTTGTATACCTGGGAGCATCCTTAAGCAATGAAAATTCCACCGCGAGAAGCATTGGAATGGCGCCCAACCGGAGACCAGACTTGACGATGCGGCGCCTTGCATTACAAGACCCGTCGGGGTGAAAACCTGCAATCTGGGAGCAGTCAGTCAATAAAGGAATCTGACGTGGACAAGCTGGACGCAATAAGGGTTTTGAGTTTTGACTGTTATGGGACGCTGATCGACTGGGAGAACGGAATTCTTTCAGGCCTGGCGAAGCTCGCCGACAATGCGACTGTCGAATTGCGCGCCGAGCAGGTGCTGGAGGCGCACGCATTCCACGAGTCCAGCCAGCAAGCCCAAACGCCCTTCATGCCGTATTCCGATTTGCTTGCCATTGTTTATCGCCGACTTGCCGAGGAATGGCATGTCAAGATTGAGTGGAAAGACTGCCTGAACTACGGCCAATCGGTCAAATACTGGCCGGCTTTTGACGATAGCGCAAGGTCCCTGCGTCGCCTGCAGGAGAAATTCCGGTTGGTTGTCCTGTCAAACGTAGACAATGTCAGTTTTGAGTATTCGCGTAAACTGCTCGGGGTTGACTTCCATGCCGTATACACTGCCCAAGACATAGGCAGCTACAAACCCTGCACGAAGAACTTTCAGTACATGTTGGAAAGGCTGGCGAGACAGGGCATTTCACAACGACAGGTCCTGCATGTGGCCGAAAGTCTGTTTCATGATCATGTGCCGGCTAACCAGCTAGGATTGAGGAATTGCTGGATTCATCGACGGAGCGAGAAGGCCGGATTCGGCGCTGCCAGAAATCCCGAAAGCATGCCGTGTGTCGAAGCTCGTTTCAGAACCCTCGAAGAGTTCGCAAGCTCGATTTTGGGCGAATGATTCGCATGGCCAGTTCAGCGGCATCTCGTCGATATCAGGCTCATGGCAGGAACAGGACAACCCGGGCGAAGCAGGGTCAGGTCTTGCCGAGCCATTGAACCGCCAGGCATGCGTTGCGTTTGCCATCCATACAGATGGTGCTCGGCAACCAGATCGCCGGGGAAACCGGCAAGCTGAACCAGGGCGATTCAAAAGTCCTGCGTTTTCTGATTGCCATGTAATGTGGTTTCTGTGTGTCAGCCAGGCCATTATTTTGCCGGATTTATTGACCTCAGTACCGTAAGCCTGCTGGCCATTCATATGTCATGATGCTATGGGGCCAGGCATCATGACTGTATCTGCTTCAGAGACTGATATTCCGCTTCGTGAGGTCGAGGTCCACCTCGTGCGCAGCATGGATGCGAAGAGGCGCTGGGATGCGCTGGTCCGGGCCCATCATTACCTGCCCTGGCAGCGGCTTTTCGGCAAGGCCCTGCATCATGTTGCCGTCCATGACGGCCGCTGGCTGGCTCTGATTGGCTGGCAGGGCGGGGCCTTCAAGGTCGGTGTCCGCGACCGCTGGATCGGCTGGTCCCCGCACCAGCAGTTCGCCCGCCTGCATCTGGTTGCCAACAACGCCCGCTATGTCCTGCTCGGGCCGAGGCGCCCCCGCAACCTGGCCTCGCGGGTGCTGGCCCTCAGCCTGGCACGCCTGTCTGCCGACATGCAGCACATGCATGGCTACCCGGTCTACCTGGCCGAAACATTCGTCGATACGGCCCGTTTCCACGGCACCTGCTACCGGGCCGCCAACTGGCGCTCGCTCGGCCTCACCCGCGGGTTTGCCCGCCGGCCGGGCCGATCACCCCGCTGGCACCACCATGGACAACCCAAGGAGGTCTTTGTGTATCCCTTGCATGCCGAGGCCCGGCAGAACCTGTGCGCTGATTCGGCCCCCCACGCCATGAAGGGTGACAAGGCGGCCGCACTCCCCGATGCCCGGACCCTGGGCAGCCTCCATGACCACCTTGCCGGCATGCCCGATTTTCGCCGCGCCCGGGGACAACGCTACGCCCTGGCCTGCTACTTCACCATCATGATCGCCGCCCGGCTCTGTGGCTATCGGGGCTATACCGCCTGTGCCGAATTCGCCGCCCGGCTCGACCAGGACCAACGCGCCGCCATCGGCGCCTTCCGAAGCCCGAAGCAGCAACGCTTCACCGTGCCGGTGGCCGCCTCCTTCCACAACATCCTGCGTGGGATGCCGCCCGATACCCTCGATACGGTGTTTCGAGAATATTGCTTGTCGCGTAGCGACAGTCAGGCTGCCCTGGCCATCGATGGCAAGACCATGCGCGGCGCCTCCCGGCAACGCCCGGACAATGCGAACATCATCACCCTCGCCGCCATCGAACACGGTACCGGTCTGGTCGTCGGTCAGAACCGGGTTGCCGAGGGCAGCAACGAAATCCCGGCCCTGCGTGACCTTGTCGCTCGGGTCGGCGCCCGACAACGGGTCTTCACGGCTGACGCCATGCATGTCCAGCAGGAGACCGCATCGGCTGTCGTTGATGCCGGGGGCCACTACGTTCTGACGGCGGTCAAGGACAACCAGAAAACAATGCACGATCAGCTGCGCCGCTTCGGTGGCTGGAGCGAGGCCGAAACAGTCCAGGACGACATCGACAAGCAGCATGGCCGCATCGAACAGCGCAGCTGTACGGTGGTCGATCTCTCCGACAAGACAGGGGACAGCTTCTGTCCCCTGTATGGCCGGCGCCAGGCCTTCCGCATCGAACGCTATCGTGAACAGGTCAAGACCGGCAAGATCAGCACCGAAACCATCTACGGCCTGACCTCGCTGGCCCCCGGAGAGGCCGGCCCCCGGGAGATCGCCGATCATGTCAGGTCCCACTGGCAGATCGAGAACCGGCTCCACTATGTCCGCGATTTCACCTTCGACGAGGATCGCTGCCGGGCCCACACACAGAACATCCCCCAGAACCTGGCGGCCATCTCCAACATGGCCATCTCGCTCATCAGGCTTGACAGCCGCTTCGCATACATACCGCCAGCCAACCGGCATTTTGGTGCCAATCCCCAGGAGGCCCTTGATGCCGTCATGACATGACGGTTGCGTGTTGCCCCCCCGGTCAGGGTGGCACACGGGTCATCCTTCTGACCGCGTTTTCTGCGATCGTGACCTCTGGCGGGGCCTGCAGAGCCATGGGGTTCGGCACCTGTCCGATGCTGTCTGTGGATGGACATTGCCGCTGTCGGGCCGGACCTGCCCGCCAATCACACGACATGACAGCCAGATGATGGTTGAAGTTCAGAAACGAAGACTGGAATTAGGGCATGACCACTGACTATTGAATAGGCCTGCAAGCTGAACCTGTTTGCAAACGGATCCTCTTGATTCTGGAGCAACATTTGTGCATCATACTAAAGTAATATTGTTTTGCCCGAATCTGTTTTCAGGCACATATCGAGAGGGCGCGCACTGATGCCGTCAAGATAGTGTCGTCCCGGGTGCAAGGGCCAGTCGAGTTGGCGGCCACTCCCGAGGAAAACTGATCATGAATAAGGGAGGATAGGGCTTATGGGCAGCAATCTTGATGCCATTACAACCGTATTTACGGAGTTTTATTACTGGCTGACTGTGGCACTGATGTTCCTCATCCATGTGGGCTTCTGCATGTATGAGGTCGGAGCCAGCCGTCGCCGCAACCACATGCATACCCTGCTTAAGAACTCCATGCTCATTCCACTGGTTACGATTACGTTTTTCTTCTTCGGATGGTGGATCTACTGGGCATTTCCGAATGGACCGTTCATTTATAAGGGGCTGGGGCTCGACCTTAGTATGGCAGGTCCCAATGCACCAACTTCGGACACTATGGCGACAAACCTTAGTGACCGGATAACAGGCGTCTTCTGGGCTGCGTTCCTGTTATTTTCCTGGACAGCAGCCTCGATCGTGTCAGGTTCCGTCATTGAGCGGATCAACTCGGGAGCGTTCTGGATCCTGGCTGTCCTAATCGGATCAGGAGCATGGATTATCGATGCATCCTGGGGCTGGCACTATGACGGCTGGATGGTGAAATTGCTCGGATATCACGACGCCTATGCTTCCGGGGTTATCCATGCAATTGCAGGAGGCTTTGCGCTTGGGGTCCTGGTTGTGCTCGGCCCGCGACTTGGCAAGTTTGCCAAGAACGGCACGCCGAGGGATATCTTGCCACACAATCCGTGGCTAGTATGTATTGGGCTCTTTCTGATCTACACTGGCTTCTGGGGTTTTTATGTCGCCTGCAACGTTCCGCTGATAGACCCAGCTGCAATTGGAGGCCAGATCACAGGCGAGACCTGGACCGCAACCACCATTTACCTCACGCCAACCACATTGGGCGCCATTACTGTGAACTTCCTGATGTCGCTCTCTGGCGGGATGCTGATGGGTTACTTCGTGTCCAAGGGCAACGCTTTCTGGACATATTCAGGTGGCCTCGCCGGAATCATTACGGCATCGGCAGGGAACGACCTGTACCATCCGATCCAGGCAATGGTTATTGGCGCTGTCGGAACCTACCTGGCTTACAAGTTGCATTACTGGGTCGAGAACAAGTTCAAGATCGATGATGCCGTTGGTGCCGTTGCGGTGCATGGCTATGCCGGCTTCATTGGATTGGTAATCTGCGGTTTCGTGCTCTGGGGACATCCCAGCTCAACATACGAGGGTTACGCGGCCATCAATCCACTTGGCCAGTTTGCCGGTGCAATAATCATGTTCGGCGTGTTGGGCTTCTTGCCTGGCTACATAGCGTCCAGAATCTTGCACGGCTTTGGGTTGCTCAGAATTCCCAAGCAGATCGAACTGATGGGACTGGATTTCGCAACCGAACGGGAAGAGGCGGCGGCAGCCGCAGATGTCCGGGCGGCCGAGAAACAGCTCGCAAACAACAATTGAATCGGGGAGTCAACCAATGAGTACAACCGGATATACATCCTGGGCTGTAGACCTGGCTGATGTTGGCGCCGTATACCCATTCCAGGGCTGGGAATTCATAATGCTGATCATCGGGTTGGTATTTTGGATTTGGTGGCACATCACAACCTTCAGATCAGAGCTGGCCATTTATCAGGAGCAGATTGGGACTTACGGCAGTGCCAGTTCAATTTCCGAGGCGATAGACAGCGATTCCTGAATCGAGTTTTCCATAATCTGGGCGGGCCGTCGCGAACCGCCCGCCCATTTTCCTGGATATGAAGGCATTGGGCTCAGTCCCCCGATGTTGCCTTTTATGGCCTCCTGGATTCATTAGGGCTGCCTGAAGTGTTGGCCCTTCAAATGTGTGGACGGCACAGGGAGAATACGCCTGCAGGCTGACGGGAGTTCCGGCACCAACCCGGGAACCACAAGCCAGGAGCTATCACCGAAGTGCCGACTCACGCGGTTACAATTCACACCGAGCCAGCCTGAATAAGTATGGGGTAGTACCGTTCAGCCTTTGCCGGACTCGCCGTAGTCGGCGCGTCACTTGGAATTCGCGGCGTTTACCAACACCCGATGATGCAGTTGAATATTCCTGATTAGTGCCACACGGCTTCGCAGCGCCGACGATTGCATGCCCCGCATGCGTTCGACTGTCCGAGCAGATTGGCACCTCCCGTTCTTAATTGTCCATTTCTATGGATGACCTGGTCAGGTACGAGGTACTGTAAAGTCGCCGTCAATATGGCGATTGAATGGACAGGCGTGAACTGGAGTCCCCCAACGAATTACTCAAGAAATTCCTGTGGCCGTTGCAGCTCTTACATTGAACGCTCTGCCGGATGATAACCATGAACATTCCGGACGCCAATCCAGCCGAGGATTGGGCCCAGTAATCGCCTTGCGTCCCGACGCCCCGCTGCTGACCTTGATCTACCTGCAATCAGGGACACCGCCCTTGAACTCAAGGCACATGATCTCCCGGTTCAGGCTTTTCGAGAACGGAGCCCCTCTCAAACTCAACAGACTTCACCGGGTATCCGACAGGGGAGAAATCTGAGACAAGAGATCCCGAAGTTGTCGCAATCCTTCCAGTTGCTGTCCCGAGATTCTTGCTACTTCAGGCATTGGCGCCCAGGTCCCTGGGCGGCACAGCCGCACTAATCGCCCTGAACAATCTTCTGGAAGGCCACTTCGCTTGACCTCAGGTGGAGGTCGCGCTGCGGGAACGGAATCTCGATCTCGTGTTCCTTGAAAATGTCCCATACCTGGAGCAGGACCTCGTTCGTCACGTTGGCCCGGCCATTGGACGGATCGTTGATCCAGATCCTGATTTCCAGATCAACGGAATTATCCCCAAATCCCCTAAGCAAACAACGTGGCATGGGATCGTCAAGCACGCGTTCGATGGACCTTGCTGCCTCGATACAAAGTCCAATGGCCTGTTTCACGTCCGCATCATAGGCAACACCGACCGGAATTCTCAGGCGCACAATCTGGTCGCTATGTGACCAGTTTTCCACCCGCTGGGCGATCAATTCCTCATTTGGAATCAAGTGCTCAATGCCGTCTCGGGTTCGCACAGACGCATATCGTGCACCAAGCGATGTTACCCAGCCATAGGTGCCGCCAATCGCAATAACATCATTAGGCTTGATCGACTTGTCGAGTAGCAGAAGAAAGCCGCTCAATAGATTGGAGACCACCTTCTGAAGCCCAATACCAATGCCAATCCCTAGCGCACCACCAAACACAGCCAGCGACGTGAGGTCAATCCCGAGACTGTTAATGGCAATCAGGAATGCAATCGCGATCAGTGCGATTCGCGCCAGTTTTGATACCAGAACCTGGATGGAGGGAGACCAGCCCTCCATGCGCTCAATTCTGCGCTCAGCCATGTTGGCAGCCGCCAGGGATATCCACATGAGAATCGTCATCAATACGACGCCGTTAAGCACGTTCAGCAACGAGAAACGCATTGTCCCGAATTCAACTGCCATGCTGTCGAGTAAGGCAACCGCAGCATCGAACAGTCCAACCGCTGCAAGTGCAGCTGTCATCCACAATAGAATGGAAACAATCCTGGAGAGCAGTTCATTGCGGACGACTCCGGAAAGTAGACGGATAACAATCCAGGCAGCGAGCAATGTGGCGACTATTCTTGTGACCGTGTCGCCAACAATTCCGGTTTGCAGCCCTATTTCTGCGCAACTCCAGAGAAAGAAAACAATCACAATGGGGGTCGAATATCTGGCGACGCGATTCATGACCTTACGCAATGCCAGCATGGCCTGACGTTTTTCGGACACAATCTCAAGCGAGCGCCTCAGTCGCGGGCCCACAAGCCAGCCAACCAGCATTGCCAGTAAGACTAGTCCAGCTTGAATCAGATTGTCCTGCACTATCACATTGGCGTTAAACCAGGCTTGCAGGCTGGCCTGAATCTTCTGCACATTAAGATCCTGCAAGAATTCCATGCTAGATTTCCCGTTTCCTTTAAGGATTTTCCCGGAGGTCAAAGATTCAGAGTTGCCAAGCTGTAACGGCCTGAACCCGCGGTCAGTACTACAGATAGAAGTGCAGGACTCAATCTTCTGTGGCTGAACCGTACAACTGGAAGTAACAGGTGAATGGCAGTGGCGGGTGGGCGCTTACACGAGGTCGCGGCAGCACGCTCTGCACCAATCAGTCCGAATTTGAACTGTGTCGTTCCTACCGGGAATTGCCTGAACATGCTGCCAAAACAGCCCCGGATAAATCGTAACTTTCAAGTCGCCACGCCCTGGCGTTGAAGCGTGTTGGAGCTAGCCGCAAGGCACCACCAAACCACCGCCATCAGTACGGGTGTCCTGCCGGTTGCCACGAGTCCTCTGGGGCACTTTGCCGGCGGTAATGCCTTGCATGTACCGTTACGCCCCGTAATCTCCTCTCACACGGCGCTTCCTGGGATCGAAATGAGGAAATCCGACTACCGTCGCACGAAGCCGCTTCTGCAAACCATCCAATTGTCCGACATCAAGCTCTGTTCCCGATTCCGAACAGCTGACATCAACACGTGCCAGAGCAATTACTTTGCCGAGTATTGGTGACCGAGCCGATGAGGTAATTTCTCCGACTTGGGCCTTTCCCCTCCTGATGCAGGAACCAGGCGCCGGGGCCAGTGAGGACTCAATGTCGAGACCGACTAAACGTCGCCTTGGATGTGCCTTACGCTCTTCAAGCGCTTTTCGTCCTATGAAATCGTCATTCTGGGTCCGGAGTGGAACCGTGAAGCCGATCCCGGCTTCAAATGGATCTATTTGATCGCAAAATTCCTGACCGGCGAAGACAAGGCCTGCCTCGACCCGCAACATATCCATGGCGGCTAATCCGAGAGGCACAATGCCGAATTGCTGACCTGCGTCCCAGATTGCAGAAAACACCTTCCCGCAGTCACGAGGATGACAGAAAACCTCGTAACCCAACTCACCTGTGTAACCTGTGCGACTCACAACGCAGGCTGTCCCCCTGGCGTTGCCAATTCGGGCAACACAGAATCTGAACCAGCCAAGATCTTCGATCGACGACTCGGTCGGTCCTGTCCAGAAGACCTGTCCAAGAAGTTCTCGTGACTTCGGTCCTTGCACTGCAATGTTGTGAAGCTGGTCCGTCGAATTGCGTATCCACGCATTGAGGTTGTTTTCCCGCTGCTGTTTCTGCAACCACAGTCCGGATGCGTCACTGCCGCCAATCCAACGGAAATTATCTCGCAAGCGATAGACCGTGCCGTCGTCAATCATGCCTCCATGTTCATAGCACATGGCCGTATACACGACCTGCCTGTCGGATAGTCGGCGGATATCCCGGGTAACACAAAGCTGCATTAACTCTTCTGCGTCGGGTCCGGTGACTTCATACTTCCGCAAGGGCGACAGATCCATGACCGCTACGGCCTCGCGGCACCCCCAGTATTCGGCTATCGAACCCAAACCGGTAATTGTGTTTGGCAGCCAATACCCTCCATATTCGATAAAGTCACCAGTGTGTTTGGCAAAGTGTTCGTGAAACCCGGTTTTCTTGGTCGTGTGCACTTTCGCTCCTGTTGACTTCCGGTAAGCGCTGCCAGGCGCGAATTCTTCATCTGCCTGATACGTACGCACCTGAATATCGGTAGGTTCCCATCCGTTCGCCGGATCTATGTCACAGGGACAGGCTGAAGAGACACACACCAGATCCGTGAGTGCTCTCAACAGTACATAATCACCCGGGCGCGACCAGGGATCATCAAACCCGAACGCATTGGCGTCATTGATGGATGTATTGAAAAAGAAGTTGATTGCCGGCCATCCAGCCCGCGCACGGATGTTGTATGACGTCAGACCGGCGCTGATATTGTCGGAACAATTGAGATGTCCAGGATAGCCCATGTCTTCGTAATACTTGGCTGTGCAAGCCAGTCCGAAAGCGTCATGTCGACCACAGGTATCCTGCACAATCTGCACAAGGGGTGTAAAGTCGACGTTGAAGTACTTCGAATAGATCCCGGGCGAGGGATAACCCGACCCTCCCAGACTGCGAGTTGTCGTGGGATCAATCTCCCTCTCGAGTCCGCGATCCAGATCTCGCAATGAAAATGCCTGAAAATCGGAACACTCGCGCCCCTGGACATCCATGATCTGGATATACTGTCCCTTCCGAACCTCGTAGATGTGAGCCTGACCGGGCTCGATATTGGCATCAACAATGGCATTTGCCAGCGGTTGAGATGGCTGTAACTTGATTGGCTCTTCGCCGGACCCTGCCCTGCGAATATAGAGGGCAATCTCGGTTGCGGTGTTCTGTTTGTGGGGCAGCATTGCTTCTCCAGGCGCTGACACCACCAGCGTTCCGTCCTCGCAAGCTGTAAACTGTTCGATTGCCCCGGGAGGCGACCCCTCTCCGAACACCTCGGCGGAATCCGCCCCCACGACATCGAGTCCGGCGTCCCTGAATTGTTCAAGCCTGTTTCTGCCAGACGTACAGTCGTTCTTCAAAAGGCAAATGGTTCCCTCCGGCCTGCCGCTGGAACGCGCACCCAGAAATGCCGTGTCCGATAGACCGTCCCGTGAAAACATCATGATTTCGACTGGCTGGCACCCTTCCAGGTCAACCAAAAGAATCTCGTCACCCTTTGCAACCGGCACCGTTTGCGAGCCGTTTCCATCAATCAGGTAGCGCTCTGTACCGCGGGGAAGAATCGGCAACCCGGGCGTTATGATGCCCCTGCGTTCAAGTGGTACGTCATATCTTGGAACCACAATCATGATAGCCTCTTTGGCCTGCTTGGAGCGGCAACGCCTCGGGAGTGTTCAGGTTCCCACAATTCGCAATTGGCACAGCAGGTCTGCAAGACCTGCAAGCACCCGATAAAGCTTGTCCACATGCCGTCAATCCACTGCGAGCCTGAACTTGGAGCGCGTCCAGTCAGGTCGAAATGCAAAGATTGCCGCCGAAGGATCAAGCCGAGCATTGAAGAGGAAATTATGCCACCAGCATTCCTCCCTTTCGCGGTCACCTGTAGGCAGTTGCGCCAGTTCGACCGGCAATTCGTAGATGTGCATACGGTCTCGAAACTCAAGCCTGCATTGTGCGCTGGCTGCCAGCGAAGAGTGACATGCTGATGCTGGAGGAATGCAGGCAACCAGGTCACCCGTAAAGTCTCCTACTCTTTGGAAATAGCT
This sequence comes from Paracoccaceae bacterium, assembly GCA_958296035.1. Taxonomy (GTDB): domain Bacteria; phylum Pseudomonadota; class Alphaproteobacteria; order Rhodobacterales; family Rhodobacteraceae; genus MPNP01. The sequence continues at coordinate 607,229 of OY282431.1, read as the reverse complement.
GGCGGACATGAACTGAACAGCAAGTCTGCGGCGCTCGGCGGGGTCATGGGTCCTCCTGGCCATGTGAATCATCTCTGGCAGAACCGATGCATCTTGACTACGGCAAAGGACGGTGACAAGCGAAAACTGCGAATGTTCCAGGTCCCCTATTGACACAGCCGGTGCCATGGATTGGTTCGGCTGACCGCCCTGCAGGCGCATTGCGTTCTGTCGGCTGCGACACTGCCAGCGTAAAAAGCGTTGCTTGATGATTCTGGCTTCGGCACACATGTATTGAGAGGATAAGAAAGTGATCAGGCAGGGTCTGGGTAATTGGCAAGCGTCAGGGTAAACTCTCGACCGCGACTAAGGCTGGATATCTTTCCCCGCATCTCTTCGACCCGAGAGACATCCACTTCGGCATGAATTATACCCGGGCCCTCGCCCCCATCGGCCAGAATCCTGCCCCAGGGATCAATGATCAGAGAGTGACCAAAGCACTCACCTCCACCTGGAACCTCCCCGGTTGCACCGGGAGCTATAACATAGGCTCCGTTTTCTATGGCGCGAGAGCGGTTCAATACGTGCCAGTGTGCCAAGCCAGTAACCTTGGTGAATGCAGCCGGCACCGCCAGGATGTCAGCTCCACCTTGTGCAAGACGTCGATACAAACGGGGGAAACGCAAATCGTAACAGATCGACAATCCGATCTGTCCAAGCGGTGTGGATGCAACGACTGCCTTGTTACCCGGCGTTACTACAGCACTCTCCTCGAACCTGACCTGTGGTGACAGCTGGATGTCGAACAAGTGAATCTTGTCGTAGCGCGCCGCGACATTACCGCTATCGTCCAGCACATAGGTTCGGTTCAGTATCAAACCGTTCTCGGCTGCGATAGCTATGGAACCGACGAGCATCCACACATCGTTATCGGCAGCGAACTCCCTGAGTCGTTTCAGCACCGGATGTTCGTTCTCGGCTGCTGATGGCGGCCTGAACAACGGACCGTCGCTGGTTAGGCCACCACAATATTCCGGAAGGCAAAGCAACTGCGCCCCACCTCGTACTGCCCTTGTGGCCAATGGCAACAACTCGGCGATTGCTTCCCCGAAAGTGGCTCTTGGCCTCGTCTGTAAACAGGCAACCCGCGCCATTGTGTCAGAACTTCTTGTATACTCTTCGCAATGCCACAAGTGGATGACGGTCGGACATCTGGAACTTGATCAGCAGCTCTCTTGCTGCCATATCGCGGTCTTGTTGATTCTTGCCTAGCGGAATGGAGTCCGGAACCCTGACCCAGCCATTTATGTTGCGATCAAAAACTGCCGGTTTGCCGTCCTCGTACCCCATGTGGACGTCTTCAAGCCAGTTGAGATCATCCCATCCCATAACTTCCATGTACTGCTTGAGGAACGTTGTAAGCCGCTCATAGTCGGGAACAAGATTTACGTCATATCGGTAGCCAATATGTTGACCGATTTCGATCTCCCGTTCGCTACCGAGCCCTTCCTTGTCCTCTATGAACTGATCAATGTTCTCTATCTGCGAACCGCGATAGGCAGACCCTGACATGGTACGCTCCCTATAGATGGTGGTAATCGTCGACACCGACGGTGTGATTTGTACCTGCCAGTGGGACGCCAGCCATGGCCGAGGCCTCCATGGTCAATGCGGCGAGATCTTCCACCTCCAGTGAATGGATGTTCGTCTTGCCACAGGCCCTTGCAAACATCTGGGCCTCGATGGTTAGCGTGTGCAGGAAATTGTAGACTCGTTCTGCAGCCTCGTCTGGGTCCAGCCGAGCCCTCAATGTCGGATTCTGGGTTGCCACGCCGACCGGGCATCGACCGGAATGACAGTGATAGCAATAACCCGGTTCAACGCCCATTTCCTCCTGGAAGTTGGCTTCCGGTATATCCTTGTTGCAATTCAGCGCCATCATGACGGAGTGACCAAGAGCAATCGCATCAGCGCCAAGGGCCATAGCCTTGGCGACATCGGCGCCGTTGCGAATTCCGCCGGCATAAATCAGCGTGATGTCGCCACGCGCCCCGAGATCGTCGATAGCCTTGCGTGCCTGGCGAATGGCCGCCATCCCCGGAACGCCGGTATCCTCGGTAGCCAGGTGAGGACCGGCGCCGGTGCCTCCCTCCATACCATCGATGTAAATCGAGTCCGGGTTGCACTTGACCGCCATCCGAACATCGTCATAGACCCGCGCAGCACCGAGCTTGAGCTGAATCGGGATCTGCCAGTCGGTAACTTCGCGGACTTCCTGTATCTTCAGGGCAAGATCGTCGGGGCCGAGCCAGTCCGGGTGTCGTGCCGGCGAGCGCTGGTCGATGCCGGCCGGTAGCGAACGCATTTCGGCTACCTGGTCGGTGACCTTCTGCCCCATGAGATGACCGCCCAGTCCGACCTTGCACCCCTGTCCAATGAAGAATTCGCAACCGTCTGCGAGTACAAGATGATGCGGATTGAATCCGTATCGCGACTGAATGCACTGGTAAAACCATTTCGAGGAGTATCGCCGCTCATCGGGAATCATCCCGCCCTCTCCCGAACAGGTCGCCGTGCCTGCCATTGAAGCACCTCGTGCGAGCGCTGTCTTCGCTTCATACGACAAGGCGCCGAAACTCATCCCGGTAACATAAACCGGAATGTCGAGCACAAGAGGCCTCTTGGCACGCGGCCCGATGACCGTTTGCGTATCACATTTTTCACGGTATCCCTCGATCACGAACCGCGTCAGGGTGCCTGGCAGAAAGGTCAGATCATCCCAGTGCGGGATTTTCTTGAACAGCGAAAATCCCCGCATGCGATAGCGGCCAAGCTCGGACTTGATGTGAATGTCATCAATGACATGAGGCGGAAACACAAACGACTGCCCCAGGACATAAGGGTTACGATTCAGTGGCGGTTTTGTTTGACGGCCGTTGTCAGCCATGACCTCTTCTCCCTGATTGCCCTACAGGATCAGTTTCTTCTCGCTGGGCTCTAGATTGTCGTAGTTCCACAACTGCTTGCCGGCAACGACCTTTGTGAAGTGCGATACGCCTGCCGACGGAAGTAGCCCATACATGTGCAACTTGCGGCGCAACCAGGAAGCATCAGGCTCTGTAAGTGGTGCCTCCACAGCGTCTACGCCGAGACTGTGAATCGCTCCGCCTATGTAGATTGTACCGTCATACATCGAATCTCCAAGATTCTTGCCGGCATTACCGCAGACGATCATTCGGCCGCGTTGCATCATGAAGCCGGAAAGGGCACCGGTATTACCGCCGACAATTATGGTGCCTCCCTTCATGTCGATACCTGTTCTCGAGCCGACCGATCCCTTGCAAATGAGATCACCTCCCCGGATCGCTGCCCCGAAGGTCGAACCGGCATTCTTCTCGATGATGATGGTCCCGGACATCATGTTTTCGCCACAGGACCAACCCACCCGGCCGTTAATTCTTACATTGGGACCGTCGATCAGGCCGGCTGCAAAGTAACCGAGCGAGCCCTCGAAAATCAGGTTCAGACGGCTTAGGACTCCAACGCCTAGAGCATGCTTTCCGCGCGGATTGGAAATCACGATGGAGCCATATCCCTCCTCCATGAGTTCCCTGATGCGATGATTTACTTCGGTCGCGTTCAGGTTGTCGGCGTTGATCTGGGTTCGCTTGTTGAAATCCACATCCGGTGACCACGGATAGACGAAGCGCGTCTTTTCGTCCGGATCGAACTCGATTGTCATGGAGCGGCCCGTCAGGTGCTCGCTCGTCATGCCAAGTGCTTCGGCTCTTTCTTCCTGAGTCAGACTGGCCAGCTTTGAATCGTTCAGGTACTCCACACGCGCACCTCTTCGTCATATGGATCATAGGTATCGATTTCCTGGGGCAGAATTGCTCTGATGGCGACCTCTTCGGAAGCCAGGGCAATCAGGTCGTCGCCTTCGTAAAGGACGAGAGGCTTGGCGGCCATGATATCCTTGGCCATTCCCAGTTCATCGCGGGTTGCGACCAAATAGGTAAAGACACCGTCGATTTCGTGGATGGACTTGGCCAGACTCTCTTCCAGGGTCTCGCCGCTGGAGAGATTGTCAGCAGTGTAGACGGCGAGCAGCTCAGAATCACAATTGGACACAAACCGATGACCCTTGCGTTCCATCTCCCGCCTCATGATCCAGTAGTTGGTGATCTGGCCGTTGTGGACAACCGAGACATCGTTGTACGGAAATGCCCAGTAAGGGTGTGCCGACCGGATATCGACATCCGATTCCGTGGCCATGCGCGTGTGGCCGATGGCGTGCGTACCCGAGAATTCTCCCAGCTTGTAGTCTGCCGACACTTCCTCGGCATCGCCCAGATCCTTGATCAGTTCAAGGCCGTTGCCAAGCGACAGGATTTCTACGCCTTCAATTTCCTCGATCATCCTTGCAAGGTGACCAGTGTCGCCATCAAGTGACAGGACGTAGCGTAGCGCATATTCGGTAACCCTGTCGCGGGACCTGACAACCACAGCATGGTCACTGAAAATCTCCTCGACCAGCCGGATACGCTCTTGCATGATTGAGAAAATCCTGGATCCCCGATGCAGGTCCTCGCGCTCGGCCACCTTGAGACGCATGATATAGTCCTGGGCCTGAGGCTCGCCGTAAATTGCATATCCAGTTGAATCAGGCCCCCTGTGTTTCAGGGCCATGAGCATTGCGGTCATCTCGGCACCTACACCGGAGACCTTGCCGCGATGGATTAATCCAGCAATTCCACACATCCGTTTTCCTCCATTTCTATCGGGTCAGGTAATGGCGGGGCACTGGCAGCCAGTAGCTGCCAGCATCAATTCTTCGGGATCAGGGCAGGCAATCGATATAGGTGTCGAGATCCCAATCCGTCACCGTATGCATGAACCTTTCCCACTCGTCGGTCTTGTACTCGTGGAAGAGGCGATACATTTCTCCGGGGAGTCCTCGCTTGATCACCTCGTCCCTGGACAATTCGTCGAGGGCGTCGCCGAGCGACATCGGCAACTTCTTGACCTCCTTGCCGGCTTCGATGGCTTCGTAAATGTTGCGTTCTTCGGGTTCACCCGGATCCAGATTCCTGTCGATACCATCATCGGCTGCGGCCAGGAGAACAGCACCCATCAGGTATGGGTTGACCATTGAATCAACCGAACGGTATTCGAAACGACCAGGTGCTGAAACGCGCAGGCCGGTGGTACGATTCTGGAATCCCCAATCTGCAAACACGGGTGCCCAGAAACCCGTATCCCAGAGTCTGCGGTACGAATTCACGGTTGACGATCCGATGGCGGTCAGCGCCTTGAGGTGCTCGACAATTCCACCGATTGCCATCAGCCCGACCTTTCCCGGCAACCTGGGATTATCACCGTCTGGCATAAAGGTGTTTTCGCCGCCGGTCATGTAATCGTAGTTGGCAGCCATGCCAGGCAAATTATCCGGATCGTTTCCGGTTGGCTTCATGACCTGTTCCCCACCTCGCCAGAGCGAGAGATTGTGGTGGCAGCCAGATGCAGAGACTCCCATGAAAGGCTTCGACATGAAACAGGCAATCAGGTTGAATTCACGGGCGACCTGGGCACATATCTGCCGATAGGTCGTCAAGCGGTCGGCGTTCTTGGCGACTTCGTCATACGTCCAGTTGAGTTCCAGTTGGCCGGGAGCATCTTCATGATCGCCCTGAATCATGTCGAGGCCCATCTTGCGGGCGTATTCGATAACCTTCATGTAGACCGGGCGCAGGCTTTCGAACTGGTCAATATGGTAGCAGAAGGGTTTCGAAAATCCACCGGCAGGTTTGCCGTTCTCATCGCGCTTCAACCACATCATTTCGGGTTCGGTACCCATTCTTAGCTGCAGCCCGCCATGCTTTTCCTGGAACTGGCGGTGCAGGCGATGGAGATTACCGCGGCAGTCTGCGGTCAGGTAGGCACCGGCATCGTCGATTTCCTCGCGGTTACGAAACAATGTGCAGTAGAAACGGGCAATCCTGGGCTCCCAAGGTAGCTGCATCATCGTTTCCGGTTCGGGGATTCCCACCAGTTCGGCAGCTTCAGGCCCATACCCCAGGTAGTCCCCGCGACGATTGGTGAAAAGGTTTACTGTTGCACCATAAACCAGCTGGAAGCCCTTGCCGGCAATGCTTTCCCAGTGATCGGCAGGAATGCCCTTGCCCATTATCTTTCCTGTCACCGATACGAACTGCAAATACAGGTACTCGATACCCAGCGCGTCGATCTTTTGACGAACCTCCTTGACCTGCTCAGCGCGCCCGGGCGCCTCAACAAATCTGTTGATGTCCATTTCCGCCATGATGTTCTCCTCTTGTCGGGATTAAGACTTGTTGCTGTTGGCTGGCCTCAACTCCAGGGATAGGGGCTGTTGGAGACCGGATGCAGGTCACCCTCTTCGAAGCGCGAAAAACGAAAGGGCCGCAGTAATTCCTGCTCCTCGCCAAGCAGTTCCGCTGCAACCAGGTGGCCCACACCGATCATTTTCCAGCCATGGTTAGAATCGGCGATCACAAAGGCATTTTCCCTGAAGCGGTCAAAAACCGGAAAGCTGTCGGCCGTGAAGCAGCCAATGCCGCCCGATGCCTCCTGATGGTATTTTGGCATGGTTCCTTCAAAGCGTTTGTGGCAGTGGGCCAGCGCCGACACCCACATGTGGGCAAATTCGGAACTGGCAACAAACTCTGCACTTGCCGGTCCGTACGGGTCAATGGCCACCTCGTCGACAGGAGTCTTGACCCTGTAGGGAGATGCACCGCCCTGCACACCGCCAAAATGCCAGTCGGGCTTGTAGTAAATTCCCCACAGATCCTCGGTAATGACGGAACCGTCCACGTCGGAAATCAGCGGGGCATCGGTATCGACGTGAATTACGGGTGGAAGCTTGCCGTCATCGGTCAGCAACGTTTCCGGGGGCAAGGTCAGAACGCCCTCCTCCAGCTGCCAATAACGCCACATGGCGACATCCTCATGCACATTCCCGTCGAGGTCCTTGACGACAATCTGCCTCGGCAGTCCCAGCATGTCCCAGAAATCACGTATCCAGGGGCCGGCACCAATCGTCAGTTGCTCGCAGGTTATGCTCCCTTCACTGGTTTCAATGGACCTGATGGCCTCGGAGCCCGAGTCGAATTCGAACCCCTTGACCTCAACGCCGGTTATGAGTTGCACGCCGAGTTTCGTGACCTTGTCAGCCAGCCCGTGGAGCGTCAGGGTATTGTTGGAGTAGCCCCCGCGCTTTTCGTGCAATACGGAGGTAATGTTGCGTGCCTGCCAGTCATCGAAAAGGCCGCGCATGTACTTGGTTGCGGCATTGGCCCCTTCTACGAAGACACTTTCATAGCCGATTTCCTGTTGTTGCTGATAGATCGACCTCACATCCTCGCGCATGACTTCGCATGAAATCTGCATGTAGCCTACGGGATGATAGCTGAGCCCCTCGGGGTCCGATTCCCAGACGTCGACCGAGTGGGCCATCAGCCGCCGCATGGCGGGCTGATAGTAGTTGTTGCGTACGACGCCGCAAGCGATGCCGGATGCACCGGCTGCCACTCCGGTCTTGTCGATGACCACCACTTTGCCATCCACTTCCAGATCATCCTCAATCAGCTTCTGGGCCAGGCGCCACGCTGTCGAGAGGCCATGGATTCCAGCGCCGATCACTACATAGTCTGCGTGTTCAGGTAACGACAATTTGCTCATCCCGAGATTAACTGCTGTTGCACAGGTCTTGTGTATTCCTGGCCGAATCGGGTTGTCTCTTTATCAGTATTGAATCAAGTTGCAACCTATTGTATACCGAAATGCATCTGGGCATGTGGTTTATGGCAATGTGGTATAGTTTTGGTATCGATGGCTACATCCGATCCCGATCCCCCGATTCTTGTCAAGAGAACTTTCGCTGACGTAGCAGTTGCTCTCCGGGCAGAAATATCCGGAAAGACGTCCGCTGGATCACGCCTGGGCTCGGAACGGCGGTTGTCGGAGCGATTCGGCGTTGCCAGAAACACTGTTCGAAGAGCCCTCCTGCAGTTGCAACACGAGGGCTGGATCGAAACCAGGAAGGGTAGTGGTTCGTTCGTGATTGACCGGACCGCCCAGAAGCCCCCGACATCATTCGAAAATGCGCGGCCTCTCGAACTCATGGACGCGCGCTTTGCCTTCGAGCCGCACATTTGCCGGCTGGCGGTGGTCAATTCCAAGGCATCCGACCTCAGGTCATTGTATGGATTGCTCGAGGAAATGGAGGAGTTCTCTACCAACGCCGTCCGATTTTCCGAGTACGATGCCGACTTTCACGTCAGGTTGGTCAAAACCACAGGCAATCCACTTCTTGTGTGGATCGCTTCCCAGATCAATCTGGTGCGAAGCCAGCAAGGTTGGACCAGAATGCGAGAACTCACCTTGGGCCCGGAAATCATTGCGACCTACAACGCCCAGCATCGTGTCATTGTCGATGCCATCGCGAGGCGAGAACCGGAATTGGCCGCGAGTTCAATGAAGGAACACCTGGAAACTGCCAGGTTATCGTTGACGAGAGCCTCCGAAACATGACTGCATTCGGGCGGCGTGCAGCCAATTGATATAGACGCGCTCGGTCATTTCCGAGAACTGGCTCATGGCGCTGGCACAGGAATTGTGCAGCATATCGACGCCTCCGGCACCAAAGCGGTTGGTCAGCGCTTCGGCATATTCCGGGATTTCCGCCCAGTTCCTGACAGTGTCCGGCTCAACCTCCAGATGAAACTGGACCGAGAAGGCGCGAGTATACCAACTCATTGCCTGTATGTTGCAAGCCGGTGAATAGGCAAGGCTGACGGCCCCATCCGGCAATTCCTGGACTTCGGCGCCGTGCCACTGCAAGCAATCGAAACTGTCTGGCAGCCCGTCAAGAAACACGCTCTCCAGTCCGGCCTCGGTCAATGAAACCGGCATGACGCCAACTTCGGACTGCTCAGCCTTGCCACATTTGCCTCCCAGAGCCTCGGCCAGCAGCTGGTGACCCAGGCAAAGACCCAGAAACGGCATGGCTCGCCTCTCCACGGCCTCCCTGATAAAAGCCTTTTCGGGCTTGAGCCATGCATAGATGTCTTCCTCCCAGACATCCATCGGCCCACCGAGAACCCACAGGGCATCGTAACCATCAAGGGAGGGCAAGGGGTCGCCTTCATCAAGTTCGACCGCGTCCCAGCTATGTCCGTCTTCCGAAAGCAACTTCCGGAAAGACCCCGGGTGCTCTACTCTTGCGTGCTGCAGAACCAGAATATGCATTGATCCGCGACTCCGGCTGGATAATTCATTCGATTTCGTTTCGAAAGCCTGGCCCCCTGGCAAGACGGCCACGCAACTTCGTCGACAATGTCGACGAGGTCAGGCTTCAACCCTTCGATGATACAATTACGGAGAGAAACCTGACAGGCAACTCCTTGAGCTCAATCGGACCGTGCATTGTATCTGAATCGAAGAACAGTGAATCGCCCGAGCACAGATCATAGTCCTGTGCCCCATGCTGGTAAACCATCACGCCCTCAAGCATGTAAATGAACTCGACACCCTCATGCTTGAAGACGGGATGCGTGACTGATCCTGCATCAAGTGTGATCAGGTATGGGTCAACAGCAAACTCACCTCGCAACTGGTGACCCAGCAACTGGTATATGTGACCCTGGCTGGAGCCGCGCCTTTCAATTCCAAGACCTTGTCCTGCCTTGACGTAGGTCGCATCCCGTTTCTGTCCCACTTCGGCAAAGAAGGACGCAATCGGAATATTCAGAGCCGCTGCAATCCGTTGCAAGGTTGAAAGCGAACCGGACGTATACCCGTTTTCGATGCGCGAAAGCATCCCGGCAGATATCGACGCCGATTGCGCCAATTCGGAAACCGTGACTCCCAATGACTTGCGCAATTTCCGAATGCGCGCTCCGACCTCCACTTCAAGTGCGTTGGATCTTGCTGTCGGATCGCCATGATGTTCGAACATCTCGACTCCATCAAGCTATTCTCCGGCGGCAAGTTACCATCCCGGGGTTGTCGCAAATGGAGAGCTGCCAATCCGGCACCCTATCAATCGTCACCGAACTGAATGCTACAGTCTATCGCAGCCGGTATATTGTTTTTCCGGGTCGACGCCCTTGCATTGGCCGCCGAATTCGAGCCCTTTGCCCAGCCACGGTCCATGCCATGTTAACCAAAGACCGGACAGGCAACTGTCGGGCCAGAGCGTAGTGGGATACTGGTAACGTACTGATTATAGTCGCCGCCTCGGACCAATCAAGGATGTCGCCGACGTCGGGCGCCTGCTTGCGTCCCGGTTCGCTGTCCATTGGCAAAGTGCTGCCTCGTACCTACGCATCGATTCTCCAAACATCGCGACATCAATCCGTCTCGTCGGGCGGTCTAAACGAGGCCAATCCCTAGGGCGTCGATTGGTCAGGAAAGATCGTTGGCGCGGATCGATTCAACGGTCTTCATGTGCCAACTTTCTTAACACCAGGGCTGCACCAATCCTTGCCGAGTCAGCACCATCGGTCAGACCACTCACCGCATTCTGTCCTCAATTGAACGAACGGGCCAGCTTGCAATTCGGCAGAAATTTCCCGAATGGTTCCGAGTGCGTCTACTTGTGATGGATCTATGCAATGTCTTCAATTCTGACTGAACTTGAACAGCGGCGTGAGAGTGCCCGGGCCGGAGGCGGGGCGAGGCGTGTCGAAGCACAACACGGGCGTGGCAAACTGACTGCCCGAGAGCGCATTGAATTGCTGGTTGATGACGGTTCGTTCGAGGAATTCGACATGTTTGTCTCGCATCGCTGTACAGACTTTGACATGTCGGCCAACCAGATATCCGGAGACGGGGTCGTGACAGGATGGGGCACGATCAACGGTCGGCAGGTGTATGTTTTCAGCCAGGACTTTACGGTGTTCGGTGGCTCGTTATCCGAAACACATGCGGCAAAGATCTGCAAGATCATGGACATGGCGATGCGTAATGGGGCGCCGCTGATTGGTCTGAACGATTCGGGAGGGGCGCGGATACAGGAAGGGGTTGCTTCGCTTGCCGGTTATGCCGAAGTGTTCCAGCGCAATATACTGGCCTCCGGCGTAATTCCCCAGATCAGCGTCATTATGGGGCCTTGTGCCGGGGGAGCCGTGTACTCACCTGCCATGACCGACTTTATCTTCATGGTGCGCGACACATCCTATATGTTTGTCACCGGTCCCGACGTCGTCAAGACCGTAACAAACGAGATCATTTCGGCGGAAGAACTTGGTGGTTCCACGACTCATACGACACGATCATCTGTCGCCGACGGTGCCTTTGACAATGATGTCGAAGCCTTGATCGAAATTCGGCGCTTCTTTGATTTCCTGCCGCTTAACAATCATCAGAAACCTCCCACGCTGCCGATCTTTGATGATCCCGACCGCCTGGAGATGTCGCTCGATTCACTTGTTCCGGACAATCCCAATGTGCCCTACGACATGAAGGAACTGATATACAAGATTGCCGATGAAGGCAGCGTGTTTGAATTGCAGGAGGCGTTTGCCCGCAACATTATTACCGGCTTTATCCGGCTCGAGGGCACGACGATTGGTGTGGTTGCCAATCAACCCATGGTGTTGGCAGGATGCCTTGATATCGACAGTTCGCGCAAGGCTGCCAGGTTTGTTCGCTTCTGCGATGCCTTCGAAATTCCCATCCTTACGCTGGTAGACGTTCCGGGATTCCTGCCTGGAACCTCCCAGGAGTATGGCGGCATCATTGTTCATGGTGCCAAGCTGTTGTTTGCCTACGGCGAGGCTACGGTGCCCAAGGTCACGGTGATTACGCGCAAGGCATATGGCGGTGCCTACGATGTGATGTCATCCAAGCACCTGCGTGGCGACATCAACTATGCCTGGCCGAGTGCCCAGATTGCTGTCATGGGAGCAAAGGGTGCGGTTGAAATCCTCTACCGTTCGGAACTGGATGATGCCGACTATGTTGCAGCCAGAACACAGGAATACGAAGCACGCTTTGCCAATCCGTTCGTAGCGGCTGAAAAAGGCTTCATCGACGATGTCATAATGCCTCACTCCACACGAAAGCGCGTTTGCCGGGCCTTTGCATCACTAAAAGGCAAGTCACTTTCCAACCCGCCAAAGAAACACGACAATATTCCATTGTAGCGGTCGTTGGTCAGAACCCGAAGAAAGCTTCCCCCCAAAGTGCCTGGTTCAGAAGTCGTGTCAGGAGAACAAGTGGATTTCCCGTTCGCTTCCCGGCCCGTGGCAAGACAAGTTGCGCGTTCCTGTTTGCGATGATTTCGTTTTGCAAACGCAAGTGGATCTGCAAATGCGCAATCTGAGCCCGGGGAGGATGGCGCGCACGGGACCCAGAACCGCTTGAAAGGCAGCTGGATAGTGCGGTGGCTTTGCCGGTGATCTACGAGGAGAACGATTCATGTCTATGTTGAATGCATTCCAGGCAGATGGGCGCTTCTTTCGCGGCAACCTTCACGGCCATTCGACAGGCTCGGACGGTGCCATTGATGCCGAGGAAGTGTGTCGGCGCTACAAGGCTGCGGGTTATGACTTTGTTGCGGTTACCGACCATTTTCTCGAGCGTTTTGATTATCCGGTGACCGACACGACACCTTATCGAGACAGTAGCTTCACGACTATCCTGGGGGCTGAGGTGCATGCCCCCGAGACGAGGAAAGGCATTGACTGGCATATTCTTGCCGTCGGCCTGCCTACCAACTTTGCGACAACCGGCTCCTATGAGACAGGACCGGAACTAGCACGTCGGTGCGCCCGAGCCGGTGCCTTCGTAGCGATAGTGCATCCTGCGTGGTATCAGCTGGAATTGGCAGATGCCAAGAGCATTGATGTTGCCCACGCGGTTGAGGTTTATAACCACATGGCTCATGTAAGTGTTGACCGTGGCGATGGTGCAGTGCTTCTTGACGAGATGCTGTACACAGGGAGCAGATTGGGATGTATTGCGACGGATGACAGCCATTGGCGTCTGCACGATGCATTTGGAGGATGGGTCATGGTCAAATCAGAGAGCAACAGACCGGAAACACTCCTCGCTGCACTAAGAGAAGGCAGTTACTATTCATCGCAAGGTCCCGAAATCCACGATATCCGGCGAGATGATGGCGATCTGTTCATTTCCTGCACAGCTGCCAGTTCTGTAATATTATTGGGACAGGGCCGTTGCAGCAAGACCGCCCATGGATGTGCACTAACAAAGGCCACTCTGTCACTAGACCGCTTCGAGGGCAGTTGGTGTAGGCTGGTCGTAGTGGATGCCGCCGGACGCAAGGCGTGGAGCAACCCACTCTGGCCCTAATTTTCCTGTCAACAGGTAGCCAGAGGGTCTGCCGGACTGCGCCAGTCGCGAAGACTTTTCCGCAACCATATGTGCAGCCCAATTCTTGCTTCTTCGTGCCAATCCCCGCATTCTTGTATCACGTCAATCTGGGTGAAAGGTTGCGTCAGTCAAAATGACAATATCTGCCGCCACGGCATCTGTTGTTTGCGATTCATGCACAGGATTCACAAAGCGGATTTGATCATCCTGAAGCCGAGCACTCGCGACCATGCGCTGGTTCCTGTCCAATCGGATCAGCGTCCCTGATAGGCAGGAACGTCTAGCCAGGAGAATTTCAGCACCGGGCCCTGCAATCGCTTACGCTTACCCCTGGCGCGTGAAGTAATTCTTTTCAATCAGTTGCGAGGATTTCCCTGACGCGGGCCGCATTGTCCTTGGCCAATGATCCATCAATTGAATGGAGGTTGTTCTCGAAACCGACCCGAACACTGATGCCCTGCTTCAGTGCTGCTTTCAGAATGAGTGTTTCGTGAACACCAAACGCACAGACAGCCAGATGAGCGTCCGGCAGTCTCCGCCTGACCTGCCTTAACCGTGGTTGAAGATCATCGGGGCATGCCTGTTTCTGAAAATCATATGCACCCAACACCAGAAGGACCTGAACCGGTTCAGATGGGACGGTTCCATTCTCGATGGACCTGGCCAGGAGAGCCAGATCCAACTCATCATACAGTATGTGCTGTATCGAGGACCCTGTATCTGCGGCTGATTGATAAACCCTGGAGGCCGAAACCCTGTCTCCGTCAGACAACATCTCTCGAATGGCAACAGAGGCAAAGGGCGGGCGCAATCTTTCCAGCAGATCCCGCTGTTCTACCGGTGAATAGATGCCTGCACTTTCGGTGGTTATCTGAACGATCATGTGCGGCACTTCGCTCTTCATGCAAGCCAGAAGTTCCGCGTACTTGCGGGCATCAAGACTATGCTGGCCATTCCTGTCACGGATATGGGCGTGTAGCCCTTTTGCGCCGGCCTCGTAACAGGCTCTTGCTGCAACTACCGTTTCCGGAACAGATACTGGCAATTCGGGGTGATCAGCTTTTGACCTGCGTGCACCGTTCGGAGCCACCATCACCCGTGGCAGCATTGGCGTCAAGCGATCGAATCCACAGCATTGCCCACCGCAACAGCAAGTTTTGACACAAGCTCGTCGATTTGGCTATCGGCAATGATAAAGGGAGGAGCCAGGAGCACGTGATCGCCGCGGACACCATCAATCGTGCCTGAACCCGGGTAGCACACCAGTCCGGCTTCAAGTGCAGATTTCTTGATCCTGGCAGCCAAACCATGGACAGGGTCGAAAGGCCGCTTTGTCTCCAAATCCTCAACCAGCTCTATGGCACGAAACAGTCCGCGGCCGCGGATGTCGCCAACATGGGGATGATTGCCAAACCGAGAATTCAGAGCATTTTGGAGCTTCTCTCCCTGACACAAAACCCTGGTCACCAGATCACGATCTAGAATGGCCTTGAGAACCGCAGTGGCGGCAGCCGCGGCTAGCGGGTGGCCCATGTAGGTATGCCCGTGCCTGAATGAACCTGAGTTGCTGGCAATAGTATCAAATAATTCTTGCTGACACAGCATTGCGCCTATCGGCTGGTAACCTGCACCAAGTCCCTTGGCCACAGTAACGATGTCCGGCCGGACGCTTTCCTGTTCCAGAGCAAACAGCGAACCTGTACGCCCCATGCCGCACATTACTTCGTCGGCAATAAGCAAAATCCCGAATTTGTCACAAATGCCGCGAATCTTCTTGAAATAACCCCGAACAGGTGGAACCGCGCCGGCTGTTGCACCCACCACAGGCTCGGCAATGAAGGCCATGACGCGTTCGGGACCAATACGTTCGATCTCGGCCTCCAGTTCGCATGCAACCCTTTGACCATACTGGTCAAGGCTTTCCGTCTGTGCCCGTCCGCGGTAGGCGAAGCATGGTGAGATGTGGGACGTGCCTACCAGCAGAGGAGCGAACGGTTTGCGCCGCCAGGAATTTCCCCCGGCTGCCAACGCACCGAGCGAACTGCCGTGATAACTTTGGCGCCGGGCGATTACGTGGTGCCTTTTCGGTTCCCCTCGATCCAGGAAATACTGCCGCGCCAACTTGATGGCTGCCTCGACGGCCTCGGAGCCCCCTGACACCAGGTAGACCTTCGTGATGCCAGCAGGTGCCTGTTCAGCCAAAAGGTCGGCCAATTCCTCTGCCGGCTCGGAGGTGAAGAACGAAGTATGTGCAAATGCAATTCGATCCAACTGCTCATGGATCGCTCGCCGAACATCCCGATCCGAGTGTCCAAGACACGAGACTGCTGCTCCGCCGGAACCGTCAAGATAACGCCGTCCGTCACAGTCGATCAAATAGACACCTTCGCCGGCGACAACTGTAGCAGGAGTTGTCCTGCAGTGGCGACCAAATACACTTGCCATCTTGCGTTACTCCAAGCCCCTATCAGAAGCTGCAATATGGTGTCTTGTGGTAACTGTTTAAGAGACTACGATCAATTATTGTTGCAAGGCGGGAGGAAGCAGGGCCTGGCCATTAGCAAGCTGTTTGACCTGCGGACAGGCCGCTGGATTCCCATTGTCGCTTACTGACTCGCAATTCAATCCGAGATTAGGCTGCCGATGCGCGGCGTCTTTGCAGGAAGCCTATGAGCACGAGCAGCACCAGCGCCGGAATATAGAACACCTCCTTGGGAATCCTTGATGCGGGCACCTCAATGTACTCTGCCTTCCAGTCGAAATCGACACCCTTTTCCTGAGCGTACTGACCGAAATTCACCATGTCGACAAGGACCGTGTTATCGTCTTCAGTACGGAATGCGATGCCGGAATGACGATCAAGCCGTGTTGCGCCATCTCCATCCGAGCGGTTGCCAAGCGGTAGCTCGATCGTTGTTTCAACCATACGGCCGGTTGCGAAATCCTCGCCCGACATGCGGACTCTGAGCGCCTCCTGATCCCCGGCCGCATCCGCCAGTTCCACGATCTGGGTGGCAGGAATGTGCTCCCAGGGATCCGATATCATGTCCAGCCAGAAACCAGGCCTGAACAGTGTGAATGCAATCAGGAGCAAGGCAACGCTCTCCCAGATACGCGAGCGCGTGAAGAACCAATTCTGTGTCGCCGCCGCAAACAGCAACATCGCCACAACCGAAACTGCGAATACAAAGATCGCCTTGCCGACGGTTACGTCGATCAGCAGGAGTTCAGTGTTGAAGATGAAAAGGAATGGCAGGATTGCCGTTCTTACGTCGTAGGAAAATCCAATGACTCCTGTCTTGATCGGGTCTCCCCTTGATATGGCCGCGGCCGCAAATGCCGCCAGTCCTACCGGTGGGGTATCATCGGCGAGTATCCCGAAATAGAACACGAACATATGCACGGCGATCAGTGGTACGATCAGCCCAGACTTTGCGCCGACGGCAACGATTACAGGGGCCATCAGCGACGTAATGACGATGTATGTGGCTGTGGTCGGCAGGCCCATGCCCAGGATCAGTGAGAACAGCGCCACGAACACCAGCATCAGCAGCAGGTTTCCGGCCGAAATCACCTCAATGAATTCACCGATAACCTGGTGCGCTCCAGTAAGGGAAACCGTTCCCACAATGATGCCAGCCGTTCCGGTGGCCACGGCGATTCCGATCATGTTGCGCGAGCCGGCTATCATGCCATCAATAAGCTCGTCCCAACCCCTGCGGACAACCGTACCCAGATAATTCTCGCTTCGGAAAAGAGCTTTGAGGGGATGCTGGGTAAGCATTACAAACATCATCGCCAGCGTCGCCCAGAATGCTGACAATCCCGGAGACAGGCGTTCGACCATCAGGTTCCAGATCAAGACAACAACCGGCAGACCAAAATAGGCTCCCGTCTTGGCGATCGGGCCTGGCAGCGGGAGTTCGGCAAATGGTGCATTGGGATCGTCTACTTCAAGATCTGGATAATTCGATGCCCATCCGACCAGGATCACGTAGGCGATCAGGAACAGCACCGTCATGCCGATCAGCGAGAAGTCGCCCAGGAGCGGTTTCAACCAACCCAGCCCGTAATAGGTGATGAGACAAAGACTGCAGAATGCCGCAATACTGAGGGCAATGGTCGCTAGCCGCTGCGCCAGTGTCTTGGCAATCCCGGCACGTGGCAAGCCTTTCAATCCAAGCTTTTGTGCCTCGAGATGAACTATGTACACCAAGGCGATATAGGAGATAATCGCCGGCAAGAACGCATGCCTGACGACCTCGAGGTAAGATATTCCTACATACTCGACCATCAGAAAGGCAGCTGCCCCCATGACCGGTGGCGTCAACTGGCCGTTGGTCGAGGATGCAACCTCTACCGCGC
Source organism: Paracoccaceae bacterium (assembly GCA_958296035.1). Taxonomy (GTDB): domain Bacteria; phylum Pseudomonadota; class Alphaproteobacteria; order Rhodobacterales; family Rhodobacteraceae; genus MPNP01. Next base: position 589,502 of record OY282431.1, on the reverse strand, counting down.
CGGCTTTTTCCGGAGAGAACCCGACGCGCTTCATCAGCGGGATCGTGAATGTGCCGGTCGTTACCGTATTGGCAATCGATGAACCCGAAATGAGGCCTGTGGCGGCTGAGGCAACAACTGCCGCTTTCGCCGGTCCGCCGGTCAGATGGCCCATCAGCGCAAACGCCAGCTTGATGAAATAATTTCCTGCTCCGGCCTTTTCGAGCAGCGATCCGAACAGAACAAACAGGAATACCATTGAGGCGGAGACGCCGAGAGCAAGCCCGAACACACCCTCGGTCTGCATCCAGAAATGCCACATGGCCTTGCCGAAACTGGCACCCTTCCATTGCATGGCATCCGGAAAGAAGTCTGCATCGCCGAAGAACACATAGAGCAGAAACACGCTGGCCACGATGACCATTGGCAGGCCGAGCGCTCTGTATGTACAGATTAGCACAATCGAAATGCCTGTCGCCGAGGCAACCAGATCTGCAGTGGTTGGCAATCCGGACCGATCGGCAATCGCAGCGGAGTTGGCGATAAGATAGAGCGTCGCCCCCAGACCAAGTGCTATCAGAATCCAGTCATACCAAGGGATATGAGTTTTGGACGATCCCTTGAACAGAGGATAGGCAAGGCTTGCCAGCGTCAGCCCGAATGCCAGGTGCAACACACGTTCCGTATCGGAGTTGATGTAAATCCAGTTCATGCCAAGCCATTGAGCCAACATGGACGGCACCGGTGATGCATTCAGCACCTGAAGGAATGCCCAAAGCACTGCTATGCCAGCAATTACTGTTCCTTGCCAGTTCTCTGGATTGCGGCCGCCGACATCCAGATCGGCTGCAAAGGCTTCCGCCTCAGCAGCGGAAGCCGGTGTTTTGGTCTGTTCCTTGCTCACGTCTTTCCTCGCCCGTTATCAGGCCACCTGATCCACATTTTCATCAGGCCCGGCGGCCAACTTCCACAAATTGGGGAGTGCCAAGGCACTCCCCAACCTTTATTCTGCCTTCATCCACTCGACTTTGAACGTCAAATGAATGGATTCAGCCAATTCATGACTGTTCCGGTTACTCAATCAGTCCCATTTCCTGATATGCCTTGACTGCACCGGGATGCAGCGGGGCAGAAAGCGAGTCCTTGACCATTTCTTCAGCCTTCAAGTGAGCAAAAGCCGGGTGCAACCGTCGGAAATCATCAAGGTTCCCGAGAACCGCCTTGGCCACAACGTAAACCACATCATCCGGAACATCCGTTGAGGTCACGAATGTTGCGCCGACGCCGAAGGTCTGCACGTCATCGGGATTGCCTGGATACATGCCGCCCGGGATTGTCGCTTTACGGTAGTAGGGTCGATCGGCGACCAACTGGTCGATTTCCGGCGCAACTGCTGACACAATCACAGCGTCGCAAGATGCGATGGTTTCATGGGTCGCTGCAGACGGATGTCCAACCAGCCAGAAATACCCGTCGATCTTGTTGTCACACAAGGCCCCGGCCTGTTCTGCCGACTTCATTTTGGCGGCTAGCGCGAGATCGTCCCGGCTCCAGCCCATGGCCTCTTCGATTACAACCCATGTTGCAAGCGTACCTGAACCATCGTTCCCAATGTTGAAGCGCTTTCCAACCACATCGGTGATGTTGCTGATTCCGCTTTCACGCCGGGCAAGAATTGTCACAGGTTCGGCATGGACTGAAAACACCGCCCGAAGTCCTTCAAAAGGCTCGCCTTCGAACTTTGATGTTCCGTTATAGGCATGAAACTGCCAGTCTGATTGTGCAACGCCGAATTCGAGCTCACCACCCCTGATGGTATTGATGTTGTAGATTGAGCCTCCAGTAGACTCGACCGAACAGCGGATGCCATGTTCTTTCCGGTTCTTGTTTACAAGGCGACAAATGGCACCTCCGGTTGGATAGTAAACGCCTGTGACGCCGCCGGTTCCGATCGAAATGAATCGCTGGTCTTGGGCCGAAACGGCCTGAACCGCCAAGAGCGCGACTGCTGCCGCTGCGGCTAGAATAGCTCTGATTCTCATATACACTCCTAATGGTGGATTGTGTTAATTGATTGTGGGACCATACATACAGGTTCCCGTCGCTGTCAATCACTTTGCACCGGTACATGTCAATTTTCCGACTGTCTGGATTGCTAAATGATTGAGTTGACCGTTCCTGGGTCGTGACACCAGATGGTTCCGGACATCCAATGAAAGAGACCCGGGGACAAGCATTCCCTCTTGTTTTCCACACGCCTCCAACGGGCGGAAGGTATCTCGTCAATGGTACCGCCGGAGCGTGTTATCCAGTCGACACTATTGAACCCGAATTATGGATAAGCGGGTCTATTTTTCACCTTGATGCCCGGTTTGTGCAAACTGCAGGTGACCAGACTGGACAGCGCAGGTGGCATGGCATGGCCCACTCGGAGGTGTCGGCTGTGCTGGCGATTGTGGAGTGGAGAGACCGGTCGTCTTCATGGCGATGCCTGGCTTGCCCAGCGTGTAGGCGACCAGGCAGGACAGGATGTGGAGAAAGGCATTGTCGACTGAACGGTGCCTTGTATGCTCAAGTTCCATATCTCGCTTCAATGTGCCGAACAGGGTCTCGATGGTGAAGCGTTGGCGCAGCAGCATCTTGTCGGCAATGGGCATGAGATAATTGCGCAACTCATTGATATACTACCCCCAAGAATTAAACTAGGCCTTTGCAGCCACTCGAAAGTCCGGCAAGCCGCTGTCCGACCTTGCTCTCGCTGATGTCCTGTTCCAGTCGCGGATGGCCGAAAACGTCTCCTCGTCGGCATGAATCAGCCATCGCCGTTTGCCTACACCCGGCGTCTTTATCTTGCGCGCCTGTAGACGCTGCTTTTGCAGCCAGCTATATACCGTCGACTTGTTGACTCCTGTCTTGTCGGCAAATTCCTCCACCAGCCATTCGCCAGGACCCCGGTCGAGCGGTGGCGGCGACTTGCGCCGACGGCTGGCGGGCACATCCTCGCAGTACCTGTTGACAAGATTGCGTACAGTCGGGGCGGTGAAGACCGCCTTCCGCGCCGGCTTCCAGCCCTCCGCATTCAAGGTCGCTGCGACCTTGGCACATGCGTAGCCCTGCGCATACAACGCCACAACGCGGGCACGCAACGCGTCAAAGTAACTCAACTGGCAAACTTCGCGCACCGATCGTCGGATCTCCGCCTTCGTACGAACGCCGCCCTGCCACTGCACCTCGACCGCGACCCGCTCACTCTTGTCTATCACCGTCACCGTCACCCGCTCAATCATCAGACGCAATATCTCCGCCTTCTCGGCCTTCGACAATACGCCCTGTCGCCACCATTGCGTGATGCCCGAGGCCGCCGCCGAAACGGAACCCCGCTCCGCCGCCGAAAGCGATGCCGGCTGTCGCTCGCAAAAGCGACGATAGGCCGCCTCAAGCCGATGACACTCGACCAGGGCCGCCTCCCATTCATCCTCCAGAGATTGCGCCACCAGGCGGTTGCTCACATCCACCAAACGCCACGCACGACGCCCATCCGAAGCCACCCGCCGGGCCGCTGCCAAACGCAATCGCCACGCCTCATGCGCCGCATCACGGTTCGACTGCGCCAGCCGAACCGCCTCGAACGACAACGCCACCGAAGCCGGTGACAACGCATTCAAGGCCGCGGCAGTGGCAAAATCCTCCAGACCAGGGGCGGTCAGCGATTGACACCGTGGTCCCCCGTAGTCCTGACGCCCCCGACAGCAATAAGACATGCCCCCGCCGCCACCATCCCGGTAGTTGGCCGTCATCCGGCGACCGCAAGGCCCACAATACAGCAAGCCTGACAGCAAACCTCCCCCCAATCCGCGCACCGGCCAGCGGTTGGCCGCCAATTGATGCTGATTGAACTCGAATTCCGCCCATTCAATGTAGGCCGGATGCCGGTCCAACAACAGATGCCGCCAACGCGACTCAAGCGGCAACCCGGCACGGGCCGCCCTGCCTCGCACCTTCCCCCATGCAAAGGCGCCCGCATACACCGGATTGGTCAGCACTTCATACAGAGTCCCCGAACTCACCTCGCGCCACACCACCTCGCCGAGCTCGGGCCCGGGACCAACCCGACACGGGAGACCCTGACCATCCGCCGCCAGCGCTCGCAGTGTCGCAGCCAGACTGCCCTGGGCCGCAAACAGACCGAATATGCCCGCCATGCGGGCCCGCACGCTGGCATCCGGGTCGAACATCACCCGACCGCCGCGGTCATGGACGTAGCCACGCGGCAGGGCCATCTTCAACTCACCTCGCGCCGCCTTCGCCTCACGGGCTGCATGCATGCGATGACGCAGCGTATCAAGTTCCATTTCGCTCACCGTACCGCGAATGCCCAATAGAAGTCTGTCATTGCTACGCCGCAAGCTGTACAGCGACCCGGCGTCGGCAATCAGCGTATCAGTATGACGGCAGAGTTCCAACAGATTGCCCCACTCGGCCAAATTGCGCGAAAGACGCGAGACCTCGCTGCTGATGACGACCCCGACCTGATTGAGACCCACCGCATAAACCAGGGTCTTGAAACCCCGGCGGGTCCCCACTTCACGCGCCGAACAGCCAAGATCGTCATCAATGACCTCAATGTCCACCGGAGCCCAGCCCAGCTGCCGGGCCCGGCTGGTCAGGCCATACTGCAACTGGGTCGATTCCCGGTTGTGTTCAATCTGCCCCGGGGTCGACTGGCGGACGTAAATGATTGCCTTGCGGCGCACATGATGGCTCTCTACCCGCCCCGAACGGACGGCTGTCAACGCCTGTGTCATTGCTGGGATCCTGCTCGCAGAGATGCGTCACAATCATCTGCGTCAGGCGCAACATCAGCCGGTGGCGATGCAGTGCCGGCAGGGTCTGGAAGATGTTCTGCTCTCTCTTTGTCATGCCGATGTTGATGCCATCGAACTAGTGCCCTTAGGGCCTGGTGCCCTAGTATATGCGGTTGACGGGCATGTGCAATACTATTGTTGGTATTGTGTCTGTTAGATGCGCATATTGATGCGAATACGAGTCAGCAACTGCAACCCGCGTCGCCACAGCCGGTCGAAGCGCGCCTTGGAGATATAGCCCTTGTCACCAAGGATCTTGCCCTGGAGCCCGACCGTCAGTGCCTCCAGCGGCACCCGGTCATCGGTATTGCCGGGTGAGAACTGCACAGCCATCAACTGGCCCTTGCTGTTGATGACCACATGCATCTTGAAGCCGTAGAACCACCCCATTGCGGTTCGCCCACGGGCGGCAAGCCCCTTGAACACCCGATGACGCGAGCTGCGGGCGTTGTGGCAGACCGCTAGCCTGGTGCTGTCGATGATATACAGGCCGGTCTTTTCGCTGCCTTGGCACAGGTGGTGGAGCAGCAGCATGTAGGGCGGCAGCAATCTTGGCATCAGGGCTACAAAGCGTCCATAGGAGGGGAGGTCGCCGAAGCAGTCGCGGTAATAGCCCTCTATGGCATGAAGCCAGAAGCGTTTGAAGTTGCGGTAGGGCGACAGGTGGAACAGGGTCATGATGAACATCATCTCGCCCAGTGTGAGCTTGGTCTTGCGGATGCGTTTTCGTGTGGTGGGGACGAGGCGATGTCTTTCCCATGCCTCGTAGACGCAGCCAAAATCGTAGAGACAGCAGAAGAGCGCTATGGTAGATGTGTTCATGGGAGGGATCCTCTGGATTGAGTTCAACAACAACCCATAGAATCAGACTTTATGGGGAAAGGGAATCCCTCCTACCCAAGAATCGACCCCCCTTATCCAGAATCGGGGTTATTGAGTACCGGTCCATTCCATTCAGGCAAGACCGACGCAACAGAGTTACGGTACCAAATCTCAGCATGGCCACACCGGATAGCAGGCGACACCGGTGGCAGGACCAACTCCAGTTCCTGTGCCAGCCACAAGGACGGTCTCGGTCCGGCCTGTTTCGCCGTTCATGCTGCCACCTGTTCTTTACGCGGAACTCACGGGAGTCAGGAAGTGGTCCTGGTAATCATTGGCCAAGCTGTCGACCAGGGTCTTGCCGCCGGTTTGAATACCGGGAAACTAAACTGCACTGTCCGTCTCGGAAGTGGCACCACTCCTTGCAATCAGCGCACAACCGGTTGCAGCGTCGGCTTCGGATACTGTGATGCTGCAGCCGAGAATTCTGCGTCTGATCTTGAGCCAGGCCTGGCTCGCGCTCCCTCCACCGGTTGACCGAATGCTGTGCAAAGTTGTTGCCCCAAGTTCGCGTAACGCGTCATATCCGGCCCGTTCGATGCGAGCCATGCCTTCCAGCATTCCCTGAAAGAATTTACCGTCATCGTCTGGTCTCGGCGCAAGTCTCGGCAACATGGCAGGGTCGGATTCTGGAAATCTCTCTCCCCTCCCGGGCAGCGGATAGTAATCCAGCCCGGTATCCTCATCTGGCGTCAGCCTGGTTTCAAGCTCCTTCATTCGCTCCGGTGTGAAGTACTCCAGCAAGACTCCGCCGCCCGAATTGGAAGCACCTCCGGCAAGCCATAGTCCGCCGATACGATGACTATAGATCCCTTGCTGTGGACTGTTGACGGCATTCTCCGACAACAGCTTGATGACGAGCGTAGTACCAAGCGAGGTAACGCCGCTTCCAGGCGTGCTCGCTCCGGTCCCCATGAACGCTGCATTTCCGTCGGTTGTACCGGCAACAACGCTTGTCCCTTGTGACAGCCCAATCCTTGCGGCAATACGATCACTCACTGTCCCGATGACCTGTCCGACCGGTACAACTTTGGGCAACAACTCCTGCTGAACACCGAGTTGCTCGAACCAGACAGTTGGCCATTCGTTGTTGACGAGGTCATAACCCAGTTTCAGGACATTGTTCTCATCGGCAATTCCCCCGCGTCCCATCAATCGGGCAGCGATCCAGTCGGCCTGATGAAAGGCATACGCAGGCTTGCCGTCCATGGCCTCGTCTTGCAGATGGAGAAGCCGCGCCAGCGGCGATGTAGCGCTGCGCAGAATCGAGGAGGGTGGCACGATGTCTGCAATGCGCCGGCATTCACCATCAAATCCAGTAGAATTGTACATGTAACCGCCTGTCAGCGGTTGAAGATTCTTGGTCGCCAGCAGCAGCGTGCCGGAGGTCCCGCATACAGCAAGAGCCCCTATTTCCGACATGGAAAAGCCGTAATCACGAACTTGTCGGGAAACTTTTGCCAGGCAGCGGCACAAAGCAGTCCACCAGTCGGACGGATCCTGAATCAGGTGGGCACCTTGCAGCCGCGAAGGTGGCATCGGTGTTGCATCCTGGCAGATTGTCGCGCCGTCGTCGCCAACTATAGCAGCGCGCACGCCGGTTGTGCCGACATCCAGACCCAGAAAGAGCATGCTTCAGTTCAGTCGTTTTGCAAGTTGCCTTCGGTACTCCTCGGCATCCCAGTCGAGGAGTTCCATTTCGGCATCTCGCGCAAGCGGAACCGGATTCCAGTCTCGAGGAATGTGCAGCATGACATTGCGAAGGCATTCCAGCATGGCAAGCTGTGACTGGCTTGCAGAATTGGTTACATAGATGCCCGCGTCAGGCACAATTACCGCGGGCCAGCGAGCATTGCGCGCCGTTTCCACATCGGCGAGCGTTACAACCGGCAGGGAGGGACCCAAAAATACAACGTGATCAGGGTAGTAGCTGCCGAGCGTGACCCAGCTTCGCAACAGACTGTCACACGCAAGACTGCTTGCTCCGGGGTACCGAAATCGCTCTCCTGCCATGGGGCCAGGGTCTTTGGCCTCGACCTTTTGCGCTTCCACGCCGGGCAACTGCAGTCGAACTTCCACTTCGTCAATCAGGTCGCTGACCTGCGCCGCGCTTTCTCCACAAACAATTAGGCCATGATTGCCCAGCACAAAAACGTCTGCTACACCGCGCTCCATCGTGTCGCGTATTGCCCGTGTCAGCGGAACTCCCGGCTTCAAGTAGGGCACCCAATGCCATTCAAGACCGAACAGCTTTGCGTCCAGGCAGCTCCTTCCCTCCTCGCAGATCGAATGACACAGGGACAGTACCGAGTGGTAATGAAACACATAGCGCTGCGGGAGCAGAGCATGAAATGGAGTCTCTATGGACGGCCTAAGAACCTGGTCGTTACCGGTCATCGCGTTGCGACAGGTTCCGTCTCCAGCTCCGTCGATTTCGGCCTTGGCAAGCTCGACATCCACATGAACAAAGGATTCGCTGCCATAGGCCCGGGACAACTCGGTTCCCGATGCCTTGACCCACATGGTTGAACCGTCTTTGACCGACGAATTGCCGCCCTGCGCCTGCACCAGCATCGGATCGGCACCAATTCGGCGAGACAGGACAAGGAACTCGTCCGGGATTGGAAAGCGAGAAGAAGTCATGGTCATACCAATACGGCCAAAGAATAATCCGGTGCCGGTCCACCTGACGACCGGGCCAGGTCCCCTATGACTTTGAGCGTATCGCCATCGGAAAGACCTGGCTCGAACTCGCAGGCATGGTTGCCCTGGCGCACAAATGCCGTCGAAAGCCCCGCTCTGGCTGCTCCATGGATATCGTGCTCCATTGAATCTCCTACCATGAGAATTCGGCTCCGGGATACGTCGGGATAGAGTTTGCACACGGCGTCAAAGCTGTTCGCGAACGGTTTCCCGAACCAGACCACGGCACCCCCTGCCGCCTCATGATTCCTGGCCAAGACACCCGATGATATCACCTTGCCTTCGGCACGCGGCGATTCCAGGTCAGGATTGGTGCAGTAAACCGGCAGGCGCCTGCAACGGGCTTGATCCAGAATTCTGTTTGCAGATTCGTGGTGTCCGGCTTCCGGCATAGCCATCAGCAGAACCGCGTCAGCCTCTTCCAAGCTGTCAACGAGCCTTGTGCCGGGGTTGTCCCGCGACCAGTCAACTGCATCGCGCTGCCTAGCTGAAATCGCTGCAATGCGACTGATACTTCTGCCACCAATCCCGTGCTTCCGGCTGGCAAATTTCTGCCAGGCAATCTCTCCCGAAGTCATGACATGAGCGTCAGCGGGCAAGTCCAGTCCGATTGAAAGGATACGCTGACGATTTACCTCGGCTCGCTTGCCTGAGTTTGAAAGAACCGCGATTGACTTGCCATGCTCCACCAGCATGTGCAGTGCTTCATTTGCACCGGGATATGGCGTGGACCCATTGTGAAGAACGCCCCATTGATCAAGAACCACGACATCTACGAGTTCCAGGATATCCCGGAGAGAGTGGATCAGACGCGTCAACTCAGTCTACCGCGGAAGATCGGCAAAATAGAACGCGTATCCGGGAATATGCTGCCGCTTTCGACGCGTGACCATACTCTCGAACGGATAACAGTCGTGCTCACCAACCGCCTCATCGTGGCAGGCGAGAATGTAGTCGGCCCTCTTGTCGATTTCCTCGACCGACCGCCAGCCATCAATCGAGTTCACAAAACGGGCCGGAACCCAGTAGCGCCACTTTTCCTCGGCATTCGGCTCCATGTTTCGCGCCTGAAAGATGGCGTCACCGGCAAGTACGATGTTGCCGGCCGAAGTCGAGACAGATACGGCCATATGGCCGGGAGAATGGCCGGGCGTATCGAACATGGAAATCCCCGGTACGATTTCTGTTTCGCCATGCACGAGCTCAAAGGCACAGCCATAATAGGCCGGTTCAATACCGAGTACAGGAGACTCGTAGGTGCGATAGTAGAGCGGAAGAGGGTTGTATGCCCATTTGATTTCGATTTCAGGGCAAATGAAGCGTGCTTTAGTAAACCTCTTCATGTTCTGCACATGGTCCCAGTGCAAATGCGTGAATATCACGATGTCGATTTCATCAGGAGAAATGCCAAGTTTTTCCTCGAGATGTTCGTGAACCTGGAGGCACCCGCGCTTTTGGCAATTGTGGTGAAAACGGGTGGCCCTCTCTTCATCGCACAGGCCGGTATCCACCAGGACCTTGTGGTCCCCAGTGTCAACGAGAAAACAGTAGACCGGATTCCAGATCTTCTTGCCCGCGGCCCCCTTCCAGAAAATGTAGGTACCGAGATCGGCCTGGAGCCAGCCGGTATTGATGGGATAAATTAGGGGGTCCTGGTGTGTCATTCCGTGTCCTGTGGTTCTGTTGAAAAGAGATTAACCTGGGGCAGGCTGCCTGTTGCGACCCGAGCTGGTTCCAGGGGCTCAAGAGGCATTTTGGTTACTGTTTGACGAACTTTTTCCAAGCCACGAAAGTGATCGACGCGGGGAAATGCCTGAGCAAGAAACATGTTAATCTCAAGCAGCTCCGCAGAGTCGGATCTGCTGAGCATATGCGGAATTTGGTGTAAACCTGTGCGGCAACGAATGACCGCAGTCCTGAAATGGCGAGCGATGGATGCCGTGTTCGGAGGCTATACTCAACTGCCATGCAGTGATGTGCCGCGAGATTCGTTGCCGGCGGATCCCATGCGTCGACCGGGTGAGAACTTGAGTGCTGTATACAAGACGAGGCAGGTGCTCGGCGATGTACCCCACAACCGCAACACAACCCTTGCCGGCAGTAAGGATGCAATCAGCAGTCAGTCCGGTCATCGCCTTGCCATTTGTTACTCGAGAAGACTCAATTCGTTGTGTAAAGCCTGTCTCATCCTTACTCGTTCCAGGCACAAGCTCCCCTCTTGCCAAAAAAACGACCGGAATTTGCACGCGTTGCCTCATGAATATGGCATGGGCATTCCGATAAGGCATGCATTTTCTCATAGATTGCATACAACATTAGTATTTTTGTACATTTCATGCAATGACTGCACTTGTCTTGAGTTTTTCGAATACGATTGCCGGATTGGTACCTTGCTAAGAAACCTGCAACATTCTCGCCGCTTGCGGCACCAAGATAAACCATTCCTGCCATGACCCTCAAAGCCGACCTTATTCCATGGCCGACATTCCGCTGATAATTCAATTGGCAACTCTGGAAACCAAGGAGGCCGAGGCGCGTTACCTTGGTGGTCGCATTCGTGCTGCAGGTTGCCGGTGCCAGACCGTCGACACCAGTCTGTGCTTTTCGCGAGACCAGCACCGGAGCAATTCCAAATTGCAGGCCATGGAAGATGCCATCTCCAGAGCAAGCACCGCGCTGGAACTGTTGGCTGACGGTGAAAATGTGGCTGCCCTGATCGGCCTTGGCGGTGGAACAGGTGGACAGCTGGCAGCGGCCATCATGCAGGATCGACCCGTCGACACACCGAAGGTACTGGTGACCACGCTTGCATTTGATCCTCGTCGCTATTCGTGTGTCTCTGGCATGATTGTCATTCCGACGGTCATCGACTTGTTTGGGCTGAATCCTAGCGTTCGTCGAGTACTCGACGATGCCGCAAGTGTTGTCGCCTCGCTGGCGCTTGCCAGGACAGGTCAGCAGTCAAGCTCGCCCACTGCAACACTGGGTTTGTCCACTCTAGGTGTGACACATGGCTTCGCCATTCACTGTACACGGGCGCTCAAGGAAAGGGGCGAGGAAATCACTGTATTTCATGCCAACGGGTATGGGGGCAACGCCATGGTAATGGCAGCGTTACAGGCAAGACTGACATCGGCAATCGACAGTACGTTGCATGAGGTGACGCGGCTGGTTTTCAAGTCAAATGAAGGTGTTGTTCGCCGCGACCGCCTGAGCGCCATGAGGCATTTGCCGCGAGTCCTACTGCCAGGCGGCACCAACTTCTTCACAAGAGAAGTCCTCACAATGCGCGCGGCGCAAGTTGGCAACCGAATGCACTATTCACACAGTCCTGACTTCTTGCATGTTGCGCTAAGTGCGGATGAAATGGCTCGCGTTGGCGCGTATCTGGCCTCGGAATTGTCAAATTCCCAGGGATTGGCTGCCCTTGTCTTGCCACGGGGTGGATTCTCTAGCGAAGACTGCAGTGGCGGCAAGCTGGAGAACATTCGCGGGCGAGAAGCCTTCGCCAGCGGATTGCGATCAGCGGGCAGGCACACTTTCGACATCGTTGAAATCCCACAGCACATCAACGCACCGGAAACCGCGGCAATCGCCACCAGGATTCACAACGAGCTGGTTGCCGCAAACCAATAGAATGGACCGGGACTCATGACTGACCTCTGCGAAAACGAAATCTACGCCAAGAAGATCGCCCTGATCGAAGTGGGACGCAGGTGCTTTGAAACAGGCTTGCAAAACAATTCCGGCGGAAATCTCTCAGTAAGACTCGCCTGTGCTCCAGCAATAATCATCAAGCCCAGCGGTGTAGGATTTAACGAGTGCAGCGTCGACAATCTGATGGTGAGCGATCTTGACGGCAGAACTTTGCGCGGGGCCGGCAAGCCGTCGAAGGATCTCGACTTTCATGTCGAATTGTACAGGATCCGGTCCGATGTCGAAGCAATCGTTCATGTTCATTCTCCCTGGGCTACCGGTTGGGCCTGTGCCGGAATGCAGCTCGACTGCATCACAGTGCAAGCGAGACAGAAATTGGGTTTGCTTCCATTGATTCCGCTTTCAGAAAACGGAGGGCCACAGGGGGCAACCGAAGTCGGCGCAGTCATGGCAAACCCGGCCATAAATGCGGCCCTCATGGAAAACCATGGAACGATAGGCGTTGGGAAGGACCTGCGTCAGGCTGTTTATGTGGTCGAGCTGATTGAAGAAACAGCACACATCGCTTTTGTAAAATCAGCCTTAAACAGTTTCGGGTGTTGCGCGGACTGATAGTGCACTTGCGCGACCATGCCGTTATTGCTGAAAACCCAAGTCAGTCCACATCAGGGCTTGGACATTGTCAAGGGGTGGCGTGCCCGTCCGAGGTCGCGGGAGTACCAGCTTCTGCCTGGTCTCTGGTCAGCACTCCAAACAGAATTGGATCAATAAATGCTCAACCGTCCTGGCGGCACCGGTTAGCACCGCTTGACTACCTGTCGGAACCACCTCAAAATCAAACTGCTGTCGTCCTTGACGGTAACAAACAGCCGAATGCGAGGAGTCGCTATTGGCGTAGTCGGGCCGCTCTTGAATCCACAATAGTCGGAGCCTAAAGCCAACCGAACGGCGGCTCGAACCGACCCCGAAACAAAGTGCCGATTCTATGCCCGGTGCCTAGCCGCAATGAGCCAGACTCAGGCCAAGGAACCGGCCGAGAAGCAGAATGAAAGCATTCACTAAGTGTTGGCAGAGTCGAAAGGCCTGACCAGGCTCAATCCGCACCGCCAATTGCACGGACAGAATTCACTATAGAAAAGGTCGGAAAACGATCCCGGAGCCTTTGCCCGGCGAGGCACAATATTGCACTTTACCGCGAGAATCCCGCGCTTTTTGCCGCCGCAGACATTCCGCGAAATTATCTTCGCGCAGCAGGTTGTGGCTATTGCGGGATGGCGGAATCTTTTGGAATTTCCATAAAATGAATTGCCGACAATATTCGTTTTGGCTTGTGTAGAATTCGCAACAATACTGTGACTACTCACTCTTCCAGGCACCAAAATCTGGGAGCCCCTTCTGCGCCAAATCAGCGGCTGCCACCAAGGACCTGGCCCGGCATGAGAGACACCTTGCCGACAGGACCAAGAAACAAGGTCGCGGCCAGTTTTAGAACTACGTTGAAGCCGCCGATGAAGACGCCATGCGCATCGTGTACAAGGGCCAGTGCTGGTACCACTCGGCAGGACAATGACCAGACTTCTCGGATTACTCCATTACCGGTGTTTTAGTGACACCGTTTTACTCTGGCACAGGTTTCTTTCCCAAGTAGGCCTTTTCTGGTGGAAAGTGCCATGCAATGGTTAGTAAGCCTTTCATGACCTTTCAACGTTGTTGGCGTATAGCCGGACAAAGTATCGTTCAGCCATTTGGATTAATCTAACAGTCTGAATCATAGGTCCAAGAAAGTCAGGATTGCTTCGTTTTGCGGGTTAATCTCGCAAGCCAATTGCAAGATTTTCCTAGAAAATGGATTCGAAAGTGGAAACATTAACACTGAATCGACTTTCGGAACTGGCACTAAGAAATCACTCGTGAATCTACGCGGGAAACAACACCGGGTGATGACCTCGATGGGGAAGATCAGTTACCGTCGCCGCGGTCAACGTCGTCACTACTGTCCACTGGACGCACAGCTTGGTGTGACCGCCGGAGCGATGACTGCACCGGAGGCCAACATAGCGTTGTCGTTGTTGACCGAGATATCGCCGCGGCGGCTGGGGCGGCAGTTTCGGCTCCTTGGCGGCATGTGTCGCTCGGCAAGCAGTTTACTGCGCGTAGCCGGGGCCTGCATGGCGAGTGGGAGGAGATTGAGGGGGAGGCGTCCCGGTTCCGGCTATGTGACATTGCGGCGATGATCAAGGATCGTTTCGGTGTTCAATATACGCTGGAGGGGACGCCTCAGCTGTTGCGTCGTAGAGGGTTCCGCTGGATATCGCCCCGCCCGATACACCCGAAGGCCGATGTGGGGCACAGAAGGTGTTTCGCAACGGGTTTCAGGCCAGGGTGACCGAGGTGACAGCTGGCAGGGCGGACAAAAAGCCGATCGAGATATGCTTCCAGGATAAAACCCGCATGGGTCAGAAGGGCATGCTGCGGCGAATATTGACCCACAAGGGCACTAGGCCAAGGGTCAAGCGCCATTGCCGCTACACATACTGCGTCCAGTTCCCGGCCGCCTGTCCGCCGCACATCTGTGCGAGCGGTCCAACACCGAGGAGATGAACCGCCATCCGGGAGAGATCAGTGCTGCGGTTCAGGAGGGCCATAATGGCGTGGTTGTCCTGGATCGGGCCGGTTGGCCCCGGTCAAAGCGTCTTGAGGTCCCGGCCAATTTGTCGTTGTTGCATTTGCCACCCTATGCGATGGAGAACGTCTGCAACGCCATGAAGTCCACCCATCATGCCAAGCGGGTATTCGAGACGCTGGATGATGTGAAGGCGCATGTCCTGGCGGCACGGCAGGCCTTCATCAAGCGCCCCGAACGCATGGCGTCAGTCATGCATCGAAAGTGGGCTGTGGCCCAGGCTACCTGAGTTCTGCTATCGGTCGTTTTGAATCTGAGAGCCTGTTCCTTAAGTCGACAGGAGGCGAATGGAGTTCGGTATTTTGCCCTCTTGCGAGGATAATATCCATCCGCCGGTGTGCAGCTCTGATGGCCATCCTTTGATTCGCGGGCGGCCGGTTAACATGCTATTCCATGGATCAGTTAACACAACCATGGAGATGAACAGGCCCTGGAACCCGACCGCACGCGACAGGTATAAGCGCCCCGACAACGTCACGCAATCCGATGTGACCGATCAGCAGTGGGCACTGATCGAGCCCATGCTGCCCCCGCACCACCTGCATGCAGGCGGTCTTCACTGCCATCCAGTACAGCGCTGCCACAGCTGCCGGACACCTTCCCGCCCGTCTCCACCGTGCAGAACGACTTCTATGCCTGGCAGAAGCATGGCCTGTGTGGACCATCATCCTTGCTGTCCTGTGGCCGTCACAGTGCGCCAACCGCGGGCATCATGGACAGTCAGAGCGTCAAGACCCCCGCATGCGGGGGTCCGAGAGGCTACGATGCGGGCCAGAAGATCAAGGGTCGCAAGCGTCACAGCGTTGTCGATGTCGAGGGCAGTCCGCTTGTTGTGCCGGCATCCAGGACCGTGACGGCTGTATCCCGCTGGCCCTGGCACTCCTGACAGCGGCGCCACGGCTGGTGCGCATCTATGGCCCCCGTGTTGCGGGCTTCCCTGCGAGCGGTGGGTGTAGACCCGGATTTGCTGGAGGTTGTGCGCAAGCCGGAGGGGACGCAGGGGTTTGTCGTGTTGCCGCGTCGCCGGGTCGTGGAGCGGACCTTTGCGTGGATGGGTCGCTGCCGTTGGCTGTCGAAGGATACCGGGCGGACGGCGGCGCGTTCTGTGGCCTGGGCGCAGCTGGCGGCGTGTCGTTTTCCGACCCGTCGTCTGGCCCGGGAAAGGCCTGCCTGAAAAGGATGATATTCTGTTTTTCGGACTTATGATTCAGGCTCTGAATTAGTATCATCATGTTCACGGTACGTTGCTACAGGTTTTGATTCGTGCCATCAGGATGCAGGTTGCCAAGATGGGGAGAATTGATTGCCCCAGCTTGAGCATTGCGGCCACGGGTGCCGCAGCCAAGAAATGAAGTGGACAGGAAAGAATGAATGCCGCAGGGAAGCAAAACCACAGCGCCAATTCCTCGTAAGGCACTGTCCCGAGCAAAAGCGCTTCTGAAAGGTGGCTCGAACGAAGCAAACATTCGCAACCGCCTTTGCCGCTTGCTCGATGTGCTTAACTGTGACGAGTACCGCCTGGAATACCCCACAGGAGGCGGGCGGGCTGACATCTATCTGCCGCGTCAACGCACCATTATCGAGACCAAAGCGATCGGCGGTGCCGAAGCACCGGCTGAGGTGCCTGCAGGTGGCAATGAGTCACCGTCTGAGCAGCTTGACCGGTACATGCAGGCCGAGATCGGCAAGGTACGGGAATCCCTGTTCGCCGATGAAAGTGACCGCTCCTGGATCGGCATTCTGACCGACGGGAAGGTCTGGCACAGCTGGTCATATGTGCACCGCGACAACCCGTCGGCACAGAAGGAGAAGGCGGGTTTCAGACCGAATAGCGGGCGGGAACTTGCCGAATGGTTAACCCAGGTGCTGGCCGGCGAGCCTGTCGGCAAGCCGTGGATACCGGCAAATCCTGTTGCTCTGTTCGCCGAGCATGCAGGGACATTGCGAGTTGTTCATGACGAATTGACAGGTCGGCAAGCTGTGGAGACGGACACCAGGCTCGCCTTGTGGCGCGACATGCTGCGCAGTTCCGGCATGGAGCCGCAAACGGATGCAGCTCGCAGCCGCCTGTTCTGTGCACATTCCTTTCTGATAGCACTGGCCCGCGGCGTGGTGTGGACGATGGAACACCCGCCGGAGGCGCCGGACCCGACAGCTCTGCTGGGTGATGGCATCGTGTCCTGGATCGTGCAAACAACCGCTGGCCGCCAATGGGCGGCCGGGTTGTTCGAGAAGATATGCGGATATGAGTGGCGGCAGCGGCGCGGCGACGTGCTGCGCCCGCTTTACGAGGCGTTTGTTGACAAGGATGATCGTAAGGACTTCGGCGAGGTCTACACACCGGACTGGCTGGCCGAGCTTGTAGTCAACGAAGTGCTTGACGAGGATTGGTGTGGACGTGCACTTGATGCCGCACTTGGCGAGATTGTCAATCATCAACCCTTGCGCGGGGTCGGCGTTCTCGACCCGTGCTGCGGATCCGGTAC
Source organism: Paracoccaceae bacterium (assembly GCA_958296035.1). GTDB lineage: Bacteria > Pseudomonadota > Alphaproteobacteria > Rhodobacterales > Rhodobacteraceae > MPNP01. The sequence continues at coordinate 572,247 of OY282431.1, read as the reverse complement.
GTTCCTTTATCACGCCGCCAGGCGGCTTCTGGATCATCCCGACATCTCCCGTCAGCCGTCCGGCAGGCAGGCAGACATTGTCAGCCGCCTGGTTTGCGGCATAGATATCCATCCTGTGGCCTGCGAGTTTGCCCGAGCGACACTGCTGCGGGCGCTCCCTGCCGAGCCGCCCGGCGGCGATGCAGCCTTGCGGATCTGGAACGGCGACTCACTACTGCTGCATGGTGCCGAAGATCAGTCCCTGTTTGCCCCGCAAAATGGCGAGGTGGTGTTCGTGTCACCGGCCGGAAGCGAGATCCGGCTGCCGGAAGCGTTCGTCACGCGGCCGGATTTTGCCAGCCTGATCAAGGCAATGACGGATAGCGCTACCGAGGAGCAGCCACTACCGGCATATATCAAGAACAGCGTGCAGGATGATGCCGACCAGAACCAGCTGCGCGCCAGCCACGCCACCTTGCAGGCGATCATCAGGGACGAGGGCAATTCAGTCTGGGCCTGGTTCATGCAGCAGACAGTCGGCCCCTACCTGCTGGCTCGGCACAAGGTTGACCGCCTTGTCTCCAATCCGCCCTGGGTCAAGATGGCGACCATTCAGCACCAGACCCGCAAGCGGCGTCTCGAGGATTTTGCCAGGGAGATGGCACTGTGGCAGGGTGGCGTACAGGCTCCGCACACGGATATCGCACAACTCTTTATCAAGCGCAGCCGCGAGCAGTATCTGAAAGATCGCCGGCATGATCCGGCGGCATGGGTCGTCAAGCATTCGGCAATCAAGAGCGGCAACTGGCAAAAGCTCCGACAATGGCGGTCAGAGGAAGTGCCGACCGGCCAGATACTTGATCTGGCTCCGGCGCAGGTGTTTGGTGGTGGTGATGCACAGAAATCCTGCGTGCTGATCGACAACATGCGGACCTCACTTGGCAGAGATGTGCCGACCCTTGTGGCCAGATGCCCATCCGGCCGACCGGATGCCGGCTCGACACTGCAGGCGGCGAATGAACGCATCGAATGGGTGGTGCCCGAGGCGCCATTGCCGGAGGGGGAGTCCGGTTACAACGGCCTATTCAGACAGGGAGCCACCATTGTTCCGCATGTTCTGGCCCTTGCTGACCGGATCGCAGGTGGTGGCGAGACCAGAACTGTCACCACCCGTCGCTCAGTACAGCCACCGTGGAGGGCGGTGCACTCCCAGACGGTCGAGATCCCTGCAAACTGGCTGGCTCCACTCTTGCGCTCGGAACATCTGTTACCATTTGCGCTGGCCCCGGAGGCGCCGGACCGAGCCATCGTACCGGTTGATGGTGAGGGGCAGATCCTGGATAAGGAAGCCGCTCTTGCAATTCCAGGATGGCGGGAACTGCAAGACATCTACCGGGAATTCCGAGGGCACGGTCAAAGTACGCCCACCAGTCTCCTGCAGAACCTTGACCATCATGGAAAGGCATCGCGCCAGCTTCCGCTTGTGCGGACTGAGAGGGGTGTTTCGCTCAACCGTGTGATTTATCCGATGTCAGGAGACATCATGCGCGCCTGCAGGCTGCCTGCCTGCGCAGATGTGGTCGGTCATACAATCTATCATGCCACATTCGATGCGCCTGAAGAAGCTGCTTATCTCGTGGCATTACTGAATGCGCCGGCGCTCAATCCTGCCTTTGTGCAGTCACGACGCAGTGGCCGGCATTTTTCTCTTCATCCATGGCGGCGGGTGCCTATTCCGCGCTTTGATCCTGGTAACGGGCTGCATTGCGAGATCGCAGGGTTCTGTGTGGAGATTGAAGATGAGACCGACGCATTCCTGGCTGCGCAGCAAAGTAACCTGCCGCGCAGCCAGATCGGCCGCTCGAAGCAGATCAGACAGTCCGGACTGTTTGCCCGTCTGGATAAAATGGCAAGGGAGTTGCTGCCGGAACAGTGCCTTTAGGTTCCGCATGGGGAAGTCTGTTCCCTTGGGAAAGTGGCTTTGTGCCACAATCTGGCATGCTCTTATTTTGGAGTTTTCCAATGGCAATTGTCATGCTGGATTGACATGCGATCAACACCAGCCGGTGGCTGCCTCCAATTCGCCTCCCTACATTCTCCTACCCCGATTCCGGATAAGGGGGGTCGATTTTAGGTAGGAGGAAATCCCTTTCCCCATAATGCCTGTTTCCATGGGTTGTGATCTACAACAATCCAGAGGATCCCTCCCGTGAACACATCGACCATAGCGCTCTTCTGCTGTCTCTACGATTTTGGCTGCCTCTGCGAAGCATGGGAAAGACATCACCTCGTCCCCACCACACGAAAACGCATCCGCAAGACCAGGCGCACACGGGGCGTAATGATGGTCATCATGACCCTGTTCCACCTGTCACCCTGCCGCAACTTCTAACGCTTCCGGTTTCATGCCATAGAGGGCCAGTACAGAGACGGCTTCGGCGACCTCCCCGCCTATGGACGCCTTGTGGCCCCGATGCCAGGATTGCTGCCGCGCCACCCCCTGTGCCAGGGCCGCGAAAGGACCGGCACATATAGCATCGACAGCACCAGGCTGGCGGTCTGCCACAACGCCGGCGTGCCAGGCGTCATCGGGTGTTCAAGGGGCTTGCCGCCCGTGGTCGAACCGCAATGGGGTGGTTCTACGGCTTCAGGATGCATGGGGTCATCAACAGCAAGGGCCAGCTGATGGCCGTGCAGTTCTCACCCGGCAACACCGATGACCGGGCGCCGCTGGAGACGCTGACGGTCGGGCTCCGTGGCAGGATCCCTGGAGACAAGGGCACCACCAACCGCGTGGCCCGTCAATCATTGCGGAACAAGGCCTTGATGCCTTTTTCTACAAATCCAACCCTCCAACTATGGCCAGATAGCCGAAGGGAGCAGGCGAGAACTGCTAATCCGATCCAGTGCCGGGTTTGTCGCAATGCCCATTTTGTTCCTGGCCCGTGCGTGGCGTTGCTATCTCAGCTGGTGGTCAACCGACCGGGATTTTCTTGATCAAACATCCAAAGCGTTTTCCTTTTCCCAAGTGGAAAAATGCCGCATGTACTCATTCCATTCCTCTTGCTTCAGCTTGGCATAGGCAGTGCAAAACTCGCCTCCAAAGTACTCCTTGGCCATTGAGGATCTATCGAATTGCCGTAATGCATCCAACAGATTGAGTGGCAGCTTGGGTGCGTCAACTGCAAGATGGCCCTCTGCGTACATATCGATGTCAAGCCGCTTGCCCGGATCCGTTTTCTTTTCAATTCCGTCAAGTGCGGCAGCAATGACGGCAGCTTGTAAAAGGTATGGGTTGGCGGCACCATCCGCCAATCTTATCTCGATGCGATCATCGCCCGGTATGCGAATCATGTGGGTGCGATTGTTGCCACCGTAGGTAACTGAATTCGGAGACCACGTTGCCCCTGATGTCGTACGCGGAGCATTGATACGCTTGTAGGAATTGACCACAGGATTAGTGATCAGTGCCAGGTCCTGCGCATTGTGCAGCAGTCCCCCGATAACATTGTAGGAAAGCGGAGAAAGTCCGAGTTCTCCGTCACCGGTCATGACGTTTGCGCCGCCATCCCGGTCCTGCAACGAAAAGTGAACATGACAACCATTTCCTGTCAACGAAGGCATTGGCTTGGGCATGAACGTGGCCCGATAACCGTGCTTCTCGGCCAAGGATTTTGCCATGAACTTGAAAAATGTGTGGCGGTCTGCGGTGGTTAGCGCGTCGGAGTAGTTCCAGTTCATCTCGAACTGCCCATTGGCATCCTCGTGATCGTTCTGGTACGGGCCCCAGCCCATATCTTGCATGCAATCACAGATCTCGGCTATCAGATCGTAGCGCCGCATCAATGCCTGCTGGTCGTAACACGGTTTGGCACGGGTATCTCCCTGGTCGGACAATTCAGATCCGTCTGGGGACAGCAGGAAATATTCGGGCTCGACACCTGTCATGACGTTGAAACCGGCGGCCGCGGCGCGATCCAGCATGCGCTTCAGAACCAGTCTCGGAGCGTGATCAACGGGAGCGCCATCCATGTGGAGATCGCCCGGAATCCACGCAACTTCGCGCTTCCAGGGAAGCTGAACCATGCGGTCGACATCCGGCACCGCAAACATATCAGGATGAGCAGGCGTCATGTCGAGGTGACTGGCAAAGCCGGCAAAGCCGGCGCCTTCGTCAACCATGCCTGCCATCGCAGGTGCGGGGACCAGTTTCGATCTGACAACACCAAACAGATCAGTGTAGCTTACCAGGAAATATCGAATTCCAAGTCTGTCTGCTGTGGACGAAATATCGGTCATATTCTTGTCTCCTAGTTATCCTTCTCTGTCGGTCGGACTGGACCTGCCGCTCAGGTTCCGGGTACCCAGTTGGTGCCGGCCAATGGAATACCGGACATTGCAGCTGCCTCAACCGTCAACGCAACCATGTCATCCGCCTCAAGATTGTGAACATGGCTCTTGCCACACGCCCGAGCAATTGTTTGTACTTCGAGCGTTAGCACTCGCAAGTAGTTTGCCAGTTTCTTTCCGGCCATCTCGGGGGCCAAACGATTGGAAAGCTGTTCGTCCTGTGTTGTAATTCCGGCGGGGTCTGTCCCTGACTGATAGTCCTCCCAGTAACCGGCAGCAGAGCCCAGTTGCTCATACTCGGTCTGGTAGGCAGGGTCCTGGTCACCAAGGGCGATTAGGGCAGCAGTCCCAATCGAAACAGCATCGGCCCCCATAGCAAGCGCCTTTGCAACATCTGCCCCCGAACGAATACCTCCACCGACAATCAGCTGCACTTTGCGGTGCATGTCAAGATCGATCAGGGCCTGGACTGCCTCCTTGACGGCAACCAGCGTAGGTTGCCCCACATGTTCGATGAATACATCCTGAGTGGCTGCTGTACCCCCTTGCATACCATCTATCACAACTACATCAGCGCCAGCCTTAACTGACAAGGCGGTATCATAGTATGGGCGGGCAGCGCCGCACTTGATGTAGACCGGCTTTTCCCAGTTAGTGATCTCCCGCAATTCCAGGATCTTTATGGCGAGATCGTCAGGGCCGGTCCAGTCCGGATGACGGCAAGCTGATCGCTGATCAATGCCTTCGGGCAGCGTGCGCATTTCGGCGACCCGCTTGCTGATTTTCTCCCCCAGAAGCATGCCGCCGCCGCCTGGTTTGGCACCCTGCCCGACAACAACCTCAATAGCATCGGCTCGACGCAAGTCATCCGGATTCATTCCGTAACGTGAAGGAAGGTACTGGTAGACCAGAGTCTTCGAGTGACGCCGTTCCTCATTCGTCATACCACCGTCACCAGTTGTAGTTGAAGTACCGGCAGCGCTGGCACCGCGACCAAGCGCTTCCTTGGCATTCGCTGACAACGAACCAAAGCTCATGCCGGCGATGGTGATCGGTATTGCGAGTTCGATCGGTTTGCTCGCAAATCGCGTTCCGAGCGCAACGCTGGTGCGGCACTTCTCCCGATATCCTTCAAGCGGATAGCGCGACATTGACGCTCCCTTCAACAAGAGATCGTCAAAGTTTGGTATGTGCCGCTTGGCACCAAAGCCACGAATGCGGTACAGCCCGGTGCTTGCAGCACGCCGTATATAGGCAATGGCATTGCGGTCGAATGTATGGGACTCTCGAAGCCCCCAGTCAGGCTCACTCATTGCCTTTTCAGTACACTCCGATGTTTTCCTGCTTGAAATTGTACAGTTCCCTGGCTGAGCCGAAGCGCCTGAATTCACTTGCATCAATACCCGAGCAGCCGGAGGCTTCCAGCAAGCTCGCAAGCTGGTCGCAATGCCGGTCGGCAATCTCTTTCTCCACACAGTCGGCGCCGAGACTCTTGACCCGGCCACGTACGTAGATAGCTGCCTCGTAGATCGAGTCTCCGAGTGCCTCATCGGCATCACCGAGAATGACCAGGCAACCGGCCTGGGCCATGAACATGCTCATGTGACCAACATTTCCCTTGACGACAATGTCAGCCCCTTTCAATGAAATGCCGCATCTTGCGGCAGCATTTCCTTCGACAACCAGGAGGCCGCCATGGGCGGTAGCTGCCGCAGACTGGCTTACATTTCCGTGAACATGAACGCGCCCTGACATCATGTTTTCGGCTACCCCTTGTCCTGCGTTTCCAAGGACGGCGACGTTTGCGTGTTTGTTCATTCCGGCGCAATAATATCCTGTATGACCATCAATCTCGACGGCCAATGGAGCATCCAGGCCGCAGGCCAGAGCGTGTGTCCCGGCTGGATTCAAGACCCTGATCAAGGTGCTGTTGGAGGTGCCGTTATACGACTGAAGCACAGTGTTGGCCTCACGTCGGGACAGTTTGGCCAGATCAACTATCCGGGCGTTGTCTCCTGCTGCAGTTGTCACTGAATCTTCCAACTGTATACAACTGCAGGGTCAGGTTCCCATACTCGGGCCGCTTCAATGTCGGGCAAACCTGCCAGCGCACGGTATTCCGAACCAAAGGCAACATAGTCTTCTGTTTCTGCCAATACAGCCGGCTTACAGGCAATCGGGTCCCTCAATGCAGCAAATCCGTAAGAGGTGCCTGCTACGAAGGTGTAGAATCCGTCGAGGTCTGCGATGCTGTTTTCCAGTGCGTCGTGAAGAGAGTATCCCTCGTGCATGCTATGGGACAGGTAATTTGCCGCCACTTCAGTATCGTTCTCTGTCCTGAAGCGGACACCGCAGTGACGAATCAACTTGTCACGCAACCGATTGTGATTGGAGAGAGAGCCGTTGTGCACCAGGCACATGTCCCTGCCGGTTGAAAACGGATGAGAGCCCGCGGTTGTGACAGCACTTTCGGTTGCCATGCGGGTGTGGCCGATGGCATGGCTTCCTTTCATGTGGGCAATACCGAACCGTTCGACGATTTCTGCAGGAGCCCCAACCTCCTTGTAGATCTCCATCATTCGACCCACACTCATGACCTGTGCATTCGGGTCATGTTCAGCGACGCAATCGGCAATGGCGTCGGGACAGGCATCGGTCATTAGGACCACGTGTGAACTGTTTGGCATTGATCTGACTTGATGGCCAGTGGAGCGATACATCTGATCGCAGATTTCATCCCAATCAACGTCTTTCAGCGTTGTCGCCACCGTTATCTTGTTGGCGTCATGGCTGCTGTCGCGATAGATCGCAATTCCAGCACTGTCAGGTCCCCGGTCTGACATCTCAATCAGCATGGGCGCAAACATTGCACCAAGATCTCTTTGAAGTTGGTCGTTCTTGAGAAACAGCCCGACAATTCCACACATCACCAAAGCCCCCTAAGTTAACCTGATGAATATTCGATTAGTCTCGCTAAATGTCAATCCGCCGGTTGGAAATTCGCCGGCCCTGCCCGGTCGACATCAGTGCCGGGTAGGTCTTGCGAAAAGGTTTTCTCGTTCATTTTCCAGAAAGAAATCTCACGATCCAGGGCAGTTGCATTGACCTCTTTCTCATGCGGAAGTCAGTCAAGTGTTCCAGCAATCCTCTATGCTGGAACAAGGCGACGAAATTGGCAAGCCAATCTCCAGCATAGCGGGAGCCGGTGACGATGAACAGCAGGGCTCAAATACCAGAAGCGCATGCTGCAGCAACATCAAGCGGAGTGACCTGAATCGGCGACAGGCGTTTTCCTTAGCTGATCGTGCGCCCTCGCTGTTAGCGGGCCTCAACCAGCGCGCTGTAATTTACGGCATAGTCAATCGCCTCTAACCAGCCAATCAGGCTCTAGGGATACAAGCAAGACCAATTGGGCCATCTGGAATTGAGTACCGTCCCGCTACTGAGCTCGTAGGTTGAGATGCGGCGTGAAAAGATCGCATCTGCACCGTGAACAAATGGCGCAAATCGAAAGGTTTGGCCCAGATGTTCTGCACCCAAGACAGGTAAGCCCTGCCCTTCAGACAGAGAATGTCTGAATCCTAATTTCTTGCCGAACCCTGGGCGTGCCTGAATGTGTCAGTTCCGAATCTAGGTCGCCAAACCGGGAGAATCAGTCACCCATTTCAGCAACAGGGCGCATGAATCACAAAACAACAGATGCCGTGGCGTCAGATATTGTCATCTTGATTGACGCAAACCTTCCCCCCGGATTGACGTGATACACTCAACACATCTGCCGCAACTCTCTTCTGCACCCCCCTATGGATTTGACCACAATAGCCAGGGAGGCGGAAAGACACCCTTTCCACCCAGCATTATCGGTTGTGCGAGAGTTGGGGAAATGCGTCGCATTCAGTCCAAACTGGCAGGTTCGGCCTGTTGGCCATGGCTTACCTTTCGTTGCGCAGGCGGGAGGGAGACACGCCGAATTCACTTCGAAATCTGGAGGCAAAGTGCGAGGGACCCGAATAGCCGGTTGCCAGAGCTATTTCTGTGATCGACAGCGTCGTGCCAAGCAGCAGCTTTCGCGCATGATCTAGCCGCATGGTCCGATAACGCGCCATTGTCGAACATCCCAATTCAATGCGAAAAAGACGATTGAGATGCCGCTCCCCAATCCCCGACAGTTCGGCAATCTGTCCAAGCGTCAGAGGATCAGCAATGTGGTTCTCCATCTGCGCAAGCGCCTCGATCAGTGGCCGTCGCGTCGTGCCATAGCGTTCGACAAGTCCTGCGCGCTGGGTTCCTTCCGGTTGTCGGATTTCCGTGTGCAGAAACCAGTCGGAAACCTGGTTGGCAAGCCCGGTTCCGTAGTGCCTGACAATTAGCGTGTGCATGAGGTCAAGCGAGGCTATCCCGCCGGCGCAGGTAATGCGGTCACGGTCGACAACAAACAGGCTGCGTTCCAGGTACAGGTCGGTCATTCTCTCCTGCAAGACTGGCGCATGATCCCAGTGCACAGTCATACGATATCCCGACATTATGCCGGCCTGAGCCAGGACTACCGGACCCCCGGAAATGCCACAGATTGTCACCTTGTGGCGAGCCAATCTGCGCAGCCATAAATAGATTTCGGGATCATCTATCCTGTGGGGATTGCCACCGGCGACAACAAAGAGGAAGTCAGGGTCGGGTTCATGGTGTGGCAATAGACGGCATCGCACAACATCACCCGAGGACGAGGAAATCAAGCCGCCCTCAACAGCGTGCCGGGTGAGCTTGAAGCATTGCCTTCCGCTGATGAGATTTGCAGCCCTGAGCGGCTCAACCAGGCTTGCATAGGACATGAGCGGAAAGCCGCGAACGAGCAACAATGCAACATGCACTGGCCGGAACTTGTCAGAATGGATGTCTATTTGGTAATAATTCAAAGCCATTTTTGTATAGCACACCCAGACAGCTTGAGGCACACATTGTATCGACAAATGTAGTGCACTGCATGTTGCTCGGGTTATTCTATGCGATACTCTGCCCTCAGGATCCTCTCCCAGGGACTTTCCGGCAACCGCGGCTGGGAAAGGATCTGGCGCGACCCCGAACCCAAGACCTCTTATGATGTCATTGTTATCGGCGCGGGGCACGGCATGGCGGCCGGCTACTATCTGGCAGCCAATCACGATGTTCGCAATGTTGCGGTACTGGAAAAAGGCTGGCTGGGATCCGGAAATACAGGGCGCAATACAACGATTATCCGCTCGAACTATTTGCTTCCCGAGAACCAGCCCTTCTATGAACTGTCCTTGCAACTTTGGGAACAGTTCGAACAGAAGCTCAATTTCAATGCCATGGTTTCCCAGCGCGGCATCATCAACCTGTTCCATTCCGATGCCCAGCGCGATGCCTCTGTCAGGCGCGGCAATGCCATGCTGCTGTCGGGCGCCGATGCAGTGCTTCTGGACGAGGGTCGCCTGCGCAAGATGTGTCCATATCTCGATTTTGACAACGCCCGCTTTCCAATTCGGGGCGGACTGTGGCAACCTCGGGGCGGTACTGTTCGGCACGATGCCGTCAGCTGGGGTTATGCACGTGCTGCCAGCAAACTTGGTGTCGATCTCATACAGAATTGCGAAGTCACGGGCCTTGTGATCGAGCAAGGTCGTTGTGTCGGCGTGGAGACTACGCGCGGGCGGATTGCCGCCGGGAAAGTAGCTGTATGTGTTGCCGGGTCATCCAGCCGTGTCATGAAACTGGCGGGCCTCAAACTACCAATCGAGTCGCATGTGTTGCAGGCATTTGTGACTGAGGGTCTGAAACCCTGCCTTCCTGGCGTTGTCACTTTCGGTGCCGGACATTTCTATATCAGTCAGTCTGACAAGGGTGGTCTCGTCTTCGGTGGCGGTCTCGACGGTTACAATTCCTATGCCCAGCGTGGAAATCTGCCAGCTCTTGAGGATGTCTGCGAGGGTGCCATGGCGATCATGCCGATGATGGGACGGGCCCGCATGCTTCGGATGTGGGGTGGGGTCATGGACATGTCGATGGATGGCTCGCCGATCATTGACCAAACGCCGATCAAAAACCTCTATTTCAATGGTGGCTGGTGCTATGGAGGGTTTAAGGCAACACCGGCCTCAGGTTACTGTACTGCCCACCTGGTGGCGACCGGCACACCTCATGAACATGCTGCCGACTTTCGGCTGGACCGCTTTCAACGTGGCCATCTTATTGACGAAAAGGGGGCTGGAGCCCAGCCCAACTTGCATTGAACGAGGACGACTGATGATCATCGACCATCCACTCCTGGGGCCAAGAGACGCCGCCGAGTTTGTCTATCTTGGCGATGCCAGTTTGCTAGACCGACCGCATTGGCAGGACCCGGAGGCTATGGGGAAGTTCTACGAGTACCAGTACCTGCGCGAAAACCCGGCTGGCGAGCTTCGAGAGCTATGGTACCACGAACAGGGAGACCGATCGTGGCTCGTGGTTACCCGTGACACCACAACACATGCAATTCTCTGCGTGGAACTGGCACGTGAAGTCGCACGTCGCCAGCAGGTATCCAATTGAGCAGGCAGTTTCGTATAGGCGGTGGCCTGGTCGATCCAGGCCGGATCGTCAGTTTCTCCTTTGACGGCAAGTCCATGCAAGGGTTGCACGGCGACACACTAGCGTCTGCGCTGCTGGCAAACGGTCGACGCCTGGTCGCCCGGTCTTTCAAGTATCATCGGCCACGGGGCATTCTTTCGGACGGTTCGGATGAGCCAAATGCACTCGTTGAATTGCGCAGTGGCGCCCACAGGGAACCAAATACCAGGGCAACAGTGGTCGAACTTTTTGACGGGCTTGAAGCCTACAGCCAGAACTTTCGCCTGTCACTGAACAATGATCTCAATGCCGTCAATGATCTCCTGTCTCCGTTCCTCTCGGCAGGCTTCTATTACAAGACATTCATGTGGCCACAGAAGTTCTGGGAAAGGGTCTACGAGCCTCTCATACGTTCCACCGCCGGTTTGGGAAGCCTGTCAGCTCTGCCCGACCCGGATTGCTATGACAAGGGCTTTCTCCACTGTGACTTGCTCGTAGTCGGCGGAGGACCGGCAGGTCTGGTCGTCGCACTAGTTGCCGGCCGGGCAGGCGCACGGGTCATTCTGGCCGATGAGGATTATCGTCTGGGCGGACGCCTGAACTGCGAGAGCAACAGCATAGGTGATCAGTCGGGTGCTGCCTGGGCGCACCAGGCAGCTCTTGAGTTGGCCTTGATGGACAATGTCCGCCTCATGCCCAGAACCACCGTATATGGTTGCTACGATCATGGCATATTCGGTGCAGTCGAGCGCAAGACCGATCACCTTGCTTCATCCAAACGCTTGCCAAGACAGGTACTGTGGCGAATTTACTCGCGCCGCTCGGTCATTTGCGCCGGTGCTACAGAAAGATCGATGGCATTTGCCAACAACGACCGTCCTGGAATCATGCTGGCGAGTGCAGTCCGGACCTACTGCAACAGATACGGTGTTGCCTGTGGTCAAAATGTAGCGGTGTTTACCTGCAATAACTCCGGCTGGCGGACGGCAGCCGACCTCGAGCGTCGCGGCATCAGGGTGGCTGCGGTCATTGATACCCGGGCAGAAACCGACGCGGCACCAAACGTCGATGCCAGGATAATTCGCCAGGGGCGTATCGTGAATACCTACGGACGCAAGGCTCTCTCCTCAATCAGGCTTGAAGACGGCGAACGCCTGCCTGTCGATTGCCTGGCGGTATCCGGCGGCTGGAATCCAAACTTGCAACTGACCTGTCATCACCGGTCCAAACCACAGTGGAACGCCGAACTCGCCACCTTTGTGCCCGGAGACTCGCTGCCGGCCGGGATGGCGGTCGCTGGAGCTGCCGCAGGCGTGTTTCACCTCGGCGAAATTCTGAAGGATGCAGCAGTTGTCGCGTCAACAGTGCTTGACGAGCTTGACCTGGGCGAGGTCGACTTGCAATTGGAGGAGGCCGCCGACACGCCATATCGGATTGAACCACTTTGGCATATCAAGTCAAGGCGGCGTGCCTGGGTCGATTTCCAGAATGACGTTACCACCAAGGATATCGAACAGTCGCATGCCGAAGGAATGCAGGCGGTCGAACATCTCAAGCGTTATACGACGCTGGGTATGGCCACCGACCAAGGCAAGGCGGGCAATATACCAGCGATCGCCATCATGGCAGATCTTTCGGGTAAATCCATTCCCGATACGGGGACAACGGTTTATCGCCCACCTTATACACCGGTAGCAATTGGTGCCTTTGCCGGACGTTCACGCGGGCCCGCTTTTCGCCCGGTGCGAAAGACTCCTAGCCATCGCTGGGCAAAGGAACATGGCGCTGTATTTGTTGAAGTCGGAGCCTGGTTGCGGGCTCAATGGTATGCAAGGCCAGGTGAATCGCATTGGCGGCAAAGTGTTGATCGGGAGGTTAAGGCTACCCGTAATTCGGTCGGCGTGTGCGATGTCACAACCTTGGGCAAAATCGATATCCAGGGTGCCGGTTCCACAACTCTGCTCAACCATGTCTATACAAATGGTTTTTCGAAACTGGCCGTCGGCAAAGTCCGTTACGGTCTGATGTTGCGCGAAGATGGCATTGCCTATGACGACGGAACGACAGCGCGCCTGGGCGAAAATCATTATGTCATGACGACGACCACAGCCAATGCCGGGCTGGTCTTCCGTCAAATGGAATTTGTCCGGCAATGCCTGTATCCGGATCTTGATGTTCACATCATTTCCACAACCGATGGCTGGGCACAGTTTTCGGTTGCCGGCCCAAATTCACGCCGTCTGTTGCAGAAAGTCGTTGATCCAGAGACTGACATTTCCAACAGGCGCTTTCCCTTCATGGGCTGTGCCGAGATTACCATTTGCGGCGGATTCCCCGCCCGGCTGTTTCGAATTTCGTTTTCCGGTGAGCTTGCCTACGAAATCGCCGTGCCGGCCCGATATGGGAACAGCATGATGGAGACACTGATCAAGGCGGGCGAGGAATTCGAAGCCGTACCCTATGGAACCGAGGCACTTGGCGTGATGAGAGTCGAAAAGGGTCACTTTGCGGGCAACGAAATGACCGGGCAAACGACCGCCCTCAATCTCGGTGCATCCCGCATGCTCTCTACCAAGAAGGATTTTCAGGGCAGCGTACTGGCCCGCCGCTCGCACCTGGTCGATGACAATGCCCTCGGACTTGTCGGCTTGCGATCAAGGGACAAGAAGGATGTGTTGCGAGCTGGTGCCCACCTGCTACGCCAGGGAGTTGAACCCACTCTCGAGAACAGCGAAGGCTGGATTTCGTCCTGTGTCTATTCGCCGACCTTCGGCTGCTATCTCGGACTGGGATTTATCAACCGAGGCCACGACCGGTTCGGCGAGACTGCTGTCGCAGTCAACCCGATACATAAGAGCGAGGTCTCCGTAACCATTTGTTCACCTCATTTCTACGATCCGGACGGAGGGCGCCAGCGTGGTTGAGCTGATGCTGCAAAGAGAGGCATTTCTCGGCGGAGTGCGGCGGCGATTTGGATCATCCGAACTCATAGAGGTAACCGGTCTGGAGCTTGTGTCCGTTTCCTTTGCGGAGAACCGAAGGGACGAACTGGGACAGGCGTTACAGGAAAGCGAGGGATTGAATCTGCCGGCGCCGGGACAATCAACAGTTTCCAGTGACGGGCGTGTAAAATTGTTCTGGATGGCGCCGGACCAGTTGCTTGCCGTCGCATCGGAGAACCGCTCCAACGGCGGCGGGTTTGCTGCGGGCGCACGCAGCTTATCGGTTGAGGTCATGCGTAGTCTATCGCGCAATGCCGGATTCTATACGGACCAGTCAGACAATTGGTGTGCGCTACGTCTGTCCGGCATTGAAGTCATACCGGCACTCGAACGAATCTGTCCGCTGGACCTGCACGATTCGCGTTTTCCTGTTGGCAGTGTCGGGCGCACCGTGATTGAGCATCTCCATACCGTCATTCACCGAGAGAATGGTCAGCAGTATCTTCTGCTTTCGACGAGTTCGTCCGCGCAATCATTCCTGCACGCAATCGAAACGTCGCTTCGCAATGTCACGCTCTAGATGGTCCTGACTTCGGTCTGTGTACCGGCAGGAAAGGAGGAGTCCGTGCATCGGCACGCCAGTATCATGCCTGCCAGAATCTCGCCGACATTATAGCGTAGACCGCAAGCAGTTCCATACGACCCATCAGCATCGCTGCGGTCAGTATGAGCTTGGCACTATCTGGTAGCCCGGCGTAGTTGCCTGCAGGGCCGATCTCCGGGCCTAAGCCAGGGCCAACATTTGCCAGGGCTGCGGCGGCACCCGACAACGCCGTCAGCATATCGAGGCCAACCATCCCGAGAAGCAGCGCCACACCGCCAAGCGTGGCGAGAAAGACCACAAAAAACACTAGCACCGAACTGGCGATATCGGAGGGCACATTACGGCCTTGGTAGCGCGGGATGATAACGGCGTGCGGATTGTGAATCGTTCTGATCTGTGCGGCCACTGACGCTAACATGAGCTGGTATCGAAATACCTTGATCGAGCAGCTTGTAGAGCCCATGCAGCCCCCGATGAGGCCGGCCAGGAACATCACCGCAACCGGGAAACTCCCCCAAAGGTTGTAATCGGTGCTGGCGTAGCCGGTTCCTGTCAGAATTGACACACCGTTGAACAACGCCTTGCGAACAGCCGGCTCCAGTGGCTGTTCGACAGCCAACCGTTGCCAGATGACGAGTGCCAAGAATATGGTCAAGACCGTTACCAGGAAGGCGCGGACCTGGCTGTCCCGGAAAAGGGGCTGAATGGACCCGGTCATAAGCTGGACGTAGCGGAAGAAAGGCAGTGAAGCTAGAATCATGAACAAGACAGCCACGTACTCGGTAGACTTCCCAAGTTCCGTGAAGGAGGCATCGTAGTTGGCGAAGCCCCCTGTGGCTATTGTGGTCATGGCATGCACACTGGCATCGAACATGGATAGTCCAGTGCCAAGGTAGGAAATCGCACAAGCCAGGGTCATCAGAAAATAGATTAAGGAAATGTCCCGCGCAGTTGCTACAGCCCGGGGAATTACTGAAGAAAATGCGTCGTAATTGTCGCGCATGAACAGTGCCATGCCACCAAACTTCAACCCGGGTAGAATTGACAGGGCAATCACGACAATGGCAATCCCGCCAATCCACTGGAGCATGCCCCGCCACAGGAGCAGTCCCTCGGGCAGAGTTTCGAGGTTATCCAGAACAGTGGCACCTGTTGTTGTAAAGCCGGACATGGCCTCGAACACTGCGTCGAGTGTGCGGGACTCGGTGGCGCCTATAACAAATGGTACGGCTCCAAAGGCCGGTATAATCGTGTAGACACAAGCTATCAGCACAATCGTCTGTCGCATGCTGGTGCTTGCTGTGCTGATCACTCCTGCCGTTGTGGAAAACACC
The DNA here is from genome assembly GCA_958296035.1 of Paracoccaceae bacterium. Taxonomy (GTDB): domain Bacteria; phylum Pseudomonadota; class Alphaproteobacteria; order Rhodobacterales; family Rhodobacteraceae; genus MPNP01. The sequence continues at coordinate 556,471 of OY282431.1, read as the reverse complement.
AGACTGACACCTACAAAGGACGTCAGAGCGGCCGACAATGCAAAGGCTTGCCAGTTTCCGGTGCCCTGGGCAAGGTCAACGATCAACGGGAACAGCATCAGAATGCCCAGACTGACGAGGAGCCATCCAATGGCAAGTCCTACCGGTCGAAAATCAGGCATTGGCTGCTAGCACCGCCATTCGCAACTGCGCAACATGGAGTTCAAAGAGGCAACTGTATGTCGCTTCGACATCAGTTAACAGATTATGCCTCGACAAAGTCATGGAGGCATTACCTACAACCACTTGATCTCAATGCCATCTGGAGCATTCGCCAGCGCTTGTCGGACAACCGGTCCCAGCATTGCCAGCCATCATGTCGGTCTCCGACAACAGCAGGAGTGATGTACTGGAAAATCGGCACTGGCAAGCGCACGTTCAAGCTTCGGTCGGAATTGGTCAGCCCTTTCACCGTCCGACATCCGATCAAGACATTCGACAATTCCGCTCAGGCTCCAGACATTGTCAGGACGATGGCAAGTACGACCCGAACCATGGCACAAGCCAAGATCCTCGGAGTAGACTTCAAACGCCTCCGCAACCCGGTCTTGCTCCAACAGCAGCGCCCCCAGTGCATGGCGGGCCGGAACGATCAGAGCCCAGCCTTGCTCGTATTCCAGATTGTCCTGCATTTTCGCGGCACGTCGCAGGCGAGTGTACGCAGACTCTATGTTACCCTCGCGAAACTCGATCTCACCCAGCATGACTTGCCTTTCGATGGCCGCAATGGCCCTATATTCGTCACCCAACATCCTGCGACTGGCGGGAAGCCGTTTGAAACTCTTTTCGAAACGTTCCGCCTCGCGTCGGGCTGAGATCGTATTGCCGCCAGCGGCATGGGCAACAGCCTTGGCATAATGCATGGTCACGGTTGTGCACCGGTAGAGTTCTCTGCCTTCAGGATATGTCAGTGCCAGGATATCTTGCCACATGCCGAATCTGACCAGCACCTGAAGCTTGATCGACACAAAGGACTCCAGCCAATCTGCGATTGGCGGACGCTTGATCGACAGAAACGCCGGCGTGAGCAGTGCAACGATCTCGTCCGCAGTGTCCAGTGCCTCCTGACGCCGGGCAAGAAGTGCCGCGCTGTAGACCTTGAAGTGGTAATTGTGGAGCCAGTAAAAGATCTGGTACTCGGTCCGATTGCTGACACTGAAGTACTTGCGATCGACCTCCAACGCACGGGAGTTGGCATCGAACGCCTCGAGATATCTCCCACACAGGAGATCGATATGGCTGGCCATATGCAGCAAATGCCCGGAATCAGGTACCCGTGTCCGAAGCGTATCGGCGGCCTCCAGTGCATCTTCGGGCCGACGCGAACCCTCCAGCAAGTGAATGTACATGTGAAGCAAGGCTGGATGTGGAGAGTTGCCCTGCCGCGCACCCTGGCGGATGCCCAGTTCAAGTACTTCCCTTGCTTCTATTGTTGCAGCGCCGGGCGCGACCTGACCCGTAAGCCGATCCCAGAAGGCCCAGGGCGTCATGATCATTAGGGCTTCTGCAAACAGAATCTGAACATCAACATCGTCCTGATGGCAAGCATATACGCCGCGCATCACATCGGCATAGTCAATATCCCAGGTCTGCATATGCGGGTCTGGTTCCGCAGACTGGTAGCGTAGTTGAAGAGCCTGAACCAGGGATTCTTCTACAATTGTGCAATTTGACGAAAGCTGAATCGCACGCCTGGCGCTGTCGAAGGCCGCCCGGGTCGCGGGCCCGATCTCGTAAGGCTCAAAGGCATCCCACAGCTTGTTGTAATTGGGACCGATGGCATAGGCAAAACCCCAATGGGCCATCGCGCATTCAGGGTCTGCTTCAATCGCATTTTCAAAACAGCGTACAGCTTCATCATGATTGAAGCTGTAAACCCATCCCAGGCCGCGATCGAACCACTCTTGGGCCTGACTGCAGGTCGTTGAGACCTTTCGCCCCATACTGCCGCTTCCAAACCCGTCCTTCATTGCCACTCCCTGTAGAGTTCAAATCTGCCAAATATTTCCCAACGCGGTCGCGCCGTTACATTCGAAAGCGCCTTGCGAGAAGCGTGCGAGAGAATGGCGGCGATGTCAGATCATGTCGAGTGCCTGAGCAACGTCGTCCATCAGGTCCTCGGTGTCTTCAAGACCTGCCGAAATCCTCACCAATCCATTCGAAATTCCTAGCTCATCCCTCTGGGCGGGCGTCAGGCGCTGGTGGGTCGTCGTAGCCGGGTGCGTAACCAGGCTTTTGGCGTCACCGAAGTTGTTGGAGATGCGAGCAATCTTCAGGGCATCGAGAAAGCGGAATGCGGCATCTCGTCCCCCGTCGATATCAATGGAAAGCACAGTCCCGCCCCTGCTCATCTGCTTCTTCGCCAATTCATACTGTGGATGGGTCGAAAGCAGTGGATAGATTGTGCGGCGTAATTTGGGGTGATTCTTCAACTTGTTGGCAAGATGCTCGGCGGTATCTGCCTGTGCGTTGCAACGCAGAGACAGCGTTTCCAGACCCTTGAGCAAGATCCAGGCATTGAAAGCGCTCATCGAGCCGCCTGTATGCTTCACATATGTTTCCAGCGTGTCGCGGATATAGTCCCTGCTGCCGAGCACAACGCCGCCAAGACAACGCCCTTGTCCGTCAATGTGCTTGGTGGCCGAGTAGACGGTTACGTCTGCCCCCAGCTCCGGGGCCGGGAAAAACAGGGGAGAAGGTAAGGCGTTGTCGACAAATACCGTGGCACCTACGCCATGCGCCAATTCACTGACATACTGCAGATCGATGACCTCAAGGGTAGGATTTGAAACCGATTCCAGGAATACAGCCTTGGTATGAGGCTTAACCGCCGCTTCCCACTGCTCACTTGATACGCCATCAACAAGCGTAACGTCGACAGCGAACCTGGGCAGTATGTCCTCGACAATGTATCGGCACGACCCGAACAGGGCGCGCGCTGAGACAACATGATCGCCTGCTTTGAGTGTCGAGAACAATGCCGCATTAACCGCAGCCATTCCAGAGGCCGTAGCGAAAGCGTCCTCGGTTCCCTGCATTTCAGCAATTCTGGTTTCAAACATGCTAACCGTCGGATTGCCGTAGCGCGAATAGGTAAACTCGTCATGGGCTGCCTTGACGAACCTCGACTCAGCTTGTGCTGCGTTATCGTAGACGTACCCCTGTGTGAGGAAAATGGCCTCGGATGTTTCGCCGAATCCGCTGCGCATTGTTCCTCCATGAACGGCGCGGGTGGCGATCGCATTTCGGTTGGTCATTTGGACTTTCGCAGCAACCATGATTTAACTGCCGGACTACACCATTTTCGGCGCTCTGTCACAGTTCGAGCTTACAACCGGGGTCGTGCTATGTTCAAACCTACCCAGCTTACACCAAGGTTTCGCAAATGGATGTGCTGATCCCCGGAATGCGTCCTCTTCCTCCAAGACGATGAATGCCGGAAAACATTCCGGCAGCAGGGTTGCCGACCAGGCAGTTTTCAGTGTGCCCGGTGAGCTGGTGCTTGGGACAAACGCCACTAAATCTGCTAGGCTGGGCCGCAGATCGAGACTTCACAGTTGCAAACCAAATTCAATTCGGGATCCCTGTTCATGACAAGTACGAACCGACTGTCCGGAGACGTGCCCATTAGCGTGGTAACAATACCGTGCCTGGCCGATAACTATGCCTATCTCATTCACAATGAGTCCTCAGGTGAAACCGCACTGGTTGACGCCCCCGCGGCCGCGCCGATTGAAGCAGCTCTGGCCGACCGCAACTGGAAGTTGGCAAGCATTCTGGTTACGCATCACCACTGGGACCATGTGCAGGGTGTGGATACCCTGCGCAAGAAATACTGTGCCAGAGTCATCGGACATGCCAGGGACAGTGGGCGTCTGCCCCGGCTCGACCATGCCGTTGAAGAAGGCGATGTAATTTCAGTCTGCGGGCGGCAATTTTCCATACTTGACGTATCGGGACATACGATTGGACACGTCGCCTTTGTCAGCGACGGTGTTGCCTTCACAGCTGATTCTCTGATGGCGCTTGGTTGTGGCAAGGTTTTTGAGGGGACGTTCGAAATGATGTGGCAAAGTCTGGAGAAGTTGGCCAGGTTGCCCTCCGACACTCTCATTTGTTCCGGGCACGAATATACCTTGTCGAATGCCCGGTTTGCCGTGACCATAGAACCGGACAATGCCGCCCTCCGGAAGCGGTTCGAGGAAGTAGAGGCTCGCCGCAGGTCCGGCCTTCCGACAGTGCCTTCGCTTCTGTCGCTGGAACTGGAAACCAATCCATTCATCCGCGCCTGTCTGCCCGAGGTCAAGACGGGACTTGGCATGTCCAGTGCTTCCAATGTCGAGGTCTTCGCTGCAATTCGGACCCGCAAGGACAATTTCTGATCGTCGCTCATTCGTCGCAAAGCGTGGCGTGCACTTCAGGAATCGCAATTGAATCCATTCGGGCCCCAGCCCAAGGCACAACCTGAGGGTTATCCGCGTGTCAATACTTGATGGAATGCGTTGACGTGATTTCTGTTACATTTGGGTACTGCGGAAGTACTGTGTTGCGGTCTGGGAATTGCGTTTTGGAATGGGTACGAGCTTGAATATCGTTGCCGCTTCTGTGGGCGTAGAAGGGCGTGAAGATTGGCGACAGTGTCATGCCACCGTTAACTCCGAATCCTGGCCCGGGAATCCGCCAATCACGGGGGAATACATGTGGTGGATTTGCGGGCCCTCGCGTTCTGATGGGGCTCTGGCTGATGCTTGTCTCCGGAATAATTGCGGTGACGGGATTGGATGCAATTCGAAGAAGGGCCTTCCTGACTTCTTGTCTTGCTAAACTCGATATTGGTAGACCGCAGGCGGGGCTGCGCTTTCGTTGACTGCAATTGGTGTCGCTCCACCTGTATCTGGCGTGAGGGATCATTTTCCCGATCCTCTCACAAATTTGCCCTGGCCGGCAAAGTCGTGGACGCCCGAATTCCCTCGTCTGCTGCTTGGCCCGGATTCCCGAGGCCATGGCGTCAGCGTGCAGCAGGATATTGTGGTCGCGAATTGAGGCATTGTTGACTTTCTGCGCCTCCGCGATCCGACCAGTCTATTGAAGTGTCACTTTGTCGGCAGCCGGGCGGCGTTCAGAACATTTTCTTTACGGATGAAACCATCATCCGGCGCAATGAACCACCTGGTTTGATTGGCGAGCTTCGAAGGGCGGTTGTTGCTGTTTGAACATGTTTGCGATTTCCGCTAGCGCCAGAATTTCAAGATCAGGAACAGCACAGATACGCAATTGATACACCCGGGCCCTGGTCGGCAGAAGCGACGGTCTTCTTGAAAAGTCTCCGGTGGATTGGCCGGAGCTTCGCGCTGGTCCTGGGAGCGCTTGCGTTATTGGGTTCCGTTGGCATTTTGGCTTTTGCATTTGATGCGGCGCCGCAGGAATTCTCCAAGGAACCAATTTCTGCCTACATAATGTGGGCCTGGGGTTTTGGCGGAATAACTCTCGTCCTGCTGACTTTCTCTGCCGGGCTGCTTACATTTGGCGTGCGGGGTCAGGTGCCCCGCTTGCTCAAGGTATTATGCTGGACTGCCCTGGCCATCTTGGTCGTTTTGGTTATCCTTGTCAGAGCACGCTATCCCTCAAAGCTAATAACAGCCGCTCTGGTTCACATCCGTTGAGGCATAGGCCCGGGCACCTGGAGCATCTGTCACAATCAGGTATGTTGCAAAAGTCTGAAGGCCATTTTCAGCATCCTGGCTTGACTTCCCGAAGCCGCGCAATTCGCAGCGCTATGGTAACTGCGGCGACCCAGCAGGCATTTTGGCTTTCAGACTTGTCCTGTCTTACCGAAACTGTGCAGTTTCGGTCTTGTCGACAGCCGACCGGCGTTCAGGACCTGCTTCCTTCTAGATGACAGACGGTCAACAGAACCCATGGACTGTCGGCGCAAGTTATGACTCCTGGATTCTGGTATTTGCCAGTTGTAGATGCAGGGCTGGGCTGCGTGGGTTCTTTTCCGTAAAGACACCGATCCAATTCAACCGGATGCCTGTCCCTAGGGGCTCAGCGAACCAAACACAGCCATCAAGGAGATACAATGATCACACTCTATACCTGGACCACGCCCAATGGGCGCAAGGCTTCCATACTGCTCGAGGAATTGCAGGCCGACTATGACGTAGTCGCCGTGGACATTTCCAAGGGAGAGCAGTTCGAGGCAGAGTTCCTGGAAGTGGCTCCCAACAATCGCATTCCGGCAATCGTCGATCACGCTTGCGGGTTGTCCCTGATGGAGTCGGGAGCAATTCTTCTGTATCTGGCCAGCAAGCATAAGCGTTTTCTTGCACAGGGCAGCGAATACTGGCGCACCGTCGAGTGGCTGATGTGGCAGATGGGAGGCCTGGGTCCCATGGCTGGTCAGGCACATCACTTTGCCCAATTTAATCCGGACATTTCCGACTATGCACAGGAACGTTACCTGACTGAAACGAGCCGCCTTTACCGGGTACTGGACGGCAGGCTGCAGGATCGGCACTACATTGCAGGCGAGGGACAGGGCGCATATTCGATTGCCGATATAGCGTGCTGGCCGTGGGTTTCTCGATTTGAATGGCAACGTATCGACTTGTCCGAGTTTCCAAACGTTCGCGACTGGTATCTGCGTATCGCAGATCGTCCGGCCGTTCAGAAAGGGTATCAGGTGCCGAAATTTGCAGGGGAAATTCCCCGACCGTAGCGGGCACAGTCACGCCTTGCGAGCGCTCTACGCCCGCGACCAGCGCGATTGAAATCAAGCGGGCACAGCCCAGGCTTTGAGTCGTATGCAGGCGGGAAAAGAGTTAGTCCAGCTGTCAAAACAGCTTCAGGAGTACCCGATGCACGCAATCGATCTCTACTACTGGCCTACCCCCAACGGCTGGAAAATCACCATTGCTCTCGCCGAACTCGGGGTTCCCTACAACCTGCACCCGATCAATATTGGCCAGGGTGACCAGTTCGACCCCGATTTTCTCAGGATTGCACCCAACAATCGCATTCCTGCCATCGTCGACCCCGAGGGTCCGGGCGGTCAACCTGTCAGTATCTTCGAATCCGGTGCCATCCTGCTGTATTTGGCACGCAAGTTCGGTCGTTTTGGCGGGCGTTCAGAACTTGAGCGAATCGAAGTCGAACAATGGCTGATGTGGCAGGTTGGTGGCGTCGGCCCGATGGCCGGTCAAGCCCACCACTTCCTGACCTACGCACCAGCACTGGAGCCTCCTGAAGAAATTCCTTACGCAAAGGACCGCTATCGAAACGAGGTTGCCAGGCTTTATGGCGTCCTCAACAATCGCCTGACCGACCGTGATTTTGTTGCCGGAACTTACTCAATTGCCGATATGGCCATATGGCCCTGGGCCAAGTTATGGAAAGGACAGGAGCAGGATATTACCGGATACTCGCACATGCAAGATTGGCTTGAACGCGTCGGTAACAGACCCGCGGTCATTACAGGCTGTGAAGTAGGAGCGGAATTTCGTGCCGACATCCGGTCTGACAAGGAAGCTCAGAAAATTCTGTTCCAGCGTACTGCCGATACAGCTGGCAATTGAGCCTGCCCTAACGTCATGGTTTAGGTCAACCCTGTATCACCGTTGAATGTAGTGATAGCGCAGCAGGAATCCGTTGACCACAAAAAATGTGATGAGCAACCCGGTCAGCCCGAATGTCTTGAACGTAACCCAGGTTTCCGTTGAAGTGAATCGCCACACAATCTCATTCGCACCGGCCAGCCCAATGCACATGTACATGCATCGACGGGACAGGATCTTGTATCCTTCCGGTGTCATCGGGGAAGTATGTTCCAGCACGTATTGAAGGTAGGCCCTGCCTCTGAACAATCCAAATCCCAATATACCGGCAAACAGGAGGTAGATGATGGTAGGTTTGATCTTGAAGAAGCGTTCATCGTTGAGCCAGATTGACAACCCGCCGAAAACCGTGACCAACACTGCCGTCATGATCTGCATGCGGGATACCTGACCAGTTAACTTCCAGGTAACGAGGGTCATGAGAATAACTAAAGGAACAAAAATCGCGGTTATTGCGATAAAACCCGTATACTCTTCCCCGCCGACAACAAATGTCTTGTCCTTGATAAGGAAATAACCTGCGAAAAAGAGCAGAACAGGCCCCATATCAATAAAGAACCACAACAGGGGACTATCCTTTCTTCCTTTCATTTGCCTACCTAACTTCCAAGTTCAACAAAAAGCGCACCGGCGGCTATGGTTGTAATCAGCAGGAATCGCTTCGCGCCGACGGTTTCACGCAAGAAAAGCCATCCGATAATTGCTGCAAAAATGATTGACGTTTCACGTAGAACCGCCGCCTCACCAACCTGGTCGAACCGCGTTGCAAGCATGACGGACCCGAAACTTATTACCGCCAGCACGCCGCCAACCAGGCCAAACACGATCAACTTACGCCAGTGCCGGAGAACCTCTGGCTCGCGAAAGAAGACGAGCCACATCACTGGCATGTAGAAACCGTCCACAAAAAACAGCCACGCCAAAAATGTGAATGGATTTGGCGTAGCTCTGACACCATAGGCATCAACCGTCGTATACCCTGCAACGGAAAACCCTGTCAATACCGCAAGTGCGACGGCCACCAGAAGTTCCTTGCGCATGACCGGGCTGTCCATCACGTTGAACATTGCCAGGCCAAAGATGCCGCCGGTAACCGTCAATACGCCGACCCACTGCCAGGCCGTAAAGATCTCCCCGAATACAAACCCTGCAGCCACAACTGTGACCAGTGGTCCGGTCCCCCGCACCACCGGATAAACAAGCGTGAAGTTGCCGCGTTGAAAGGCCAGTGCCTGAAGTGTCTTGTAACTGCTGTGAGCAATTAGCGCCATGAACAGAATTGGGAAAATTTCGGCTTCAGGAGGAGGTACAACGAACAGTATGATCGGGACCATCAAGATGCCGTAGGAAAGGTCTATGGAGGCGCGTGCGACCCAGGGGTCAAATTGCCCCTTCTGCATAGCAGAAACAATGGCGTGAAAAATCGCGCAACTCAGTACGAGAACCAGTGCCAGGTCACGGCCGGCCTCGGTTCCGTCAAGTGCCGCAACCCAAGCTCCTAACTGATCACCAATTGTCACCTTGGCAATTCGAACTGATACATCCTGACCCGTCCTGCGAACAGTTGATCAAGCGGTACTGCCCTTGACTCTATGACAGTGCGATACGCTCATCCAACCCGGTCAGTGCCCTGGCAAATTCTTCGGGATCAAACGGGGCAAGATCGTCGATTCCCTCGCCAATACCAATGGCATGAATGGGAAGGGCAAACTTGTCGGCGAGAGCAACAAGAATGCCACCCCTCGCCGTGCCGTCGAGCTTGGTCATGATCAAACCTGACAGGTTGGCAATCTCGTTGAAGACCTCAACCTGTGACAAGGTGTTTTGCCCGGTAGTGGCGTCCAGAACAAGAATTGTGCTGTGCGGTGCCTCCGCGTCAAGCTTGGCCAGAACACGGATGATTTTTGCCAGCTCGGCCATTAGGTCCTTGCGATGCTGAAGTCGACCAGCTGTATCGATCATCAACAAATCGGCTTTGTCACTTCGTGCCTGCAACAATGCACTGTAGGCCAGGGCCGCCGGGTCAGCGCCCTCCGAGACCTTGAAAACCGGAACCCCGGCCCGCTGCCCCCAAATCTCCAGCTGTTCCACCGCTGCCGCCCTGAATGTATCTCCCGCTGCGATGCAAACTTGCTTTCCAGCAGCATGAAACTGGCTGGCCAGTTTGCCGATTGTTGTTGTCTTGCCGGAACCATTGACACCGGCTATCAATATCACCTGAGGTTGCCGCGGCAGCAGCGGCAACGGCCTGGCTACAGATTCAAGGACGTCAGCAATCTCCCTGGTCAGTAACAGTTTAATTTCGTCCGACGACAGCCTCTTGCCAAATCTTCCTTCGGCCAGCGTTGCTGTAATTCGTTGTGCCGTGTTGACGCCCATATCAGAAGCGATGAGCAGGTCTTCCAGCTCCTCCAGCATTTCGTCATCAAGGCGACGTGTGCTGGCAGCCTGACCACGTCCGGCCAACCTTCTCAGCAGGCCGGGAGTCGTGACAGCCTTCTGCTCACGGGGCTGTGGCTCGATCTCATCAGTGTCCGAGACGATTTCCTCAAGTCCGGTTTGTAGACGAGAAGAGGATCGCTTGAGGCGACTGACCAGCTTTCTGAAGAATGACATTAATGATCCTCTGCAAACACACGTGACCTGTCTGAACTGGAGTCGCAGACCGGTCGCAACCGACACACCCCTTGAAACACCAGCGTGTCGGTCTGAAGTGGTGGCTACGGTCTGGTGTGACGACGATCACAAAGTGCGGTCCACCAGGTGCCCGGTTCCTTGGCGTATTTTGGCGTGTTTTCCAAGCACAATGCCGACAGAACAGTCACCAGGAATTCCCTGCTTGACCGGGTCCTGTACAGGTCAGATCCCCAGTAAAGGCACGTGGTTGTAAACCATGGTGGCTTCCGCAATCGCTGGTTTCGGTTGCCCGCCCCCATATGCCGGTCGGCAGATGGAAACGGCCAGACAATCGACGCAAGCGACCCGTCACGTTTCAAGCATGCGTTCGATCGACGTTCACCCCTGCCCGGGCAACTGGAAACAAATCGGCCCTCCGAATAGTTCGAGAGACTGGCCAAGGAATTCGGGATTACGATTGCCAGGGGCTGGACTGTATCTCGGAACTGAAATGCCGTGCGGTGAGGCGGATAGCGTTGGGAGCTGCCTGTCCGAGCCCGCAAATCGATGCATCCTCCATGACCTGACAAAGGTCTTCAAGCAGCTTGATATCCCAGTTGTCGGCCTGCATCAACTTCACAGCCTTTTCGCAGCCGACACGGCATGGGGTACATTGGCCACAACTTTCGTCCTCGAAAAAGCGCAACATGTTGAGTGCCGCATCGCGTGCACTGTCCTGTTGTGAGAGCACAACAACACCTGCAGATCCAATGAACGAACCGAATGGTTGAAGGGTATCGAAATCCATCGGAATGTCCGCCATGCTCGCAGGGATCAGCCCTGACGAAGGGCCGCCTGGCTGGTAGGCCTTGAACTCGTGCCCTGTCGCCATCCCTCCGGCGGCGGCGATTATATCGGTGATTGTTGAGCCGGCAGGCAGGATATATACGCCAGGCCGGCTTACACGTCCTGAGACAGAGTAGGACCTCAGACCGGTCCGACCGTTGGCGGTTACCGACGTGAAGAGTTTGGTCCCCTCGCGACACAGCCGTGCAACCCAGTAGAGTGTCTCAACGTTGTGAACCAGGGTCGGGCGGCCGAATATGCCATTCTGGGCGACAAATGGAGGGCGATGACGCGGCAGACCTCGCTTGCCTTCAATGCTCTCGATCATGGCACTTTCTTCGCCGCAGATATATGCCCCTGCCCCGCGCCTGACCTGGATGTATCCTGCCGACACGATTCCTGACTGCTCGAGCTCTTCAACTTCAGTACGGATTATCTTGAGTGCGGCGGGATATTCGTCGCGAAGATAAATGTAGACGGTCTCTGCCTCGACGGCCCAGGCCGCAATCAGCATGCCTTCCAGAAACCAATGTGGATGTTGTTCAAGAAAATATCTGTCCTTGAATGTCCCTGGCTCTCCTTCATCGGCATTGACCGCCATCAAGCGCGGATTTCCTTCCGCCCGTACAAACGACCATTTTCGACCGGCGGGAAATCCGGCACCTCCCATGCCTCGCAAACCGCTGGCAAGGATTTGTTCCTGTAACCGGTCGCGGGTCATTGCGCCGGTTTGCAGCCCCTCCAGAAACGCGTAACCGCCCTTGGAACGGTAGTCTCCGAGAGTGGAATAGCGAGGCACAATGGGCGAAAAAGTTCCGCCTCTGATGGTTGCGAGCGTTGACTCTCTGGTTGCGCTGTCCACATGCCGATGGCCGACTTCCAGTGCCGGTGCAGCATCGCAGCGTCCCATGCAGGGGGCCCGCACTACCCGAACCCTGGCCGGATCACACGCACGCTGAAGATCGCACAGCAAATCCTGAGCGCCAGCAAGCTCGCAGGAAAGGGAATCACAAACACGAATCGTCAACGGAGGTGGTGGCATCTCACCTTCCTTGACCACGTCGAAGTGAGCATAAAAGGTGGCCACCTCATATAGCTCGGCCTGGGCCAGCTTCATTTCCTCGGCCAGCGCCCGTAGATGAGCGGCCGAAATAAATCCGTATCGATCCTGAATCAGATGTAGAAATTCTATTGCAAGGTCTCGTCGCCTGGGTCTCTTGCCGAGCAACTCGCAGATTTCGGAATGGGCCTTGTCGTCAAGCTGCCGGCCCTTGGGCGTGGTGCGACCCTTGCCGCGCCCTGACTTCCAGATTCCAGCTGATTCGTCTGCCATTGAACCGGCCCGCAGTTGACGTTGTACCACAATACTGTGCTGCCCCTTACTAACGGTGGACTAGAGCCGCAACTAGACGCCGACCTCCAGGCGGCCATCCTGAAACTCGATCTCAAGCTTCGAAGACTGCCGAGCCTCCTCCTGAGTGGCAACAATCGTATCGCCGTCACGCACTATTGCAAATCCTCTTCTGAGTGTCTTTTGATAATTCAGCGAAGCATGCAATCGTGCAACAGAATGCAGTCTTGCCTGGTGCGATTCGTAGAATTGGCACCAGGTCGCCTCCAGGGCCTGACTCTGCCGGTCCAGCTGTTCACCGGCGTGTTCTGCAGATTTGTGAACCGTAGCGATCCTGATTCGTTCACCGGCAAGGGCCAATTTGGTGCGGGCATGTTGCAACACCATTGGGGTTACAAGCCTGCCTGTTACCTTTTCGAGCACGAGCCTGCGATTGCCAATCAGATTGACATGCGCAAGCCTCAGGCGACCCGCAAGGGAGCCAAGCCGTTCCTGTCGTCCTCCAATACTGCCATCCTGAGCATAAAGCCGATCCGACAATTCCTGCAGCCTTTGGACTCGCCCCGAGAGTGCAAGCTCCCAAGACCCAGTTGCACTATCAAGCATCGTTTCTACGGACCTGTTCAGTTCACGACGATCAGGAACGGCCAGTTCGGCAGCGGCGGTTGGCGTCGCCGCACGCTGGTTGGCGGCCAAATCAATCAGTGTCGTATCTGTTTCGTGACCAATTGCCGATATTACCGGAATGTCACTGTTTGCCACCGCACGTGCCACCTCTTCATCATTGAAGCCCAGGAGATCTTCGAACGATCCGCCGCCTCGGGCAACGATGATGACATCCGGCCGAGGTACGTGTGCAAGAGCACGATCAGTAGGGGTGGGTGACAAGGCGTTGAAGCCGCGTATTGCGGCTACCACGCTGGTGCTACAATGGTCACCCTGAACCTTGACCGGCCATACTATTATGGGGCGCGGGAAGCGGCGTCCAACGGTCTTCATTATGTCGTGAATTACGGCTCCAGACTGCGCTGTGACCACACCGATAATGTTCGGGATGAATGGCAGACTGTCTTCCTTCTGCAGGTCAAACAGACCCTCGTCTCTCAGCCTTGCCTTGCGCTCCTCAATCTCTGCCAAGACTTGCCCGGCGCCGACATGTTCGATGTGGGTTACACTGAGCTGGTAGGTGGAGCGCCCGGCATAGGAGGTCACGGCCCCGGTAACCCTGACCTTCATGCCTTCGGAATAGTTGTTTGATTGCCATGGACTGGGGCCCCGCCTGGCTCCCCAGTAGACGGCTCTCAGTACACAATTCTTTTCGATCAGATCGAAAAAAACGCGTCCGGCGGCAGCGTGGCTGATCTTGGAGATTTCTCCGGTGACCCGAACTGTTGGAAAGCCCTGACGGAGGAACTTGCGGATGGCTTCGGAAAGTTCAGCGACAGTATAGTCGGCAACTTTCGCCTGCCCGGAGGCCTGAACGACTTTCCTTTCCTGATTTGCGCCTGCCTGGTCAAACAGCGTGGACTGCGGCCTGGCTGTCCGGCGACCGGAAGACTTGCCACCGACCCCAGGCACTTTCAAATCTGTTTTTCGGGCATTTGCACAACGAGCCCCTCAAACTCATCGGTCACCCGCAATTGGCAAGTCAACCGCGAACGGACCGGATCAGGGTCCCAGGCAAAGTCGAGCATGTCCTCTTCCATGGCCTCCATCTCAGGCAAGCGATCAACCCAGGCCTCGTCGACGTAGACATGGCAGGTCGAGCACGCGCAAGCACCCCCGCAATCTGCTTCGATTCCGGGAATGTTATTGTCTCGGGCGCCTTCCATTACTGTCAGCCCATTCGGCACCTCGACCTCGTGCGGGGTTCCATTGTATTCGATATAGGTAATTCGTGCCATTCCAATCACTCGCCGAACGTCGCGGCTCCTTTTGGAAAAACCTGTTTTCTCGTCCGCGTTACATGTGCTCCCGAGCGCACGGAGATGCCGGAGTCAGGTGGCAGCCGAATGCAATTCGCCTGAATCTCTCGGCACTTCCCGGCCGGGTGCCGTCAGGTTCCATACAGCATTTGTCCATCCTCCACAAAATGCATGTGACCGATGGTCCGAGCGTCTGAAACACAATTCAACGGTAGCCGGCCCCGATTCGCAAGATTCTACTCTCCATGCAGCCCAGGCCCCGGGCGTCTCTCTTGTCAGAAGTCGAACCTTCGGGAAGCCAAGCCCTTTCACGAGCGAAAAAACAAAGTGCGGGATTGAATCCAAGGAAACTGTCGGTTGAATTGCGGCGGGGCTCTGCTATGGATGCCAGTCGCTGAAGCAAGGCAAATGAGTAGTTGAAGGCATGGCAAGTCCGTGGCGGCGTAACAATTTCGGAGCAATTGAAAACCCGCGTCGCGAAACCGACCAGGAAATGAGTCCCGCATCTGGTTACGGACCAGTACATTGATGAGTGCGCCTTATCCGACGCCTCCGTCATGCATTCCTGCCACCATGCTGTCGCTGCCGGAAGACGGGGCCTGCATTTGCGTGGCCGGGCTGGTGCAAGTCAGGCAGCGTCCCGGCACCGCCAAGGGCGTTGTGTTCATCACCCTGGAGGATGAAACCGGCTCGGTAAACGTGATTGTCTGGAAACGCGTTTTCGAGAAGTATCGGCGGGCCATCATGTCAGCTCGCCTGATGCGGGTCGGTGGCCGCGTGCAACGGGAGGGTGATGTACTCCACGTCATCGCCGACACAATCGAGGACATTTCGCATATGCTGGATGACGTGTTGTCATCGGATGTGATCCCATAGCATGGAGACCGAAGGTAGCCGGTTCGGGCTGGTCGAGCTTTGACAACAAGCAAGATTCCAAATAGTCCAAAGCGATTTTTCAACAACCTGAACTGGAGACCAGAATATGAACAGAAATAGCGTCGGTAGTATAATCGGCATGATCGTCGCAGCAATTCTTGTTGCTGGAAGTCCGGCCACTGCCGCAGACGAGGAACTGATAATACTCGATTGGTCAGGTTACGAGGATGATGGGTTCTATCAGGGATATATTGAACAGCATGGCGACGGACCGACTTATTCTCCGTTTGGAGAAGAGGAGGAAGCATTCCAGAAGTTGCGCTCTGGCTTCGCGGCAGATGTTTCCCATCCCTGTTCACAGTCTGTTCAAAAGTGGTACGACGCCGGTCTTCTCGACCCGCTGCAAATTGACAGGATTGAGCGCTGGGACGAAGTCAACAGCGATATGGCGGAATCATTGAAGATTGGCGATAACTATTACGGCATGCCGGCTGACTGGGGCGCCACGGCAATTGCCTATCGGACGGACCTTGTGCCCGAGGAAGATGTGCAGACATTGTCTGTTTTTGTTGATCCCAAATATGCAGGACAGATATCGATTGCGGACAATGTCGATGACGCCTATGCGCTTGCTTTCCTTGCTATCGGTATATCCGACTGGCGCAATGCGACAATGGAGGACTTTGAACAGGCCTCGGCCTGGTTGCGAGAAGCCCATGCCAATGTGCGTGATTACTGGGTTGATGGCACCGGCCTGGCGCAGCTTATGGCGCCTGGCGAAGTCGTTATCGCCTGGGCCTGGAACGAGACACCGATAACAATGCAGGCTGACGGGCACCCCATTGGCTACAACCGATTGACCAGGGAGGGATCTTCTGCCTGGTTCTGCGCTTATGTCGACCTCGCCAATGGCCCGAATGATGATGCCAAGGTCTACGACTTCTTCAACGCTTGGAACGAGCCTGGCACCGTCGACTATCTCGTCAATGCATGGGGATACGGTCACGGCAACGCAGCCGAGATGGAGTCTCTGGGTCAGGAAGCGCTGAACAACGCCTATCTAACGACCGTCACCGAGGTGCCCGTGCTCTTCCAGGGGCCACTCGACCACAATTTGCGCGAGGCAATGATTGCCGAGTTCGAGTTGATAAAGGCAGGATTCTAGCGACCACCGAAGGATAACAGGTGTGGGCGGGTTACTGCAGGCAATGGCGCCTGATTCCCGCCGCACTTGTTGCCGGTGCACCAACTCTCCCAATGGTATTGAGATGGTAGCTTCACCCTGGGACGCTTCCATGACACATGACAACTCAATGGCCGCTGCATCCGCTTTGCGATGGCAACGGCAATTTGTGGTTGATCATACCTGATGGCATCCAGTTTTCGCAGAAGCATCAATCCGGAAGCGGTTTCCGGGCTGGCACTAATCAGCCCTACATTCTTGTATGCTCTCGTTCTGCTGGCAGCGCCGATTGCTGCCGTCATCCTCTTGAGTTTCTGGACGCAGGACTATCTTGAACTGCACCGCACTTTCACACTTGCCAATTATGTGAAGGCGTGGACGGAACCTGTCTACCAGGCCCTCATGATCCGTTCGGTGAAGATTTCGTTGCTGGTGACGGCGTTCACGGTGCTAATCGGCTTTCCCATAGCCTATTATATCGCCTTCATTGTGCCGCCCCGGCGCAAGCCGATCTGGCTGTTTCTCATAACCATCCCGTTCTGGACCAGCTATCTGGTTCGAATCTTCCTGTGGAAAGTCATCCTTGGTTACAACGGCGTTATCAACGGATCCCTGATTGGTATTGGGCTGATCGAGGAGCCATTGAAATTCATACTCTATAACCAGGGGGCCGTTGTCCTGACACTGTGTCATGCATGGTTGCCATTTGCCATTCTGCCGATCTACGTCGCACTCGACAAAATCGATCGATCATTGCTGGAAGCGGCTGAAGACCTGGGCGACAGTCCATTTCGACGCTTCATTCGCATCACGCTACCGCTGGCTATGCCCGGCATCATGGCTGCTACCATAATCGTTTTCATTCCGACAATAGGTGACTACGTTACTCCTCGGTTGGTCGGCGGGCCCAACGGCTTGATGATTGCCAACATGATCGAAGTGCAGTTCAAAAAGGCAAACAACGCTCCGCTCGGAGCTGCGCTGGCGCTGTCTGCCATGTTCATTGTGACCGTGATATCGCTGATTTTCCTGTGGGCAAACCGCAAGTATCTGAGAGCAAACCAGTGATGTCCGGATTGCGCATGTCGAATTGGCTAATCGTGTATGTCGGCCTGTTTCTTCTGTTTCTGTATGCACCAGCCATTTTGTTGCCCCTGTTTGCATTCAACGACAGCGCCGTAATCTCGTTTCCGCTGGCCGGATTCACATGGCAGTGGTTCGCAACTGTAGTCGACAACGAAAGCTTGCATCGAGCGACGAGGAACAGCCTCATTGTTGCTGTCTCTACGGCTGTGTTTGCCACTACGCTCGGCGTGTTTGCGGCGCGGGCAGGCACACGGTTCAGTTTCCCGGGGAAACGAGGAATGATGGGCCTGGTTATGGTGCCAATGGTGCTACCGGAGATCATAATTGGCGTTTCGATGCTCGTGGTGGTTTTGCAGCTCGGGCTGTCGCTTTCTCTGATGACGATAATTCTCGGCCATGTGCTGATTTGCACACCGTTCAGTACAGCTATCCTTGGTGCAGCATTCCAAGGCCTTGACCGCAGCCTCGAGGAAGCGTCAATCGATCTTGGTCGCACCCGACTGACGACCTTCCTGCTGATCACGTTGCCGCTTGTCCTGCCTGGCATCATCGCCAGTCTCTTGCTTGCGTTCACGATTTCACTTGACGAATTCATAATCGCCTTCTTCCTTACCGGCACCGAGGCGACGCTACCTGTCTACATTTGGGGACAGTTGCGTTTTCCGCAGCGAATTCCGGGACTCATGGCACTGGGAACTATTCTGCTGGTCGTTTCGCTGCTGCTTCTGGTGTGTGCCGAGTATTTTCGGCGACGAGCAGCCAGAAACATGGGTCGAGGTGAACAAAGAGAGTTGTTCTGACTATGTCCGAAACAGTCAATCCGACCCTTCCCATCATCCGGACTGTCGCAGTCGACAAGTCATTTGGCAGTGTAGAGGCATTGCGCTCGGTTTCGCTCGAAATCGAGCAGGGCAAGTTTTTTACGCTGGTTGGACCGTCCGGTTGTGGCAAGACGACACTCCTGCGTGTCATGGCCGGATTCGAGCAACCCACAAGGGGTCAGGTATTTATCGACGGCAAGTCGATGGAGGGGGTTCCGGCCAACAAGCGACCTACAAATATGGTGTTTCAGAGTTACGCGGTTTTCCCCCACATGAATGTTGGCGAGAACATCGCCTACGGACTGCGCAGCAAGAAGACGCCGGCAGACAGGATTGCGACATTGGTTGCCGAGGCTCTTGAAATGGTGGGATTGGCTGGATACCAGAACCGGCCTTCACATGCACTGTCAGGCGGTCAGCGCCAGCGCGTCGCCCTGGCCCGGGCACTGGTCCTCAAGCCCAAGGTTCTGTTGCTTGATGAACCCTTGTCGGCGCTCGACAAGAAACTGCGCGAACAGATGCAATCGGAGTTGCGGAATTTGCAGCGCAACGTCGGCATCACCTTTGTTCTGGTGACGCACGATCAAGAAGAAGCATTGACAATGTCTGATCAAATTGCGGTCATTTTTGGAGGGGAGATTGCCCAGGTCGCCAGCCCCGAAATCCTCTATCGGCGGCCCAACAGCCGAGAGGTTGCAGACTTCGTCGGCGTCATGAACTTTCTGAATGTCAGCGTGCTCTCGGAACATGGCACGCGCCGACGCGTTGAGGTCGAAGGGCTGGGGATAGTCGAAATCGAAGAGGACCAGGCACCACGCGGGCTAGTTGGAGACATCGTGGCAGGTGTGCGACCTGAGCAGTTTACCATCCTGTTCGAAGACAGGGCCTCGGCAGACCGATGTTGTAGCGGTACCGTCACAGAGATTCAGTACTTTGGTGACATGACCTATTACGCTGCCAAACTTGAGGGCTGTGACAAGACCGTGACCATCTCGATGAGGAACACGGCCGGTCGTCGGACGCTTGGACCCGGCGACAAGGCTGACATCGGCTGGCGCTCGGAATCCGTGCTGATCCTCAGCTGACCATGCGCCACAAGCAACAAGTCTGAAGCGAAAGCCGGAGAGGCTTTCGCTTGCTTGGCTCGAATTCGACGCTATTCGTCGGTCAGGCTCAGAGCAATGAAGGTCGTTCGCTCAGAGTCCTTGATTAGCAGGAGAACGTTATTGTTCTCTTTCTCTCGGGCATCTGCAATTGCGGCTTCCACATCTTCAATGGACTTAACGGCCACCAGATTGATCCTCTTCAGGATATTTCCTGCCCGAATGCCTTGTTCGTAAGCCACTGAGTCCATTTGGACATCGCTTATCACGACACCGGTCACGCTCTCGTCAAGACTGAATTTTTGTCGGGTTTCGGGGTCAATTTCATCCAGCGTCACACCCGGTATGGAATTCTGGGTTGTGCTTCTGGCACGTTCTATGCCCACTTCGCGCAAATCCAGCACGACGGTCAGCATAATCTCTTCAGTACCTCGCAGAATCGTTACTGACGCCTCTTCACCTGGCGCCGCCTGGCCAACCAGTTTCGGCAGGTCGCCTGCTGACTCGATTGCCGTACCGTTAAAACCTGTGATGATGTCACCGACCTTGATACCGGCTTTTTCGGCAGGTGTTCCCGCAAATACGTCGGCAACCAGCGTGCCTTCTATGTCTTCCAGACCGATGGCCTCCCTGATCTCATCTGTCAGACTCTGAATGGCGACGCCTAGCCAGCCACGCCGAACCTCACCATGTTCTATAAGGTGTTGCACGACATCCTGGACGACATTCGATGCCATGGAAAAGCCGATGCCCAGAGAGCCGACGTCGCGCTCGTTCTGGACCAGTCCCCTGCTGCTCGGGATAATCGCCGTGTTAACGCCAATCACTTCGCCTTTGGTATTGAACAGAGGCCCGCCTGAGTTTCCCTGATTGATCGCCGCATCAGTCTGCAGGTAATCGTCGAATGGTCCACCTAGATACCGGTTACCGGCCGAAATGATCCCGCGAGAAACAGAAAAACCCAGCCCGAAGGGATTGCCAATCGCAATTACTGTCTCGCCAACTCTGACTTTGCTGCTGTCACCGAAACTGACCGAGGGAAATTCCTCGCCATTCTCTGCTTCTATTTGCAACAATGCCAAATCTGTATTGGGATCGGTGCCCTTGACAGCTGCCTCGTACGAAGCACCTGACTGAAGTTCGACATAAATCTCGGAGGCACCGTCAATTACATGGTCATTGGTGACAACCCAGCCATCGCCGGATATCAGGAATCCTGAGCCCCGTGTGCCGACGGCGCTTCGGTTTTGTGTATCAGTAAATTCAATCCGGATACTGACCACCGCGGGCTGGATCCTGGCGACCAGTTCTGCAATATTCTCGTGTGCGGTTGCCGGGGAATGAACGACAGACCAAAAGATAGCCAGAACCGACAGCATTCCTGTTCTTGCAACTTTGGCAACAAGTCCGCCCCCCCGGTTCTGATCTTTCTGCAATTTAGACCACATGAGCATTTCCTCTCGATTCACAATAACGGATACTTGGCGAACTCCTATGTGGCGCGTCGCGGTTCATTTTGCGAATAAACCTGTTGTTAATGAATTTGAACTGTGCGCCGCTGTCAATTGAAGGCACCGGCCGCCTCAATTCAGTCACTTTGGCGGCAATTAATGTCACATTGACAGGACCCGTCCTGGCAACAGGATCTTCAGCAGGAGACTCGACTTCGACGCCGCACAGAGAGGTGCGCCTGCAAGTTGTTGGGCATTTCATGGCCCTAGAACATTCAGGCCAACAGGGAGCGCGCCACCCAAGCGAGAATCACGCCGAAGGTCATGATGAGGAGGCCGACAGTTCGGCGCTCCTCTCGTGTGGTGCCTGCCAACCAGCGCAGCACACTTTCCAAATGACGGGGTAGAAGGGCGAGAACTGTTCCTTCTAGAATCGCTGCAAGTCCAAGTGCCAGGACTATGTCATCAATCACTGCTTACCGAACTCTTGAAGTATTCGAAGAACTCTCCGTCGGGTGCTACGACCAGGCTTGAGTTTTCTCCCTTGAATGCTTCAATATAGGCACTCAAGGACCGATAGAATGCAAAGAACTTCGGGTCCTGTCCATATGCAGCAGCAAATATCCCGTTGCGTTCGGCATCCGCTTCACCTCGAATGATTTCCGCTTTCTTCTGGGCATCGGATACAATCTCAACCTGGGTACGATCGGCCTGAGCGCGCACCTTTTGGGCAGCTTCTTCGCCTCGGGCTATCTCGTCGGCAGCTTCCCGTTCACGCTCGGCTCGCATCCTGGCAAACGTCGCTTCCAGGTTCTGGGTTGGCAGGTCGGTTCGCTTCAAGCGCACATCAACAACTTCCACACCCAGGTTTTCGGCTTCGGCCTTGGCTGCGTCACGTATGCGCCCCATCAAGGCGGCGCGGTCTGCGGAAAGAATGGTATTCGAAGCCACGGAACCGAGCACTTCGCGGGTAGCCGCATTTATGATTCGCTGTAGTCGACTTTCTGCGGACCTGACACCACCGACACCAACCGCCTCCCGGAACTGGACAACATTGCTGATGCGATACCGTGCAAAGGCATCGACAACCAGGCGCCGGTCGTCTAGCGGTGTGACCTCGAGTGACTGTGTATCCAGCGACAAGATTCTGTCGTCATAGCGAACGACTTCTTGAATAATCGGAATCTTGAAAGCTAAACCAGGATCTTCCTTGACCCGTTTGACTTGCCCAAACTGAAGGACCAGAGCCTTCTGGCGTTCGTCCACTATAAAGATTGAACTTAGCGTGCCGGCTACAAGGACGGCGACGATCGCCAGTATCAGAGTCGACCTGTTCATCAGTTGCTACCTCCCTTTCGGAGTTCATTGAGCGGCAGATAAGGGAGAACGTCCGTATTGCCATCCATGATGATCTTGTCCATGGAACCGAGGACCGTCCCCATAGTCTCCAGATACAGGCGCTTGCTGGTCACGTGCGGTGCCTTTGCATATTCATCAAGCACGGCAAGGAAGCGGCTGGCTTCACCTTCAGCCTGGTTGATGACCTGCGCCCGGTATCCTTCTGCCTCCTGCTCGAGCTGTGCCGCTTCACCACGGGCGGCAGCAAGCACCCGGTTTGCATAGGCATCAGCCTGCTTTTCAAGACGGTCTCGTTCCTGTTCTGCCGCCTGCACCTCGCGGAAGCTGTTAATGACCTCGCGTGGCGGGTCGGCCTTGTCGAAATTTACCCGCACAACGTTCATGCCTGAATTGTAATTGTCGAGGTTTGTCTGGATCAGTTCCTGAAGGTTTGAGGCCACGATTCCACGGTCACGGTTCAGAATTGGTGCGAGTTCCGACCGAGCCATGATCTCGCGCATGGCAGATTCAGAAACAGCTCGGATAGTCTCGCGCGGATCCGCCAGGTTAAACAGGAACTTGGCTGGATCAGATATGTTCCATACAACCTGGAAATCGACGTCGATAATGTTCTCGTCGCCGGTCAACATCAGTCCTTCGTCAACCCTCGAACCCGAACCAACGCC
Source organism: Paracoccaceae bacterium (assembly GCA_958296035.1). GTDB lineage: Bacteria > Pseudomonadota > Alphaproteobacteria > Rhodobacterales > Rhodobacteraceae > MPNP01. Next base: position 533,534 of record OY282431.1, on the reverse strand, counting down.
GATATCCTCGGTTTGTTCCCTCGTCACGGCCAGGACTTCCTTCGAAATTACAGGCCAGGGAGCGACATTCAGACCAGGCTGGCCGGTGGACGAATAGGACCCGAGAAATAGCTCAACCGAACGCTCTTCCGGCTTCACCGTGTAGAACGAAAGCCAGCACCAGCCGCCAATTGCTGCCAGTACGGCAAGCGCGATCAACATTTTCGGCGACTGTTGCCTACCGCCGCTCTTGCGCCGCGGCTTGCGAGCCGGGCGCTTGCCAATCATGTTCTTGAGGCTGTCACGACCACGATTCACAAAGTCATCCATGTCAGGAATATTCGGACCCTGTCCGCTGCCTCCGTTGCCCCAGGGGCCTCCTCTTTTGTCGTCAGCCATATCGTTTCCCTGTTGTCCTTAGGTTGCACCTGTTCCCTTGGTTGCGCTAGAAGTGGTACAAATGAACCTGGTTTTCAAGTTGTGCGTACCGGCTGTTGCAGTGTCACCAGTTCCTCGGCGGCAGTCGGATGAACGGCAACTGTTCGGTCGAAATCTTCCTTGCTAGCACCCAGTTTGATCGCCACTCCGGCTATTTGAATCATTTCGGCAGCGCTGTCCCCGACAATGTGTATCCCCAGCACCCTGTCCGAATCGCGGTCAACCACCAGCTTCATGAGATACTGTTCGTCACGCCCGGCCAGTGTATTTGAAAGCGGCTTGAATTTCGTCATGAAGACCTTGACCGGACTCCGGTCGGCAGCTTGTGCCTCCGTCAAGCCAACCGTTCCAATCTCGGGGCGTGTGAAGACCGCGGTTGGGATATTTGAATGATCCATGCAGGTCGGCTTGTTGGCAAACACCGTATCGACAAACGCCACCGCCTCGCGAATGGCCACCGGAGTCAGATTGACGCGGTTTGTCACATCACCGACCGCAAAGATGGACGGCACAGAAGACTGCGAAAAACTGTCAACTGCCACGGCACCAGATCGGTCCAGCTTGACGCCAGTTGCGTTCTTGAGGTTCAGTGAATCGGTGTTGGGGCGACGGCCAGTAGCAAAAAGCACTTCATCGTGTGTCGATACATCACCGGTTTCGGTCACCACGCACAGTTCTCCGCTCTGCCTGGAAATCGAACGCACATTCGAGTTTAGCTGCACATTGACTCCCCGCTCCGCCATGGCAAGCGAAAGGTGACGCCGTATGTCATCGTCAAATCCGCGCAACACCTGTGGCCCCCGATAGCACAATGTTACCTCACTACCCAGACCATTGAATATGCCGGCGAATTCACAGGCGATATAGCCACCGCCACAAATAAGGAGTCGACGTGGTAGCTCCTGCATCTTGAACACATCGTTCGATGTCATGGCGAATTCGATGCCGGGAATGTCTGGAAGGAAGGGAGTACCGCCCGTGGCAATCAGGATATGACGAGCCGTCAGTGTCGTTCCGGTTGCAAGCCGCATGGTATGTGCATCTTCAAACTCGGCTTGTTCCTCGAAGAGTTTGACACCGGCGCGCAGCAGGTTGCTGCGGTATATCCCTTCCAACCGGTCGATCTGCGTGTCCTTGGCATGCTGGAACGCCTGAAGGTTGAACGCACCCGCGCCGCATTGCCAGCCAAAACCCCTTGCACCGTCAAATGTGGAGGAATAGTCGGCTGCAAGAACCATGAGCTTTTTTGGCACGCAACCCCGGATTACACAGGTCCCTCCCAGCCGATCCATTTCAGCCAGACCAACCTTGAAACCCAGCTGCGAGGCGAGGCGTGAGGCCCGAATGCCGCCCGATCCGCCACCTACGACAAACAGGTCAAAGTCAAACACTTTTGAGGTCAAATCAATTCCTCGGGCGGTCATGCATCACCATCCTTACTCGTGCCAGGTGCCGCAAGAACTGTTGTTGTGTCGTCATCATGTCCCAGAATTGCACTGACACAGATGTGCGTGAACAGTCCGGTCTCTACCACGCCGGTCAGTCCCTTGAGACCGCAATGCGTTTGAGCCGGTTGATCGATACAGAGGAGCGGCCAGTCGGTTATGAGGTTTCCCTCGTCACTCAGGAATGGTCGGTCGCCGTTCATTCTTACCACTCCTTCAACTTGGCCGTAGCCGGAATCTGCCAGATACTCGCCAATTCTGTCCAGAGTCGTGGCGGCTCCAAACCGCACGATTTCCACCGGCAGATCGTATTTTCCGAGGCACTTGACCAGTTTTGAGTCGTCGGCAATTGCCACCATCCTGGTCGAGGCGTGGGCAACGATTCGTTCGCGCAGCAGGGCGCCGCCGCCTCCCTTTATGAGGTTCAGATGACCGTCAATCTCATCTGCACCGTCAATGGTCAGATCGAGCAGGCCTATCTCATCGAGTTCGCTGATTGCAATCCTGCATTGTTCAGCCAGTTGCTGCGTACGCTGTGAAGTCGCAACGGCAACGATTTCGAGTTCTCTGGAGTTCACATAATCAGCCAGAAGGCGTACAAACAGGGCCGACGTCGAGCCCGTACCCAGTCCAAGTTTCATTCCGTCCTCAACCAGAGCCAGGGCGTGTCTGGCAGCAGCCATCTTGGCAACATTCACTGTAGCTTGCCTCCAGCAGGAAGTTCCTGTCGATATTGCCGGATGTATGCTCTATTCACAGGGAAAATTGAACCGAAGAGGTACACCGACAGCACTTTTTTCAACACAAATGATTAATTCTTGCTTATGGGAATCTGCTACTGCGTTATGGATGTTGGCAGAGTCCAAGCAAATTGAAAGAATTAGCCATGTTCGTCAGCGTTTTCGATATCTTCAAGATTGGCATCGGACCGTCCAGTTCACACACGATCGGCCCTATGGTTGCCGGCGGACGGTTTCTCGACAGCCTGCGCCTTAACAGGATCAATGCCTTTGCTGTCAAGGTTTCGCTGCACGGCTCACTTGCATTTACCGGCCGAGGGCATGCCACCGACCGAGCGGTCACCCTGGGCCTCGCCGGTGTACTTCCGGGTAGTTATGACAAGATCGAGGCCCAACAGCTTCTCGCGGACATTGCCGCCACCGGCCAGATCAATGTCCCATTGCTGCCGATTTTCAACTTCAATCCTGAAACCGACCTCGTCTTCGACTTCGAAAACCTGCTTCCGGGCCATGTTAATGGCCTCCGCATAACTGCTGTGGATTCCGAAGGCGGGTCCCTGTTTGCAGAAACATACTATTCGATCGGCGGTGGAACCGTCGTGACCGAAGCCGAATTGGCGAATCCGGAAGCCGACCGGCGTATTGATGTGCCCTATGAATTCGATTGTGCCACGGCCATGCTCAAGCTGGCCCGGCAATTTGACCTGAGTATTGCCGAGCTGATGCTAGCCAACGAGAGAGCGCATCGGACGCAGCATCAGATTTCTGCGGGCCTGAATCATATCTGGGACCGCATGGATGCATCCATCAGGCGAGGAATCGAAGCTGATGGTATTTTGCCCGGTGGTCTTAACGTGCGCCGTCGTGCCAGTTCCATTCATGCACGCTTGACCCAGGAACGACGCGCCAATCTCGCCTATCCGCATGCTTACAACGACTGGATTTCAGTCTATGCGATGGCGGTCAACGAAGAGAACGCAATGGGAGGTCAGATCGTCACCGCTCCGACCAATGGTGCGGCCGGCGTCGTGCCTGCGACGCTCAAATACTATCTTGAGCACATTCCCGGTGCCGAGAGTGAATTGGTTGCGGACTTCTTGCTGACAGCTGCTGCAATCGGAGGGCTGATCAAGTCAAACGCATCGATTTCGGGAGCAGAGCTCGGCTGTCAGGCCGAGGTCGGCTCGGCGTCCGCAATGGCTGCTGCCGGATTGTGTGCTGTTTTGGGAGGAACCCCCGGGCAGGCTGAAAATGCCGCCGAAATTTCGCTCGAGCACCACCTCGGCATGACCTGTGATCCGGTTCGCGGTCTTGTCCAGATTCCCTGTATCGAACGCAACGGAATGGGCGCAATCAAGGCCGTCGCAGCGGCCTCGCTTGCGTTGAGAGGGGATGGCGATCACGTGGTTTCACTGGATGCGTGTATTGAAAGCCTGCGGCAAACGGGGCTCGACATGAATGTGCGCTATAAGGAGACGTCGCTCGGCGGCCTGGCAGTCAACATTCCCAACTGTTGATCTGACCGTCGCACGCAGTCTTACTTCCCCGCCTGCTGGCGGGCCGGCAGCGGCTACCAGGATTCGACACGGCCATTGCTGCAGCATCGCAAATCCGTGCCCTTGCTGCACTGGCAGAATCGGGACAGCGGAGTCCATGTGCCAGAATGTGGTTGCGGGGTGAGGCCGGGGCTGCGTCGCGTCGCCTGGTTACCTTTGGCTGCAAGCTGAATGTATCCCCTGGCATTCACCCTGGCCGGCCAGCGACTGGACTGAACAACGGAGTTCTCGATGTCCCTGCAGCCGGTTCAGATTCCCTGATGTTGCTCTACTGGCCGGGGATTAGCCTGGGGCGGCAAACCCCATTAGTGCATTGCTTCCCGGAGGCAGCCGGCCGTGTCGCAATCCGCTTTCGACTGCGTGACCCTTTCCCAATTCCCGACCGATCCTCTTGCGGTTATGCAGCTAGTTGTTGCAAATCGACGTTTCGCCGGGTTTGGGGATCAGTATACCATTCGCAGGGACAGATAATTCTCAATGGGAACGACCATGGCGCTTCCTCAAGATTATGAAGAGCGTGTATACGCTGGAATTCTTGGCAAATTGATCGGCGTTTACCTGGGCCGTCCCTTTGAGGGCTGGACCTACGAACGAATCATGTGCCAGCTCGGGGAAATCGAGTACTATGTCCACGATCGATTGGGCGACCCGCTTGTTGTGACAGACGACGATATTTCGGGAACATTCACCTTTGTCCGTGCGCTTGAGGACTGCACCCGGGCATCAGACATTTCATCGGAGGCAATCGGCAAGACCTGGCTGAACTACATTGTCGAGAAGCGTTCCATACTCTGTTGGGAAGGGAATGGAGTTTTTACCGAACACACGGCCTGGCTCAATCTGAAGAGGGGTATCACCGCACCCGATAGTGGTTCGATTGCAACCAACGGCAAGACACTTGCTGAACAAATCGGTGCACAGATCTTCATTGACGCCTGGCCCATGGTTGTCCCGGGAAATCCGGAGCTCGCCGCAAGGTTAGCCCGCGATGCAGCCCGAGTCAGCCATGACGGAGAGGCCGTCCACGCCGCGATGCTGTGGGCAGCGATGGAAGCAAGGGCATTCGTGACTGCGGACATTGATACCCTGGTTGAAACGGGATTGTCGGTCATTCCCGCCGACTGCGGAATTGCTCGCCTTATCGAGGACGTTCGAGCCTGGCACCGGACCTATCCGGACTGGCGGGATACCCGCCGGCAAATCGCGGCACTTTATGGCTATGACAGGTATACTGGAATCTGTCATGTGATCCCTAATCACGCGCTGATGATCATGGCCATCCTTTACGCATCTGATGATTTCAGCCGGGCTCAGAAGATCGTGAACACCTCCGGTTGGGACACGGATTGCAATGCCGGCAACGTCGGATGCCTTCTCGGCCTAATGCACGGGCTTGATGGCCTGAACTCAGGGCCGGACTGGCGAGGTCCACTGGCAGACCGCATGCTGATTTCCTCCGCTGATGGAGGCTTTGCAATCAACGATGCGGTTCGAATGACCGACTACATAACCGGTCTCGGCCACAGGTTGAATAATTCGCCACCTCCCGTTGCTCCCAAGGGCGGGGCGCAATTTCATTTCTCTCTGCCTGGGTCAACCCAGGGATTCCGTATCTCCAGCGGAACCGACCCTTCAACCGGAGCCCGGGTCGCGGGCGTACCCCACGAAGGCAGGAACCTCCTGTCGATCGGCTTTGAATCCATAGGATGTGGTCGGTCTGTCGTGGTGACCACGCCGACCTTCACAACCAGCAACGTCCTGCGCATGCGGACCTACGAGTTGACGGCCTCTCCCCTCATCTATCCAGGTCAGGAATTAACGGCCACACTCATCGCGCCCAAGGAGAATACCGTTGCAATCGCGGCCCAGCTACTCATTCGCCGCTACGGGAACAGCGACCGTCTGGTCGACATCAGTGGACCAGTAGCGATGCTTGCACCCGGTCAGTCCGGAGATCTTTCCTGGATTCTCCCGGATTGTGCATCCCAACCGATTGCCGAGGTCGGCCTCTCTGTCACAACCACCGATTCCGACGTAAGCGGCAAGATTCTGCTTGACCGCCTGGGCTGGAGCGGTGTTCCTGAATTGGAACTTCGCCCTCCGGATGAAAAGGGAAGTTTCTGGCATCGCGCCTGGGTGAGTTCAGCTGACAACTTCACGGGATACAATGCAAGATTACGAATTGCTCAGGACCAGGGCGAAGGCCTGATCATCCAGGGGACGCGCCAGTGGACTGACTACAGAGTAGATGTCGGGATGACGATCCATCTTGCCAGCTATGCCGGGTTGGCAGCGCGTGTCGATGGGCTGCATCGGTTCTATGCTGCAACACTGAGCCGCGATCGAAAATTCCAGATTCTTCGAGTTCGCGACGATGAACGTGTGGTTCTTGCCCAAACTGATTTCCACTGGCACCTCGACGAACTGGTTCCCCTTTCGATGAAACTGTGCGGCAAACGCATTTCAGCAAGCGCAGGCAACAAAGATCTCGTCGCCGACGATAGCTCGATTACCAGTCTTGCCGCGGGCGGGATCGGTCTTCTGGTCGCCGACGGTGCAATCACGGTGGACAGGGTACGCGTATCAAGAAACCGAGATCTGCGCCGAGTCGGTTAATTCTGAAAAGGCCATTGAATTCGACACCATTCCCTTCTGGTACGCGAAAGGGGCAACTTGTCGGGCTGTCGAGTTGGTTCGCTAGTTTGATCCGGCCCTGTTCGCAATACCGTACGGGCATGATTGGTTTGCCTTGTTGCCAGCCTAACTGCAATTCGACGTCTTTGTCGCCCTTTTTGGGCTGAAAACTCTTCCTTTCTGGCGCAAGGGAAACCAGGAGAGTCGGGCGCAACACGGGCATTCCCCGTCGGCCACAAATTACTGCCGGGCCGATAGCGGCCGTTCAACGTCTCACACTCAACATAGCCAAGTGTCTGTGCCAAGTTCGGAGATTATGCAAATAGGTCTTCGACAGTTTTCCGCTGATACCTTGAAATGGTTCAAGTCAACCTGTGAGCAAGGTGCGCACTCCCGCTCGACAACCACCGGCAGCCCGACCTCGCCTCGGCGCGCAGAGTGATGCCCTAACTATTTCGGCAAGGAGTTGTCCTACACGGTGGTTGAACTCGGCCAGTTGTGCCTCAAGGAGGTCGAGACGGCCGATCGGCATCGTTTTGCCTCAATGATCGAGAGCCATTATTCCGAGCGCTGGAGTTGGGCTCCGGGCGGCCTGCTGCGTCACTGGAATGCGTCGCATTGACACGGCGTGCTCTCAGCTAAGGGGTTGGCAGTTGCGCCCCGCGATGTTGCCATAGGCTGAAATAGTAACGCGCGTTGTGCGTATACCGATAAGGCACTGATCAACAGGCGCGTTGTGATCCCGCCTGCTGTACGGATCAACACCCACGAAGAAGCCTATGTTACGTTGAAAAGTGCCTTATAGGTGTAGAATGTAAGGGTCAATTTGAGATTACGTTGTCGCAGTTTCAGATTATTACCCCATTGACATCCTCGGCACTCCGACAGGAGCAGGCGGGAAATGGCGTTACTCTTTGTCATCGACTTCGATGACGGTCCTGACGTCCAGGATATGTTTGCCGGTGAGATAGAGGGTCACTGGTTGGTCGGCGAGAGTCAACGCCAGTTCATTGCCCTCCAGGCCGCGAAACCTGTCCCTCATTTCTTCCTTCAAGGGGTTGGCGTGCATGAACATCGCTGCATGATTCGGGCATAGGGCGAGGTAGTTCTGATAGTGGTGTCGCTTCAGGTCCAGGAGGAATTCCACGGCTTCGAAGAAGTAGTGACCATTGAGCTTGAAGGGGAGGCTATCCCAGGCCTATTCAATAGTCAGTGGTCATGCCCTAATTCCAGTCTTCGTTTCTGAACTTCAACCATCATCTGGCTGTCATGTCGTGTGATTGGCGGGCAGGTCCGGCCCGACAGCGGCAATGTCCATCCACAGACAGCATCGGACAGGTGCCGAACCCCATGGCTCTGCAGGCCCCGCCAGAGGTCACGATCGCAGAAAACGCGGTCAGAAGGATGACCCGTGTGCCACCCTGACCGGGGGGGCAACACGCAACCGTCATGTCATGACGGCATCAAGGGCCTCCTGGGGATTGGCACCAAAATGCCGGTTGGCTGGCGGTATGTATGCGAAGCGGCTGTCAAGCCTGATGAGCGAGATGGCCATGTTGGAGATGGCCGCCAGGTTCTGGGGGATGTTCTGTGTGTGGGCCCGGCAGCGATCCTCGTCGAAGGTGAAATCGCGGACATAGTGGAGCCGGTTCTCGATCTGCCAGTGGGACCTGACATGATCGGCGATCTCCCGGGGGCCGGCCTCTCCGGGGGCCAGCGAGGTCAGGCCGTAGATGGTTTCGGTGCTGATCTTGCCGGTCTTGACCTGTTCACGATAGCGTTCGATGCGGAAGGCCTGGCGCCGGCCATACAGGGGACAGAAGCTGTCCCCTGTCTTGTCGGAGAGATCGACCACCGTACAGCTGCGCTGTTCGATGCGGCCATGCTGCTTGTCGATGTCGTCCTGGACTGTTTCGGCCTCGCTCCAGCCACCGAAGCGGCGCAGCTGATCGTGCATTGTTTTCTGGTTGTCCTTGACCGCCGTCAGAACGTAGTGGCCCCCGGCATCAACGACAGCCGATGCGGTCTCCTGCTGGACATGCATGGCGTCAGCCGTGAAGACCCGTTGTCGGGCGCCGACCCGAGCGACAAGGTCACGCAGGGCCGGGATTTCGTTGCTGCCCTCGGCAACCCGGTTCTGACCGACGACCAGACCGGTACCGTGTTCGATGGCGGCGAGGGTGATGATGTTCGCATTGTCCGGGCGTTGCCGGGAGGCGCCGCGCATGGTCTTGCCATCGATGGCCAGGGCAGCCTGACTGTCGCTACGCGACAAGCAATATTCTCGAAACACCGTATCGAGGGTATCGGGCGGCATCCCACGCAGGATGTTGTGGAAGGAGGCGGCCACCGGCACGGTGAAGCGTTGCTGCTTCGGGCTTCGGAAGGCGCCGATGGCGGCGCGTTGGTCCTGGTCGAGCCGGGCGGCGAATTCGGCACAGGCGGTATAGCCCCGATAGCCACAGAGCCGGGCGGCGATCATGATGGTGAAGTAGCAGGCCAGGGCGTAGCGTTGTCCCCGGGCGCGGCGAAAATCGGGCATGCCGGCAAGGTGGTCATGGAGGCTGCCCAGGGTCCGGGCATCGGGGAGTGCGGCCGCCTTGTCACCCTTCATGGCGTGGGGGGCCGAATCAGCGCACAGGTTCTGCCGGGCCTCGGCATGCAAGGGATACACAAAGACCTCCTTGGGTTGTCCATGGTGGTGCCAGCGGGGTGATCGGCCCGGCCGGCGGGCAAACCCGCGGGTGAGGCCGAGCGAGCGCCAGTTGGCGGCCCGGTAGCAGGTGCCGTGGAAACGGGCCGTATCGACGAATGTTTCGGCCAGGTAGACCGGGTAGCCATGCATGTGCTGCATGTCGGCAGACAGGCGTGCCAGGCTGAGGGCCAGCACCCGCGAGGCCAGGTTGCGGGGGCGCCTCGGCCCGAGCAGGACATAGCGGGCGTTGTTGGCAACCAGATGCAGGCGGGCGAACTGCTGGTGCGGGGACCAGCCGATCCAGCGGTCGCGGACACCGACCTTGAAGGCCCCGCCCTGCCAGCCAATCAGAGCCAGCCAGCGGCCGTCATGGACGGCAACATGATGCAGGGCCTTGCCGAAAAGCCGCTGCCAGGGCAGGTAATGATGGGCCCGGACCAGCGCATCCCAGCGCCTCTTCGCATCCATGCTGCGCACGAGGTGGACCTCGACCTCACGAAGCGGAATATCAGTCTCTGAAGCAGATACAGTCATGATGCCTGGCCCCATAGCATCATGACATATGAATGGCCAGCAGGCTTACGGTACTGAGGTCAATAAATCCGGCAAAATAATGGCCTGGCTGACACACAGAAACCACATTACATGGCAATCAGAAAACGCAGGACTTTTGAATCGCCCTGGAGGCTATCCTTGCACGCTTGACAGAAGGTTACGCCGTCTGCGTTGGTATAGAGTTCCCGCAGATAGGGCGTTGCTTTTTCTCTCTTGATTCGGTCGCGATTGACAGACACCAACCGCTTACGCTGCTCGGTTTTGCGCTCAGGCGCTTGGCGGGCATTTTTCCGAACTGACCTGGCCCTTCGGTCAGGATTATTAGGTTTGTTAACGGGCAAGTCGACCTGGCTCACACCCTCTAGGAGTCCCTTTCGGATATCTGGCGCCAGATCCACAAATCGCCTGAACACCGCGAGCTCGTCGTCGCCAAAGCCGAGTGCGTCAGCGAATCCCTGAATCAGCGTTTCGGTCTCCTCGCCGAAGTAGATCTTAGTAATCCATGCCCAACCGGGATCGAAAGGAAAGACTTTGGGCAGCAGATCACTCGAGGCCTCGGCAGGGCGGACGAACGTGGCGTCCTGTTGGGGAACCCAAGCGGCGTTGCGCAATTGGTGAACCAACTGTGAATCGGCATAGCGCGGGTAATTGGATTTGTTTTTTTGATAGGTGGCCTTCAGGATTCTCTTGTCGTCCGATCGGACACAAAGGGTCTGCCAGACGAGATGGGAAAGAGCCGGATTCGGTGTCTCAAACAAGGCTTCGAGCTCGGGAATTGCAAAGTCGGTGTCGATCCCGGTTTCGGTAAGAACTGACCCTGGAGCGCTGAGTAGTTCTTTCTTTTCGGGGTTGTCGCGGCAACTGACCTCCGCAATCGCCAGCCGGTCGGCAACGCCGCACGACTGCGCGAACTCGATAAGCTGCGGCAGCATGTCGAAGTCGCTATAGGCGTCAGACAATGCCGTGCGGTTAGCCCCTGACGCGAGGGGTTCGTAGTAGGCTTTCAGTCCAGTTTTGAGATATGGCTCATCAAGATACAGACCGCCTGGTCGGGACCAGAGATGGTTTGAGCCCTCAATGATGAAATAATCCTTGAAGAGGCTGCTCGTACTCGGTTTATCCTCCACGAGGGCAATGAAGCGCCTCAGGTCGGATTGATGGGTCTGCCAAGGCGGGACGCTGGCGGGAGCCGCATATCGCCGTTTGAGAATAGCCTCAATCTGCTCGTATTCTCCCACCTCGCAGACACCGACGCCGTCCAGAAACGCCCTGGCGCGCTTCTGCTCGGTTTTGGTTCCCCCGCCTGTATACGTCTCTTCTGCGACGCGGGGATGGATGGTGTCTTCTCGGGTTTCAGGGGTCGGGAAATAGGTGTGGCTGCCAATTCTATACTCGCCGTCCGAGCACCTGACGATACAGATTTGTTTGAAGAGATTCAGCTTGTTTTCCAGCTCCCGATAAAAAAGGGCATACAGTGCCCGATGCCACTCAGCTGGTTTCCGGCATATCCAGCCGAGAAACGGTCCGTCGGGTCCTTGCTTCCAAGAAGTGGTCGAAAAGCAGAATCGGCTTTTATTGGACAAACGCTTGTCCAATTCCTTCACGAACTGCTCGACACCCCATCGCTTGATATCGAGATCGCTGAGAAAGCGGTCCTCGCGGCTGTTTCTTTGCCTCGCAGTAATCGCCCAGTCTCGCCGGTGATTGGTGGTGTCGAACAGGAAATTGATATCATCGTGATCAAGCAGGCTCTTCAATCCGGCCTCCGCCTGCAGCAATCGGCCGGCCGGTTCATGGCCGCCGGCGTGTGTGGGAGTAAGCGCCCGTTTGTTCATCGCATCGACGATGGCGTCGCGTATGTCTGCATACTGGGTGGAGACTTCATCCTGGCTGTTCGGCAATACGGCGAGAAACTCTCGATCCAGCAAGCCGAGATCGCGGATTGACGACAGCGATTTTGCCGCAATCCCGGCGAGTTGTTTGAAGAGCGGTAGGTTTGCCGGCGTGTCCTTGATGCTTGAGCGGCTGAGATCCGGGACGAATGGCGCGTGGAGATGGAAGCGTAGATTCGAAGTTTCCTTCGCTGCCGTAAAGTAGACGGCGACGCATCCACGTTTCGAGGGCGAAATCCGAAACTGCTCTTCTAAGGGTGTGGACCCAATTGAAGGGTCGTCTCTGAGGATCGGCTCAAGTTCGAAGGCGACGGCAGCATGCTGGCACTCGAATCCGTCGACCGGTTCAGTGAATCGGAGGAAATTTGTGCTTTCGGTCGGCCTGTCGTCATTCTCTCGAAGAATCCCGATGTGATGATCCGAATGCTGAATCCGGAGCAGCCGGCCTTCCCGAACTCCGTCGATCCGCCAATGAATCATTTCGATGTTGGAGAGGAAAAGCAGCGTGTTGTCGGAAATCTCTTCCAGGCCGGCCTTCACCTCAGAGAAGGCCTGGGCTTGGTGCATCTTTCGAGAGTTGAACGGGAACTCGAAGCGCGTGCGTTTGCGTAGGTTTGAGACCGATGGAATCTCCGACGGGAGCACCATTTCGGAAATCTTGAAGGAATAGCTCGGCGACCAGATGCGCGGCGTCTCCGTGTAGGCGAACACAGCCTTAAAGCCGATGCCGAAGCGGCCGATCTGCTCGTTGTCCTCCGTCTTGGTTCCCTCCCCGATATCGGTGATGGCCCGGATGTCAGCTTCGTTGAACGCGCGGCCGTCGTGCTCGAACACGAGCTTGTCCGCGGTAAGGACGAATGCAGCCTCGGTTGCCCCTGTGTCCTCGGCATTCTGGAGCAGCTCGTATATGAAATGCGCGGTATTCGGATAGAGGTCTTCGACTACCCTGCGGATGCCTGCATGCTTTTTCAGGACGCGGGCAAGGTCCCGGTGATCCTGGTGAATCCTCTCAATGACGGTCATGCCACGTCTACCCGCGTGATTCGAAGCATGCCCTTGACCCGTAGCGTGGCGTGGATGTCGGCGCTTTCCGCCAGCCTCTCCAACTCGGCAACCCTGAAATCATAATCACACTTAGCGCGTGCCAATTCGCTCTCCTTCATCCGGCGAATATTGTCGTTTGTCGTGTTGCCGATCTGGTCCTCCAGCAACTTGCATCGGGCCCCGTGGCTGGTCCTCAGGCTTTGCTGCCGGTGTTGAACGAGTCCCCGGTTCTCCGCCATATGGTTTGCGCGTGCAGCGCGCCATTTGACGTGGTGCCTCTTATCGAGCTGTTCGATTGCAACTTCGTCGGGTGCGGTGCCGGCGGGCGCGTCGGCTGCGACTTCCAATAGAGACATCACCGCGCTGTCCAACTCGGGGTCTGAGGTGACCGCCATCAGCTTGTCATCGGAGCGAATGCCGACATGGCGCCACTGGTAGAGGGCGAACGGATATTCGCCCGGTGGGACAGCTTCGCTTGAGGCGATCAGACTTACCTGCGCCGCTTGGGAGCGTTCCAGGTGCCGCGCCGCTTGCCTGACCAGGGGATGCAGGACGTTGATATAGACGGTCTTCGGGTCGGCGGCGGCGGTATTCTGGACGAAGGTTACCCGAAGCAACGGGTCGGTACCCTTAAGCCACTTCTCCCAATGCCGGGTGACCGGATCGGTGGGTCGTGGCTTGCAGCGGTAGTCGTCGAGCAGCTTGGCCCGCATCTTCTGGTTGAGACGCAGAGTCTTGAGGGGCCTGTCACCGAGCAAATAAGCTCTATCGGTCTCCGAGACGCTCTCCAGATAGGCAGAAACGCACCTTTGCAGTGCTTCCGGAGACAGCCAAAAGCTTTCGGCCTCCGCGATTTCCTCACGCCAGGACTGCTTGGGGACCGTCAAGCCGAATAGCTCGGCCTGCTCCTCCTCAAGCGCGGTTTCTTCCTGAACCTGGCCAATCTTGTTGTCGCCGAGTTGTTGCAGGCGCTCGGCACGCTGTTCGGGAGTCAGCGTGAAGCTATCGGCGATGTTGTGGATCTCCCGCGTAATCTCGCCAAGAATCTCTTCGCTGCCTCCGACCGCGTGATGAAACACGCCGATACGCACCAGGCAGCGTTCGTATATGTCCGCGTCGACCGTGCCGGGCGTAATCAGGTTGACGATGGCAACGCTCTCGCTCTGTTGGCCGTAGCGGTCGATACGCCCGATACGCTGTTCGATACGCATGGGGTTCCACGGCAGGTCGTAGTTGACCAGCAGGTCGCAGAACTGGAAGTCAAGGCCCTCGCCGCCTACCTCGGAGGATAGCAGGATGTCCAGTGCCTCCGGGTCATCCTTCGGCAAGGCGAACCGACGGCGCAGCTCGGCACGGTGGTCGTCCCTGACGCCACCGTGTACGAGGCCGTAGCGCAACCCCGCATCCGCAACGTGTTTCTCGATATAGGCGAGTGTGTGCCGAAAGGTGCTGAAAACCAGCGACTTGTTGTTGGCCATTCGGTCCTTGTCCCGCAGGACACCGACAAGGGCCTGCACCTTGGGGTCGAGGGGATCAAGATCGTTGGCCCTCGCCAGAAGTGCCTTAATATCGGCCCGGATCTTGGCAAGGAAGGCGCCATCGACAGGGGCTTCGCCAATGGCTCCGTCCATGGCTTCAAGGCTGTCCAGTTTTCCGGCAAGCATGTCGCGCAACAGGGGGGCGAGGCCATAGAGGCAACTCGCCGCCTGCCGGCGGATCGTGGTCATCATGAACTTAACGTTCTGCTCGCCGTGGGTGCGAGCCAGGATGCGGCTTACGACGTCGAGCAGATCGTCATGAAATCGGCGTTGAAAGGACGTGAACTCGACCGTGAGCGTTTCGGGACGGCGGGTCGTAAATTCCCCGATATCCCGGCGGCGGGTCCGGTTGATCATCGGGCTGAAGGTATAAAGCTCCTCCAGTGACCGAATGATGCGGATGCGGATGGCGTCGTCAATCTGCTCCTCTGCTAACCGATCGTAGATGTCCTGGAAGGCCGGCGATTCTCGTAGGAAGAGGCGGCCCCACTCGGTCTGCGCGACCTGAACCAAGCAGGCCCGGGCTTCGACCTGCCAGCATTCCGCACTGGTGCGGCAATGGCTCACGGCCGCGTTGATGAACTTATTGGGCGCAGCCATCAGCTCAAAACTCAGGTGGTCGATGACGAGGTCCGGTCGCAATACGTTCAACAAGGTAAAGAGGTCTTCGCTGCCGAGTTGGACCGGAGTGGCGGTTAGAAAGACGGCGGCCTGGGCATTATCGCAGAAATAGCGCACCGCCTGATGGAGATAAGTCTCCGCGTTGCGGATGTGGTGCGCCTCGTCGACGATCACGAGATCGAACCTGGGCGGCGGATCAAGGCCGAGTAACCCTCCGTTGGCCCGCGACCCTCTTCTCCTTTTGCCGAAGAGCAGGTCTGAATCGAACAGGGAGAACGGGATGATGGCCTTAGCATAGCTGTCGGGCCATTCGCCTTCCAGGTCGGTTTCATGCAGACAGTGACGGAGCGTCCGGCCGTCGAGCGCCTCGAAGTGCTCGTCGAATCGCTTCATCTCGACGACCCATTTGCGTTCGGTCACGAGCGCCTTTGGACAGATGATCAGCACCGAAGAGATGTCCGTCCGGGCCCGCAACTCCTTGATGATCAGTCCGGCCTCAATCGTCTTGCCCACGCCCACCTCGTCGGCGATCAACAGGCGCGGCCGGTCAGCCCGGATCAATCTCAAGACGGGGCGATACTGATAAGGCACATAGTGAACGCGCCCGGATCGCAGCGAATACAGGTTAGCGGTAGACGGCGATAGCAGATGCAGGCTGGTCAGATGGGCACGCAGGTCGCCGGCGCTGAGTAGGGAGTGTGCGTCGGCGGGCTTGATGGGACGAAGCTGGCTCTCGTAGTAAGAGACCGAACGTTGATCCTGGAACACCTGGTAGCGGGTCTCGGCGGTGCCGACCGTGACACCAATGATCGCCACTTTGGTGTTCGGATCGGAGCGCAGCGCTACGAGATCGCCGACCTTGAACATCGTCGATGCAGCGTGTGAAGCGACGGCGCAGATTGTAGGGTCGCCTGGACGTGCGGTTAGCAGACCGATACTGGCAGGATCAAGCTTGGCATTCGAGGGCGCGTCGGATGGTGCCACCAAGTCGGAAAGGGCGCGTCTCTTCGCCGATTCTGCCGCCTCGACTGACGCCGGCTTGGCACCAAGCATACCCAGAACACGGGCCAGGGTGTCGGCATCGCGGTACTGATCCTCTGCAGGAACCGGCACCGCCGACCGGTGCGCCCACCGATTGCGCACGGACTGCAATTCCCTGACCAAGGTGCGCCCCTCGCGCGGCAGATTGAGTGCCTCGGAGAGTTCGTACCAATTCTGGTCGACGATTCGAAGCAGGGAGGCAAAATCCAGCTGTTCCAGCCTGGTGAGCCCGCGTTCCTCCGCGATGCGCTGTTGCTGGAAGCTCAGCCGGTCTGCGACGTGCGTCTTCCACCAACTCTCGCCAAGGGCAGGCAGGTGAATCGTTAGAATGTGTGCAAGCTCGGCGGTTGCAGTGCCAATCAGTTCATGCATGAACTGGAAGATCGTTGATGACGCGTGACGATGTTGGAACCAGGACTATTGCGAAGGGAATCATGATGTGCTCGTGGATGTCGCGAGGCTATATTTCGAGGTCGAGGCGTTCAACCTGGATATCTCACCAAAGACGTTTTGTGTGTCTTCCATAATGTACTCAAATATAGCTTTCACGGGTGCGCTTGACTGCTAACACGATTTCAGACAATGAATTGAGCTCTCCTTGTTAACACAGCCCGTAACCCTCCCTCTAACCCAACTCACCAGCGCAGATTTACGTTCTTGATGCGCGTGTAGCTCAATAGCTCTTCCATGCACTCCTCGCGACCCGAGCCACTCTGTTTCCAGCCTCCATAGGGAGCACCAATGTAGCGGCCAGTGGAGTTTATCCAAACGTAGCCAGCTTCAACGCGATCGGCGGTTTCCATGGCCATTTCAAGGTCATTGGTCACGATAGCTGCTGTAAGACCGTATTGCAGCGCATTCGCCCTTGCCAGCACCTCCTCAAGGTCAGACCAGGCAAACACAGACATAACCGGGCCGAAAATCTCGTGGCGCGCAATGCGCATCGAATCATCGACACCATCGAACACTGTAGGACAAACAAAAAAACCGTTGCTGAGTGCGGGGGCATCGGGTCGCTTACCCCCTGTAACAAGACGCGCGCCCTCTTCAATTCCCGAAGCAATAAAGCCCATTACCCGCTCGTATTGCCGGGCAGATACGATGGGACCAAGCTCGTTTACTTCTTCCCAGGGGAAGCCCACCTGAAGCGCTTCCGCCTCAACCACCAGCGCGGCCAGCACTTCGTCGTGGAGTGTTTCGTGAACGAATACCCGAGAGGTCGAACTGCATGACTGTCCCTGACGGTTCATGTTCATGCCTTTGATTGCGGCCTTCGCGGCCTTCACGGGATCGGCATCAGGAAATATTATAATTGGGTTTTTTCCACCGAGCTCCAGTGTGACCTCCTTCAACCCCTCTGCCGCCTCCCGGGCGATGATGCGACCAGTCTCGACCGACCCCACGAAGCCGATGCGTTCGACAAGCGGATGGCGTACCATGGCCGATCCGGTTTTGGCACCGCCAGTAACCACGTTCACGACCCCTGGAGGAAGCACTCCTTCGCATAATTCCCCAAAACGCAGACTCGACAATGGTGCCTGTTCCGCAGCCTTGACAACCACCGTATTGCCTGCAGCCAGAGCGGCCGCCGACTTTTCCGCACAGAAACGAAGAGGGTGGTTGAAGGGATTAATCTTTGCCACAACCCCGTAGGGCTGGCGTCGAGTAAAATTCAGGTGTCTCGGACCATAGGAGGATGTCTCACCCTTGACCTCGGTGACCAGTCCCGCAAAATAGCGCAGTGTCGCCACCGTCCAGTTCACGTCGCCTACCATCCCGGAATAAGCGTTGCCCCCGTCAACGCAGTCCATCAGTGCGAGCTCGTGTCGGTGCTCATGAAGCCGATCAGCAAGATTCTCCAGACAGGCTGCGCGCTCGCGGATCGGCATTAAGCCCCACTCTGACTCGAACGCCGCGCGGCCAGCGCGCATTGCTCGGTCGACGTCAGTCGCGGTCGCGGTCGGCAACTCGCCCAAGCTTTCCCCTGTCGAAGGGTTGATCGACTCGAATCTCCTGCCTTCCGTCGCTTCCTGCCACTCTCCACCAATGAAAAGCCCGCGCGGCGTGAAATTCAGTTCCGGTCCGATCATGGTCGTCTCCTGGTATTTGTCTGGTGCAGAAATTGGTGATTTGGGCAACTTGTTATGGCACGATGGCAGCACGCAGCACGCGGTGCTTGGCAGCCATTTCAAATGCAGTGTCAAGCTGATCGAGGTTGAAACGCGCGTCTACGATCTCTGCGAACGGATACCTGTCCCGGTTGGCCATGACGAAGTCGAGTGCCTGAACAAGATGGCGTGGATGGTAGTTGTGGATGCCTTTCAAGGTGATCCATTTGTGGACAAGTTCGCTACCGTCAAGCTCAAACGTCGAACCTGGATTAATCAGTCCGGCCAGAACATATCGCCCGCCAATGCGCAGCATGCGCACGCCACCCGGAATTACCGAGGAAACTCCACACACTTCCAGTACAACGTCCGGTCCATCCGGGGGTGACGCGTCGCGGACAGCCACCACCAGTTCATCATCGCTCATCGTCTCGACGTCAAAGGTCAGGTCGGCACCAAACAGTCTTGCCTTACGGCGCCGTGAACAATTCTTGTCGAGTCCGATAATTCGCGCTGCACCCCGGGACTTTGCAATGGCGCATCCGTAAATTCCCAGCAAACCCAGACCCTGAACCACAACCGTCTCACCGACTGAGATATCAGCAGCTTCCGTTGCCGCGATCATTGTCGCAATGCCACAGTTTAGCGGGGTAGCCTCTTCATCGGTGATCTCATCGGGAAGCTTGAGAATACCGGTGCCAGGCTGGATATAGCAATAGTCGGCAAAACCGCCCAAGAAATGGGGTTCGTCGTCGACATGATCGTGACCATACTTGCGCAGCCCCGGCGCTTTTTGCGGCATGTCAAGCACGTCACGATAATACGACGGGCCATCGGTGAAGAATTCGGTCCAGGTGACACGGTCGCCCGGAGCGAGCGAGTCGCCGCGCAGGTCGTTGCCCACACATTCGCCCATTTGCTCGATTACGCCAATTATTTCGTGTCCCAGAATGCCGGGAAACGGATTGGAGCGCCGGCCCTCATAGGAGTGGATATCCGACCGGCAGATAGTGGACATTGTGATTCTTACCAAGACTTCACCGGCATGAACGTCGCGCACAGGATATTGGCGCATTTCAAATGGTGCATTGGGCGCCGGGTAGACCACGGCACGACCGATCCTGCTCATAGACTTGTCCTTGGTTTCTCCACTCCGATCGCTGCGATTCGAACCCTGATGCCCGGCTAGAAGACCCGTTGGGCGATTCCGAATGCCTCAACAATAGGTGTCAAACAGTGATGCCGTTGAGCACGTAGTCGAATGTCTCATAGCTGTGTAAACGTGCATCTTCAGCACGGCGCGCATACTCGTTACTGACCGGTCGGCTTATGATAAACGGCACGTCAGCCTCATAAACGCTGCCATGCGTTCGGAGCCTTTGACCTTTTAGACCATGCAAATCGTGGTCAACCTCGCGAGTGCCGATGACGGTATGCAGGTCACCGAACACCGCCAAATCCCCCTCGGGCCCGGCCGGCAAGTTGTACTCCCGAACCACATCCATGCGCGACAACACGCAGTCCACGCCTGGCACGTCGGAAATCGTCTCCTTTACTCGCTCAGGACGGATATCATCATTGAAGTACACGCGCACAAAGCCGCCGAGCGCTCCGTGGTGGCCTACGAAAGCATCAGTTATCGGACAGATGACCGTGAGTGACCCGCGGCCAAACTCGTCGTCGAGGATACTCTGGAGCCATACAACGCACGGCGTCCCGTCGTCGTTCGACTTGTCATTCATGCCGTGGTCCGCGGCGAGTGCCACGATGGCGCCCAATTCTTCAAATTTGCCAAGGAGTGTGTCCATTTCCGCGTAGAAGTGATTGGCCGCGGGATGGCCTGGTGCATGGGCATGCTGGATGAAATCGGTAAGCGAAAGATAGAGAATCTCGGGGCGGCGCACTTTGAGCAACTTGAGACCTGCATTGAGCACGAACAGCGAAAGCTCCGCGGAGTACATGTCCGGAAGAGGCTCCCCGACAAAGTCCAGTGTGGTCTCGATTCCGTTTTCCTCCAATGTGCAGCAATCAGCGTGCTGGGAAGAAAAACTGGCTGAGCCGTTTGAAAGATCCATGTTTTTCTGGAGCTGACGGCGGAGCTTGTCTTTGGCGGTAACCGAAACCACGCGTGCACCACGGCGCGAGAATTCGCTCATCACTGAATTGACCCGGAGCAAATCGGGCCCGGTCATGACAACTGGTTTCCGCGTCTTCCGATCAAGGTAGAAATTGCCCGAGATGCCATGAACTGACGCCGGACACCCGGTCGCGATGGACATGTTGTTGGGACAAGTGAAACTCGGCATTGTGGCTCTTGCCAGGGTATGGAACCCTGTGCGTATCCAGCGTTCGATCGTGGGGATGATCCCGTTTGCCAGGCCGTGCTTGATATAGGCAGGGTCGCCTCCATCGATACAAACCACCACAATCGGGTTCTGTGGCCAGCGGTAGGCTGTGCCGTTTACATTCAGCGTGCCGGTTGCCATGGCGGTCCTCCTGGTCTTGCGTGTGAGCAGGGATCGCGTGTCGAATGAATTAAGGCGCGATCCGAATACCGAATACTCTTAGTTTACAAACTGCATAGTGTGCAGGCTGAATGCCGACGGTGCCGAAATTGTCGCATGTCTTCGGAGGCGATAGAAAAGTCAGGCAATCGTCAGAATACAGCAGGACTCACTTAACGGCTTTGGAGCTCGCGAAAATGGGGACAGTAAGCGAATGCGCGGGCAATCCATATTGGTCTCTGGGCAGCAACCAAAAACCGACCTTGCAGTTCAATACCACGGGAGGCAAGCTTGACGGCCACACCTGATAACTTGGTGCCCAACCAGAGAATATCGGTCTCCCAACACCTGGTTCCCCTATCCAGGTGCTGGTCAAACGGATCGCATTACACTGAATTGCCAGACCGACATTTTCGACAAACAGAAAACTCCGGTCCAGACTTGCCAGCGGCTGGAACTGTGAAATAACAATTGCCCCGAATTGGACAATTGATGAATGTCAATATCGGGCGTCTGCGGCTGGTTTCTGTTCATGGTGATGTATTCCCGGAACGACCAGTGATTGTAACGAAGCGTCGGGGCCAATTGCGAAGACCCTTGCTCCCGATCGCGAGAAAGCTATCCACCCCTGATTTTGCATGACTGACCGGACATCAGCCTTCGGGCTGGCAGTCGCGGGTGCCAATTTCCTTGCCGCGATCGAGATCAAGCTCAGCGCTGTATGGTGGCGTGAAACTGGTCTGCAGATCAGACACAATAGCCAACTGCGCATTACCGATCATGAACGCTGCAACTCTTGTTGTGGTGCAAGGCCTGCCCAGCGAGGTCGTTGCCTCAAGATTGCGGCCCCTGGGCCATGACGACAGAGTACAGTCTGGCTTCATCGCTTTGGTTAGGGCCTGATTCTCTCTCTCCCCAAAAGCTATTTTGCCAGCGCCAACCAAACGAGTTGTCAATATATGGTTAACTTGTACGTGCGCTGCAGTCGGTTGCAATCTCGCCACCCGGCCTCAGTTACTTTCCTCAGCCGCCATGTGCCCGGCAAAACTTTCCGATTGTTTCTAGGCCAACTTCGCAAACCGTGGCGTAACGTCCCGAACTCACAACACCTCATCACAGCCTTGGCTGCATTCATTGCTCTCTAATCGCAATCCTATCATGCGGAGACAGGCCGGTGTCCCCAACAGCTACACCTGCTTCACTAACCCAATCACCTGTTCGCCAATTCGTCCCACAGCGCATCTTGCAATATGCTGGAGATCTGACCATCAACCGGCAGACCATGATCGTGTTGGTACGAACGAATTGCTGCCCGAGTTCGAGGACCGATGCGACCGTCAATGGGACCGGGTTCATAATCCAGACTGTATAAGGCTCGCTGGACGAATGCCGTTCCATTGCCGAGTGGAAGCGGTGAATTGGGCACCCATTCACTCGCCATCCGCTGAGCCCTGATCACCTGTTCTCTTGTCATGAGATCTTGCAATTCATCCCGATACTCTCTGGCCTCCTCATGACCCTGCGCAGCTGCAAGATTTGACCAAGCGTGTGCATGCACCCAATCCACGGGAATTCCGTAGCCGTAACCGTGCAGTTGTCCCATTGTGTACTGAGCTTCTACGAAGCCCTGCATTGCCGCCAAGCGAATCCACTGCTCGCCCTCTCGGTAATCCTGCGGTACACCCTCGCCGCGGCCGTACATGTTACCCAGATAGAACTGCGCCCTGGCATGGCCTTGCTCAGCCGCCAGTCGGTACCACTTCACAGCCTCTCGGTAATCCTGCGGTACACCCTCGCCGCGGTAGTACTTCACACCCAGATTAGACTGCGCCCCTGCATGGCCTTGCTCTGCCCCCAGGCGGAACCACTTCACAGCCTCATTGTAATCCTGCGGAACACCCAAACCGCGTACGTGCATTAAACCCAGATCATGCTGCGCGTAGGTTTCGCCTTGTTCAGCCGCCAGGCGGAACCATTTCGCGGCCTCTCTGTTATCCTGCCGAACACCGTTACCATAGAAGTAACTTTGGCCCAGAAATTACTGTGCCGAAGCACGGCCCTGCTCTGCCCCCAGGCGGAGCAGCCTCATAACCTCTCGGCAATCCTGCCGACCATCCTCGCCGTAGGAGTACATGAAACCCAGATCATGCTGCGCGTAGATTTGGCCTTGTTCAGCCGCAAGGCTGAACCACTTCGCGGCCTCTCGGTAGTTTTTCGGAACGCCCGCCCCGTAACAGTACATTGTCGCCAGAGTGAACTGCGCCACAGCATCACCCCGTTTGGCCCATTCTTGCACAGCAACCATTTCTTCCGGCTGGAAGTCCTCAACTCTAAAGCTGGCCGCACAAACTGCGACTCCAAACAAGATAAATGTGCCAACCAAGACAGCCCGAATGATCATGACTCTACCGATTCTCGCCTCAGGGGTATCAAACCCTCACCCTCCGTAGTGCTGAATGCCGTCGGGTCCCCGAAGCATATAGGCACGACCTGATACACAACGGGTGGTAGCCGCCCTTTAGCTACATTGGCTACCTCCGTATGTGAAATTCCAATTTCCAGGGATCGGGAATATCCTAACCGTTAGCTCAGCGTCAACTTGACCCCGTCTGTTCACTACTGGTCAATCGGGCGGCAACGTTACAGCCTGTGGAGCCGGGGTTCAGAGTATCCATTTCTTTTCTGCTTTCCTGTCTGGTGGTAGTAGGCAGGGTTTCTCTTCTTTTCCTTTTCCCTGAACTCGGGATCGCTGGCATAGCGTTTCCTTTAGGCATCGGCTCTTGTCTTGTTGGCTACGCCCTTGACAAGTTTCCTTGTAAGCTCGGGAGTGAGTTTGGGCAGCGGAGATTCCGTCTGGTTGTCCGCTCCGAGAGGATCAAGAAGCTTGGCCGTCATCGCCAAGGATTTTCCTCAACATTGCGTCGAGTTCGTCATTCAATTTCCTGTAACCGGCAAGAAGGGCATCGTAACGCTCTTGGTCTTCCACAGTAAAATCCCCCGGGCAGCGCTCAGGACGAATCCCCGTCCAAATGATTTTCTTCATATTATCGGCGACAGACGGTATGCTTTTGTCGGCCTGAAGGTTCCAAGTGTTGACCATACGATTGAGAACATAAAGCTCTGTCGGCGATCTATTGCTCGTGAAAAACGCTCCCCTATTTCTTTGGGAAATTGACGACTGTGAAATTTGCAGATGTTGATGGCAGTCTTGAGTTGCCTTTCGGTCAGCGTATCCAGTCCGGCAAGCCAGTTGCCTGTCTTCCACGTGTAGCGGGAAAACCCTACGCCATTTCTGAATGTTGCCTTGTCACCGTCCATTGCGGCAATATGTCGCAGCCCATCAATAGCAGCCTGCATCAAGGCGCTGTTCTTTGCCACAGTTTCCGAAGGTTCGTCAGTAGGCCTCTTGGACAGAAACACTTCGCTTATGATGCTTTGTCTCGGCTTGGCAAGATTGTCGGCATCCATGATCCATGGTCTTGTTAACCACACGTGCCTTGTGAACAAGCAACTCGGCAATCCTGCTATTAATGCTGCCTTCAATGGCAAGAATGTTCACGTTTACACTTGAATGCTGTCCTATGCAGTGACACCGGTCTTCAGCCTGTATCAATTCGGCCGGCGTCCAGGGCAACTCTACAAAGAACACATTGTAAGCAGCTGTAAGCGTCAGTCCCACACCGGCGGCCTTGATGTTGCCGACAAGAACACGGCATTGGGGATCTTCCTAAGAGTCGCCACATTTTCGTTGCGCCTTTTCATGGCCACGCGGCCGTCGATGCGCACAGGGTTGTATTGTTTAAGACCTTCCATCAGAGCATCAACAACATCATGGTGATGCGCAAATACCACAACCCTCTGATCCGATCCTTCCAGCATCTCCTTAAGCTCTCTAAGAGCAGGTGCGACCTTTCGTCCGCCAACCAGCTTCCGGATCTTGGCGATGACCTCAATCGGGTAACTGTTGCGCTACTCTGTGATGGTAGTCTCAAGCTCTTCGAGAACAGCACTCTCTTCACGCATGAAGTCGGCCTTGTCAATTACAGCCGATAACGGTTGTCGGCAGGTGAGCACGCTGTGATGTCTAATAGTTCCAATTGTCTGAGTACGACCGGATCGTGGACTCTTCAGGATTCTTTCTTACCTCAATTACCGCTCTTATCATTTTCTTCCAGTGCGACCAGTCTCGTGCATCAGGGAGACCGGACACAGCGCAAGTTGGATTCTTGAATTCTGCGTAAGGCTTCTGCCACGCGGGCCAATCGAATGCTCGAACTTAACACGCTCTGTCAGTCGAAACTGCTTTTGGACTCCAGCTACTCCCCGGTTCCAATTGCCACGCGCGGATCACAAATCGAAAAGCGTGCTGGCACTTTTGTGGCCTAATCTGGCTCTTCTGGTGGCCACATGCATGTTTGACTGAGTGCTTTGGCGACAATTTCCAAGAACTTGTCGGAGAGTATCATCAACATGCCAGGGCTTGAAAACCGCAGCCGTACAGGGCCGGTTGAAACCCGGTTGGAAGTGCCGACACGCGTATGCGGCGAAAAGTCAATGCCGTCGATTGGCCACGCAAGCCCTTTTGAAAGCCCTTGAACCTCGGCCATCGGGAACAGTGATACGCGTTCGTCAGCCGGCAGTCGCAATGTGAGTTCGGGAGGGCACAACATGCATATGTCCGGCTTTCGCAACAGGATGATCTTGCGCCAGCGGTACTTAAGCAGGACATGGAGCGCTGCAAGAGCGTGATCCAGGGCCGGACTCAGCACGCCAACACCGACAAGGAGATCGACCTCTGTCATGCGCACACATTTGTCGAAATCCGTAGTGTCCTGCTCCCCAACCTGTTGCAATCGCGTGTCGCCAAGAGAAGGCAGCAAGGATCTGGGCAAGGAATCAAAATCACCTATGACCGAGGTTGCCTGCAATCCTTCGCTCGTGATGCGTGCGGCTCCACCGTCCGCAGCTACCAGTCCAGGAGCGACGGACATTGCCAGACGCAATTCTTCCCTGGTGCAAGCACCGGCGCCAACGATCGTAAATGCCGTGGCAGAAGATTCCCGCATTCCTATTTCCCAGGCTCGTCATGCGGCCCGCAACATTCCTCGGCGGACTTCATCAGCGATTGAGGCCGACTGGCTATTCCAGGATTCATGGTGTTGCTGTCTTGTGACCACTCAACACAGACTGCATTGATTGGTGTATCGGCAGGATTGTACCACTTGGGACCGGCGCCTGGCACAGAGTTGCCGATGCCCGGGTGGTTGCGCAGTCAAACTGGAACTCTACTGTAGAAATTCTCAGCTCCTTCGACCTGATGTACGATCCGCCAACATGTGGCAAGACGCTGTGTCCACCCCTGCAGGTTCTCGCCTGGCAACAGAACGGACGCGTCAATGAAACTGTCATACCTTGTGACCAGTTACAGTGTGAATTAGCGGCCAATACAGGCCATCCTTCACACTAGCCGAGACTGCCTGATTGCTGCCCTTATGAATGCCGCAAACAGAGGGTGCGGATCGTAGGGTCTGGACTTCAGTTCAGGATGAAACTGTACGCCTATAAACCAGGGATGGTCCACAATCTCAAGAATTTCCGGCAGGATATCGTCGGGCGACATTCCCGAGAACAGGATTCCCTGCTGCTCGAGCTGGTCGCGATACTTGATGTCGATCTCGTAACGATGCCGATGACGTTCCGAAATTCTCCTGGTCCCGTATGTTCGGGCAGCCAAACTCCCCGGACGCAGAATTGCCGGGTAGGCACCCAGGCGCATGGTCGCCCCTTTGGCATCGCGCTTGCTGCGCTGTACATTTTTGCCTTTCTGAGTCCACTTCTTCAGATAGAAGACCACCGGTTCAATTTGTTCACCCGCATTCTCATACTCCGAAATAAATTCTTCCGAACCGGCATTGGAGACACCAAGCAGGTTGCGTACCGCCTCGATAACGGCCATTTGCATACCGAGGCAAACGCCAAAAAAGGGCACTTTCATTCGGCGAGCAAACCCTGCAGCCATGACTTTGCCTTCCGATCCTCGTTCGCCAAAGCCACCGGGAATCAAGATCGCATGGCATCCTTCGAGCTGTAATCTCGGGTCCTCACTTTCGAAAACCTCTGCCGGTATCCAGCAGATTTCTACCCTGACCCGGTTGGCAATGCCGCCATGCATAAGCGCTTCGTTTATCGATTTGTAGGCGTCGTCAAGCCCCGTATATTTGCCAACAACTGCCACCCGCACAGTGCCCTCCGGATTACTGATGCAGTCCATGACATTGTGCCACTTCGACAGATCGGGAGGCGGAAGGGGGTCGATTTGGAAGGCCCTCAAAACGGCGCGATCCAGTCCCATCCGGTGGAGAGAAACAGGCGCGTCGTATATCGATCTGAGGTTCGGCGCCGAAATCACACTGTCCGAGTGGACATTGCAGAACAATGCAATCTTTTGACGCTCCTTATCGGGAAGTTCCTGATTGGAACGGCAAACCAGAACATCTGGTGTCAATCCAATCGACTGCAGTTCCTTGACCGAGTGCTGGGTCGGCTTGGTCTTGAGTTCGTGGCAGGCGTCCAGATAGGGCACAAGGGTGACGTGAACCAATGCGCATTGGTGTTCCGGGCGTTCCAGCACAAACTGTCTTATGGCCTCGTAGAAGGGCAAACCTTCTATATCCCCGATCGTGCCGCCGATTTCGCAGAGGACAAAATCCGCACTGTTTTCGGCCTTCCCGATAAACGCCTTGATCTCGTTGGTCACATGAGGGATGACCTGAATGGTTTGACCCAGATAGGTTCCCATCCGTTCTTTCTGGAGCACGCTGGAATAGATTCGCCCTGATGATGTTGAATCATTCCGTCGGGCAGAAACACCGGTGAACCGTTCATAGTGACCAATATCGAGGTCTGTCTCGGCACCATCTTCAGTTACAAATACTTCCCCATGCTCATAGGGACTCATCGTACCGGGGTCGACATTGAGGTACGGGTCCAGCTTGCGAAGCCGGACGCTATATCCTCGTGCCTGCAGCAGCGCACCGAGTGCAGCGGCGGTCAATCCCTTTCCTAGAGAGGATACAACTCCTCCAGTGATAAAGATGAACCGTGTCACGCCTCGGTCGCAATGCACGATTCTTGTGCAAAGCCGTGGTCATGTGCGGTCAAATGCCTGCTGCTTTCAGCCTGATGTTTCCCGGCCTTCGCGATTAGGCGGTGACAGTTATGGAAGCTGAAAGAAAAGGTTGGGTGCTCGTCCAGGCCTGCCAAGACTACTCGGCCTTTGGTGGTAATGCCGGTTCGTCTGTGCCCTCTGGCAAGAGCAGGTCGCTGCCAAGTCCCAATGCATCGGTGGGGCCTTCGCTTGTGAGCACATCGCCTAGCCGTTCAACCACACTGTCTGTAGACAACTTGCGCGCCGACAAAATGGTCAAGGTGAGTGAGGTAACCAGGAATGCAACGGCGAATAGCCAGGTAAGTTTTCCTAGCGCTGTCGCGGCCTGCCGACCGGTCATAAGATTACCGCTGCCACCAATCCCTAGCCCTCCGCCTTCGGAGCGCTGAATCAGCACAATTCCGATCAGGATCAGGGCCAGTATCAGGTGTATAACCAGGGTAACGTTACTCATCGGAGAGGAACCTAGTCGTTCAACAAATCACGCATCAGCCCTTCCAAGTTAGTTCAGTCCAGGGGTAATTTCAATGATCTTGTCGGACTCCCCCGACTTTTCGCTTGCCTGTCCGTGTTGTCTTCAGGGCGAGTGCTTCATATTGTACGTCTGTCAGGGAGCCTTTGATGCCCAACGTGAAAATTGGAGTATGTATTCGTGCCAGGCATGATCGTTGTCGGATTGCAATGGGGTGATGAGGGAAAGGGCAAGGTTGTCGACTGGCTCGCCGAATCTGCCGACATTGTGGTGAGATTCCAGGGCGGGCAAAACGCTGGCCATACGATTGTTGTAGGTGACGAAACCTTCACGCTTTCACTCCTGCCGTCCGGAATTCTTCGCCATGGAACGGTCGCGGTTCTCGGCAGCGGCGTCGTAATAGATCCGGAAAGCCTTATCCACGAGATCCGGCATTTGCGAGATAGGGGTTTTCGAGTTGATAACACAAATTTCATGATCGCCGAAAATGCTTCGCTAGTGCTGGGAGCTCACAAGCATCTGGATATCTTTCGCGAGGGCCCGTCAGACAGCAAGTCAGAGATTGGAACGACTCTCATGGGTATCGGGCCCGCTTACGAGGACAAGGTCGGACGACGGGCCGTGCGCGTTTGTGACATGGCCAACCCGGATCGTCTAGACACCGTCGTCAAGGGCCTCGTCAGGCATCACAACAAAATTCGCCAGGGTTACAATGGCCTGGACATTCAAGCCAAGTCTGTCCACGGAGACCTGCTTGACTACGCGCCACATTTGCTACCATTTGTAAGACCGGTGTGGAAGTTCCTGAGGGAGAGCCTGCACCAGAACAAAACCGTGCTGTTCGAAGGTGCCCAGGGTACATTCCTTGATGTTGAGCACGGTACATACCCGTATGTGACGTCGTCCTCTACGGTTTCTGGAAGCGCTCTTTGTGGATCCGGTGTCGGACCAAAGGACATCGAATCCGTAGTTGGTGTTTGCAAGGCATATCAAACGCGAGTTGGCAACGGTCCGTTTCCTACCGAACAGCTGAATTCAACTGGTGGCAAACTGAGGCGGGTCGGCGTTGAGATAGGGACGATTACCTCACGACCGCGTCGGTGTGGATGGCTAGACGCCGTAATGGTTCGCCAGGCCTGTGCCATCTCGGGCGTTGAAGGGGTCGTCATCACCAAATTGGACGTTCTAGACGGGTTTGACGAATTGAAAGTCTGTTCAGGCTACAGACTTATGGGCCAATACCTGGATCATCTTCCATCCTGCACAGATGCACAGTCGAAAGTAGTGCCGCTATACGAAACATTCCCGGGTTGGACCCAGCCAACTGCTGGTGTCAGGAAGAAGTCAAACCTGCCGAAAGAGGCGAGGGCCTATATTGACCGCATAGAGGAACTCATTGAGTGCCCGGTAACTCTGCTGTCGACTTCGCCGGAAAGGAACGACATAATTCGCTATTCGGACGGACCTCCCAGCTGATGCGATTATCCTACAGGAGCAGACGAATTCTGGCGGTGCTGGTACTGGTTGTCGTGTTGCCGATCTATGTGATTGTAGTTGTGAATGTCATGAATATGTTCGATCGATTGCCGGCACTTCTTGAGTTGATCGTTTATGTGATTGCCGGAATTGCGTGGGTGTTTCCACTTCGTTCGCTGTTTATCGGAATTGGCAAGCCGAACCCGGATTAGTCTGTGCAGCTTGATGAGACTGGCAGGAAATGAAATGAGCATTGGAGGCCCGATCGGTATGATGCCGAAGTCTTGCACGCGGGAGTCATTCCTGTGTTTAACGTGCCTGGTATCCTAGCGAGGCGAGAATTGGTGGCGACCGGCGATCGTTTCGACATTCTGCTTCTCCAAATACAGGATCGTGAAATAATCCGGGATCTAGTCCGATGTCTCTGCTGAGGTTTCTGAGGCGCGGTCCGGTGCCACCTTCTTGCGAGCGTCTGTCTGCGGTCGATTCGAGGATAGCTCTGGCCGCCCTGATGGTTCGTATTGCCAGGTCGGACCACGATTATTCTGCGGTCGAAAAACTGCAGATTGAGCGGGTTCTTCAGGAGAGCTACGACCTGTCGGGCAGCCAGGCAAGAGCCATGCGTACGGAAGCTGAGCATGTCGAAGCAAGAGCCACGGACACCGTTCGGTTTACCCGTATTCTCAAGGACGCCGTTCCAATAGAGGATCGCGTCAAGCTTCTGGAATCCTTGTGGAGTCTTGTCCTCGCCGATGACAATAGAGACTATCGTGAAGACTCATACATGCGGCTGATTGCCGATCTGCTCTATGTTACCGGCAGGGACAGTGCATTTGCGCGGCAACGAGCATCTGCGAGAATAAAGGCAGAAAATTCAGCCGCAGACTGAGCAGCAAGTCAAAGATTGGCCGTTCGGCTGTGTGGCGGGCCTGTTCGAGGGCTGCGCCGAAAAACGCGGCGTAATTTCCGTCAGGATTCGCAATGACGCGCCGCATCTTCCAGCGCGAGTGGTAATGTTTTTTCGAAAAGGTCGAGATCGGATTCGCGCCCGGCCGAAACCCGAATACATCTGCTCTGGGGCCACACAAAGGGCATACGGACAAAGATGCCACGTCTGACCAATGCCTTGAGGACTTCCCCAGCAAATTGGGCGCTGCTTCCGCAGTCGATTGCCACGAAATTGGCAGCCGACGGAACTGTTTGCAAACCGGAGCTGGCAGCAATCCTGCAGATGCGTTCTCTGGCACAACTGATCCACTCCACAACCTGATGCAAGTGGTCTTCATCCTTTAGAGCAGTCAGGGCTGCAGCCTGACCCATCCGGCTCATGCCGAAGTGATTGCGGACCTTATCGAATGCACCAATGAGATTCTCGTTGCCCATGGCGTAACCGACCCTGGCGCCCGCCATGCCATACACCTTCGAGAACGTCCTCATTATGACAAGATTTGGCCGCTCGACATCGACCGGAAGGGCAGCGTCCTGGGGAGCACATTCCACATAGGCTTCGTCAACGACCATGACGCAATCTTCTCTCAGCCTGTCCAGTGCAGCCACAATCGAGCGGGACGTGTTGTAGGTGCCCATCGGATTGTCAGGATTTGCCAGGTAGACGAGCGCTGCCTGTTCACCGTTTGCAGCATTGACCAGTAGTTCGGGGTCTTCCCTGTCAGAGACATATGGAATCTGAACCAGGCGGCCACCAAATCCCTGCACGTGATAATTGAAGGTAGGATAGGCTCCTTTCGAGGTTACAACGGTCACCCCAGGCGCTACCAGCAATCGGACCAGGTAACCCAGCAGGCCGTCAATGCCCTCTCCGACGACAACATTGTCGTAACCGATCCCAAACTTTCCGGACAGGGCGCGGCGCAAATCGTGGTTTTCCGGGTCGCCATATTGCCAGCTTTCAGCGGCCGCTTGGCGCATGGCACGCAGCGCCCTTGGCGATGGGCCAAACACGTTTTCATTGGCGCCGATTCGAGCCTCAAACCTGGTACCGATAGCGCGCTCCTGAGCCTCTGGCCCGACAAATGGAACGGTTCGAGGGAGACTGGCTGCAAGCGGTGTAAATCTGGGCATGATTCCCCCAACCCTGACCTGTCAGTGTGTGTCTGGGATTTTGCACTGGATGCCGAATCCTGTAGCTGAATCAACCAGAATGCAAGCGCCTTGGAGCATTTTGCCTTCCGCTCTTGCGAACTGGAACTGGAATTGTTCGCAAATTCGCCCGATTGTGTCCCGAGAACGGCCGTTTTCGTCCGCAACGCAAGAATTTTGCCATTTTGAAGGGAGAGTGAACCAATTCATGTCGAGTGCCGGACGCACATAGTCCCTCGGCCGAAGACTTTTCAGCACGGGACATCAGGCACGGTTTTTGCCATGCTGTTGCCGATCATCTGGCCCAAATCGGATGGTCACATATATGCAACTGAAACCGGCCCCTCCGTGCTTCCTGCCAAATTCAGACGATGTTGTTGCCTTTGAGTTGTTGACATGATCCTTGGCCTTGTTCGCGTCCTGGCCGGTAGGCTCGATCTCGACCGGGTAGCGGTTGCACTCGTTTAACTTGCGCACCTGCACCACGTTCGCCGGGCACATCTACCCGCGCATTGCAAGGCTAGCGGGTTGGCTCAAAGCGCAGATGGCTGCATTTTGCGTCGGCAGATTCCAATATCGCCCAGGCATGCATTGACCTGCCAGCGTTTGGACAAGATCTTCGTAGGTAGGGGATCCGGCAGTGAATGCAATTCAATCCGACGGGCAGCGACAATTGCATTGTCTTCCGGATCTGCGCGTCTTTCTCGAAGCTCCAGTTCATCCTTTTCCTGGTTGGGCATCAAGTGGTTTGCATCCACTAACGGATTGGCATGATACTACCGGCGGCCCCAAATGGGTCTTTCGATAGCAAACCGGGGAGTGCTGTCATCTGCCCAAGTACATGGAAATACGAGAGTTGAAATCCCATTGGCCAAAATCAAGCCCTCCGGGGCATCAAACAACTGCCGAGTTGGTGTGCATTCCGCGTAGTGGTCGCGTCGTTGGCAAGGCGTCCAAACGCAACGCATGCGGACGGCAGACCTTGTTGAAGGACAGGTTTCAAACAAGCTAGCGGCGCGGTAAGGAAGGCTCGGACTATGCGGGATAGTTCCAAATCGGCAAACAGGGGGCTGCCAATGAGAATTGTGATCGGAATCCTGCAAGCCGGACACGCCCCTGACAACCTGGCAAACGAACACGGTGATTACGCTTCCATGTTCAAGGCATTCCTTGCATGTGGGCAGTATGAATTCAGGACCTGGAACGTTGTGGACGGAGAATTTCCCGGTGCTGAAGATGATTGTCAGGGATGGCTGATTACCGGTTCACGTCATGGCGTCAACGATCCGCTGCCATGGATACCGCGTCTGGAAAGGCTGGTCCGTGGTTGCGGTGAGCAGCAAACCCCTGTTGTCGGCATCTGCTTCGGACACCAACTCATTGCCAAGGCACTCGGAGGTGTAGTCGAGCAGTATTCGGGCGGCTGGACGGTAGGCGTACAGCCCTATCTATTCGAGGACAGGCAGATCATGCTCAATGCCTGGCACAGGGACCAGGTTGTTCGATTGCCGGACGGTGCCAGTGCCGTCGGATCTTCACAGACCTGCCGATACGCCATGGTCAGGTTTTCGAAGTCGGCAATCGGTGTTCAGGCCCATCCGGAATTCAGTCATGCATTCATTGCAGGCCTGATTCGCGAGCGGGGCCGCGGACTTGTACCTGACGAACTCCTTGAGGGTGCAGAGTTGCGTCTCGGGACACCATTGCATGGCAATTTGATGGCAGAAATGTTCAGAAGGTTTTTCGAGAGCCACCAGCCCATGACATGAAATGGGCCAAATTACTCACATCCCGCGGTTCAAAGCGTTCGACCAACGGGATTCGATCCCTGGCCAAGTTCGATTCAAGAACCACAAGCACTGCTACCAGGTTCATCCGGGGCGATCGGACCATGATTCCGGCAATCAACCGTGGCTGTCTAAACGTCCTTCACCTGGTCGATTGGCTGTGAGGTGTCGGTGCCTGCAGCTTGCCCGGAACGTTTGTGACTATTGCTGTTGAGCCATTCCTGCTGAAACGTGCAAGGCATTCGACAGCACGCGGTCCGGAGGCTGGACTGTCGCCTGAACCGATCGCACGAATTGGAGCCTACTTGCTGTCCGAAGGTTTGGAAGCCGGGCTTGAATCCGCTTCCTCGGTCTTTGAGGCCGTATTGCCCTTATTTTCGACAGTCCAGATCGCCATCCATTTCGACAGATTATCCTCGTTCTGCTGCTGCATGGCGCGAAACGTCTCCGCAGAAGAACCGAAAGTCTTGAAGCTGTCCATGAACTGTTCCTGGTTTTCCCGGAATACACGGAAGGACTCGTCTAGAAATCTCGGCAATGCCTGACGTGTCGCATGGCTGTAGGTGCGAACGACCTCCGTCAGCATGTCTACCGGGAATATAGGCTCGCCCTTCGATTCGAGATCAGCGATAATCTGCAACAGGTACTGTCGCGTCAGATCCTCTCCCGTTGATCCATCGACAATCTTGACCTCGCGACCCGAACGGATGATACTCCTTATCTCGCCAAGGGTTATGTATTCGCTAGTTTCCCTGTTGTAGAGGCGGCGACTGGCATATTTCTTGATAAGCAACGGACCGAGCTGATCAGCCATGGCAGGTTCCAGCCTGGACCGGCAAGAAATGCGGTGCACTAGCACCTTGCTCCCGACACAAAGCCACGATGCGGACCAGAAGAGTCTC
The DNA here is from genome assembly GCA_958296035.1 of Paracoccaceae bacterium. Lineage (GTDB taxonomy): Bacteria > Pseudomonadota > Alphaproteobacteria > Rhodobacterales > Rhodobacteraceae > MPNP01. The sequence continues at coordinate 498,839 of OY282431.1, read as the reverse complement.
ACTCCCGGGACAGCCACGTGGTCCATTCGGGCTAGCCCGGACATCCGACAGTCGGCCTGAAGCCTTGTCGAAGACTGCCGTCATTTGGCGGCCTTGACCAACACATAATTGCCGGGAGCCGGGCAAAGTTCGGAACAGCCCGGCCCTCCCGGAGAGCGGGCCGCAATCATTTTGCCCGATCTTCTACTTAGCCATTTTGCCCATTTGGGCCACCAGCTGTTGTCGTGAAACTCGGCTGATTTTTTCCAGGAAGTGGCATCCACAAACCTGCCACTTCTTTGATAGTGACCGTATTTGGATCCGGTCGGTGGATTGACGATTCCGGCTATGTGTCCGGACTCGGCCAGGATCAGGTTCTTGCTGGGGCTGGCAGCCTTGCTGATGCCGGCGAAAGATTTCTCCCAATTCACGAGATGGTCGGATTCACAGGCGACCACCGTAAGCGGCTGCTTTATGTCTCTGATCGAGATCGGAACGCCGCACAGTTCAAGTTCACCCTTGATCAGCTTGTTGTCGATGCACAAGTCCTGAAAATACTCCAGCGTCATCTTTCCTGCCATGTTGGTCGCGTCACTGTTCCAGTACAGCAAGTCAAATGCGGGCGGCGCTTCACCGAGCATATAGCTCCTGACAGCCGGTCCATAGACCAGGTCGTTGGCGCGCATATAGGAGAATGTGCGAGACATGTACTTCGAAGGGAAATAACCCTTGGCAGAAATCTCGGATTTGATGCCGTCGATGAAGCCATCATCAAGGAAAATGCCAAAGTCACCGATGTCGCTGAAGTCGGTGAATGTTGTGAAGAATGTTGCCGATCGCACTGACTTGACGCTCTGCCGATTGAGATAGGCGAGTACCATGGCAAGCAGCGTACCGCCGATGCAGTAGCCTATGGTGTTGACCTGCTCTGCACCGGTAATTCTGAGTGCCTCGTCAATGGCGGCCATCGCCCCTCTGGTGGCATAGTCGTCCAAACCGACATCCCGATGTCTTTTGTCAGGATTAACCCAGCTGACGACAAAAACCGTAAAGCCCTGTTCAAGTGTCCAGCGAATGAAGCTGTTCTTTTGCTTGAGGTCCAAAATGTAGTACTTGTTGATCCAGGGCGGTACGATGACGAGAGGCAACTCCTTCACCTTAGCTGTAAGCGGAGCGTACTGGATCAGTTCGATCAGATCATTTCGAAATACGACTGACCCCTTGGTGGTTGCCAGATTGCCACCCACCTCGAATGCATCGGTGTCAGTCAGGGTTATCTGAACCTCGCCGTCACCAGCTTCGATGTCGCGGACGAAGTTCTCAAGTCCGTCAACAAGTGACTGGCCTTCTGTCGACACTGCCTTGTCCAGTGCTTCCGGATTGGTCAGCAAGAAATTTGATGGACTCATCATGTCGACGACCTGCCCGACAAAGAACTCGATTCTACGTCTTTCACCTTCGTCAAGGCCCTCGAGCTCGTTGAGCGAACGCTGAACCAGCCTTGAGTTCACCTTATACTGTTCCTTGATCATTCTGAAGTAGGGTGACTTCTGCCAAAGCTCATTCTTGAACCTGCGATCACTGTCTGACAACACCTCTCCTTCGCCGTTACCGGAAACAGCATCTAGCATCTGCTTTTGGACATCTACCCAGGCCGACACCGATTCTCCCCAATACCTGGCCTGCTGGGCAAATACCTTGGACGGGTCAGCGACCATATCGGCGAAGTAAGCCTGTGCAGCCCTAGTGAACACTGAACCGTCGGGTTTACCAAGACCAGAACTACCTGGCTTGCGACTGGCCAGCGCCGATGCCAGCCGCGTCGTCAATTCCTCGACCCTGGAAAGATTGGCGGCGATGCGTCCAGACTGGCTATCGCTCTGTGACATGCAAGGAATCCCTCCAAACTAGCTCTGTTTGGCAGGCGGCTATATAGCACTCAGGCCCCACACTTCAATTCTCGGACGCTTCAAATGCAAGGCTGACATCAGGCAGGTCATTGGGCCCGAGGAAGGCGGGGGCTGACGAATACCTGGCGCAGACCAACGCAATTATTGTTGCCGACTACCTAGAAGTACTTATCCCACCCGGTGATTTCATAACAGCCATCGACAATCCCGGCCAGTGTCCACCTGCGCTAAGGTCACTGAGTGCAGTTTCAGAAGGATCGGAGAGCGTCCGGTCTGGCGTATTTCCTCGGCAACATCCGACGGATGCAGATACGTTGTCGTACAGCGGAATTGCCGGGCTGTTTCGCGAACTGATTCAGCTTCATTTCAGGAGTCGGGAAACACCAAGGCCCTCCATCCTTTTGGTGAGTCAATTGTCGGCACATCACTCGACTCTGATTTGGCCTACGGTCTCCAGCCTGCAACCTTACGGCAACGTCGATTTGGCGTCGCGGAACGATGCACGCAAGGTTGTATCACAAGCCTCTTGCAAGACTCTTATGATCAGGGGTTCTTTCCTGATTATCATTGCTCTCTTATGAGGCTCAGGCCAGGGCTAAGGTCAGGACTCGCTAATCGTGCATGAAACCTTGCGCAAGGACAAGGGACCCGGCCGAATGCAGGCCTCGATGCCCTGTTCCTGAGCCCCGCACGCAGCCAGTCGCGGTCATAACCGGCAGCGGCCAGCATGCGGGTGGCTGCCGCAGGCAGGTCCTTGACCAACTCTCTGGCTCCCTTATGGTCACTGTGCTGACCACCGGTCAAGAGCAGCCGGACAGGCCGGCCACAGGCATCGACGACGGCATGCAGTCTGGCGTTCAGACCACCCCTTGTGCGTCCGATGCAGCGGTCGTCCGGGCCACCCTTCTTCAACCACAGGCTGGCGGCGGTCCGGTTCACCTTGCGATGGGTGGACTCCATCATCAACATGTCGGTTTTCGCACCTTCGGCCGCCAAAGCCTGCTGTATCCTGTCAAAGATGCCCTTCTTGCGCCAACGATACCAGCGGTTGTAGAGCGTCTTGTGCGGCCCATACCCGGCCGGCGCATCACGCCAGCGCAGACCGTTGCGCTGGACGAAGATGATACCACTCGGGACCAGGCAATCGTCGACCCGCGGAACGCCGCGTGACCTGGGGAAGAAGACCTGTAACTTGCTGACCTGTTGCGCGGACAACAGGAAGAGATCACGCATCGTACTGCTCCCTGCCTGTTATAATTATCCGGCACGGAATCAGACAGAATCGACACCGTTAAGTATCAAGTATTAATGAGGGCTGACCGCGCTGGGGGTCGCCGTGTCCGCCATCCTCTATAATGAGATCGGTTCTGTCCGGGCGCAGGTATCCGACAATCGCGCCTCGCTCGCCCGCATAGAGGCGATCCTGAACGAGCGACTGCCCCGCAATGTGTGACCCGGCAAGTCGATTTGGTATCTCTGGGGCCGCACAAGCGGCCAGTGACCCGCGCCAGGCGGCCCGTTTCGATCCCTGACAATCGCCGTTATTGCGGAACATCAGGGATCTGCACGGCAATCCGGAATCAATCCCCGCCGCTGGTCGTTCGATACTGCAATCTACCGGCAACGCTGTAGGAAAGCGGGCTGACCGGAGTTTTACGCACGGCTGTAGATGCCTGTCGGCTCTGCTTCTTCAAGGCCATTGCCCAACACAGCCGGGCATCGTCTTTGCTGTCAATCCACGCACCATCAAGGTGCTGGCGCAGCGCAGGAATGCGGCCCTTGCCCTTCGCTGGAGCGGCCATGCCGTCCCGAGCGCGGAGCGTGACAAGACCCACTCGACAGTCGGGCGTGTCAACGGGCAGTTGACGGACACTCAGGGTCCGCGGTCCTGCCACCGCATGTTCGGCATCCTGGTCATGACCGCCGAGCAACTGGTGGCTCCCGATTGACCCACAACTCCGGGCTGACCGGACAGCGGCCGCCAGGCCGATCGCCACTGTCCCCCATTCGAGGACGGTGCGGTCAGGCAGGGCATTCGTGCAACAAGTGGGCACATCCACATTCAAAATGCGCAAACGTCAGTCACTGGCCCGCCGCCACTGAATTCAATGCAATTGCTGCAATAAATTTGAAAGAGGCTCTCACGTCAGTCTGAGTGGAAGGTTGCGTCAATCAAGGTGACAACACCTCTCCTAATTCCGACCACACGTTGTCGCTGCGTGTCAGCCGGCGCCGGGGGCACTTGCTGCCGCGGCCAGGATTGCCGATAGAGCCGCCCCGCTCAGGCTCAACCTCGCTCACCAGTCCTGAACGACTCCGATTGATCCGGACGAGCACTCTTTCCCTGCGTTCTCGAACTAGGTGTGTGGACGGGCGAAAACATAGCGACACGCATGCAGACGTATGGTGACCGGATCTTGCGGGCAGCCGCGGGCAGTGCTTCGGGCGACGCCAGGCCCGGCCTGATCAAAGACGATTACCTGTTTGTGGAACATGACCGCCGAATTCAATTTGTCGACTGATATGGCGAGAGGTCATACTTTTGCGCCGGACCAGTCGCGACCCGAGTTCTGGTTGAATGATCAGCAAGATTGGCCGGTGCGACTCCCGCGACTTCTCGGCCGAATTCTGGTCCTGCACAATGCGACATGGCACCGCAATCTGGAATCCGGTTAGACAGCCACCCTTCTACAACCTACTGAACGCGTGCCATAGTACCGAAAAAACCTCCAGCAGCCTGAGCAATCTCAGGTCCACAAGTTTGAACCTGCACAGTGGCGGGAGTATAGGTTTCCAGACCGTCGCAGGATCAATCGTGGGACAGGACATTACTCTATCATGGGCATCAATAGGTGAATGCTAGAAGTCTGACAGTAGCCCGGCGTTCCTCTTCACAGAGGAGTTCAGCGAACGCGCATGTCGTGCCTGACGCTGAATGTGTTCTGCCAGACTGCGCTTGGCGGCCAGTCCTGCTTCACTTCGCTGGCTGCCAGAGGACCCGGAAACAGTGACAGGCATTCTTGCCGAGCACGGACATGCCATTGCTGTAATGGCGGTGGTAGGCGGCATGTTCATCTTTTTCGTAAAGGGTACATTGTCGACTGAAGTCGTGGCACTGTGCGGAGCCTCTCTTGTGCTGGCTTCGGGAATTCTTTCCTTCGACAGAGCCTTGTTCACGGTGTTCTCCAATCCGGCGCCATGGACTATTGCGGCCATGTTCATTCTATCCAGCGCACTGGAGCGAACCGGAGCCCTTTCGACCCTTACCGAGTTGATAAGTAGGCATTCTGCCAGCCAACCGGCGCTGATGTTGGCAATGCTGGCAGTAATCGTGGTTTTTGCTTCAGCCTTCATGAACAACACACCGGTCGTTGTCATGATGATTCCAATAGTGCTTCAGATGGCAGACAAAATGGGCACGACGGCGTCGAAACTGCTGATTCCGCTTTCATATGTTTCCATCCTCGGCGGCACCTGCACCCTGATTGGCACGTCGACAAATCTTCTTGTGGACGGTGTTGCCCGCAAGAACGGCCTTGAAGGATTCAGCTTGTTCGAGGTTACACCCCTGGCAGTTTTCCTTGTGCTATTTGGACTCATCTATCTACGGATCTTTGCTCCTCGGCTTTTACCCGAACGCCATTCCTTATCGGAACTCATTCGCGGAAGACGCAAGAAGAGCTTCTTTGTCGAAGTTGTCGTGCCCCCCGGCAGTCCGCTGGTAGGGAATCGCATTGAATCGATTGTTGCAATGCACAGGGGACGGGCCCGCGTTGTCGACCTTCTTAGGGGTGACGAGTCATTGAGACTCGAATTCACAAGGCTTGAGGCAGAAGACAGAATTGTGCTGAAAACCTTTGTGACCGAACTGGAGCATATATTGAGTCACGAGGGCCTGGAGCAGAGGGACCTCGACAAGGTTTCGGCTCGACAATCTCGAACCCTGGAAGCTCTGATTACGCCCGGCTGCCTGATGGTGGACAAGTCACTTGGAATGCTTGATCTCAGTAGACACTTCAACGTTTATCCAATTGCCCTTCATCGGCCTACCGAAAAGGCAATCACAGCATTCACGGCGGTCAAGCTGAAAGTCGGGGATACACTTCTGCTCGAAGGCAATCCTCGGGACATCCGCCGGCTTGCCAGCGCCATGCGGCTCGTAGAAATCACCGCGCCGTCGGTGCTTCCCTATCGGCGTAACAAGGCACCAATTGCCATATGCACATTGGCAGCCGTGATCATCTTGGCCGCCCTGGGCATTGCTCCCATCGGTCTCTTGGCAATCCTGGCTGTAACTACAGTGTTGATCACCCGATGTATTGATGCTGAAGAAGCCTTCGCCGCCGCCGATGCCCGCCTGCTGGTTCTAATTTGGTCAATGCTGGCGGTCGGTCAGGCCATGGAGGAATCACAGGCGGTACAACTCATCGCCGATGCAGTGGCTCCGCTCATTGCGGGGTTACACCCTATACTGATCGTCTGGGCTGTTTACTTGATGACGTCGGTGCTGACCGAGCTTGTGTCGAACAACGCTGTTGCCGTAGTAATGACACCAGTTGCAATCAGTCTGGGATTCTCCATCGGGATAGATCCGAGGCCGCTTGTGATTGCCGTCATGGTTTCGGCTTCGGCCAGCTTCGCAACCCCTATCGGTTACCAGACCAATACTCTGGTTTATGGTCCCGGAGGCTACGAGTTCAAGGACTATCTGATTATCGGTGTTCCCCTGAATCTTTCCATTGGCCTGCTTGCGAGTCTGCTGATCCCGTTCATATGGCCATTGACCTAGACAGCCGAATTGGCGCCTGACACGCCCCACCAGTAGTGGGCCAACTTTCTACACCTCACCGGACCACGAACCTGGGGAGTCCGAACCTGCTTTGCGCGCCAACAGGGAAGCTACGGGACAGTATCTGCTCCATTGGGTTTTTCTGTCATGCTGCAGGTGAGCCATGGCAATCAGACTTCACGGTGTGCGACGCGGATGTTTCGGAAGCGTCTTTCGAAGGCCGTATTTGCAGGTCTGCGCGTAGTGTTGAATTGATGCGTGTCCCCTGAATGCCTTCCAGTCCGTCGTCGCAACAAATCGAACCGGATTGGACCAGGTCTGTGGAATTTCTTCATGGCGGCGTTGCCGGTTTCAGCATTGCCGGTTAACGGTTCCAATTGAACGACCAAGGTACTCCGAACTCCATTCAAGCTCACGGGACCGAGCCACTGCATGGGCGATAATTCATGGATAGTCGTAATCTGCTCTCAATGCACGAGCGAATTTGATGTCAACGCCAGCAAGTCCGGGCCCAATTCCAAGGAAAAAGAATGTCTGGAGTGATCGAAAAAATGACGATGAAGATCCGGGAGAATGCGCACTCGCTCTTGGCTGCACTATCGAATGATTGGCGGTTAACAGATCGGGTGCTCTGGCCCTCTTGTATTTCGGCTGGGATCTTATTGCTACAGAAGTCCTGGCTCAGCATCTTGTGGGAATGATGAAGTAGCCTTCACACTTCGAATTGCTCAAGACAAAGGCCTTCATGATCCCGAACTGTGCCCTCTCTCCGAGAAACTGGAAGAGCACAAGGTTTCGTGCTAGGGCAGAGTGCACAAAGAGGGCTTCGAAAGAAGACAAGCCACTAGACTCCTCGCTTGCAAGGCAAACAGTCTCGGAAGAAATGCAAGGGAACACCACAAATCAGACCGATTAACGCTTAATGCAACAGGATGGCATCCAGATTGAGTTATACAAGCGTTTCCCCGAATTGAGTCTGCCCATCAACTGGCAACGGCAGGTGTCGCAACTCGGCAGGCTCCTGTCTCGCCTCCTGTCTTGTTGCAAGAAAGTGTTGGAGCTGCTGATGAACCGGGTTATGGAAATTGAAGCTTCTCGTCGCGTAACAGAAAATAATGTCGTTACGCCATGTCACCGATTGTCAGGATTGTGAAATGAGCCTATTCGAGACCTCGGAAGATCCCGTTCAGGAGTTGCACCAGAATGTGGCCCGGCCATTCGAGCGGGCAACAGCCATGCCAAAAAGTGTCTACACGTCCGAACTCTTCCTGGACAAGGAAATCAGGAATATTTTTGCCAGGGAGTGGTTCTGTGTCGGCCGGACCGATGGCCTGCCGAATCCCGGAGACTACCTGGCTCTCGAGTTGGCTGGTCAGCCAATAATGGTTGTGCGCGATCACAAGGGTAAACTGCGTGCTCAGGCCAATGTCTGCCGCCATCGCATGTCTGTCTTGCTCGAAGGTCGTGGCAATCGCCGCACAATAGTGTGCCCCTATCACGGCTGGACATACGGTCTGGATGGCCGATTGCGGGGCGCTCCGGCCATGACACATAACAAGGGATTCGACCGATCCTTGTACCGATTGCCCCAAATTCGATGTGAGGAGTGGCTTGGCTGGATCCTGGTGTCACTAAATTCGGAGATAGAAAGGGCGACACAGAGATTCTCTGCTATCGAAACCATGGTCGAAGACTACGACATGGTTTCGTACAAGCAGGCATTCTTCGAGACCTGGGAGTGGAATACCAACTGGAAGGTGCTAGCCGAGAACTTCATGGAGAGTTACCACCTGCCGGTTTGTCACGCTGCAACAATCGGTGGTCTGTCTAAGGTTGATGATGTCACGTGTCCGGCTGGTCACGAGCGTTTCAATTACCACACCTTGCAAAAGGAGGAAAGTTTTACACTTTCTATCGCTCATTCCAACAACCGACGAATGCAAGGTGAGCGCCGTCTCACAACCTATTTGTTGTCCATCTATCCGAGTCTGATGATTACTTTGACTCCCGGATACTTCTGGTACCTCTCATTGTATCCCCTTGCGACCGGCAGGGTCCGGATCTACTACGGTGGCGGCTTTTCACGCGACTTTGCCGAAGACTCCGACAGCGAACACCATGTTGCTGAACTCCGACAGCTCCTGGATGAGGTCAACGCGGAGGACAGGAAATGTACGGAACGCGTGTATTCCGGCCTCTCGTCGGACTTCGCGACACCCGGGCACCTCTCGCATCTGGAACGTCCGAATTTTGAATTCGCCCGCTATCTTTCGAGGCGGATCGACCAACCGGAGTGAACTCCAGACCTTCAGGTTCAAGTTGTCCGGCTGTCCCCGGGCGCAGAAATTATCATCTTGCGGTAGGCAGCCCAACTGGCGGCCAGCGCATCAACATCAAGCCGTTTGTTGCGGCGTACTTCCGACAAAATGATTTCCTCCGCCTCCTGCAACCTGGCTATCGCCTCGGGCAGCTGAAGCATCAGATGGTCAGGGATCACAGTCGCACCGTGCCTGTCGGCGTGAATCAAGTCACCGGGAGCAATCTTCAATCCGAAAACCTGGACCGGCTGCCCGAAATCCACCACATGCACGTAGGCATGGCTAACACCAACCGCTCCCGAAAGTATGGGAAACTCCGGTGCAAGGAAATCTAGATCACGCACAAGACCGTTTGTAATGGCACCGGCCAGACCCAAAGCCTTGTGAATCGCGGCGTTGATCTCGCCCCACCAGGCTCCGATGCAATATGGGTGATCCAAATCCTCGATTACAATGATGGACTGTTCATCTTCAGCTGCCTGTTCCAGATAGCGGTAGTATCGGTTCCGTCGGGCGTTGGTTACCTCAACCTCTTCGCTTGGTGGAGCGCTGGCACGAATTCGGGCCGTCAGCGCACGACCAACAAACGCCTGACAGCAGGTCTCGGTCGGGTGTACCGGATGCCGGGTAAAGCCATCAAAGTCCCTTGAACCCTGTGCAACCTCGATGGCATTGATAATGGTCGGTGTATCGACGGCTCGGACGGCTGCGAGCAGTTCCTCGTTCATGAATTCGTCTCCAGCCATTCGAAGAGATGGTGACAAAATGACGCGGGCTGCTCCAGCATCGGAATGTGTCCTGCACCCGGCACAGCCTGGAGACTGGAATTTGGCAGGATGTGGTGCATGGCGCTATGGTAGGCAGGCGGGCAAAGCCTGTCTTCGGTGCCGAAAATCAAAGCCACCGGCAAATACAGGTTCTTCAGGACATGGCTGTAATCCTGCCGATGCCGTATGGCCTCAGATTGCCTTGCAAATACTTTCGGACCGAGTTCAACCGCCATTTTCATAATGAGATCAAGTATTGCACTCTTGTGGGGCGTGTCGGCCAGATAGGCGGGTTTCATTTCGTCACGCATGACAGCCACGAGCTGCCCATTGTTGACCCGAGCGATACGTTGCTGTCGCAATTCGTTAATGTCGCTGCTTTCGGCCCGGTGGTTTGTCGAGATGAGTGCCAGGCCGCAAATTCGACTGGCCGCGACACGGTACATCTCCATAGCAACAATCCCGCCCATTGAGTGGCCGGCGAGGAAAAAGCATTCCGGAAGAGCGTCAAGCAGGTCAAGCGCCATTTGCTCGACAGTGTCGGCTGTGGGAACAGAAGGTACAATCGTACCAATCCGCATTCGCAATTCCGCCAGCTGTGGCCCGAACACCCGCCCGTCGCACATATGGCCGGGCAGCAGCACAAGGGGGCACTGTTCACGAGGCAAGGCAGGCCCCTGCAGAAAGACTGGCCAGCTTGGCGTAGGCAATGTCCGGGTCAACAGCACCAAACCCGGCAAATGTACCGAAGCCGCAATCGGTGCCGGCCATCAACCTTTCGGCAGGCAAGAACTCGAGAAATCGCTGCAACCGCTGTCGGACCACTTCCGGATGTTCGACAAAATTGGTCGTGCTGTCGACGACACCCGGCACAAGGACCTTGCTCTTCGGCACCTCGGCCAGACGGTCGCGGAATACTGTCCACTCGTGGGCATGGCGGGGATTCGAAGTTTCGAAGAGCACGTAGGAGGCATTGACTGACATCAGGACCTCAAAGACCTTGTTCATGGCAATGTCGCAAACATGCGGGCCTTCATAATTTCCCCAACAGATATGCACGCGCACGCGATCCGGATCCAAGTCCGAAAGGGCCTCATTGAGAACTGCAACGTTTTGCCGGGCCACTTCGACAAATTGGCCATCACTGAGCTCGGGGAACTGCATGTGGCGCGAGAGTGCCAGGTCTGGACAATCGAGTTGGAGATAGAGACCATTGTTTACTATCGTCCGGTATTCCTCATGCATGGCTTCACCGAGGGCTGCAAGGTAGTGCTCGCGACTGGGCCAGTAATCATTAGGCAGAAACAGGCTGATTACTCCTGGAGAGGCTGCATTCATAAATCCATGGTCGACACCGTGCTGCCGCATTGCCGACTTGAGATTGCTGATGTCCTTGAGAAGTTCGGCATTTCCTTTCGAGACAATCTTGCCCGTACATCGCGGACGAGAATACTTGGCCGTTCCACCCTGTTCGGCCAGTTTTTGAAGGTAGGCAGGGAACGCCAGCAAATCCGCTGGTGGTGTTCTCGGGGCATTGCCAGAGAATCCGGTGTAACGATCCTTGACATATGTCGAATAGGAAATCTTTGAGGTTTCGCCGTCGGACACAACGTCGATTCCTGCTTCGACCTGCTTGCGTACCGTTTCCTGCACGGCCCTCGTCATTACCCGGTCGAATTCGACCCTATCGTACCCTTCTCCCCGCTCGCGAGCGAACAGGAGATCGACGACCTGTTGATTGCGTGGAAGGCTCCCTACATGAGTTGTCTTGATCGCCATGCTTCAAAAACCTTTGTCCTGCTCTCTGATACTGCAACAAATAAGTTGGAAATCATGGTTTCCAGGTCGGCCCGGCCGGGTCATCATTGCCCCTCACCCTTAACAACCCTGCCTCTCCGGAGACCGCAACCTCTAAGGAGCGTTCCATGTCTGGGGAGACCAGGCAGGTGTCGCCGGGAGCCAGGATTTCAGAATCTCCTGCAAACCCGATCCTCCAGTGTCCTTCCCGGACCAGGAATACCTCATAGTACTTGCAGTTGTAGTGTTGTGCATCGGTGCGTTCGGAAAGAAAGTCCAGATCAAATCCTGGGCGGTCCACAATCATTCCGTTCCTTCCAATGACCCTTGCGGGCTCCTTTGTCGACCGCGCCACCATGTCCCAGCGCCGCGCGACATATCCCGGCACTACGCTCGCAATCGGCGGCTCTGCGAATTGCTCAAGCTCGCTTTCAGTCAGAAGCGGCATAGGAGAAACGCCTTCCGGCAACTTTTCTCCTTTGCCAGTGTTGTAGAGTTTGCCGTTTTCCGAAAGCACCAGCCCATGGTCACTTGCAGCCTCTATGACCTGCGGGGCCCAGACAACCCCTCCGCCGGCATCGTCTCCGCCGAGGATTGCCTGCAGCATTCCGTACTCTTGTCCAATGTTCTCAAAACCGCGAAACATGCCGGTGGGAATGTTGAAGAGATCACCTTGTTCGAGCACCACCTCTCCGGCTGTTCCCCATCTTCCCCAGAAAAACCGCCATTTCCCTTTCAAAACGGTGAAAACCTCTGCCGTCCGGTGGGAATGCAATGAATTGTGACACTTTGGGGGTTGGCCCGCGGCCCCGATATTGAAACCCGGCTTGTCTACGATGTGAACATGCTGGTCCGGGTTTTCGGAAACGCCGCCACCCACGATCGTAAAGTTCTCCTTGAGGTTTGAACCCGGCGTATGGGTGTCAATAAATGCCGTGCGGCACGGCAAGAGTTCGCCGTAGCGTACAATGCGCACACAATTGTAATCTTCTGTCATGTCTTGCTCCTCATGTGTGAAACACTGGCTGTCTTGGCGCTGATGCTGACCAGGCGGATTTGATCAGGCCCGAAGTTGCTGCCAGACGACCAGCGTGTCGAACAGCACAAACTCCCGTCTCAAGCCGCGAGGTCCGAATTCGGCATGTGACAGGCCCATTATGTAGACTTCACTGTCGGAACTACTGCGGAACATACCCGCTCCGGACGCCTTGCCTTCAAGGCTCCAGCGCAGCGCTGCACGTGAAGGCAGGCCAGCCTCCTCCAGCCCGAGAACATGCTCGATCGTGAATCTGGCATCCGGAAAGGACGTCCTGAGCGATATCCAGAAACGCGCTGCCTGATCATGGCCGTGACAGGTTTTTCCTTCCGGCACCTCAAGCTGGCAGGCCCGGTCGTACTCGCGGGCGATTGCGGCAAAGCCACCACCCATGATTTCCGTGAGCAATTCGGCATAGTGCCGACCAATGGAGCATTCATTGCCTTTCCCCTGATAGGGTCCGACTTGTGTCTTGATGTCCGGACGATACCATTTCCGGGACCTGGCCCCGAGAGGATTGGTCGACTCTGCCGGCGCCCACTGGGATGGGTCCATTCCCAACTGGCGCAAGATCGCACCCTGGTCGCGAACCAGCCACTCATCATTGATTCGCCATCCGAATCTATCGCTCCGTTCAGCGTGGCAGTCAGCAATGACACGGTACCGAATCTTGCCGCCGGTGACGCCGTAGGTGCCGGAACCGGTATAGCTGGCAAGAGACATGATACGATGTGAAGAGTACCAGCTGTCCGGACCGGTCTGGTCCCAGATCACGTCTTCACCCAACAACTGTCGGTCCGGGAATTCGCACTGAGTCCTGGTCGTGGCCGCGATTACAGCCTCGTTGCCCCTGACGACACCGTCAGGCGATCGGACGAGTAGGTCTTCGGTGTAATAGTCGTACAACAGATTGATCCCCCGACCTTCCCAGATATCGTGTGTAATACCGAGAATGTACTCGGGGAACTGGCTGTATCCGGGCTTTTTTCCGGTCACGTTTTCTCCCTCCTGCCGGTGGTTCCCCGGAGGATCAGTTCACCCTGCAGTCTTGTCTGGCTGAATGGCTTGTCCGGGGTTTCCATACGCTGAAGCAGTTCTGCCACGGTTGTGTCTACCATTTCAGCGATTGGCTGAGAGAATGTTGTAAGATCGTAGGACTTCCAGGACGCTGCTTCCACATCATCATAACCAACCACAGCCACATCCTCTGGCACCCTCAGGTTGAGTTCATGACGAAGCACGTCAAGCACCCCAAATGCCATGTGATCGTTGCCGACAAATATGGCGTCCGGTCGATGCGCTTCGATTGAGCACATGTGACGAGCCATCTCCATCGCCACCTGGCGGTCGTACATTCCATCCCGGCAGTCGACGAGCGACATGCCATACTCGGCCAGCCCCTGGCGGAATCCGTCTTCCCGCTCACGGCCGGTCGAAGAGCCGCGCCAGCCCGAAATATGTGCGATTCGCCGGTATCCTGTCTCGACGAGAAACTTGGCGATTCTGCGGGCTCCATTGAAGTTGTCGGAGGTAACCGAGGCCGGCCCGTCCTTTCCCTGGTGCCGGTTGAAAAGCAGAAGCGGAATGCCCGATTCCTGGCAGCGCCGCGTTAGCCTTTCGGAAAGCGAGATCGAAGCTGCGACTATGCCGTCAACCTGGTAGTCGAGCAACTCAACGACCACCGCTTGCGCCTTCTCGTCTGATCCATTCGGTGTCAGGAAAATGAGAATGTGATAGCCCTGTTCCTGAAAGGCGCGTGAGAATCTCTCCAGCGCATCCGGATAGAACTGATTGTCCAGATATGCCACGACCAGGGCCACCATGTTTGAACGGCCAGTGATCAACGACCGCGCCAGGACGTTGGGACGATAGCCAATTTCGCGGGCCGATTTCAGAACCCGCTTGGACATTGCATCCGATACGGAAGCCCCTTCAGTAAAGGCCCTGCTGACGGCTGACTGACTGACACCGGCATGGCGAGCCACGTCGAGCGAGGTCACCCGCGTCGACCTGGACTGCCGCCTGCTACTGCCAATTCTTTTCTTGCGCATGAAACTCTTCGGCAATCATTCGGCGGTCCAGCCGCCGTCAATCACAATGTGTGTCCCGGTGATTAGCGATGCAGCATCGGAAGAAAGAAACACGACAGCACCCATTACATCCTCGGTTCGCCCGACCCGTCCCAGCTTGATCATGGAGGTGATGCGGGCAAGCCGCTCGGGGTCGCCAAGTGTCCGTCTCGTAAATTCGGTTTGGATAAAGGTCGGGCAAAGGGAATTGATACGAACCTTTTCGGGTGCCCATTCGATGGCCATGGCTTTGGTCATGCCTTCGATGGCATGCTTGGAGGCGCAGTAGACGCTCCTCCTGTATCCACCGACCAGGCCCATCTGGCTGGAAAGCTGGATTATAGAGCCGCCACGGCCCTTCATGCCCCTTGCAGCTTCGACTGCAGTAAAGAAGGCCGCCTTGACATTCAGATCCATTACCGTGTCATAGTCTTCTTCGGTCGTCGTTAGCGCCGTGCTGTGGCGCGCCATTCCGGCTGAAATCACAGCCACGTCAAATGGACCGCTCTGGGAAAAGAGCTCTCGCAGCTGATCGACGTCTGTAACATCGATACTTCTGCCGCTTGCTGCGTAACCGGCTTTCAAAAGCAGCTTGACGGCGTGCTCTATTTGTTGGCGCTGGCGGGCAGCAATGAGAACTTCGGCGCCTGCGTCGGCCAATGCCGTAGCGCAGGCCAGACCAATTCCCCGGCTGCCGCCGGTTACCAGAGCACGCTTGCCGTCGAGCCGAAAGGACGGCATCGCAGGAAGTGATTTCTCCAACATACCGGCGCCTTCGCCGCTGCGGGCCTCGGTCAATGCTGAACGCGGCGGAGCGGTGCAGCTTGGCCGTAAGGGATGTTTAGTTTTCCAAGCCGGCGTAATCTTATGTTGGCCTGTTCGGCGTGGCCGACGAACCCTTCGAGCATCGACAATCTGCTGCAATACTCGCCAACAAAGATGGCTGCTTCGTCGGTGACCACCCGCTGGTAGGTATGCGTCTTGAGGAATTTCCCAACCCACAAACCTCCAGTGTACCGCCCGGCCCGGCGGGTCGGCAGAGTGTGGTTGGTTCCGATGACCTTGTCACCATTGGAGACGTGGGTTCTCGGACCAAGGAACAGGGCGCCGTAAGAGGTCATATTGTCGAGGAACCATTCATCCCTGTCAGTCATTACCTGAACGTGTTCGAAAGCCAACCGCTCCGATACCGCAAGCATTTCAACGTAGGAATCGCACAGATAGATCTCCCCGTAGTTGCGCCAGCTGGCCTCAGCCAGCTCTGCGGTTGGCAAAATCTTGAGGATTCGTTCGATCTCTTCCAGGGTATCGGTCGCAAGTTGCCTGCTGTTGGTCACGAGCACGGCCGGCGAGTTCACACCGTGCTCTGCCTGTCCGAGCAGGTCGGTAGCACAAAGTTCACCATCGACCGTGTTGTCGGCGATGATCATGGTTTCCGTCGGCCCGGCCACCAGATCAATACCGACTCGACCAAACAACTGCCGCTTTGCCTCGGCAACATAGGCATTACCGGGACCTACCAGCATGTCGACCCGTTTGCAGCATGCGGTTCCTGCGGCCATCATGGCGACAGCCTGTACCCCTCCCAGGACGAATATTTCGTCAGCACCTCCAAAGTGCATGGCTGCGATGACAGCCGGGCTGGGCTCTCCGCCTACCGGGGGGGTCGCAGCGACAATGCGCGGTACACCGGCAACCCTGGCAGTGACAATCGACATGTGGGCCGAGGCCACCATTGGATATTTGCCGCCGGGAACGTAGCAGCCAACCGAGTTTACCGGGATATTGCGGTGCCCGAGAATCACGCCGGGCAGAGTCTCGATCTCGATGTTCTGCATCGATTCCCGTTGCACGCGGGCAAATTCGCGAACTTGCGACTGGGCAAAACGGATATCGTGGATCTCCTGCCCGGACAACTTCGAGATACAGCGCTCGATCTCGGCCGGCGACAAACGAAAGGACTCCGGAGAATAACCATCGAATCTCTCGGATAAATCCCTTACGGCGTCATCTCCCCGCCGCTCGACATCAGAAATGATCTTGCGCACCTGATCGGAAACGACCTGGTCTTCGGCCAGTTTCGCCTGATCCGTCTTGCCTTGCTTGATGGGTGTTACTGGCACTACTTCCTCATTAATCTAGACTATTTGCGGGAGGCTTCCTGTTACCGTTGTCAAGAGTCTCCCAGCCCTTTCCATCGAATGCATCGACTCCTAACTGGTACAGCACATCGGCAAAGTCCACCATAACCCAATTGTCGACTATCTTGCCGTCAACAACCTTCCAGAAATCCATATATCTGATGGTAACCTTCATTCCGGTCGGAGGAACACCCATGAACGAGCCCGAGTGGACTGCTTCCTGGCGTCCGAAGGCCGCTGCCCACTCACCCATGAAGAGCCTCGCCTCGTCAATACAGACCTTCTCGGAAAAAGCTGCCTGGAATGGCTGCTGCCAATTGTCCTGAAACTCCCTGAGACCATTCTTGATGCCGCATCCCCGATTGCCGATCCAGCGGAAATTATCGGCAAAGAACTCGCCGATGTCGTCAATCCGGTGGTCGTTGAGACCATCGACCATTGCTTCAATGACTGTTCGGGTTGCCTCGGTTCTCGAAAGGTCGGTGCCCTTGGTCAGTTGCGCCTGATCAGGCCGCCGATTCCTAACTGCCCGCGGTGCAGTTTCCCCCGGTGTATTTCGCTGTTCATTCAACCAGAAGCTATCCCTTGACGGCTCCTGCGGTGAGTCCGCTGACGATCTGTCGTTGAAACACCATAACCAGCAAGAACAGTGGCGCGGTGATTGATACAGCGGCCGCAACCGCCTCGACCTGGTCGGTTGTCGTGGTTTCACGATTAAAGTACCCGGCAATGGCTGGAACCATCGTCTGATTTTGTGCATCAAGCAGCAGGGACGTTACCAGAAAGTCATTGTAGGCCAGCAGAAAGCTGAACAGTCCGGTTGTGATCACGCCGGGCCACATGACAGGCATTATCACCCATCGGAAGGCCTGGAAGTGTGTGCAACCATCCACTCTGGCCGCTTCATCAAGGTCAGCCGGAATGTTGTGGAAGAATGACCTTAGCATCCAGATCGTGAAAGGCTGATTTATCGAGACCAGAACAGCAATCACCGCCAAAGGCTGACCATAAAGTGTCGGTGCATTCTCGCCAAGAATGGGTTTCAGAATCTCCGCCGAGTTGATGAACACAGGCAAGTAGCCGGCCACCAAGACCGAGTGGGGCAGTGAACGGAAAATCAGCGCCCCGATCAGAATCCAGAAGGCAACATTGGACCCCGAGCGCGCCAGCCCGTAGCCGGCCAGAGTTCCCACAGTCAGAGACACGGTAACCACGCCCGTGGTTACGATAAGCGAATTAATGAAATTGCGGTAGAACTTATTGTCGACCCAAACTGCCTGATAATGCTCGGCAGTGAAACCCAGGACTGGGTTGCCGAAACTTCCCAGGACTCCATTGATAACCTGCATAACGGCCGGCAGCACGATCACAAAGATCAATGCGAAGGCCAGCCCGGTTAACAGGGCTGCGGCCAGCCAACCTAGTGCCACCAATCCCAGAGGTGAGTGGCGGCTGACGAGCTGTGGCAAGTTTCGCATACAGAAACGGGCAAAGAAATAGAGTGCCAGGACACCGATCACGATGTCCGGAATCGACAAACCCTTTCCGTCGGCAATCGTTTTCGGGCCAAAAACGACGTTGACTGGATTGGGCGCAAAGGCGTCGATCGGAACCTTGATGCTCATCACGGCAATCCAGAAGATTGGAAAGGCTGCGATCAGGCACCAGATTACGATGAATGCCGAAGACGACAGGCGGAGGCTGAGGGGCGTTTGAAGTGCCTTGGGAACTGACATCAGTGAGCTCTCCTGTGATCGTTCCAGGTTTTGCGTAGCAGCGGAATCAGCAGGATTACGATGCCGACCATGGTCAGCATGGCACTGGCCGAAGCGCGGCTAACCGAGCGGTTCCCTGCCTCATCGGGGGTCAGGAAATCATAGGTAAGCCACTGCAGCGAGATGACATGTGCCTGCGACGAGAAACCAACTATCTCCTCGAACACACGGTAGGTGTCCATCAGGTGTATCAGGGCAACGAACACGATGAGTGGCATCAGGTGGGGGATAATGACGTAGCGCAAGCGCTCGAAGCGGCTGGCCCCGTCAATAATGGCGCTCTCCAGGGTGTCGTTGTTGACCGTCTGCAATCCGGCGTAGAAGACTACAAACGCAAACGGTCCGACATGCCAGACGCGATAGAACAACATCAACAACTCGATGGTCCAGGCTTGGGCAAACATGGCAATATCGCGCTGAAGCCACCATTCCAGGAAAGCGGTCATGATGCCGTCTCCGATAAACAGCCACCTGATTGACAATGCTCCGATGACCGGCGTTATGATGAACGGCAGCAGTGAGATGAAAATGATCTGTCCCTTCAACGCCTTCGTGACATTGTTGACAGTAATGGCGAGCAGCAGACCCAAGCCGATGGCCAAAGGCAATGTAATGAGGGTGAATGTCAGTGTGAATCGCAACGCCTTCCAGAATTCGATCTGCTGGAAGGACGACCAGTTCAGATCGCTCAGGGCCTCCCAGGCATCGCCGAGCCGTAATACGTTGCGATAGCTGGTCCAACCCACAAACTCGGTGTTGACAATTTGCTTGCCGTCTTCATCAAGTAAAGGCTGGGTACGCTGTTCAATCTCGCAAGTCTGGGTCAGGAACCCCGGTGTGCAGACTTCGACTTCGACCGTTTCGAATACACTTTGGTCCACATAGAAACTCTGCGAAAATACGCTGATGAGCGGAGCGGCAATGAACAGCAGCATGAGGAACATTGAAGGTCCAACAAAGGCTGCAAAGGTTCGAAACTTCATGGTTCCTATCCTGCGTCGGTTTTCTAGCCGGGTAAAACCGGCAGAGAAGCAAAATGGCAGGAGGACGTTGCCCTCCTGCCCAGGGCAGGGATGCTAGTCGATAAGACCGGCTTCCTTTGCCTTGATCAGATATTCATTCTCGATGTCGGACAACGTTGTGGCGGCATCCTTGTCGCCTGTCACATAGGCAGGCACACCGCTTCCAAGCACATTTAGCATGATTCCCATTTGCTGGCTGGCCGGATAGGGAACTGCTCCGTTGGCTGCGGTAGCTGCGGCTCCTGCTGCCAAAGCACCTGGCTTGTAGCCATCGACAAGCCATACTGCCAAATCGTTGTTGGCGGAAACCATTTCGCTATCCAATCCTTCCATGGCAACCTGAAACGCTGCTTCAGCTTCCTCGTCGGACATATTGGCGGCAAAGACCACGCCGTCCCACCACAGTGTCGATGATGGTCGTACCGAGCCTCGGGGGGCAGATGCCATGACCACCTTGCCAACAACCATACTTTCCGCCTCGACATTCATGGCGCCGGCACGCGAAGCCCATAGATTGGCCATTGCGATCTTGCCCTGCTGGAACTGTTGCTGGACATAGGTGGAATCGGATACGAGGATCTCGGGATCCATGTATTGCTTCAACGCCCCCATGAGCTCCAGAACAGCGACTCCGGTTTCATTGTTGATTGCCGGAGTCAGATCATCGTTGAAGAAATCGCCACCATTACCGAGGTACATGTTGACAAACTCGATCCCGATGTTGAAGCCAGGCTTCCAAGTTCCGCCAAGCGGATATTCAACAACACCCGCCTCGGCAATCTTGGCTGATGCGGCCAGCACATCCTCATATGTTTCGGGAGGATCGATGCCGAGGTCACCGAGTATGTCGGAACGGTACATCAGGTGCTGGGCATTGACCATCATGGCAACTGCCCAGGTCTGCCCGTCGATGGAAATCAACTGGTTTGGAGTCAGGTGTTGACCGTGCTTGGCTATCAGGTCATCAATCGGACGAATTGTCTTCGCGTTCAGCAGGGGTACCATGGTCGAATTTGAAACACCGCCAATCTGGTACAGTGACGGGTCGGCTGCAAAGGCATCCGGCTGTTTGAGGCGGAATTCCTGATCAAGCTCGGCCTCGAAATTGCCGCACTCGGCCATAGCGTCCGTAGCAACCTTCCAGGCCTCGAAACCTGCCGACAAAGACTTGACTGTTGTCGTATTTTCGTAAGCACACGCGGCCCAGCTGCCAGATGCGAGACAGACTAACAAGCCTGCGAGGATTGTGCTTCTAAGCCAATTCATGGGTGTTATCTCCTTGTTAACTGGATACGTTTTCCGGTCTGTGACCACTCAGCTCGCCGTGACCAGCCGCCTGAAATTTCTCGGCGTCAGCCAGCAACGTATTCTCCTGTTTTCGAATCGAACGTCCGGCATATGCTAGCGGGTACGGAAACCGAAATTCTGGCACCAATATCTGCTCTCAAATCCTTGGGTGCCCGCACTGAAACCAGCGAACCCGCAATTCTGAATGTCAGCATTGTAGCATCGCCAAGCAATTCGAGCGTATAGATCGGTGCCTCGATTTCGGCTCGTGTATTGCTGAGTTCGGCGTCCTCGGCGCGAAAACCGACCGTTATTGGTCCGTCAGCACAAGCCAGCCCTTCGATACTAATGCCTTCGGCCGAAAATGTTCCGCCTGACGCTGTTCCTTCGATAAGGTTCATGGCAGGTGATCCAATAAACCCGGCGACAAAGGTGTTGGCGGGTCGATCGTAGATTTCTGAAGGCGTGCCGACCTGCTGCACAATTCCCCGACTCATGACAACCACGCGGTCGGCGAGGGTCATGGCCTCGATCTGGTCATGCGTCACGTAGACAGTGGTCACTTTCAATTCGTGACTTAGATTCTTGATCTGGGCACGCGTCGACACGCGCAATTTCGCGTCCAGATTGGAAAGCGGCTCATCCATCAGGAACACGTTCGGTTCCCTGACAATGGCGCGGGCCAGTGCGACGCGCTGGCGCTGCCCACCGGACAGCTCTGCCGGCTTCCGATGCATGAATTCTTCAAGTTCGACCATGTTGGCCGCCCTCATGACACGCTCGTCGTGGGTCGACTTGTCTACCTTGCGGACCTTGAGGGGGAAGCGGATATTCTCATACACGTTCATGTTCGGGTACAGTCCGTAGGACTGGAAGACCATGGCAACGTCCCGGTCCTTGGGGTCGAGATCATTGACCACCCGCCCGTCAATGGAAATAGTGCCTTCAGTCACATCCTCGAGCCCGGCAATCATGCGCATGGTCGTTGTCTTGCCGCAGCCGGACGGTCCCAGCAGAACCAGAAACTCCTGGTCGGCAATTGTCAAGTCAAACTTGTCTACACCGACGAAGTCACCCCACCGCTTGGTTATGTTTTGCAGCTTTATTTCCGACATTTCGGCCTCTTCATCGCGAAGCGGTTATTTTGCATACGATTGCAAATACATTGTTGGCGTGCGTCTGTCAAGCGTTAATCGTTAACCTGGCTCGGGTGGCAGTTTACATCTGATCTTGCACCCTCTCGCAAAGACCCGGAGGCAAAGTGAAGATGCGATGTGAGCGGACGAGACATGGAGTTCTGTCACCAGCAATTTGGCTCCCTAGAATCAGTGGCAGGTTGCAGGGCGTTGGGGCGATGGTTTGCACGGTCTCTGCTCTTCCTGCCTGGGATCCCTCGTTCTTGTAGAACCCTAGTCGGGATTGTCCGGGCACCGCTACATGCAGTTCTCTGAGCCTGGCCCACAAGTCATTCCTGGGTTCACCTGGTTCAAGTCGAGTGCCTGGTTGGTATAGTGCGACGCAGCATGAGCATATTCCTCGCCGACACCGGGAAGGTAAGAATGAACAAAGCACGCCGCGGCATTTATGCTGCTGCAATTTCTCCTCTCACTGCGCAATTCACTCTTGACACACCCAAACTGGTGGAATACTGCCAGTATCTGCTGAGTGACGGTGGTTGTGATGGCGTCGCTCCCCTGGGCACCACGGGCGAAGGGACGTCACTTTCAATGCGCTGCAAGCTGCGGGTCGCCAATGCGTTCGCGCGAGCCGGGATAAAGCCCGAACGCGTTATCATTGGCACCGGTAGTCCGTCTCTGTACGACACGGTGGAATTGACAAAGTCGGCCCTGCGGTCAGGATACTGCAACGTTCTTGTGTTACCGCCCTATTACTACAAGAATGCTGGCGATGATGGCCTGTTTGCCTTCTATTCCCGTTTGATTGGCCTCGTGGGCGACAGCCGTCTTCGCATTTATCTCTACCATTTCCCGCAGATGTCAGCGACACCGTTGTCGCCCGGACTCGTTGCCCGCCTTTTCAAGACTTTCGGCCAGATCATAGCCGGCCTCAAAGATTCGTCAGGTGATTTCGAGCAAAGTCGGGCATTTGTAGAAGCAACTGGCGGCGTTGAATCCAATTTTGATGTCTTTCCTTCGTCGGAAGCGTTTCTGGACATCGGCCTGGAAACAGGTTGTGCAGGGGTCATTTCAGGTTCAACCAATGCCTTTGCCCAACTTGCTCAAGGGGCCAATGTCGAGGACAGATCGGTTCAGGCCAGGAAGATGGAACTGGTGCGGGAGGTCAGGGATTTTGCCCAGCGTTTTCCACTGGTTCCTTCGATGAAGTATTTTGAAGCAATACGCACTGACAACAATGACTGGCTCCGAGTGTTGCCTCCACTGGTCGAATTGACCCCTGCACAAACCAAGAGCTTTGACGCCGGGCTGGCTGAGCTCCGCAGCCATCAGAACGCTTGAGTTCGCAAAGGCAGACCAAGCAGCGATAAACAAGTCCGAACATACGAAGTTCGCAAAATTAGCTTTTCCGAAGGCAGCCAGAGTGGCGCATCTTGGATCGGCGCCATACACCGCAAGCCGCTATGGGATCGGAAACTCTCGTGAAGGGAGCTCCAGGCACTTGGAGGCAGGAGCAGCCTGCCCATTACCTGATTGTTGGCAGAACATTCAGTTTGTTGAACGCACTCTCCGCTCCATACTCCGCCATACGGCGCATCACCTGTGACCCGGTCGCCAGTCGCGTGTAGCCTTCCCACACCACCTGGTGACCCGGCGGACCATCATTCCTGCGGTTCAGATAACCGCCCATCCGCGCCACCAGCATTAACGCCCGACCCAGCGATATCTCCGACAACCCAAGCTCGTGCTCGGCTAGTCGGCGCTCCCGCGCATAGTCAAGCAACACCGCTATCTCGGCCTCCGACAGCATGTCGCAGGCCGGTAACTCCGGCGTGTCCCGACCCATCAGCGTCAACGCTGACAGCCGCCACGCCATCACCGCATTGATCGTCAGGGCTCGCTTCATGCGCGCCGCCGTGCTGTGGGCAATCTGCTCCACCTGACAGCCGGTCTTCAGAATGCGGTGATAATCCTCTATCCGCCAGCGCAACCCGTAATACCCCAGCACACGCCTCGCATCCGCAACACACCCCACCGGCAAACTCGTCAACAGCAGCCACTCTATGCCGGCAACGCCCGCCGGAACCTGCCGCTCCCGGGCCTGCAACGCCGTCAGCACAAACGGCTCCCGGCCCAGATGACGACGCTCCCGCACCGGTACAGGAATCTCGACTTCACACCACCGCAACTCGACTACAGCACGACGTGCCTCGCGACCCGCAAAGGCCTTCTGACCTCGCGCCGAACGCCGCTTCGAGGCCCGGTCAACACAGACCTCAATCTCGCCGCATGACGGCACCGCACCAACCGTCGCAAACAGCTTCCGACCATCGCCAAGAACCCGGTCGTGACGGGCCCGGACCAGCAACGCACTGCCGCCCCGACGGCCATGCTCGGCAAACACCGCCGCACTGTCCCCCTCGCGGTCCATCACCGCTATGACCCGCACCTTCTTCAGGTCCGACGCCAGCTCGCAGGTGTCCCGATAGCCACGCAACCAACGTCCCGTCTTGCGCTCCTCGGGCGGCCTGTCGCGGTCGCCCCCGACCGACCCACAGTCGAACTCGATGCGCGGGATGCCCAGCGGTATCCCCTCATCATTGACCGCCAGCGTCGTGTGCATGTGTATGCCCAGCGTCCCCGCCGAAGCCCTGTTATTGATATCTGTCCCGTCCTGTATGCACAGCACCGTCCTGCTGCCCCGCATGCGACGCCGCGTCCGCTCCCGGTGCGTCGCCAGCATCGCCTCCGGCGTCAGCGCCGAATCGTCGGGATACTCTATCATCCGGTAATAACCTGACACTGCCGCTCCATCCCCGCACGCTGCCGAAAAAAACGTCTTCGCCGGTGCCATCGACCAGATACGCACACTCCTGACAAGACGCTTGACCACGGCGCCGTGCAACGGCGCCTCGCCGAACTCATTGGCCGCCCACACCGACATGTCAAGCCCCTCACCCGGCGACAGCGTCAATGACCGCCACGGCGGCAGCTCGCCGCCACGGCCGCAGAGCCCCAGCTCACGCCGCCAAGTGGTGCTCAACGGGCGCATGAAGATCATCTTCCTGCCCACCCGCTGACCGGTCTTCGCATGCCGGCCGCGGCCCGTGCTGTCGCCGACATAGACCCAGCCCGCAGCCCGCAGGCTGGTGCCGTCATGGCCCGCCGCACAGAAAGTCTCCACTAGCAGCGGACGCACCTTGTAGCGGGCCTCGAAATCGGTCGCCAGGCGACGCCTGCACAACCCCAGGGCACGCGAGGCCAGATTGCCACACGCCACGCCCTTGCGGATCAGAAAGCGGGACATGCCCACCACGCGGCTCAAGGAAGCCTTCCGCTCGGCTTCAGTCCAGCCCAGCCAGCGCTCGCGGGCCCGCAGCCTCAGGGCCGGACTGGCAAACACAAAGCCCCCCAGCCAGCCGTGATCAGAGCCGATCAGATAGCGCAGTTGCCGGCCGGCATGCTGCACCGCCCCCTGCGGATGCTCGTCATGCATGAGACGCGCCAGGAGACGGGCCCGGGCCCGGTCGGTCACCGGCTCCAGGTGCAGGTTGTGCACCAGATCGGCGCGTTCGGGAACCGCCACCGGGGCCGGTATTGGAGCGGCGGTCATCCGTGGCCGCCGGGTGATGCCTGTGGTACGCCCGGCCGGCGGCAGACGGATGGCCCCGGTGGTCTCCAGTTCCTGCAGAGCGGCCATGCAGCTCGACAGGCGCAGCTTGCCGGTGTCGTCGACAAAGCCGAATTGCTGGCATACATGGCGGGCCATGGCCATGCGGCCGGCGAAGTGCTCGGCGGTTGGCAAGGTGGCCAGAACCCCGCGTCCGTGGGCGGAAAACAAGGTCTGGCGAATCGAAAGTCCCTGTGTCATGCGGCCGCAATAGCAGCCTCAAGACGGATTGTTTAGTGGCGAGTTAAGCAATGGGCAGGGAGCAGCACATAGCAAAGTGAGTAATTCTGGTTCAGAAATTCATGCAATGGCTCAATTGTTCACAGTCAGAAGTCAGTGTCTTTCGACGCCATTCATGAGGATGCATTTGGCCTGTACTCGCGCCAGGGATGCAAATCTCTGAGAGATGAAGCTTGACGTACACAATGCGGAGTCACTAACTCACTAAATGCTACTGAACGAACGCAAGCCCTTAAGTAAGTCACGATCCTGTTTACGAATACTCTAACCCTGTGCTGAAATGTCTGATCCCACCTTGTATCCTTGTTTTGCGCTCAACCGACCTTCCAAGGAGGGCATTCTGCTTTCCGGAACAAACGCGGGGCTTGAGAGCCTCTTGCAAAACTCTTATGAACCGGGGGTTTTTGCCCGATTATCAGCACTTTTTGCCGATCAGGCCTAGGCAAGGAATCGCTGCTCCTGTATAACAGTATGTTCTACGAACCGAATACGGAGGAAACGATCCCATGCCATTGAGTGCAGAACTTACAACGTGTTGGCACCGATTTCAAGACGTTCTCTGTCCTTCGCTCGCCGAGACGCTTGGCCCGCTGAACAAGAACCATCGCCGTATGATCGCGGTGATTGATCTTGCCCCGCCAGAGGCTTTTGTCCACTGCAACTCCCGCCACAGCCCCGGCCGTCCGCAACAGAGCCGTACCGCCATTGCCCGCGCCTTCATTGCCAAGGCGGTGTATAATCTTTCGACGACGCGAGCCCTGATCGACCGGGTCCAGAATGACCCTGTGTTGCGCCGCCTGTGTGGCTGGGAGACGGTCAGGCAGATCCCGAGCGAGGCCACCTTTTCCCGTAGCTTTGCGGCGTTTGCCGAGCACCGCATTCCGGAACGCATCCATGAGGCCTTGATCAAGGTGGCCTATGCGGACACCTGTGTCGGTCACATCTCTCGGGATGCGACGGCGATCAAGGGGCGTGAGACGTCGAAGACGGTGAAGGCCAGTGCCAGGAAGGCGGTCAAGCCCAAACGCAAGCCTGGTCGGCCGCGCAAGGGCGAGGAGGTCATCAAGGCACCGACCCGACTGCAAAAGCAACGTGTTTCGGATCTTGACACCATGCTGGCCGATTTGCCGGTGCATTGCGATGTTGGCAAGAAGAAGAACTCCAAGGGGTTTTCCGAAAGCTGGAAGGGTTACAAGCTTCATATCGATGCGGCAGACGGCGAGGTGCCGATCAGCTGCATTCTGACCTCGGCCTCGATGCATGACAGCCAGGCGGCCATTCCACTGTCAGTGATGAGCGGCAAGCGCATTGATCATCTCTATGAATTGATGGACGCCGCCTATGACAGCAAGGACATCGCCGAGCACAGCCGGTCATTGGGCCATGTCCCGATCATTGATGTCAATCCACGCAACAACAAGGCGTTGAAAGCGCACCGCAAGACTGAAGCCCTTGCCAGGCGCTGTATCGGCCATACCGACCCGGCCGCCGAGCGTTACAAAGTTCGTTCGACAGTCGAGCGTGTCAACGGACAGTTGAAGGACAATTACGGTGGCCGCTTTATCAGGGTCCAGGGGCATGCCAAGGTGTTCTGTCACCTGATGTTCGGCGTCCTGGCCATGACCGCCGAGCGACTGATGCGACTGGCAGCGCCCGACTAACCTGCAAGACCCCCCCCCTGACCGGACAGCGGCCACCAGGCTGATCGGCCACTGTCCTCTTTTTCGAGGACGGTGCGGTCAGGCGTGTCTCCTTGGCAGGACATTCCTGTTCCAAATCGGCAAATCCGCCTTCAAAATGCGAAAATCGTTCGTCTCTGGCCTGAGACCATAGAATTCAATGCAACTTCAGTCATCATGATGCTACAACAACATTGAACTCAATAGTTTTGAAAGAGGCTCTTGATACAATTCATTAGTGCTCCGCGCCTCCATCCCGCTTTTCTGCGTTGCGGTACCCAACAAAAAACGACCAGGCACACCAGCAACCGAGCGCTCCAAACATAATTCCCCAAATAATTGAGGCGGTGTAGAATTCAAACATGGCCCATAGGAACAGCACCGCGGTAAGGGCAACCCGGCGCCATAGCGGATCAAAAAACGGGTGAGACAGATCGAACAAGTCAAACTCTCCTGTCCAGCTTTGCACGTAACTTTCTTACCGCCGGGAACAGGTCAGGCAATGCTGGCCCGTTTCTGACATACGCCTCCACATAAGGTAGATCCGCATTGGAACTGCCTGGCAAAGAGTAAACTGGGAAACGGGAGTTTACAGACTGACGCAGTTGCTGGAACCAGCTTGCCTCCTGGACTAAATTGGCAACTCTTTCCATCCGGCCAGCGTCTGAATCGATATACGTGGAGTGTTAGCACACTGAGGACGCTACCCTCCCTCCACATGCAGATTGAGCAATCCAGTTGAATCCCCTTGCGACCAATTGCACAGACACATCTGCTTCAGTGGTCCTTGCAAAGGCCTGCCAAGGCTTGGCAGCTCACGCAAACGGCTCGAACAACCCCATGCTAACACAGGTGAAGAAACGGCGTAGCGACCGGCTTCTAGGCCGGTCGCCCGATCTTTCAAATCGCTCAGAAGCCACCGGACGAGCCAGTGGCCACGGCCATGCAGATAGCTGTCAGACGGTACCGCCCAGCGAGTCCGCCAGAGAGGCCATTTCCTGCCCACCAGCCATGAGGTCCTGCAACTCCTCAAGAGTAATCTCGCCTCGATTGGCAGTGCCAAGAGTCTTGCCCCTGTTGAGAACGGTAAAGCGGTCGCCCACGGCCAGCGCATGGCGGACATTGTGAGTGATCAGCACGACACCAATCCCCTGTTTGCGGACGCCGTCGACCGTCTTTAACACATTGGCAGTTTGCCGAACGCCCAGTGCCGAGGTTGGTTCGTCCAGAATAAGCACTTTGGCGCCGAAATAGACCGCACGGGCGATTGCAACGGTTTGGCGCTCACCACCCGACAAGGTGCCGACCGCCTGATCCGGTTCCCGAAGGTTGATGCCCATTTTCCGCATTTCCTTCATCGCGGTTTCGGCCGCGAACTTGGTATCGTAGCGCTTGAACACGCCCTTGCCCTTGGCCGGTTCCCTTCCCATGAAGAAATTGCGGGTTACCGACATCAGCGGAATCATCGCCAGGTCCTGATAGACGGTTGCAATGCCAGCATTCATGGCCTCCCGTGGACTATCGAACACGGTTTCCGTGCCTTCGATAAACATTCGCCCGCGTGTCGGTTGATGAACCCCCGCCATTGTCTTGATGAACGTCGACTTGCCGGCGCCATTGTCACCGAGCAAGCAATGACATTCACCGCTACGAACATTGAACGATACACCCGCCAATGCGATGACATTGCCGAAGTGCTTTTCAATGTTCTCCATATTTACGATTTCATTTGCCACCTTAACGCTCCCCGGTTACGCGCTTGCGGATCATGTTGTTGAACAGAACTGCTATGAGCAGCATTCCACCAAGAAACACCAGATACCAGTCTTGGTCGATCTGGGTGTAGGTGAGGCCAATCAACACCATACCAAAAATGATAGCCCCGAAAAATGCTCCGATTGCCGAACCGTAACCACCTGTAAGCAGGCAACCACCAATTACCGCGGCAATAATGGCTTCGAATTCCTTCTGGAAACCACGGCGGGCGTCGGTCGACCCGGAGTCTAGGACTGTTATGATGGCCACCAGAGCGGCACAGCAAGCTGTGAGCATGAAGAGGCTAAGTTTGACCTTGCGCACAGGCACACCAGAGTTGGAAGCTGCGTCAGCATCTCCGCCAGAAGCGAAGATCCAGTTGCCGACCGGTGTTCGCAAAAGCACGTAGGTCGCTGCAAGGGCTATCAGGACGAACCATATGATTTCGACTGGAATTCCCGTTACTTTCGGCGATCCGTTCTTGAACGTCGCGATCAGGTCCCTTTCGGCCAACCAGAAGAAAAGGCCAGGGAACGCATCACCGCTGAAAACGGATGCAAGGAAACTTCCTTCGACGGCGTCGCGGACACCTCGAAGCTGCGTGGACCCGCCTGTCGCCCATTTGAGACCAACCAGCGAGAGGCCACGAAGAATAAACAGAAAGGCCAGAGTTACTATGAATGACGGCAGCCCTGTCCGGAGGACGATCTGCCCGTTAATGGAACCCACGGCTGCCGCGAATACGAACGTCGCAGGAATGGAGATTATCAGCGGGATACCAAGCGTTACTACGCACGCGCCGAAGAACAGTCCGGAAAAAGCGATCATTGACCCCACCGAAAGGTCAAATTCACCGCCGATCATAAGCAGCGCGGCACCAATTGCCAGTATTCCCAACTGCGCAGCAGGAGACATAAAGTTCATGAATCCGGCCAATGTAAACATTGACGAATCCGCAGTGATTCCAAAAAAGATGGTGACGAGCACGACTCCAGCGAATGCTCCAAGCTCCGGCCTCTTCATCAGCCGGGCCATGAAAGAGATTTCCTTGAGTCGTTCGTCACCGGGTGCTGGATTTTGAGTCATAATTTCACCACGTGACTACTTCGGATGGAAGCAGGGCGCCCCAAAGCGCCCTGCAAGTCTCGTTAGAGTGTGGTCAGCGGATGCCTTGTGCTGAAAGCTCTACGACCTGAGCCGCCTTGTCTTGGGTGACGAGATTCGGACCCGAGGGCACGTCGCCACCGGGCACAAGGCCGTAGTCAGCGTGGAGCGCCAGGAACACTACAGGAAGGTAGCCCTGCAGAAACTGCTGCTGATCAATCGCAAAAGCTGCATCGCCTGCCGCAATCGAGTCAAGGAAGCTAGCTGACAGGTCAAAAGTTGCTACATTGACTTCGTCAGCGCGACCTGATGCCATCACTGCTGCCAGGCAGTGCTCGCCTGATGAACTTGCACCAAGGGCCATGACTGTGTCGATGTCGGGATCCGAGTCCAAAGAGGCCCGCACTTTAGCCTGAACTTCAGCGGGGTCATTGGACGTGGGAAGAATGGTAACATCACCCCCAAATCCTTCCGCAAAACCGGCACACCGCAGGTCCAGCGCGACATTACCAACTTCATGGTTGACACAAAGGCCCTTCATGCCGCCCATTTCGGCGAGTGCTTCGCCAGCCGCGAAACCGGCATCAAACTCATCCTGTCCGACATGGAGGAGAGCTCCAAGTTCCTTGGCAACATCGGAGCCGGAATTCATTGAAATAACGGCAATTCCTGCTGCAACCGCCTTTTCAATTGATGGTCCAAGAGCGTCCGCGTCAGGAATTGAAACGACCAATCCATCCGGTTCCTGGTTGACCGCAGCATCAATAAGCTGGCTCATTGCTACCATATCGAAGGTTTCAGGAGCGCGGTAAGACACGTTGGCGCCGGTGTGTTCGGCAGCCTTGTCAACACCGTTCTTGACAACTGACCAGAAAGCATCGTTGGCCTGGCCGTGAGATACAACGATTATGTCGGCTGCAAGCACTGGTGATGCCACCAAACCTGCCGCCACCACGACGGCTGTAAAGAACTTCTTCATTTTTTCCCCTTAGTTAATAGTTGAGAGATCAATAGCTGAGATTAAACCGCCTGCCGACGGCATACTACGCAATAGCCGAAGGTCAATATAGGTCAATTGTTGATCTTGCAAACGTGAATTCTGCGATGGGCTGATGGCCGGATGAAGCGCGGAGACTAACCAACCCGAATTATGGATAAGCGGGTCTATTTTTCACCTTGATGCCCGGTTTGTGCAAACTGCAGGTGACCAGACTGGACAGCGCAGGTGGCATGGCATGGCCCACTCGGAGGTGTCGGCTGTGCTGGCGATTGTGGAGTGGAGAGACCGGTCGTCTTCATGGCGATGCCTGGCTTGCCCAGCGTGTAGGCGACCAGGCAGGACAGGATGTGGAGAAAGGCATTGTCGACTGAACGGTGCCTTGTATGCTCAAGTTCCATATCTCGCTTCAATGTGCCGAACAGGGTCTCGATGGTGAAGCGTTGGCGCAGCAGCATCTTGTCGGCAATGGGCATGAGATAATTGCGCATATTGATGCGAATACGAGTCAGCAACTGCAACCCGCGTCGCCACAGCCGGTCGAAGCGCGCCTTGGAGATATAGCCCTTGTCACCAAGGATCTTGCCCTGGAGCCCGACCGTCAGTGCCTCCAGCGGCACCCGGTCATCGGTATTGCCGGGTGAGAACTGCACAGCCATCAACTGGCCCTTGCTGTTGATGACCACATGCATCTTGAAGCCGTAGAACCACCCCATTGCGGTTCGCCCACGGGCGGCAAGCCCCTTGAACACCCGATGACGCGAGCTGCGGGCGTTGTGGCAGACCGCTAGCCTGGTGCTGTCGATGATATACAGGCCGGTCTTTTCGCTGCCTTGGCACAGGTGGTGGAGCAGCAGCATGTAGGGCGGCAGCAATCTTGGCATCAGGGCTACAAAGCGTCCATAGGAGGGGAGGTCGCCGAAGCAGTCGCGGTAATAGCCCTCTATGGCATGAAGCCAGAAGCGTTTGAAGTTGCGGTAGGGCGACAGGTGGAACAGGGTCATGATGAACATCATCTCGCCCAGTGTGAGCTTGGTCTTGCGGATGCGTTTTCGTGTGGTGGGGACGAGGCGATGTCTTTCCCATGCCTCGTAGACGCAGCCAAAATCGTAGAGACAGCAGAAGAGCGCTATGGTAGATGTGTTCATGGGAGGGATCCTCTGGATTGAGTTCAACAACAACCCATAGAATCAGACTTTATGGGGAAAGGGAATCCCTCCTACCCAAGAATCGACCCCCCTTATCCAGAATCGGGGTTAACCACTATTGCGGGTCCATCGGCAAACTCAGAAATCCCTGGTGGTGACACCTGGTATTGCGGGGCTGGTTGCTCATGCCGGAGGATCAATCGGTTATCAACCCTGATCCCACATACACCGGTTGATGGCCGACAAGTCTCCCATCGGACGATGCCTTACCCGCAACAAATTACCGACTGGTGCTGGAACAAGTGCCCGGTTTCACTTGCGCTCAGCCGCCCTGACACGAGAAACTGAACCTCCAGACAACTTGACAGACTGTATCCCTTCATTTTGGGAAATCACTCGCCACATCCGAGATTTACACATATTTCAGCACTTTCAGGTATCGGACTATACTGCAATTGCGGTCTCGGATATGACGCCGATGTACAGACCGGGTTCAATTCTCTCGGGCAGCCTTGGCCAGTCCCCGCCCAGGCACAAATGTTGGCGGGATTTGCTGGCTTCTTGCCGAAAGAGTTGGACAGGTCACAATCGGACACCTCTCTGAGCATAGACATTCATTCCAGAAGTCGCGCAACCCGTGGTCATATTGGTAGCCTGGATTAGGGTGCTCATTACCAAGGTTGCCATGGTGCCTCATTGGCCGTTGCCGCGCCTTCATGACAGAAGCGAGCACGAACTGCTTTCAGGATCACTTCCTAAGACGGCGCCTGCCAGCACGCGCCAGACCCAATCGAGAAGATTATGCATGTTGTTGCAGTGGGTTGAACAAGCGAGGGAAATGCCGGAAGATACTGTAATCAGGGTTAACAAGCCCGTCTCCCGCCCAAACCAATGGCGCAATTCACTGCCGGCGTCTGCCGGACTTCAACGCGACGCCGCCGCGGCCTGCTCCGCTACTGGTTCAGCCCGGCGGGGGGGCGAGGGGTTGCGGAAATAACTTTACGAATGCGCTGTGGAAGGTGCCTTGAGGGTGGCAAGTGGTTACAGGATGTTCTGCAATTCTGGCTCATTGGCGCACAGCCACAGCATCGCCGCCGTCGTGGCCCGCTGTCGCAGGTGGCAAAGCGCCCGGAATCACCTTCCCCACCCCGTTCGGTGCCTTCAATTCCATGCGGCGGCGCCTCTGCATACGTCTTCGGATTGTAAAACGACACCATTCCGCAGGCCGCCTCGTCCGCCTCAATCGCTTGCCAGTCCTCGCCCAGCGTCGTGATCACCGTCTTCGGCGAGATCGATGCACGGCGCCAGATCCTGCCCGCGTCCTGAATACGCGGGGCATGGTCATCCACACTCTCGACGACATCCTTCAACAGGACCCGCTGGCCGTGCCTGCCAGCCTCGGCGTTGTCGGGTGGCAGCCTGTCGAGGATGTTGCACAGCTCGGCCATAAGCTGCCTTAACTTGGTCATCGGCAGTACGTCCTTGCCAGGTCATGGCGTCAATTCACTTCGCCACCTGGTTACTGATGTGGCTTGGCGGACTCCCGATTTTATGACCATTTGTCGAGCCCTATGTGACAGTTTTTGTGCCACTGGCAGAAACTGTCAGCTGGCGGTGGAAAACTGCCCGAAACGGGCCGTTGAACAGGTCCGAATCAGGCCAGATCGGATAAAGGCACCGCATTCTTGTCGCCATGCGTGAAACAATCCCCTGAAACGGGCTTCTATTTGTATTTGCGACGGTATCATGTCATTATCCGCATTCGCGTGTCAGACCCCCAGTCGATGCTTGCCTATAGCACGGAAAAGGGGTGGAAATGGACAGTCTCAATACTTTTATCAATTCGGTGAATGCCTTCGCTTGGGGCCCACCGATGCTCGGCATGCTGGGTGTTACCGGCGTGCTCTTGACACTTGGCCTTGTGTTCATGCCTTGGCGCAAGGTTGGCTACGGTTTCCGTCTTCTATTCGACAAGAGTGAGGCGGTTGGAGAGGGTGAGGTCAAGCCGTTCAACGCGCTGATGACTGCGCTTTCGGCCACGGTCGGCACTGGAAACATTGCAGGGGTTGCTACAGCAATCGCTCTGGGCGGTCCCGGAGCTATTTTCTATATGTGGGTAATCGCTCTGTTCGGCATGGCCACCAAGTATGCCGAAGCCGTCTGCGCTGTCACCTATCGAGAAGTTGACGCGAATGGAAAGTATGTTGGCGGACCGATGTATTACTTGCGCAACGGGGTGGGCGAATTTGCCCCCGAACTCGGCAAGTGGCTGGGAATTCTATTCGCAGTTTTTGGCGCCATCGCAGCCTTCGGTATTGGGAATGCAGTCCAGGTCAACTCAATGGCCGCGGCTCTCGGAAACAGTTTCGGTGTTCCTGGCTGGCTGACCGGTGTTGTCGTTGCCGTTCTGGTTGGCATCGTGATTATCGGTGGTATCCAGCGTATTGGCGAGGTTGCGGGGAAACTGGTTCCGGCCATGATCGTCCTCTATCTCGGCGCAGCGATCATCATCATTCTTCTTAACTTCACAAAGATTCCGAGCGCTTTCGCTCTCATCTTCACCCACGCGTTTACGCCAGCCGCAGCAGCCGGCGGTTTTGCAGGCGCAGCGGTGGCCGCAGCAATCCGCTTCGGAGTCGCACGAGGTGTGTTCTCCAACGAGTCGGGACTGGGGTCAGCGGCTATCGCCCACGCCGCGGCACAAACCAACAGTCCGGTGCGTCAGGGAATCATAGCCATGCTTGGAACGTTCATCGACACGCTCGTTGTGTGCACGATGACCGCACTTGTAATCCTTACATCGGGCGCCTGGTTGATGACGGGCGCAGATGGCGGCGGTTTGACCGGAGCAGTTCTAACCTCGAAAGGCTTCGAAGTCTCGATTCCTGGTGGACAGTACATCGTCACAATTGCTCTGGTAGTGTTTGCCTTCACAACTATTCTCGGCTGGTCATACTATGGCGAGCGGTGCTGGCAGTATATTTTCAAGGAAAAGAGCTTGGTCATATACCGCGGATTGTGGGTACTGGCGGCGCTATCATTTGCGAATGTCAAAGTAGACCTGGTCTGGAATTTGTCGGACACCTTGAATGGACTGATGGCTGTTCCAAACCTCATCGGGCTGTTGCTACTCGCTCCGATGGTGTTCAAGACTACTCGGGAGTATTTCGAGAAGGCAGGACAACCACTGTCATCTCACACTATCACCTGAATTTGCACGGAGGGCCACGGGAGGATCTCCCGTGACCCTCGAACAGACTGTGAACTTCTAGAAGTTCACAGTCTGCTAGCCACAAGCATAAGAGCTTGAGGTTGTGTTCTCGGTCCAGACGCGGCCGGGAATCTCAGTTGCCTGACTAAACTCTTCCCGGCCAACCGGGTATAGGTGCACCGCTCCTGCGGTGTGCCGATTGTGTATGTAGCCAGAATCCGAGAATGCTACCTTGCATTCAGGCCGTTGGCACGTCGCTATATGTCGACCCCGCACTTCTTCAGGGATCGGTCAGAGACCAGTCGGGCTGGAGGCAGCCGTGGCCAAGAGAAAAGGAACCGGGCACAACAGAAATTTCCTCTAGAGAATGGCCAAGAATTCGATTGGCGGATAATATCGGCCACCATGGCCGCTTGGCCTGTATGTCTTGCATGCCTGAAGTTAGCAGTTACGCGGCTCGTTCAGGCATCGCCAGGAACATCGGTGTTCTGCTTCCATCACATCTGCACCGCATTCTGGGGGGCGGGATTCCAGGTCCTTCAAGCAACCCGGACAGACTCCGCATGCAACAATCTGCAACATTTCGGTCTCCTGAGCTGCACTCCGGTGGACGCGCCGGTTGGTGTGCGGTTACGGGAGCGTCCTGGCGCGGTTGACCAATATTGCAAAAGTCATTCCGTAATTGGTAAATCCCCGCTGTAAACGCACTTGCCAAGATGCCTCCACTTTATTCAAGCGAAAACGCATTGTGCTATGCAGTGTATTGGGCAATTACCCTGGCGATGACTGTTCCTGAATAAAGGTGTCAAGTTGAAGACCGCGATTGTTCTGCTGGCCGCAGGCGAAGGAACTCGCATGGGCTCCGGTGTGCCCAAAGTGCTCATGCCTCTCGGAGGCGTGCCGCTTTACCTGCACGTGGTTGAAGCAGTATCCAACCTGGATGACTCTTTCCGAATCGCGGTCGTGGGTTACCAGTCCAGTCTTGTGCGTCAATCCTTCGATGAATCTGGCATCGGCTATCGGATTGTCGAGCAGTCTCGGCGCCTTGGCACGGCCCACGCCGTCGGCATCGCAATTCGAGAACTTTCAGATTTTGACGGGCAGGTCTTGGTGCTTTACGGAGACACGCCATTTCTAACTTCCAAGACCGTTGAGAAGCTGCTGGAAACCGCCCGCAAGGCTTCCGGAATTGCCGTCCTTGGTTTTGAGGCCACTACAGCGAGCCACTACGGTCGACTGGTGATCGACGAAGACCGAACACTGAATCGGATCGTGGAATTCAAAGATGCAACGCCTGCAGAACTTCGGATTAGCCATTGCAACAGCGGAATATTGTGTGCGAGTGGCGCAATTCTGCGAAAACTCTTGCCGTACGTTTCAACTGATAATGCCAGTCGCGAGTACTACCTGACTGATATCGTCGGCATTGGGAGAGCACGCGGCATCCGCTCGGTTGCCGTGTGGTGCGACGAGGAAGAAGCTGTCGGAGTCAATTCGCTAGCGGAACTGGTCCAGGCTGAAGCGCTGTTTCAAAGGCAGGCCCGTCGCAGGGCAATTGCTGCCGGCGCCATACTCACGGCACCCGAAACCGTTTTCTTCAGCCTTGACACATTCCTGGCCGCCGGCGTCAGGGTTGAACCCAATGTCGTATTCGGGCGCTCGGTAAGAATTGAACGGAACGCGTGTATTCGGGCATTTTCTCACCTGGAAGGATGCTGGGTCGACGAAGGTGCGATAGTTGGTCCCTATGCAAGGATAAGGCCGGAAACCATAATTGGCCGCGGGTCGAAAATAGGCAATTTCGTCGAAATCAAGGCATCCGAGATTGGAGAGGGTGCAAGAATTCAACATCTGACCTATGTCGGGGATACGAAGGTTGGCAGTAACACCAATGTTGGTGCCGGCTCGGTGGTCTGCAATTATGACGGTCGCAGAAAGCACCGCACTGTGATTGGAGAAAACGCGTTTATTGGCTCGGGCACCATGCTTGTAGCACCATTGCGCATCGGGCACGGAGCAATAACTGCTGCTGGATCGGTGATAACCGACGACGTTCCGGACCACACCCTTTCCATAGCAAGAGGCCGACAATCGAACAAACCTGGCTATGCAAGGCGCCTCCCGGGCCGCGGCGACAACAGTGAGTAAAGGAACAGTAACTTGTGTGGAATAGTCGGGTATCTGGGGAGCAACGAGGCTGCACCCATCTTGTTGGAAGCCCTCAGGAGACTGGAATATCGCGGCTACGACAGCGCCGGCATAGCGACTATTCACAAGGGCCAATTGTTGTACCGACGCGCCGCCGGGAAACTGTCAAGTCTTTCCGACCTGCTCGTCCGTCGACCTATCCGGGGTCTGTCAGGGATCGCCCATACGCGGTGGGCAACACATGGTGACACCAGCGAGCGAAATGCGCATCCCCATGTCACCAGGGACGTTGCGGTGGTCCACAATGGAATCATTGAAAACCACAAGGAATTGCGATCCTGGCTTACTGCCGGAGGCCATGAGTTCCGCAGTGAAACCGACACTGAAACGATAGCTGTCCTGTGCCAGGAACAACTTGACAGGGGATATGATCCGGTCGAGGCCACCGACCGGACAATCGACCGTCTGCACGGGCAATACGCCGTGTGTTTCTTGTTTTCCGGACAAGATGACCTGATCGTAGCGACACGAAGCGGATCTCCGCTTGCCATCGGGCATAGTGAGGAGTTCATGTTTCTTGCTTCCGACGCAATTGGAATGGCTGGCCAGGTGTCGCGCATCACATTCCTTGACGAGGGCGATTCAGCTGTTGTGACCCGCCAGGGAGCCAGGATACGAGACTCCAGAAGGAGGCCGGTTCAACGGAGCACTTCAAATCTCAGTGTGAGCTCGGAACTGGTTAGCAAAGGCGGCTACAAGCATCACCTGCTGAAAGAAATCCACGAGCAACCACGCGCATTGACAAGGGCAATTGAGTCAGTTGCCTGCTATGAAGAGGATCCCAGGAGTGAAACGGTCCTGCCTGAATTTGGTTCAACCGGCCATATTTCCATCCTGGGCTGCGGCAGCGCCAGTTATGCCGGAGCCATTTCCAGCTACTGGTTCGAAGCGATGTCAGGGATCCACACTCGGGCTGAGATTGCTTCAGAATTCCGCTATCGACGCACGCGGCTATGCGATACAGACCAGCACATCTTCATTAGTCAGTCCGGAGAGACCGCAGACACGTTGGCTGCGCTTAGGTATGTGGGGAAGCGTGGTGGTCGCACAACGGCCATACTCAACAATTTGGCAAGCACCATGGCGCGTGAATGCTCGTTACCGATCGCCATCCATGCCGGGCCCGAGATTAGCGTTGCTTCAACCAAGGCGCTCACTTGCCAACTGATCATACTTGCCAGTCTCGCCATTCGGGCCGGAGAGCATACTGGCCATCTTCCCCCACAGGAACGGCAGCGGCTGGTAAAGGAATTGTCTCGGGTTCCGGGAATTGTGAACACGGTACTCGACCTTGAGCAAGACATCAGGGACGCCGCAGAAGGCCTTGCAGAACACGCCAACGCACTCTTCATAGGCCGAGGCCTGATGTATCCCACTGCCATGGAAGGCGCACTCAAACTTAAGGAGATCAGCTATATCCACTCGGAAGGACTGGCGTCTGGCGAATTGAAACACGGCCCCATAGCACTGATCGACAGGCGTTTCCCGACCGTAGTACTGGCGCCTTCGGGAAAGCTCTTTGCCAAGACAATTTCGAACATGGAGGAAATCAGGGCACGTCACGGTCCCATCGTCTTGCTAACTGACAGACAGGGAACACGGGCTGCAGGCGACCAGGCCTGGAAAACCATCACGTTGCCATCAATGGATCCAGAATTTGCACCTATCCCCTACACTGTAGCCTTGCAGCTTCTCGCCTACCACGCGGCGGTCGTGAAGGGTACGGATGTCGACATGCCAAGGAATCTGGCCAAGTCGGTTACCGTCGAATAAACCGAAGACGAATCTCCTGTTGCAACCACAGGGCGGGCAACAAACCGGAATATTGCTGCAGACTCAACTGGCTCAGCTCCAACGCTCTGCATCAAACCGGACGTGCAGTTCTCCCGCATCCGGCTTGCCGACCAGAACACGCGCCCGCTCCCGGCAGCGTCTTCGTCTTCGGCACAAGGCGCAGCAAACCGTAGGCCGCCCACAGCCATTGATCTGAAAAGCACACATACGTCCCCGTACGAACCTTGTGCTTGCAACACAGCCACCGTCGCAGCCGCCCGGCGGCATGCGCATCCATTGCCCTGCAGGATGGACTGACCTGACCAGGACAGAAATACTGCGGCCAGCCGGACAACATCCGGTTCAGCCGCTCCACCATCTCTTCAGCATCCTGCCCCACTTGACGCCGATGCGTCTGCTCACTGATCCGACTGCAGAGAAGCCCTGGACGCTCGCCTTGCCCGGCCGGGTGCCAATAGCGGGCCCGCTGCCGTTAGGACGATAATTGCGCCCCATGCGGTAACCCGGAAACATAAAGGATTCCTCGGGACACCGCAGGCCTCGCGTCTTGTGCGGATTGATCGCCAGCTTCAGTTTGACCATCAGCCGTTGCGCCGCCGCCAGCACCTCCGCCGACGGCGCACAGCCCACTATGCAGAAATCATCCCCAGAGTTCACAATCTCCGCACTATAGCGCCGGGCATGGCCCAGCGCTCGCCAACCCAGTATAAAACGACGCATAGTGATGTTGCTGAAAAGGGGCAAAATCGGTGCCCCTTGCGGGTAAGCGGGCAAACTGGTACGTCCCGATTAGCTGTTGACGATCAGCATCTGTTCTCCGATCATCTGAATTCGGTCAATCCCGTGACAACAGATGGAGACAAGGCCCATGGAGAACGGCATTTCACAATCACCACCCACCCCACAGCGCGCTCCTGTGCGGAGCCGTGATCAGTGGCGGGACATCTATGACACCTGGCAATCATCGGAGCTGACACGCCGGGACTTTTGCGACACACAGGGTCTCCGCTACAGCACGTTCCGGAGATGGTGCCAGCGCTTCCGCAAAGACACCGGCAGCCACACGGCCGCCGCCCCGGTCACGCCGCCCTTTGTCAATCTCGGACCAGCTGCACAGCCGCACTGGGAGATCGAGCTCACGCTCGGGCCCGATGTTGTCTTGCGGATGCGCCGGTCATGATCGGGTCCGGCTTTCCCGGCCGGGGCCGCATCTGGCTGGCCACCGAACCCGCCGACATGCGCCTGTCCTATGACGGGCTTTCGGCCTTGGTGCGCAACCGCCTCGGCCGCAACCCGATCTCGGGGGACTGGTATGTCTTCCTCAATCGACGCCGCACCATGCTCAAGGTCATCGCCTTCGACCGGGGCGGCTACTGGATCTGGT
Source organism: Paracoccaceae bacterium (assembly GCA_958296035.1). Lineage (GTDB taxonomy): Bacteria > Pseudomonadota > Alphaproteobacteria > Rhodobacterales > Rhodobacteraceae > MPNP01. Next base: position 457,623 of record OY282431.1, on the reverse strand, counting down.
CCAAGCGCCTGGAGAGCGGCCTCTTTACCCGGCTCATCTCCAGCAATCCGGCCGAGCCGGCCTCGGCCACCGGGCTCATGGCGCTGGTCGACGGCATCGACATCATCAAGTCAAGACAACGCAAACGGTACGCCCGGGCCGCCTGACGGCGCCGGGCCGGCCGGCCTCGCCTCAGGCCAGGTCAGGGATGTGTCGTGTGGTCAGGATTGTCGCCATGACCGCTTGAGAGGTGACATCGGAATGGGCTATCCCGGCGCCGCCATGCCGGCCCGGGGAGATGCACAGGGCCGTTCCGGGTCCGGGGTATAGACGCCGGCCGAAGGGCCGCTGACTGACAACCGAGCCCAAGGGCGCCGCACCAAACACGTCTGGCCAGCGGCGGGGCGTCAACTCCTCGACCAGCCGGGCCGGATGCAGGGCCACACGCTGCAGGACATCGACCAGCCAGGTCCAGACATCAACACACTGCAATTGACAGGTCAGAAGCAAGGACTGGATGGTGGCGATGTCGCGGGCACCGGCCTCGCTCCAGGCAAACAGCCAGTTCCTGCGACCCGTCGCTATGGGGCGGATCTGGCGCTCCAGTTCGTTGGTATCCAGACGAACACCGGCATGACCCAGACACACCTCAAGCCCGGCACGCCGCTCTCCGGCATAACACAGAGCCTGGTAGAACGGATCCTTCGGCAACCAGTCACGCGCCAGCATCGTCCCATGCCACTCCCAGAAGGCCGCCATCGCCGGCGCCAGCAGCTTATGACGGGCAGCCAGCAACGCAACCCCCGATGTGCCGTCCGCACGCCCCGCATGCTCGGTCAGGTACATCTTGGCAATCAACGCCAGAGCACGCCCCGCATGCTCGGGCTCATGATCCTTGCAGCCCTCGAACTTGCGACGGGTGTGCGCCCAGCACAACGCATGCGCAACCCGTCCCGACATCGCCTCCGACCAGGCCGCATAAGCCCCATAGCCATCGCTGTGCAAAACCCCGGACCAGTCGCCCAGAATGCCCCCCACATGATGGTGCTGGCGATCGGGCCGGTAATGAAACACAATCTCGCCCCGGTCGCCCAGCACCGGCCACAACACGCCGCGGCGCATCTTGCCCCGTGATATCCGGCCGGCCCGGAGATATGTCTCGTCCATCATGATGACATCGCTCGCCAGGACAGAGCGCCACTGCGCCTCGGCCAGCGGACAGAGAAGGTCAATCGCACGTCGCACCCAGCCCCTGAGGCTCGAGCGGCTGACCTCAATGCCGTCCGCAGACAGACGCCGGTGCTGGCGATTGAGGGGCATATGCCAGATGAACTTGTCGATCAGCATTCGGGCGATGAAACTGACATCGACGCAACTGCTCTCGAAGACCGACGGGGGCGTCGGAACCGGGAGAAAGGCGTTGGTCTCGCGGCGCTTGTAGATCGGCATGATGAAGCGGGCGACGTGCGAGGTCTCGCGACGGGTGACCAGCTTGCAGACCACATGCTCGCCGACCTTCTCGAGTTCGTCCCCGGGAATGCCGTCAAGACCCTCCGGTTCAAGATACACATCCTGGACCGGAACATCGGCATCAAAGCGCAGACCGCTGTCATTGACGGCAGGGCCACGCTTCTTCTTGCCGCGCTTGCGTTTCTTCTTCTCCTCGGCCTGACCGGCACAAGTCGACGGGTCATCCTGCGCGTCATCATCGGATGACGGGGCGGTCTCGGCGCCGGACTCGACGCCGGCGGCCTCGAACATGTCGCGTCCCTGCTCGGGCGTCCTGACCGTCTGCCGTTCGGATGTGGCGCCGAAGAGCTGGCGCTTGAACCACTCTATCTGACGCCTGAGAGAGGCAATTTCTTGTGTGAGAGAGGCGACGTCTTTTCGTGCTGCATTCCGTTCAGCCAGGGCCTTTTCGAGGGCCCGTTTCGGTGTCATGACCGACCTCCCGATGGCGCTTTTCGGGGCTGGAAAAGCGGCCCGAACGGGGCTGGATACGGTGATGTACTGTCGAACTTGAGCATGACGTTCTCTAGCACGAAGGGGCAGAGGTGTCAAGCAGAAATATTCTCTAGAACCACAATATATGGACGTTAACTAGCCCTTATTGTGTCTCTAACAAAGTTATGCAAGATGTCGACGAGCACTGTATTCACGATTAGGAATGACTCGATGACGTACCAGTTTGCCCGCTTACCCTTGCGGGGTTCCCTCCCGCTCCTTGCGAGCCCGGTTCGTGCGGCACGGGCCGCCCTTGCCGTCATCCTCCTCCACCGGCATCTCCAGCCACGCCTTGATCAATCCAGGCAGCCGCCCGTCGCTTATACGACGGGTCACGCTCTTCATAAGCCCGGCATGCGGTATCTCGCCGAAAGTGTTGGACAAGTCGCCTTCTACAACCTCCCTATGCCCCGTGTTCAACAGGCGATGGACACGGTTCACCGCATCCAGCGCACTGCGCCCCGGCCGATACGCATACTGCCCCGCTTGCAGACCTGCTGCATAGATCGGCTCCATGACCAACAAAGCCGATGTCTGGACGACCCGATCGCCAATGCACGGTATGCCAAAGGGCCGGAACTGGCCGGGTTGCTTCTTCGGTATCAGAACCCGACGCACCGCACGCGGCACATAGGTCCTGTCCCGAAGCCCGCACGACAGCGCCCCAAGCCAGCTCTCCACGCCCCGCTCTTCAAATTCAGCGAAACCCTTCCCGTCAACCCCCGACACGCCGCCATTGCGGCGCACCCGGTCATAGGCCTCCTTGAAAAAGTCCAGCTGCCGCCAGACCTTGTCGATCAGGGCGTGACAACGCCGCTCGGGCTCAGCCGTAGCACTCGCATGGAGAGCAGTCTGGCGTTTCCGAACCCGTTGTGACCCTGTCAGGTCAAGACCAGTGACCATGCCTTGCCTCCCTCCTGCCCTCTCTCGAAACCAGACCCCTTCCCTCCACCGGCATGACCCGGCCTCCACAGGACTACGAGCCTGTCCGCCACCCTGCCCCTCGCAGGGTGCCGGTCTGGTCTGTGCAAGACCGCCAGACAGGGCGTCCCGTGTTGCGACGTCTATCCTCTTCCACACAGGCCAGCGCCACTCCCCCGGCGCGTACGAAACCGGTGCGCCCGTCGCTTGCTTCCCGATCCGCCATCGGCCTTCCCCTCATCACAGCAGGGTCGGCTCTCGCATTATCATTTTCGAGGCCTGCACGGCGTTCACGCATGCGGCCTGCCACGGTTGCCAGGCTGCCTGACGCAGCCCGTTGCCACCAGAGTGCTTCAATCTACCGCGTTACCTCCGTAAACCGCCCTGGCTGCACCCAGCCGAAGCGACAATTGTTGCGCGGGATTTGCACCCACTAGATAAACGTGCCTTTCACGGCGCACTACAAAGTCGAGCTCAAGGGACTGGATGGAGACGGGTTCTTTCCCCGCAGTTTGTTCCCAAATCTTTCACCGACCACACTTTGACTCTTGAATCGCATCAAGACCGGTGCGGGGATGCGGATTCAAGCCGCATCGTGCCTGCCACCCCCGCCAACACCGGTGCCAAGTTAATTTTCGCTAGTCGCCATCCAGATTGACGTGATACAGACATTACTAGCTCTCCAAAAAGCAGGAATATGGCTGTTATTTCTTCACTTTAGGTTGAATTGTATCATTAATGTTGGTAGCAGGGGGCCGAATAGTCGATTTCTCGATCTTGGAGCGATTTGACAGCGCTTTGCAAGAGTAAGCTTCGGGGAAACGTCATGGGGAAATCAAGCAATCTGGAAGTGAACCCCCTAGGGTCCACGGCCTATCAGCGTGTGCGCGACGCAATCCGGACTGACATCATCAACGGTCAGCTCGTCGCCGGCAAGAGGCTCACGCTGCATACTCTGACAAAACGCTACCAGATCAGTGGCGCTCCGATCCGCGAGGCACTGAACCAACTTAGCGGCGAGGGATTAATCGAGATCCAACCGAATCGTGGTGCCCGTGTTCGGGCCATCAATGAGACGATGCTGCGTAACATATATGATATTCGAGAGGCACTAGAGGGTTTTCTGGCCTCCCACTTTGCGCGAAGCAGAACCAACAAGGACATCGACAAGTTGAGAGCAGCCCAGTTGGAGATTGCCGATGCATGGGGCAACGAGGATGCGACCGCGACACACTTGGCCAATCAGCGCTTCCATGCCATTATCAATGGTTCTAGAGGCAACACGGAAGCAGACAAGCTGCTGAAGCGGCACCAGCGCCTCCTAGCTCAGCTACGAATCAATTTTGGATACTCTGGACGCATCGACAGGCTCCTCACCGAGCACGACTCCATCATTTCTGCAGTCGCTGCAGGCAACGCGCAGGAGGCCTATGGGGCTGCAACGATACATGTCCGCTCGGCCGCCAACGACATGGTGGAACGATTTCGCGATACTCGTTAGCAAACTCCGGGAGGCAGCATAGGTTCGTCGTCTGATTCCTGTGCGGGTTTTCTTCAGTTAAAGCCCCGCCAGGAATGCGCTGAATCCGCGCGCCTGCCAAGCAGAAATTGCCGGTCGGAAGTGGTCGGCCAGTTCCACACAGCCGACAAGCTCAGGACAGCCTTTTCGATCCTCTTCAAGCCAGTCCGGACCGAGGACATTGCCTCAGCCGTTACCAGATCCGGAAGCAAGCGGCATTGGTTACCACAGGCACTTATGCCTTGCACAGTGTTCGCAAAGGGAACCAGGAGTGCCCTGACAAATGATATTGCGCACCAGGGTGGGCCTATGTCTTTCCAGGTTCAACAGGCGGAGGTGTGCATCGGGCGGCAAAATTGTCGATAGCTGCCGGGAGCGCCTTTGCAAGCTGTGGAATTCCCGGGGAACCTACGGCTTCCCTGATCTCCATATTGCTGTCTAGTTCCTGGTACTCAGGTTGTGAGCCCCACCTACCGGAAAAGCGATGGTGGCAACCACTTCGCATCCCGGACCGACAGAGGTTCAATTCGGTCAGAATGGAGGATGCAAGGCCAAGGCCAGTGAAGCTTCTATTTCTCGCACAGAATCATTGACTACCCGTCCTATCAGATCCATCTGCCGAACTTGCAGGATCCTCTCGCGGCAACGTCTTTGCTCCCTTTCTGACAAGAGATGCTTGAACAGTCCACATGCATCTACGAGTCCGACAATAACAACATCTCGAGGGTCGGGGATCTGGTCGCTCAACAAGATGTCCATGATTCTCAGCTTGACTTCTCGTTCCATCCTACCGTCGATAAGAGGATAGCGCCTGGACCTGAAAACCCACAAGAACTTGTCCTCAACCCGGTCCAGAATACCGCGGTCCACAAGACGATTGAGAGCTATGCGCTTGATGTCATCCGACAGGCGGGCACATCTGGAAACCCAGTAACCTGCGTCTCGAGTCTCGCTACTGTCAGCAATCTCGTGAAAAACCAGATCAAGCAGGTCATCGCCGGTCGGTGTCTTGTCAACCACGTAAAGGCTCTCGGGGTCGGTGTCGATCCGATCGGCCAATGCCAGGTCCATCAGGACAGAGCCGGACAACACGCATCTGAGTGATAAATCGGGAACGTGGACAAACCTTCCCCCTTCGTCCTCCAGCAACAGTAGAAGAATTTCTTCAGCAAAACTGAGCATATAGGTAATTCCTGCTGGGAATGGGCTGATTTACTGCCTTGCTTCCGGGAAACGCGAGCAAAACGATTGGCATTGGAGCGAGCGTGCTATATACTCCCGGCGATATCATCGGTCAATTCCCGTAGCCATGCCGCCAACCGGAAATGCGTTCCGGCCAAGTGGTGGATCGTCCAGCGGCGGGTTCGTTGCTTCCGCAAGAGGGCTGAGTTCGTGAATCCTCCTCAACTCGTCGACCCGTTCCGTCGACCAATTAGCTATCTGAGAGTTTCGGTAACCGACAGGTGTGATTTCCGGTGTGTATATTGCATGTCGGAACACATGACATTTCTTCCGAAACGAGAGCTCTTGACGCTAGAGGAACTCGACAGACTTTGCACGGCCTTCGTCGATCTGGGAGTTCGCAAGATCCGGATTACAGGCGGCGAACCTCTAGTGCGACGCGGAATTCTGGATTTCATGCGTCATTTTGCTCGGCACCTTGACTCCGGTCGACTTGATGAGCTCACTGTCACAACCAACGGCTCCCAGCTTCGACGCTTTGCCACGCAGTTATTCGACCTGGGCATGCGCCGTGTCAATGTTTCACTAGACACTCTGGATGCCGTGAAATTTGCCAGGGTAACCCGTTGGGGAAGGCTGCCGCAGGTTCTTGACGGAATTGATGCCGCTCTTGAGGCCGGTTTGCGAGTAAAGATCAACACTGTGGCACTTAAGGAATTCAATGAGGACGAGTTGTTCACATTGGTCAATTGGTGTCACCAGCGTGATATGGACATCACCTTCATTGAAGTTATGCCTATGGGAGACATTGCCGAACAAGATCGCATCGGACAATACTGGTCACTTGAGGACCTGCGAACGAGACTTTCCGCAATCTATTCGTTGACTGATCTAGCCGAGCGGAGTGGAGGCCCTGCCAGGTATGTGCGAGTTGATGAAACTGGCCAGAAAATCGGCTTCATTACGCCTCTAAGCCATAACTTTTGCGAAAGTTGTAATCGTGTTAGGCTGACCTGCAAAGGCGAGTTGTTCATGTGTCTGGGCCAGGAAGACAGCGCTGACTTGCGCAAACCATTACGTTCCTATCCGGATAGTGACGAACCCCTTGTTGCGGCAATTCGCGGCGCTATAGCACGCAAACCGAAGGGTCATGATTTCGACTATTCTCGGCAGACTGTCGCCGGCACCATGACTCGTCACATGAGTCACACGGGAGGTTGACTGTTCCTCCGGCATCTTGGCTACTTGCTGGTTCCGAGTAAAAGCTCCATTCTCCGGACCGGTTAGTTCTGCGGCGGTCCGGCAGCAGAATGCGATATCACGGTTGCAAAAGAGAACAAGTCAATTTGGAGGACGACCATGTCCAAAGGCACGAAGGTGGCCAAGACAGATGCCGAATGGAAGCAGCAATTGTCGAATCTGTCTTACAGGGTCACCAGAAGGGCCGCGACCGAGCGCCCCTTTTCCAACGATAGCTTTCCCGAGGCAGTCGGTGTATTTCGATGCATTTGCTGTAATGCCGAACTGTTTGCCTCGAATTCAAAATTCGACTCCGGGACCGGGTGGCCCTCCTTTTACGAACCCGCCAATGGCGACAACATTGGCGAACGAGAGGACAACTCGCTTTTTCGCCGACGTACGGAAGTGGTTTGCAATGATTGTGATGCCCATCTGGGCCATGTCTTCAATGATGGACCTGCCCCCACTGGTTTGCGTTACTGCATCAATGGCGCCGCACTTATCTTCGAGCAAAAGTAATTGTTGACGGGAATGGAATCCAGCATCGCCACAGTGAGGTGAGAACTGCTGACCCTCCCAAGGCCCGCCTCGGCGCCGGTCGGGCACAGTTCGCTGCGTATCTGCTCCTCCTGGATTGGTTGTGCTGGTCTTGTGGTACCCGGCCGGAATTTCCAAGCACCGCCACACGCAGTCTTCTGCGCCGAGTCCATGAGCCATCTAGAGGTTGAACTGGAATGAGCTGCCCACAGGCACCAGGAACTGGATTCCTGCCCTGGATGGATCGCTGTTCACACCAGCCAAATCCCGGGCACCACATGAGATTGTGCCCAACAGGCACGCAGGAAACTACTTTCGATTACGATGCCGCCATGCTCGGGGATCAATGTTTACGGAGTGACTCCACATTCCGCGCTTTGCTTGCCTTGCCTTCAATTCCAGGTGTTTGTAGCGATCGGAGTATGCAGCGATTGCATACCCTTCGCTCACCAACCACGCGCCGACATCCTTTCCGTTGCAGGTAACGGTGCCAGTCGCCCGGTCGAATCTGTCATATAGCTCGACTTGAACGTGTACGTCTCGACCACCAATTTCTCTGATCAATGCCTTCTTCACTCGGCCACCGAACCGGTACCAATTGCCAGATTGGTGTTTCGCCACCTGGTCCCACTCAGGTGCATCAACTCCGGCAATGCGAACCTCCCTGCCCGATACAGATAGACTATCGCCGTCTCGGACATAGGCCTTGCCGGCGATTATGCCCTTCCTTGCCTGAACACGTGCTGTGGAACGATGCTGCAAAGCAGCCTGTTTATCGCGTTTCGTGACATTCCCGTCCCGAAAATTCTTGCTGCTCTTCGCCGGACGTGGTGATTGCTTCTTAAGAACTCTTGTCAGTCTGAACAAACGCCTCAGGATCATGCCTTTTGTTCCCGGTTTCACACTCAACGTCAGGTTCAGAAGAACCTTAACATACCCCGATTCTGGATAAGGGGGGTCGATTCTTGGGTAGGAGGGATTCCCTTTCCCCATAAAGTCTGATTCTATGGGTTGTTGTTGAACTCAATCCAGAGGATCCCTCCCATGAACACATCTACCATAGCGCTCTTCTGCTGTCTCTACGATTTTGGCTGCGTCTACGAGGCATGGGAAAGACATCGCCTCGTCCCCACCACACGAAAACGCATCCGCAAGACCAAGCTCACACTGGGCGAGATGATGTTCATCATGACCCTGTTCCACCTGTCGCCCTACCGCAACTTCAAACGCTTCTGGCTTCATGCCATAGAGGGCTATTACCGCGACTGCTTCGGCGACCTCCCCTCCTATGGACGCTTTGTAGCCCTGATGCCAAGATTGCTGCCGCCCTACATGCTGCTGCTCCACCACCTGTGCCAAGGCAGCGAAAAGACCGGCCTGTATATCATCGACAGCACCAGGCTAGCGGTCTGCCACAACGCCCGCAGCTCGCGTCATCGGGTGTTCAAGGGGCTTGCCGCCCGTGGGCGAACCGCAATGGGGTGGTTCTACGGCTTCAAGATGCATGTGGTCATCAACAGCAAGGGCCAGTTGATGGCTGTGCAGTTCTCACCCGGCAATACCGATGACCGGGTGCCGCTGGAGGCACTGACGGTCGGGCTCCAGGGCAAGATCCTTGGTGACAAGGGCTATATCTCCAAGGCGCGCTTCGACCGGCTGTGGCGACGCGGGTTGCAGTTGCTGACTCGTATTCGCATCAATATGCGCAACTCATTGATATACTACCCCCAAGAATTAAACTAGGCCTTTGCAGCCACTCGAAAGTCCGGCAAGCCGCTGTCCGACCTTGCTCTCGCTGATGTCCTGTTCCAGTCGCGGATGGCCGAAAACGTCTCCTCGTCGGCATGAATCAGCCATCGCCGTTTGCCTACACCCGGCGTCTTTATCTTGCGCGCCTGTAGACGCTGCTTTTGCAGCCAGCTATATACCGTCGACTTGTTGACTCCTGTCTTGTCGGCAAATTCCTCCACCAGCCATTCGCCAGGACCCCGGTCGAGCGGTGGCGGCGACTTGCGCCGACGGCTGGCGGGCACATCCTCGCAGTACCTGTTGACAAGATTGCGTACAGTCGGGGCGGTGAAGACCGCCTTCCGCGCCGGCTTCCAGCCCTCCGCATTCAAGGTCGCTGCGACCTTGGCACATGCGTAGCCCTGCGCATACAACGCCACAACGCGGGCACGCAACGCGTCAAAGTAACTCAACTGGCAAACTTCGCGCACCGATCGTCGGATCTCCGCCTTCGTACGAACGCCGCCCTGCCACTGCACCTCGACCGCGACCCGCTCACTCTTGTCTATCACCGTCACCGTCACCCGCTCAATCATCAGACGCAATATCTCCGCCTTCTCGGCCTTCGACAATACGCCCTGTCGCCACCATTGCGTGATGCCCGAGGCCGCCGCCGAAACGGAACCCCGCTCCGCCGCCGAAAGCGATGCCGGCTGTCGCTCGCAAAAGCGACGATAGGCCGCCTCAAGCCGATGACACTCGACCAGGGCCGCCTCCCATTCATCCTCCAGAGATTGCGCCACCAGGCGGTTGCTCACATCCACCAAACGCCACGCACGACGCCCATCCGAAGCCACCCGCCGGGCCGCTGCCAAACGCAATCGCCACGCCTCATGCGCCGCATCACGGTTCGACTGCGCCAGCCGAACCGCCTCGAACGACAACGCCACCGAAGCCGGTGACAACGCATTCAAGGCCGCGGCAGTGGCAAAATCCTCCAGACCAGGGGCGGTCAGCGATTGACACCGTGGTCCCCCGTAGTCCTGACGCCCCCGACAGCAATAAGACATGCCCCCGCCGCCACCATCCCGGTAGTTGGCCGTCATCCGGCGACCGCAAGGCCCACAATACAGCAAGCCTGACAGCAAACCTCCCCCCAATCCGCGCACCGGCCAGCGGTTGGCCGCCAATTGATGCTGATTGAACTCGAATTCCGCCCATTCAATGTAGGCCGGATGCCGGTCCAACAACAGATGCCGCCAACGCGACTCAAGCGGCAACCCGGCACGGGCCGCCCTGCCTCGCACCTTCCCCCATGCAAAGGCGCCCGCATACACCGGATTGGTCAGCACTTCATACAGAGTCCCCGAACTCACCTCGCGCCACACCACCTCGCCGAGCTCGGGCCCGGGACCAACCCGACACGGGAGACCCTGACCATCCGCCGCCAGCGCTCGCAGTGTCGCAGCCAGACTGCCCTGGGCCGCAAACAGACCGAATATGCCCGCCATGCGGGCCCGCACGCTGGCATCCGGGTCGAACATCACCCGACCGCCGCGGTCATGGACGTAGCCACGCGGCAGGGCCATCTTCAACTCACCTCGCGCCGCCTTCGCCTCACGGGCTGCATGCATGCGATGACGCAGCGTATCAAGTTCCATTTCGCTCACCGTACCGCGAATGCCCAATAGAAGTCTGTCATTGCTACGCCGCAAGCTGTACAGCGACCCGGCGTCGGCAATCAGCGTATCAGTATGACGGCAGAGTTCCAACAGATTGCCCCACTCGGCCAAATTGCGCGAAAGACGCGAGACCTCGCTGCTGATGACGATCCCGACCTGATTGAGACCCACCGCATAAACCAGGGTCTTGAAACCCCGGCGGGTCCCCACTTCACGCGCCGAACAGCCAAGATCGTCATCAATGACCTCAATGTCCACCGGAGCCCAGCCCAGCTGCCGGGCCCGGCTGGTCAGGCCATACTGCAACTGGGTCGATTCCCGGTTGTGTTCAATCTGCCCCGGGGTCGACTGGCGGACGTAAATGATTGCCTTGCGGCGCACATGATGGCTCTCTACCCGCCCCGAACGGACGGCTGTCAACGCCTGTGTCATTGCTGGGATCCTGCTCGCAGAGATGCGTCACAATCATCTGCGTCAGGCGCAACATCAGCCGGTGGCGATGCAGTGCCGGCAGGGTCTGGAAGATGTTCTGCTCTCTCTTTGTCATGCCGATGTTGATGCCATCGAACTAGTGCCCTTAGGGCCTGGTGCCCTAGTATATGCGGTTGACGGGCATGTGCAATACTATTGTTGGTATTGTGTCTGTTAGATGCGCAATTATCTCATGCCCATTGCCGACAAGATGCTGCTGCGCCAACGCTTCACCATCGAGACCCTGTTCGGCACATTGAAGCGAGATATGGAACTTGAGCATACAAGGCACCGTTCAGTCGACAATGCCTTTCTCCACATCCTGTCCTGCCTGGTCGCCTACACGCTGGGCAAGCCAGGCATCGCCATGAAGACGACCGGTCTCTCCACTCCACAATCGCCAGCACAGCCGACACCTCCGAGTGGGCCATGCCATGCCACCTGCGCTGTCCAGTCTGGTCACCTGCAGTTTGCACAAACCGGGCATCAAGGTGAAAAATAGACCCGCTTATCCATAATTCGGGTTTAACATGGACTCTGGTGTTTGTCGAAGGTGGAACCTGGGAAACCCGGGGGCCGGAATCGCGAGAACCCAGCCTTGCCAGGAGGGATTGCAGTCCTCCACCAGACAGGCGTGGCAAGCCCAGGGGTGTGGCCGGACACAAGGAACTGCATTCGTTGGCTACACCCGGAATGCCATTGGCCTATGAACCTTCCGACCCGCCTGCTGACAGGATGTTAAGCAACTGGAATCTAATCACCTAAGTCAACCTGGCTAAGTGAATGTCTCCTGCCGCGGCAGATCACCTGTTGATTGATTCACACTGTTCGCACGACAAGGTTCGGCGGTGTGGGCTAAGGAAGTCGAGCCGAATTGGCTGCCGGGTATGGATACCCGGGCTCAGAGTGACACAGATCCTTGCATACGTCGGCCAACGACTGTCAGGGGCCGGCATTCATCATTGTCGGCGGCCTGTGGCAACTAACTCCGTGGAAAATGCTCATCTATCGAATCCGCCAAGCAGGCAACCGCACGATTCACGAGTGTCGCAGCATTGCTATGAAACGTCATGCGCAGTTCAGGAACGGCTCTCTCATCACCAATTAATTCAGGATCTGGCCGGCACTAATTCGGCCAAAGTTGGAGAACAGCTGTTCAAATACCGACAACGTATCTGAGAACGACTCGGTCACGCGCCGTGTGCGGTTGACTTCGCGACCATCCTCAATTGTGAGAACCTCGATATTGGTGACAATTCCTTCGTCATCAAACGAGATCGCCACAACCCTGCGGCGCTGGGTTTCAGGTGCACGCCAACCTCTGCGAGCTGTACTGCTTTCGACGTAAACCCATGTTACGCCAAAGACATCTTCTGTCAGTGTTGGGGCGCCGAAGGAATTTGCAATCTGCTGAACATTCGAAGTGCCAGGTTCCAGAAGTGCAACCTCATGTTCGGTCGGTGCATATCCATGTTGTTGCTTGATGGTGGAACAGGCCACAAGCGTAAACGCAACAATCACAACTGGTAACAACCGAAGTAATCCCATACGACTCAAGCTCGAACCCCTTCCAGTTATTGACGTTCTGAATGCTACCGCTCTCGTGGCGGATGAACAACGGTGGCGCAATAGCATAAAGGATGAACATTCTTCAAATGTTGTCGCGTTAAGAAATCCCGCCGGGCCCCATGACAACAACGAACGGTCTACATTGATTGAGGGGCCGCCAGTCTACACACTATTCCTGGCGCCTGCGCAACTGATTCCCGAAGCCAATCTCACCGGACGATGTCCTCTCGAGATCCGGAAAGGAGCTCTTCAATCTCCTGGCATGATGTAGTGACCATGTCACCAACCTGCGTCAAGGCCAGCGCCGCCATCAGGTTTCCGTAGCGAAGTCCGCGTCTCAGGGTGCCGTCCTTCCAACCATAGATGACACCTGCCGCAAACGCGTCGCCGGCTCCAATGCGATCAATTACCCGTACTTTCCAGGCGTTTTCGCGAATAAGGCCTGTGCCGTTCCAGGCGATTGCTCCGCTGCTTCCAAGAGTGATCACGGTGTTTTTCGCACCTGCCAATCTGGCCAAGTGTTTCGTGACCTGCTCGTCGTCTCCCTCGCAACCAAACACCTTGGCTGCATCACGAAGACTGCAAAACAGCACATCTACGCCTTGGGCCAATGGCAGGAGTGTGGCTCTGGCCCTCGTTGCGGACCATAGAAGTTGGCGATAGTTGATGTCCAGACTGGTCGAAATGCCAGCAGCATGTGCAGCGGCAATGGCTTTGGCAATGATGGTCGCCGCTGATTCCGAAAGGGGTACGGTCAAGCCGCTCAAATGCAGGTGTCTCGTATCAAGGAGATAATTCCAGTCAACCTGTTCGGGCAAGAACTTTGTGAAGCAGGAATTCTCGCGATCGTAAATGACGCGGATCGAACGGGGTGGATGGGCAAATTCGGCATAGTAGCAACTGACGCGCCCATCTTTGTGCAAGTCAACGCTGGAACAGTCGATACCGAAGCGACGGAACGAGTTGAGAACTCGCCGGCCGACGGGAGTATCGGGAAGGGCACTGACCCAGCCGGTGCGCCAGCCCAGCTGTGCCAATGCCGCGGCCACATTGGCTTCCGTTCCAGCAGCATCAACCTCGAAACGGTTTGCCTCCGAAATCCGTTTGCCGGCAGGGACACTAAGGCGAAGGACCCCCTCGCCAAATGTGGTCATATCAAAGCGTGGCACTTTCTCCTCCCGAACCTATTGCCTACCAGACTGGCGAATCCTGTGACGAGAGCAGCACTACTTTCGCATCCCGACGACTAAAGCGCCAACGACTCCCTGCCTGTCCAGCAATTGAAACTGCCGCTCGGTTGCTGTTTCACTGTAATACTTCACGTCGCTGTGGACTCATTCAACTGGTTTGCGATTCTCCTGAGCAGGAAATGACTGATGGCCAGATGCACCGTGGACAGGAAGTTGCGTGCAGTCTTGTCGTAATGCGTAGCAACCCGGCGGAACGCCTTGATTTTCCCGAAGAAACGCTCGACAAGATTGTGCTTCTCATAGTTCTCACGACCAGGTTGACCCGAATATCTCACAAGGCCTGAGCCTGCGGGATTTTGACATTACTTGGCCCCCCGGCAATGGCCGCCCCGCTGCCCTTGGCTGACCGCCAGCCCAATCCGTGCCAATTACAATTCAATCAGGGGGGGGTACAGCATCAAGGTGGAGCCGCAAATGGCATTTCCGGGTCCAGTTTGACCCTCCAGGGCCCGCCAACAAAGCCGTCCCAGGCCACGACAGACCGCCCCCTCGGGGCCAGTCACCCGCATCTCCACTTTCAGTGTGATGCGGTGGAGCCGGTCAGTTCACCACAACACCTGGCCCGGGGCCGGCCTGTCCGCCGCCATACACACGCACCGCCGCTCGCCTCGCATGCCAATGCCACAATCTCGCCAGGTGATGTCGAGACCCGCCTGATACGAACCATGGCAGAAAAGCGACGTTGGCATGCCCTGGTCGAGGCCCATCATTGCCTGCCCTACTCGCCTCTCTTCGACAAGTCGCCCGCCTGCACCGGTTCGCCAACATTGCTCGTGACGTGCTACAGGCGGTGCTCGAAGCCGTGTTTTACTGACCGGCCCGGCTGACGACACAGATCACAGGTGCCCAAGATTGTGACCCGGCCGCTAACGCGCCATGCGCGATTGACCGTCAGGCAACGCAAGGGGACGGAAGTCCTGAACTCACATGTCCTGGAAATGGCCCTACCCGATGACTAATGAGTTCCTGGTCGGGAGACGAAGCCCATTCTTGCGGTTGATGGTAGCACGCGAAGCCGTGATGCTTGAAGAAGTCTGACAGCACACATATACCCGGATGCAGCGTGGCCTTCGCTCCTACCTAATGCATACGCCTGGATCAGTGATGTCTCACAGGCCCGAGAGGTTGCCCAGAATTGGTGAGTTGCCTGCCTCAATTCGCGTTGCCAGACTCCCGACTGATTGCACAACCTCGTTTAGCTTTGTACCAACCGCCGTGTTGTTGTGCCGAATTTCCGAGGAGGCCGGCGTACTGGCAATCAGGAAACTGCGTCTGGCCGGCACGCTCAAACCACTTGCCAACGGCGACTGGCTCCTTCGGGCCCAACTGGGAGCGACCGTAACCCAGGAATGTGTTCTTACCTTGCAACCGGTACGCACGCGAGTTGATGTTCGGGTTGGTCGAACATTTGTTACGGACAAGAGAAGGTATAACCCGTTACCTGACTTCAGGATGCCGAACGACGAGAATCTTGAACTGCTGCTGCCGGAGATTGATCTGTATGAACTTGCGCTGGAGGTGATTGTCCTTGAAATACCTCTTTACCCTCACGCTATTGGAGCCAGACTCGATGCTCCAGAAGACGGCACCCCGAATTCTGCCTCAAGCGAAGCAACTATGCACGAAAGCCCTCTTTCCAACCTTTCCGAGCTCTACCGTCGTGCCCGGAGTTAGTCGCAATTCATTGTCTTGTCTTGCAATAACTTGATACAATACTAATTCGCACGGGTTGCAGTTTGCGGTTGGTCCTGACATGGCTGAACATCTATTGAGCATGCAGCGCCAGGTAACCGGTACTTATTGAGGAAGTTCATGGCCGTACAGAAAAGCAAGGTTTCCAGATCTCGACGAAACATGAGACGGTCCCACGACGCCCTGTCCTCGTCTGTCTATTCGGAATGTCCCGAATGCGGCGAGTTGAAGCGTCCGCACCATGTTTGCCCTACCTGCGGTATGTACAATGGTCGCGGGGTCGTCATGATTGAAGAGGATGTTGACGAAGACGACCTCTGACCCGCAATTCTCAACCGCCTCGCTCAGGAACTGTCTACCTTGAAGTCCACGGTTATCTCCGTTGATGCTATGGGGAGTGACCACGGTCCGGCCGCTGTCGTCACAGGTATATCAAGAGCGGCAAGAGCGCGCCCCGATCTTGAATTCTTAATTCACGGAGACAGCGCGATTCTTGAGGAATGCCTTCGTCGACACCGCCGCTTAGTCGACCGGTGTTCGGTACAGCACAGCGATGCTGTCGTGACGATGTCGGAAAAACCAAGCCAGGTCCTGCGCAACGGCAGAAGTTCTTCAATGTGGGCAGCGGTCGATTCTGTAAAGAACGGCCACGCCAATGCTCTTGTGTCCTGCGGTAACACAGGGGCACTGATGGCCATCTCGCAGTTGCGGCTGAAACGGCCTGCCGGTATCAGCCGGCCGGCCATTGCCTGTCTGTGGCCATCTGTAAATGATCATGGTTTCAATATACTTCTTGATGTCGGCGCCGATATCAGGGCGGATGAGAGGGATCTGTTCGTATACGGATTGCTGGGCGCGGCATATGCCAAGATCGGCATGGGCCTGAAATCGCCACGGGTTGGATTGCTCAACGTAGGAACAGAGTCTCACAAGGGACGAAGAGAGATCAAGGCCGCCCACGAGCTGATGGCCAATCATGCAGACAAGGGAAGCTATCGGTATGTTGGCTTTGTTGAGGGCAGCGACATACCCTCAGATCGAGTTGACGTTGTTGTTACGGACGGCTTCACCGGCAACATCGCGATCAAGAGTGTCGAGGGTACGGCAGCACTTATCAGATCCTTCCTCAAGGATGCATTCACGCATACGCTACTTTCGCGCGCCGGTGCGGTTTTCGCCTACACATCCATCAAACGCCTGTTCAAGCGTATTGATCCGCGACGAGCCAATGGCGGCGTTTTTCTCGGCTTGAACGGAACCGTGATCAAGTCGCATGGTAGCGCCGATCCGGTGGCTGTGGAAGCTGCAATCCTGCTCGCAGGACGACTAGCCAAATCCCAGGTTACCTCAAGCGTGGTAGCCGAATTGTCGGACTGGGGAAACAATTCGGGCGCATTGGCTGCCACGCGACAAAAGGCCAGTGCGGCATGACCCGGATTCAATCTGTGATTGAAGGAACCGGGCATTACTTGCCCTCCAACATAGTCGACAACAGCTACTTCGAGAGTTTTCTGGACACCAGCGACGAGTGGATACAGACCCGCACCGGAATTCGCACCAGGTGCTTTGCTGCCGAAGGAGAGGCAACCTCCGATTTGGCAATTGCGGCCTGTAGAGCGGCCATGAAGCAGGCTGAAGTTGGACCCGACGACATCGACCTGATTGTACTCGCTACGTCGACTCCGGATTATACGTTTCCAGCAACAGCAACGCAGATACAGGAGGCTCTCGGTATCAGGCAAGGGTTTGCATTCGACCTTCAAGCTGTTTGTTCCGGATTCGTTTTTGCGCTCGCGTCAGCGGATTCCTTTCTCCAAACTGGTGCTGCCAGAAAAGCACTGGTCATAGGGTCAGAGACGTTCTCACGTATTCTCGATTGGAACGATCGTTCTACCTGCATTCTTTTCGGCGACGGAGCCGGAGCAGTTGTCCTTTCGGCACAGTCATGCGATGCCTCCCATCCCAGGAGCGGATTGCTGGCCACCGACATCAAATCAGATGGTCGCTTCCGCGAACTCCTCTATGTTAACGGCGGGGTCTCCTCGACAGGTACTGTCGGACACTTGACCATGAAGGGAAAGGAGGTCTTCCGCCACGCGGTTTCAAAGCTCGTTGCCTCAACGAAAACCGCCTTGGCTAAGGCCGGACTGACCGTTGCTGACGTGGACTGGGTCGTTCCCCACCAGGCCAATGTAAGAATTCTCAACGCACTTATGTCCCGCCTCAAAATCGATGAGTCCAAGCTGGTGTCAACTGTTGCAACACAGGGCAACACTTCTGCAGCATCAATCCCCTTGGCCCTCTCGCTTGCCAACTCGCGCCAACTTTTCCGCAAGGGTGACATTATTGTCTCTCAGGCGATCGGCGGCGGTTTTTCCTGGGGAACGTTCGTATTGAGGTGGTAGCTCCGAAACCGGAACATGCCGAACTGCCCCTATTGTCCAATCTACGGATGCGATGGATACTGCGCTTTTTCAGAAACGAAACGGGGCTTGCCAGAATGAGTTGCACGCTCGGGATCTGCCGGAGTCCGCGTGGATTGCTGCATTGCATTGCTCACGGGTTGTGTTTCTTGCCTAGCAAATGTCGCCCCATTGCCAGTTGCTCAGTTCAATGGCACGCCTGGTGCCGCCCGCACCCAGCCAGTCTCTAGCCATGGCAGAGAATTCCACCGCAGGTCTTTACGGCATTGGCAAGGTAGCCGAACTGCTGGAGCTCAAGCCTTATCACCTCCGTTACTGGGAGAGCCAGTTTGAGGAAGTCAAGCCGGTCAGACGAGGGAACCGACGACTATACAACGATGCAGACATCGAATTGTTGCACGGGCTGAAATTTCTACTGCATGAGAAAGGATTGACCACGCGTGCGGTGAGAGCTCTTCTTGAAGAAAAGGGTATTGACCACGTTCGCGACCTTGGCACGAGCACCGGCGTTGACAGCCCTGCCGAAGCAGAGCCGCCGGCGTCGCAGGAAGGGAGAATTGCTGCCTTTGGCTCAACCCTTGATCTCGAAATTCCAAGAGAAGTGACGCTTTCGGAATCCGCCAGGGCCCAGTTGCTTTCTTGCTACAACCAACTGGCCGCCATCAGGGACCGCTTGACCGATGGATCGGACCCAGACGAAAACGATCCCGACAACCGGGCAGCACCCTGACTGAACGCCTCGGGCACACCGAGAGCACCTGGTGCCTTGTTGCCAATACATATCGAACATTATATCGTGACGCCTTCCACCGAAGATCCAGCTGGCTCAGCTAGTTCGGTCAATTGTTAGATCTCCGCAGTGCGCACTTTCTCGCCGCGACGGGGAGACGGTCTCGCCGGAGATGCGCTATATAGCCAGGTCGCTTGATCTACCTGGATGTATTTAGCTGACGTACAGAAGGGAATTCATGTTTGTTGATCAGTTAGTGGCGGGAAGCTTGCAGTTCTTTTCTGCCCTGTTCATCTTCTGTGCCGGAACCGTGGTCGCTTTAGGGGCCATACTATTCGTGGTGGACGTCAGTCAGACCCGGGATGCAGTGCGGCGAAACTATCCCGTTATTGGTCGTTTCCGGTACCTTTTTTCAATGCTTGGCGAATTCTTCCGCCAGTACTTCTTCGCCATGGACCGCGAAGAAATGCCTTTCAACCGCGCCGAAAGAGAGTGGGTTGATCGTTCTGCCAAGGCACATGACAATACGGTCGCGTTCGGTTCTACCAAGAACCTTTCACCAGCTGGTACAGTCATTTTTGTCAACTGTCCATTTCCCACACTCTCCGAACAGGCTGTGGAAATGATTCCCTTGACCATCGGACCCTACTGCCGGACACCATACAGCGCACCGTCGTTCTTCAACATTTCCGGCATGAGTTACGGTGCCTTGTCCACCCCTGCAGTCAGGGCGTTGTCAAAGGGAGCCGCTATTGCCGGCTGCTGGCTGAATACCGGTGAAGGTGGATTGGCTGCCCATCATCTAGAAGGCGGCTGCGATGTTGTGTTCCAGATCGGAACAGCAAAGTACGGTGTTCGCGACGATAACGGCAATATGAGTGATGACAAGTTGCGCGAAGTGGCTGCGCATGACTCTGTAAGAATGTTTGAACTCAAGCTGAGCCAGGGCGCAAAGCCCGGCAAAGGCGGCATCTTGCCGGCGGCCAAGGTAACCAAGGAAATTGCCGCGATTCGTGGCATTCCGGCAGGCATGGATTCAATTTCGCCCAACCGGCACCCGGAAGTTTCCAACTCCGGGGAACTCCTTGACCTGATCAACCACATCAGAAATGTCACCGGCAAGCCAGTCGGATTCAAGTCGGTGTTTGGTGACTTCGACTGGCTGGCGGACGTTTGCCAGAAAATTCATGCTCGCGGAATCGAATCTGCCCCTGACTTCATCACCGTCGACAGCTGCGACGGCGGCACTGGCGCCGCGCCCATGCCGTTGATGGACAATGTCGGATTGCCCATAAAGGAAGCACTGCCATCAGTGTGGGATGTATTGAAAACCTATGGTCTCAACAGCCGTATCAGGTTGATTGCCTCGGGCAAACTGGTCACACCCTCCGAAGTCGGCTGGGCGCTGGCGACAGGCGCAGACTTCGTTACCTCTGCTAGGGGCTTTTTGTTTTCGCTCGGCTGCATTCAGTCCCTTAAATGCAACAAGAACACGTGCCCAACCGGTATCACGACGCACAATCCGCGGTTGCAGAGGGGCCTGAACCCCGCCGATAAGTCGGTTAAGGTCGCCAACTACTGCAAGAAGATCATTTACGAAGTGCAAACTATCTCGCATTCCTGCGGTGTTGTCAGACCACGCCTCATGGAGCGCAATCACGTCCGTATCGTGCAAAATAATTGCAAATCGGTTCCGCTCAATGTCCTGTACCCGCCGCCCGACACATTGCCCCAGTTCCTTGAGTATGCTGATGGAGAGATTTGCCCATCGGAGGGCATTTTCCGTGAAGACAGCGCATCTCTCTATGACCAGCTCCAGACACAGTCTGCGGTTGCGCGACACCTGCGCGAAAAGGGATTTTCCTCAGACGACATCGCAACCTTTCTGGGACAATCGGAAGACCACATCAGAGAGATTCTGGAGGCTTCCTGATGTCAGGTCAGTATCGGGTTTGGTAAATCCTCGTGAGACTGAATTCACGGAATCTGCTTGCCTCCGAACTTGACTGGCGCTAGTCTCTCATGTCGGGCCATAGCGCAGCCTGGTTAGCGCGTTCGTCTGGGGGGCGAGAGGTCGCGAGTTCAAATCTCGCTGGCCCGACCATCGTCCTGAAATCCTACACCATAACACACCGGGCGTAGTGTCCGTGAATGTCAATGCATCAAGTGTGCTTTCCGATCGTATGATCGCGGAATTGTACGACCGCGGCAATATCCATTGTGATGCACCGCTGGCACCCCAGCAGATTCAGCCCGCAAGCCTTGACCTCAGGCTGGGGACAAAAGCCTTCCGTGTGAGGGCCTCGTTTCTGGCAGGTCACAAGCTGCTTGTCAGGGACCGGATCGACGAATTCGGAATGCACGCATTCAGCCTGCAGGACGGAGCCGTACTGGAAAAAGGCTGTGTTTACCTGGTCGAACTGCAGGAAAGACTCCGGCTGGCACCCGACTTGCATGCTGTCGCCAATGCCAAGAGTTCCTCTGGCAGGATAGATCTGTTTGTGCGCGTCATCACTGACGGAGGCTGCGGGTTTGATCGCATCGATGCCGGTTATGCCGGTCCCCTCTACGCGGAAATCTGTCCACTCTCCTTTTCGGTTCTGGTACGTACAGGGAGCTGCCTCAACCAGATTCGCTTTTGCCGCCGCAGGACAATTCTCTCCGACCCCGAACTGCTAGACTTGCATCGTCGCCACCGCCTCGTATCCGGAACGCCCATTCTGGACGAAGGACTGACACTCTCGGTTGATCTCAGGCTCGACGAAGGGCCGCCGGGATACAGCGCCAAGGCGCATGCAGGGATCATTGACATCGACCGGGTCGCATCCCATCCCGTCAATCAATTCTGGGACGAGTTGACTGTTGAAAATGGGCGACTGATTCTGGAGCCAGGACAACTCTATATTCTGGCAAGCAGGGAATCGATCAGCGTTCCCACCGAATACGCGGCAGAGATGGTTCCCTACAATCCTATGGTCGGCGAATTCCGCGTCCACTATGCAGGTTTCTACGACCCGGGCTTTGGTGCCGCTGAAACAGGTGGTACGGGTTCCCGCGGTGTGCTGGAAGTGCGTTGCCACGACGCGCCCTTCCTGCTTGAACATGGACAACGTGTCGGCAAGCTGGTGTATGAACGCATGCAGGAGGCGCCTGCCAAGCCTTATGGAAGCCCCAGAGATTCAAGCTACCAAGGTCAAGGGCTGCGCCTTTCCAAGCACTTCTACTAGTCGGGCAGAAATACGCCGATTGCGAGACTTCGGCTTCGACGCAACTCGATCAATCCGGCCGATTCTGAACGAGGCCGGCGCTGCGCAAGTCCTCAAGGTCAGGAAGGTCGGCTAGCCTGGAGAGGCCGAAATGATCAAGAAATCTCCGGGTCACGATATACGTAACCGGCCTGCCCGGGGAATCACGACGTGTGCCAAGGCCAACCCAGCCAATCTCGATTAATTTCCCCAGAGTGCTCCTTGTCGTGGACACGCCCCGGATATTCTCGATTTCAGCGCGGGTCAGCGGCTGATGGTATGCGACTACGGCAAGCGTTTCCATTGCTGCCTTCGACAACTTGCGTCGAGTGACGCGTTCCTCGGTCAACAGGAATGCCAGATCGGGCGAAGTTCTGAACGCCCAGGAGTTGCCAATCTGCACCAGGTTCACGCCTCGGCTGCTGTATTGCCGGGCCAGGTTTCGGAGCAAGGGCCCGGCCTTGATGCCAGCGGCTAGCCGCTTCTCGATTGCTGCAATTGTCAAGGGTTGCCTCACCGCGAACATGATTGCCTCAACCATGCGGAGTTGTTGCTCCTCGCTGTACTGGTCAGTGTCGACGGCCATGCTCTTGCACTTCAAATGTTTTCTTTCGCCTGACCATTATTGGTGCCATGGATGATTTCTGCTGGAGCTCCAAGTGTCCGGTTCGCGCCAGTTCAAGCGACGCCGCTAGTGTCGCCGCCATGGCCCCCTTCCGACCAAACGTACCGGAGAGCCACTGCGGCGGCAGCACTGAAAACAAATCGGTCCAGGATGCCTGATGCAACGCAAGTTTCTGCAAGAACGCCTCGGCCATCTTGACCGTAACCACCCCCCGCCTAGCGTCAGTAACCGGACGCAAATTCTTGCGTGACCTGACTTGCAGGTAGGTTTGAAGCAACTCGTAAAGGCTCATCGAGGGCTCATGGCGATGAGAAACTGCGGTCAGTTCGGGGTCGCCCCTGGCAAAGAAATCCCGATCGAGCTGAGGGCGGGCCCTTAGCTTGGCAGCGCAATCGCGAAGGGCTTCCAGCCTCTTGATTTGAAAGGCAAGATACTCGGCTTCCTCCGAGGTTTCCTGGCTTTGGCTGTCGGCCTCCGGCAGCATCGTTCTCGACTTCAGCAACAGGAGCCAGGCGGCCATGACGAGGTATTCTGCAGCGATTTCGATCTGCGAACTCTTTACCGAATCGAGAAAGGCCAGGTATTGGTCGGCCAGCTGGATCATCGAGATTTCCCGGAGGTCAACCTTTTGGTTTCGGGCCAGATCCAGCAACAGGTCGAGAGGGCCGCTATATCCATCCAGGTTGACCAGTAAACTTTCACTTGCCTCCGGCAACGGCGCTGTTCCCCTGTGCGAAGTGATCAAATTGCTACCCCCGTCAACTGCTGGAACTCTCTCTCCAGGGAACCAACATCAACGTTGGACGGTTGCTGTCTTGCCGCAAGTGCCTCTTGGGCACGCACTAACGCTGCTCCGGTCAGTTGGCCGCATTCATCGGCAATCTCTTCCATCTCCCTCATATCGCCGTTGCAATGCAGGATCACGTCACAACCTGCACGGAGTGCCTTTCGGCTTCGACTTCCAACACTGCCCCAAAGGGCCGACATCGAGATGTCATCGGTCATCAACAAACCTTCAAATCCGATCTTGTTACGGACCAACCGGATGATTTCCCTGGACCAGGTTGCTGGCTGGTGATGGTCGAGCGACGAAAAAAGTGCGTGGCTCGTCATTCCAAGCGGGAGGTGGCGAAGTGCCGCCAATGGTCTCCAGTCCCATCGGTGCAATTGATCTTCGGTAGCATCGGTTCTCGGCAACTGAAGGTGGCTGTCTTGACCTAGGCGCCCCTGACCAGGAATGTGCTTGACCACAGAAAGGATGCCGCCGTCCTGGTTTGCACTCGTTACAGCAAGGGCATGACGTATGATCGAATCGGGATCGTATCCATAGCACCGGTTCTTGAGGACAGCGTGGGTGTCCTCACCGGCAATGTCCACCACTGGCACGCAGTTCGTGTCAATACCGACATCTCGAAGTTCTTCGGCAATGATACGGTAACGAAGCCACATTGCCCGTGTGGAATCCATGCTTGATGTCATAGTGCATTGATCAAGGGGAGGAGGCCAGGCACGCCACTGTGGGGGCGTCATTCTCTGCACCCTCCCGCCTTCCTGGTCAATGGCAATGAGTGCCTGGTAGCCCGCCGCCTGACGCAGGTCATCGCAAAGCCGAATCAGTTGATGCCTGGTCCGGATATTGCGAGCAAACAAAATAAAGCCCAATGGTTTCGAGTCGCCAAAGAACTTGGCTTCCCAAGGTGTGACTGCCTCGCCGGCACACCCGAACAGATAAGCTCCGTACTTCACTGGCCGGTCTCGATGGGAATGCACTCGTTGCCACCGGCAACTATTCGCTCGCAAACCTGGTTTGCTGCGGGAAAACTCGAAAAGCCCAGCACGCGCAACCGATATTGGACGCCGGCACTTCTTTCCACGCGCTCGATAAACCAGTTTCGTCCCAGCAGCTGGGTCGGGTAGGTATCTGTCGATCGGCGCATTTCACTAGCGGCCACAGCCTCTTCCTTGAAACTACCCAGTTGGATAGCAAATGTGCCATCACGAACCTCGTCCGCCGAAATTCTCTGTCCCCGGGTGGCTTCGGCAGCTTCGTCCTCTTGATGCAATGCCAGATCACTCTTCAGTTGCCCGAAAAAGTCGCGGATGATTTCCTCGCCACTTGCTACATCCGCTGCTTCCTCGTCGGCCTCTCCGAGCCCCGGTTCAAGAGCGGCATATTGTCGCGGGGACAGGACCGTGGCAGGCAGTTCATGGGGTGCAGGTGCGTAGCGCAGCGGACCTTCGCTACCCGGCGCCGGAACATCTGGGCCGGATAGAACCTGGTTAACGCTCATTTCCGGAAAGATAGCCACAACACCTCCTGGTTCATCCGGACGTCGCCAAAGCGGGCCAACAGGTTTCACGACCGGAACCGGCTGGTCGAAAGCAAACCGTTCGGCGGTGTTAACTATCATGTATGTCAGGGAAGCTGCGATCGAAAGTACAGCCACCAAAACGACTCTTGCGGCCAACCGGCCCCGCAATCCAAGCCGGCTGCCGGGAGTGCGCCTCGCCGGCTGCATCATGCCTCGATATTCCTGACGGTCATATCGATGTGCTGACGACCCGCGATGCAATCCATCATTACATCTCTTCGACGGCCTTGATGCCGAGTATGTCAAGTCCGGTTGCAGTCACCAGCGCGACAGCACGAGCAAGTGCCAACCTTGATGCCGTGCCCGCTTCATCGTCGGCGTTAAGGATACGTAGTTCCGGGATGGTGTTTCCTCGGGCCCACAAGGTGTGGAAACTGGCCGCGAGTTCGGTCAGGAAGAAGACAATGCGGTGCGGCTCACGATGCGTAGACGCGAGTTCGACAATTCTTGGCCATTCGGAGATACGCCTGGCGAGGGTAATCTGGTCGGCGTGGAGCAACCGATCCAGATCAACACTTGCCAATTGCTCGTCAGAGGTCGGAATTCCTGCCGCCTGGACGCGCTTTTGCACCGAGCACGCTCTGGCATGAGCATATTGGACGTAAAACACAGGATTGTCCTTCGATTTTTCCACAACCTCATCAAAGTTGATGTCGAGTGGAGCATCGTTGCGGCGCATGAGCATAACGAAGCGCACAACATCGGCACCCACCGCATCTACCGCGTCCTGCAATTTCACAAAGTTGCCGGCGCGCTTGGACATTTTCAGCCTTTCGTCGAGTCGCACCACATTGACGAGCTGGATGAGCTTGATATCGAAACGCGCCCGGCCATCTGAAAATGCCGAGACAACGGCTCTGAGGCGCTGGCAGTAGCCTCCGTGATCGGCGCCGAATACGTTAATCAGCTCGTCGAAATTGCGTTTTATCTTGTCGTAGTGGTAGGCGATGTCAGGCGCAAAGTAGGTCCAGCTTCCGTCGGACTTCTTGATCGGGCGGTCCACATCATCACCGTGCGAAGTTGACCGAAACAATGTCTGGCGACGTGGCTCCCAGTCTTCCAACTGACGCCCCTTCGGAGGGAGCAGTTGGCCGCGATAGATCAGTCCACGCTTGTCAAGGACATCAATTGCCTCGTCGATCCTGCCACTTTCAGCAAGGCTCCGCTCATGAAAGAAGGTATCCATTTCGATCCCGAGTAATTCGAGATCCGATCTGATGAGGCACAACATGCTCTCTATTGCGAGATCGCGCACATCGGACAGCCATTCTGATTCGGGTGCACCAATCAATCGTTTGCCGAATGTTCTATGCAACAGCTGGCCAGTCTTGATAAGGTAATCGCCGCGATAGCTGTCGGTGCCGAACTCGACCTTTTGTCCCGCTGCTTCGAGATACCGAAGATAAGCTGACCGAGCCAGTGTATCGACCTGGCTACCGGCATCATTGACGTAGTATTCCCTTGTCACTGAATAGCCGGTGAATTCAAGCAGCCGCCCCAGGGAATCACCAAATACTGCACCCCGCCCATGGCCCAGGTGCAGCGGGCCAGTCGGGTTGGCAGACACAAACTCAAGATTGACGCGCTGGCCGCGCCCTTTACTGCTCCGTCCAAAAGCCGCACCCTGCAGCAACACGTTGCGAACAATGTTCAGCCAGACAGACGGCCTCAAGACGAGGTTGAGAAATCCGGGTCCTGCCACCGAGATACTGGCGATCCGATCGTCGTCAGCCAGTTGCTCCGCGATGGCTTCAGCCAACTTTCGCGGCGGGCGACCGGCATGCTTTGCCACGACCATCGCGACATTGGTTGACATCTCGCCATGAGTCGGATCCCTGGGCCGTTCGACAATCATGTGTGACAAATCACTACCGGCCGGAATAAATCCTCGTTCCTCCAACTGACCGACTGCAGTACTGATTGCATGCCTGATATCGGCGTAGATATTCATTTGGTTTCTGTTCCTGTTGCCCCGCGAAGCAGCCATCTCCTGCGGCTTGATAACGCCGCGTCATGCCAGGGCAAGAGTGCCGTGACCAGGGAGGCCGTACGGCTCGCCTTCTGCCTTGCCAGTACTCAACTCTCATAGCCCACAGTTCGCATAGTAACCATTCCGTCAAGTCCATTAATTCTTGCAAATGTATGGAGCGCAAAGTTGTCGGTCATACCCGCAATATAATCTGCTACTGTGCGCGCCACTTCCAACCGATCCGAATGGTCCAGCTCTTCAGTCCAGTGGTCCGGCAATTTGCTAGGTTGTTTACAATAATATGAGAAAATCTTCTCCATAAAACGCACCACAATTCTCCGTTGCCTGCGCATTCGCGGCACATTGTACATCCTGGTATCCAGAAAGTTCCTTATTTCTTCAAGTTGCTGTTCCATGGCACTGGAAAAACCGACAATGCCGCTCCGGCATTGGCGTAGCTGATCAGCACTGTCTGGTGCCAGTTGTTGCAAGCGGCGTTCCGACTCATTGGCAATGTCTGCAATCAATCTCCCAAAGGACTCGCGTACTACCAGATGCATGATCTTGTGGTCATTCGCCTCGGGATAGCGTTGTCTGGCCTTTTCATGGATTACACCAATCAAAGAAAGTTCCGACAGTTCCTTCATCTTGAACTGACCAATGCGAAGGCCGTCTTGCATGTCGTGACAATTATAGGCGACGTCATCGGCTATGGCCGCCACCTGGGCTTCACCACTACCATGCAACTCGGGCATGAGATTCCTGATGCGCCCAAACTCTTGCCGTTGGTGGTCATTCGCTTGCTTGGGAGGCCCCCCATGCTTGGCGATGCCCTCAAGACACTCCCAGGTCAGGTTCAGCCCGTCAAAATCCATGTAGGTATGTACCAGTTTATTGACGATTCTCAGGGACTGGGCGTTGTGTTCGAATCCTCCAAAATCTTCCATGAGATCTTGTAATACGTTCTCGCCAGCATGCCCAAACGGCGGATGACCCAAATCATGTGCCAATGCGATGGCCTCAGCAAGGTCGGCATTAAGCCCTAGCCGGTGCGAAAGTGCACGGGCGGCACGGGCCACTTCGATTGTATGGGTAAGCCTGGTGCGAACATGGTCACTTTCAGGCGCAATATACACCTGGGTCTTGTGCATCAGTCGTCGAAATGCGGTTGTGTGGACGATTCGATCACAATCGCGCTGAAATTCGGTGCGGTCCCGGGGCGGCGGCTCAAATGTTTGCCTCCCGCGCGAAGTGATGGATAAGGAGGCAAAGCATTTCAAGCCATGGCCTTCAATCCTTTCCCAGTGTCTCTGCAATTCAATCTTCCTTTCGTTGCCGCGATTGCATGTGACTGGGTCGAGATTATCGCTGCTATGTAATCCCCACGTGCCGATGCCGTCTGCCACGTCACTTGCTTTCTGACACAGCACATAATTCATCCTGGACCGCCCATCATGTACAACATGGTATGATGCATGCAAGGTACTGGCAGTACGCCCCCTGTATATCTTGCTAGCCTAGAACTGCCTGATTCCCTGTACACCCAACGGGAGCATTTCCAACTTTGCCTCGAGCCACCCATGAATCGCGGCAATTTCTACAAGACCAGAAACCGGCAAAATTCCATTTCTCTCCCGTGTTCGATTCAAGATCGGGCTGCAATTCAACGATACACACATCGAGTCTTTCGAATCCTGCTGAGTAACCCTGCCCAACTATCGTTCCGGTAACGGCACGATCCCCTACAGGGTGGCCGATGACACCATGTTCAGTTCCGCCGTCCTGTTACGGACACTGGAATTCCATCCCGCCTAGGCGCCGATGCAGGCGAATTGCCAACTCCTTTTCGCGTGCGTCAGTTCCGGCAAGGCGCGGAAGATCTTCGCCGCAAGTCGGGCTCAGGAGGTCGCACGGCAGATAGTATCCGTCTCCCTTGCGTACGAATATAGTGTAACAGTCTCGTTCGACATGTGCTGCGGGCACATAGTACTCTGTCATTTCGTTGCTGATCTTGGTTCTTTCTCGCAATAGGACGAAGAAATTGGTGAGGCCGTACAAAAATACCGATACAAGAATCATGATCGACTTTCCCCCTAGCATAGGCCCTGACGCGCCAATGGTCCGGTTTGCCAAGGTCTCTAAAGCCTACGGCGACTTGACAGTGCTGGACGAACTGGATCTCGATATCGCGACCAATGAGATGGTTTCGATTATTGGGCCATCCGGCTCGGGCAAGACAACTGTGCTGCGCCTCTTGATGACATTGGAAGAGGTCAGCAGCGGCGTGATCTATGTTGAAGGCAAGGCGTTGACCCACATGGAACAGGATGGAAGACTGATCAAGGCGAGCCAGCGCCATCTCAGACGCCAGCGCAACAAGATCGGCATGGTGTTCCAGCAATTCAATCTGTTTCCCCATATGACAGCCCTTGAAAATTGTATGGAAGGACCGGTTCACGTTCTGAAACTGGCCCGGGACGAAGCTCGCGAACGTTCTATTGACTTGCTGGAATTGGTAGGGCTTTCGGACAAGATTCAGGAATATCCAGCCCGGTTGTCAGGCGGACAGCAACAGCGCGTAGCCATTGCCCGAGCTTTGGCAATGCGACCAAAAGTCATGCTGCTAGACGAGATTACGTCGGCACTTGACCCAGAAGTCATTGGCGAGGTGCTTGCCGTGATCAGAAAGCTCAATTCCGAGTACAACTTGACCATGCTTATGGTCACGCATCAGATGGGTTTTGCAAAGGAAGTGTCGGACCGCGTGTGTTTCTTTCATTCTGGAAAGATCGAGGAACAAGGACCGCCCGAGCGGATTTTCGGTGAGCCGCAGAGGCCTCGAACGCGGCAATTCCTAAGTGCGGTTCTTGAAGCCACCTGAGATCAGCAGCGCGGCGAGGCCTACGAATACGGCAGTTAGGCCGCCACTCCCCTATCAGTGGCTCACACCTGACACCATCTAAAAGGTGCGCCATGTTCGGAGATTACGCAAATAGGGCTCCGATGGTTTTCCGCCGATACCGTGAAATGGTTCAAGTCAGCCTGCGAGAATGAGACGCACTCCCGCGCCGCGCTGACCCGCAATCTGTGCCTCAGCGAGAAGTGGCTCGACTATCGCGGCGAGCCAGGCCTCGCCTCGGCCCGCAAGGTGATGCCCCGACTGGCCGCCGACTATGCCGACAAGGTGCTGATCAACCGGCGCTTCTTGATCCTGCTTTCAGGATGCGCCGGACACGTGTCGAGACTTGCCTTTTCCCACGCCTTCTGCCTGAAGTACTCGTCGCCGCCAAGGTCTGTATTCCAGATGATCTGCATAGTGGCCACTGGCCCGGCTGGTGGTCATGCACCGCTCGGGCCTCCCTTGTTGTTGGAAATGCAAGCAAGGATCAGGCATAACAGCCGCCCGCACCGCGTGGCAAACGAACCCCTCGGAAAGAGGACAGTTCCGGCTCCCGGGCACCTGTTCCCTGGCGTTTTGAATCAGATTCCCGCTACATCGGCCTCAAGATAATTCGCCAGGATTTCCTCTACTCTTATGAGGCTCCTGCCCGACACAGATTAGTATTGCAATCGCCAGTGTAGTCCAGGGGATGAAGCGAAGGCCATTCTCCGATCAACTCAGTCATGAATTCTCGGCCGTGTATTCTCTCTAACCTGTCGCGCTGGTCGGTAAACTGCAGGTTTTCCTTGGCACATTGTGCCGTTCCCGGAAAACCGATCTTGCCTCAGCGATCACAACTTCCTATATTTCTGGTATCACCTTCCACACCCTTTGGATACAGGGCTTTTGCACGATAATGACTTTGTTCCTGACACCCAAGGTATCTGAGCGGGCATTCAAGAGGCTCGTCGAGATTAATGCTGCCAGCGAATCACCTCAGTGTTTGAGAGTCGCGGTTACTGGTGGTGGATGTTCGGGTTTCCAGTACGAAATTACCCTTGACGAGCCACAGAGTGATGATCTCGTATTGAACGGGCATGGCCAGTCGGTGCTTATCGATAGTGTGTCGCTACCGTTTCTGGATGCCGCCGAGATCGATTATTCAGAGGAACTGATCGGTGCCAGGTTCGTGGTTGTGAACCCCAACGCCACCTCGACCTGCGGGTGTTCGATGAGTTTTTCCATGTAGTGACGGCTTGAGTTCTTCGTTGAAGATCGCGACTTTCAACATCAATGGTGTGCGTGCCAGATTGCCTCGAATACTGGCCTGGTTGCAGAGCCGCGAGCCCGACGTTGCTCTATTGCAGGAGATAAAGTGTCAGGACCAGATCTTTCCACGAACGCCCTTTGA
This sequence comes from Paracoccaceae bacterium, assembly GCA_958296035.1. Classification (GTDB taxonomy): domain Bacteria; phylum Pseudomonadota; class Alphaproteobacteria; order Rhodobacterales; family Rhodobacteraceae; genus MPNP01. The sequence goes on along the minus strand of OY282431.1, from coordinate 426,194 downwards.
AGATCTCGGCTACAATGTCACCACACACGGTCAGAAATCATTCAACGGCGTTGCCATTCTGTCGAAATTCCCACTCGAGAATCCGCACACGGGCCTCAAGGGTGATGACGATGACACGCAAGCCAGGTGGATCGAGGCGGTCGTAGGTCACCGTCGAGCTGTTCGCGTCTGTTGCCTTTATCTTCCCAACGGCAATCCAGCACCGTCCCCCAAATACGACTACAAGTTGGCCTGGATGGAACGACTGCGTAGCCGCATGGCAGAACTCCTTGTCCTTGAAGAACCTACGGTCGTCGCCGGTGACTTCAACGTAATCCCTCAACCCGAGGATGCTGCCAATCCCGACAGGTGGAAGGACGATGCCCTGTATCTTCCGGATACAAGGGCAGCATGGCGCTGGCTTCTGAACATGGGATATACGGACGCCTTTCGGGCTGTGCACCCAACCGCTCGTGCATTCACGTTCTGGGATTTCCAACGAAGAGCCTGGCAACGAGATGACGGTATTCGCATTGACCACCTTTTGCTGACACCTCAGTGTGCCGACCTTTTGCAGGATTGCCGGATTGACAAGGATGAGCGGGCGCAGTTGAAGCCATCCGATCATGTTCCGATCTGGATCGAGATAGATGCCTGAAGCATGGCAATTGGCTGCATAGTCTTGTCTGTCGCAATCTGTTCAATTGAGAATGCAATCAAATCGACGGATTCTTCCTGAAGAAGCCGGCATTGAATCCTGTCCCACCCGTTTGGACACTGTCCAACAATGCAGCGCCATTGCCCTCCAACCCGAGGCATCAAAGCGTTAAGCGTGCTGCAGGCGGCTAATCCGCGGCGTCGACCCCGACCATTTGCTTACGACGACCCGAGGCTTTTATCTCCATTATAGATAGCCGTGGTCTTCATATACAGTCTCATTGGACAATTGGAGAAAGATCCGCCGTGGAAGCTGACCAGCCAACCGATTAGGGCTATCACCAGAGCTACTGAATGTCCGACTCTGCAATGTTGAATGACTGTCGAATCATGTCCCGTTGAGTGGCAATCTGCAGGCCCCACTCTTCACTAGCCGAAACAGACGTAGACTCCAGACCATGGATTTCGAGAAACCGCTTATACAAGAGATTGTCCATGGATTCGAAGAAAGCACTCTCGAGCAGCTCAAAGATATCGTGTGGCGTATCTGCGTGAACCACAAAACCCCGAATACTCGACAATTCGAGCGGTATGCCCAGTTCCACTGCGGTGACAACTTCGGGTACCTGCGCCAAGCGTTCACCGGATAATGCAAGCAGTGGACAGATGTCATCTCCGAGTAGGTCACTCGCAATCGTGCTAAGCTTAAGTGCTGCAGCGTCTATTCCGCCCTGCTCAAATCGTTCGCGAAAGTACTCGAACCCGTCCAACCACACCATCTCCGGGTGTTTAGAATTGGCAAGCTTTGCCAACGAATCCGTTGCGATGCCGCCAAGCGGGAAATCCCAAGTCACCCCATATCGAAGCCTGCGGCTTTGCTGTGCTTTCAGCAACTCTCCTGCGTCCGGGAATTCTGTACAGTTGGCGACAATCACGAGCGGATCATTCGAAGCACGTACCAGCGGACGAATGGTGTCCAATGAAATCGACGTCTTTCCACTTGCCAGAGTCAGGAATTGCCCAGTTGTCAGCAGAAACACCGAGTAACCGTCAGCCGGACGCTCGGCAAGCTGTTCAATAACTCTTGCACTGCTGTCGCCCCTTAGGTTTGTCACGGCTATCTGTGCCCCGAGTACCCTGCCCGCACGAAGGCCAACAATGTTTGTGATTATGTCCGATTCAATACCCGAGGCTGCATTGGTCAGGATCTCAATCTCGCGGCTAGGAAACTCGTCAGCGAATAAGGGAGTCTGGGTGAAAACACTCAAAAGCAGGCAGACGACCAAAGCGCAAACCCTGGATCGCCATTCGATGATCAAGATTGCTGCCACTGGTTTCATTACCAGTGCCAATGGTTCACTTCTTGCAATAATCACGAATACCGAAAAGTGGTCAACATGTCCTCGGCCCGACCAGTAAGACAATGGCAGTCAATCGCATTGCAGAAGTCGCCACTCCGACGCTGCAAGTGTACCGCCAGAAATTGCCGGTGTCCCTGTCCTGGCTTGTTCATTTCGCCTTCTCATTATCTCGGCACGTCGTTGCACCCTTCGAGTTGGCATATTCTTCAGTTCCAACCCGACGCCTGATCATGACCAGCGGGGCTGGTTTCGTTGCTTCAGTGCATAAGCGCATTCGTTTGAGAGTGAATAAGACCTCTTGGCATATGAATTCGACAGGAGTCTGGCGAAGGATACATCCTATTACTGCAAGTAATCACCCGACCAGCCGTACAGTCAACCCGGAAAACTCACCAAGGTATTTTACAGTTTCTTCCATAATATACTTCAATAGGGATATCTCCGGAGATATTGACTAAAAAAACAACAACAGACAATACAAGGAGCCATCCCCGTGAACACAGAGTGTACCCCTTCACTCAGCCAGTTTCAACCCGCCGGCACACGGAAAGTTACCGCCACATTCGACGCCAAACCCATGTCCTCCGATGCCGGCCGGCCGCCGCCTCAAAGAGACCGACAGCATCTTCAAGGTCACACAAGGGCTGGCCGCCTGCATCACCGACTACCGTAACCGGGTCCGCACTCGATCATTCCATCATCATACATGCCCCTCCGGACAGGCCCCAAATGCCTGTTTGAAGACCCCTCCACAGCTCCCTGAACACTTCTGACACAGCGCGCAACACATGGCTACCGGAACAACAGATTAATGCCATAATTCCTTTCCAGGTCAGTCTCCAATATAGCACCAATCAGTTGCGCGTCTATGTTTCGGTATCTGCCGGTGCTATCGGCACCATACTGCACAATGTTGGTCTTGCGGATACCGACATGGCAAAGGGGCGTATGGGGACCATACGCTCCCATCTCCTGAAACCGGCGGGTCATATCAAGGCGACGGTGCGGCGCGTGCGGCTGGCGTTACCGGAGGCGTTTGTGCATCGGGAGCTGTTTGAGCTGGCTCTGGGGCGGTTATGTGCGGCGGTGCACAGGCCGGCCCAGCCGGGTCACACTGAGTGTGGAGATGCGGGGTGTGACTGGACCCGAAGGGGGCGGTCTGTCGTGGCCTGGGAAGGCTTTGTTGGCGGGCGCCGGAGAGGTCAAACTGGACCCGAAACAGCCGTTTACGGCACTACCGTGACGCTGTACGTTCCCTGATTGACTTGTAATCGGCACTGGTTCGGCTGTCGGTCAGCCAAGGGCGGCGGCGCGACCCTTGCCGGGGGTCAAGAAATGCCAAAATCTGGCAGGCTCAGGCCTTGTGAGATATTCGGGGTCAGGGCACTGGCGCACTGTCGGGTTTCCAGTCGTATATCCAGTGATATCGCCGAGCCACCGCCTCGGGAAACCATCGGTTGGAGAGACCCAGTGCCAGGTTCATCACCTGCCGCAGTAGGGGGTTGGTTGAATGAGTCAGGACAACCTGCTGGTTTGTGTAGCGAACCAGGCGCGCCACCCTGCCGGTCCGGGTCCGGCGAAAGCGCTTGAATGCGCTACCTGTTTCTTTGCTGCACAGCAGACTGTCCACTAGCGACCAGGCGTCCTCCAGAGCCATATTGCCTCCCTGAGCCAGGAACGGTGGGACGGGGTGAAGGGCGTCGCCAACCAACACCACATTTTTCTTGTACCACTTTCGAGAGACATAGCCACACCGAATAGGGAAGGTCTGGATCACTGCATCCCGCTCAACAAGGTGGTACTGACCCCCGAAGTTCGCCAGAATGCCTGCCAGTCGTGTTCTTGCGTCAGTCTCTTCATGAGATGCGCTGATTGGCGCTGTCAGGGTTTCGACCGCAACGACATTCAGGAGTTGACCATCTCGGACCATGTACTTGACCAGGTGTCGCCGCGGGGCGACAAAGAGCTGCACGGTATCGGGTGAAAATGTATCCAGCTCATCGTCGACCGGCAATAGTTTGCGCAGTGCAACATGCTGGACCGGTCGTTTCGGAAGCTCATGTTCGAGGAGTTGACGCAGTGTCGAACCAGTGCCGTCGGCACCGACAATCACCCTTGGTACAACTCGTGAGCCATCGCCTGTTTCCATCCCGAACCCCTCATCGGTCAGGAAAAAACTTGACTGTTTGCTGTTGAACTGCAGCGCGATGGAAAGATCTCTGGCTGCATTCTCGAGTGTGTTGATCAGGTCTTGGCGATGCAACAGCAAATGACCCGAATTCCCGTCTTGCCGATAGCGTGCAACGTCAAGACGATACAGGATCTGGCCGCTTCGATAATCTCGGATTTCGACCGCACTCACCGGTGTTGAAATCTGGCGCAACTGCTCTTCAAGACCAAGCGCTTGCAATACAGCTGCCCCATTGGGCGTGATCTGGATGCCAACCCCGTTGGCGCGATCTTCTGCACGCGCTTCGTGGACTGATGAACGGATTCCGTGTCGAGCCAGACCGATGGCGGTAGCCAGGCCAGCCACGCCTCCGCCCACTATCACCACGCCGTCGGGCTGTGCTCCTGGCCGGGAGAGAATTTCACCTTCCTCTTTTGCTGTGTCGCTGTGGCGGCAGACCGTGGATTGGACGGCGAGGGTAACTTACTTGCGGCAATTGGGCAAGCTGGCGATGGTGGGGTCGGTGCGGCAAGTAGGCAATTCTCGTTCGGGCGAGGCAGAATCCTTCAACGCTCCAGTGCAGATATTTATGGAATGCGGCAGCACGCCGAGTACTTCGAGCAAGCAGCTTCGGCTTGAGTATCTGAAAGCAAGCTCGTAACCTTCAGGGACCAACGGGTCGGGCCTGGATGCTTGCTGCCGACAATTGCAGATGTGCAGCTTTTGACTTGCGGCGCTTCAGTTCCAGTTGTCTTGGACTGTTGCTTTTCTTGAATAGTTCTCCCTGACGATTGATCGCGGATTCATGGATCAGCAAGCAGACTTAACCAAAGACCGTGTGCAGACCCTCGGGCTAGCTGTTCTGACAGGGATGCTAGAATGCTCATAGGGTTTCTGTGTTTGGCAGGTTGTGTGGCGGGCTGGCTGATCGCTTCAAAGCGACGGGGCAACTGGCGAGACAAGGTGCATTACGCCGTTATCCTGGGATTGTGTGGCGCTCTTGCAGGTGTCCTTGTATCTCTCGCATTGTTGTGGGTTGCCGGGTAACGCGGCTCCATGTGCACGGGGTCCATCTTCCCCTGCTGACCAACCTCCGGTCTTCCAACTCCACTGATCAACGAATTTGGACCAAGAAAGCGGCCAATGAGCGACAATACAACAGATCAGGCGTTCTTGCGCCGAGGATTCACCGGGTATTCTCCGACACCCAGCTTTTCAGGCATTACAAGTTTCCTGAGACGAACCTTGACCAGGGACCTGCAGGATGTTGATCTTGCGGTAACCGGCATTCCGTTCGACAGTGCCACGACCAACCGCCCCGGTACTCGACTTGGCCCGCGTGCCATCCGCGAGGCCTCCGCCATGCAGAGTCATGAGAAGCCTTATGGCTGGGATGTTGATCCTCTCTCCGAACTAAATGTGGCTGATTACGGTGATTTATGGTACGATTTTGCAGATGTCGCTGGTTTTCCGAACCTGTTACGCAGACACATCAAGGGTATTCTTGATCAAGATGCCGGTGTTCTTGCACTTGGTGGCGATCATTTCATTACCTATCCCATCCTCCAGGCCCACGTAGAAAAGTACGGGCCGTTGTCTCTACTGCAATTTGATGCGCATACCGATACCTGGCCGGATCGTGACACATCTCGCATAGACCACGGCACAATGCTGTATCGCGCCGTGATGGACGGACTGATTGTTGCTGATCGATCGGTTCAGGTCGGCATTCGCACCTTCAATGCGGACACGCTTGGCATATCCATCATTGACTCCGAGAGCGTTCACCTGAGGGGGCCGCTCGAAATTGCCCGGCAGATTCACGACCTGTTGGGCAACAATCGGGTCTATCTGACATTTGACATAGATGCCCTTGATCCGGCCTTTGCACCGGGGACCGGCACACCGGTATGCTATCAATGTCCCACACTTGACATGATTGAAAAGGCAGTGCCGTGTCTGGAGATCAGGGCCTGGTGGACCCCTGTAGTGATGACAGGGGTCCAGACTGCCATCTCTGCCCCCGGCAGTCAACCGGCGCCTGTCAGGACCCATGCCGCGCTCATGCCGCCGGCGCCGAAGCGGCGAGAGAGACCGGCAAGGAAGGGCGATCGGATCAGGACCACGTCAGCACGAAACGACCGAAAGTGGGGATCACTAACTTAGCAGAAACGAGGAATTATAACTTAGCATTGACAGCAGGACCGGCCCCGGGGCCGCTCTCATGCAGGAACGTCAGGCGTTGCCGGGCGACGACGAGGGCAAAGATCACCGGCCCCGGGCATTGACGGGTCCAGGGGCCGCCCGGAAGGCCTTTCTCAAACCGTCCCCTGCGCCTCCCAGACCCGCATGGCCTGGTAGCCGAACACCGCAGCTGACAGGATCTGCAACCCTTCCCACAGCTTCTGCGTCCCCGGCAGGGGCTGCCGCTTCGAGGGATGAAACCCCGCCTGGCCCGCCGTCAGCACCACATACCGCTCCATGGTCATCTCGGGCGGGTCCCGCGACTTGCAAAAGCCATGCTTCCAGGCCAGCGCCTGCAACACCTTGATCTCGTCGGCAGGCACATACTTGCCCGCCGGGTCGGCGGGCTTCTCCCGCGCCAGCAGGGCAAGGTCCCAGACCCGAAAGGCGGTGATGGCATCGAAGGCCAGACACTTCCCGAGATCATCGGCGCGGTCCAGCTTGCGGTCCTCGATGCGCGTGCCGGTCTTCAGGGCATGGAAGAAACGCTCGATGCGCCAGCGCAATTCGTAGAAACGCACCACCTCCTCGGCACCCGCTGCATCAGCTGATCCCCCGGTGGTCAACAACAGCCAGCTGAGCACCGTCTTCGGCCGCCGCACCGCTGCCGTCGGCCGCCGCACCTCGCCGGCCGACACCGCCAGCATCCGCAACGGCGGACCACCTACTTTCACCGGCGGCTTCAGGTCGACATACGCAGCCCGCAACGCCAGGCGTACCTTGCGAGCCTTCCGTCGCCGCACGCCGCCACTGGCCGCAAGCCTGATCCTGCGATGCCCCAGCACCGGCTGCCGGCCCATATACGACCACAGACATTCGCTCTTGCCTTCAGACAGCAAGACGCGGCGCCGCGCCGAGCGGCTGGCCCGGACAAGAAGTTCCGCACCGCTCTGGCGCGCCGCTTCCAGCAATTCCCAGAAATCACCCTCGCGGTCGCAGATGTTCACCACGCGGCTCTCGGGACACGCCGCCGACAGCGCCTGACCACGCCGCAATCCCGCCACCCAGCGACCACTGTCCTTGCCTTCGGCACGCCGAAAATCCGCATCCAGCGTATACAGGCCCAACGGACGGCCAACCCCGTTGACGGCCACACCGCAATGCGCCAACAGTCCGCGCGTGCCCTTGCCACCGCCGCCCAGGGCGTCCAGACCCGTCGTCGAAGACAAACCGCCATAGTTCAGCGTCGTCGTGTCCTGTAGCGCCAGTATCAACGGCTCGCGCCGACAGCGCTCCACCGTCGCCTCGTAATGGGGCTCCAATATGTGTGCCATGCGTACCCTCGCATTCGACAGCAGCCGATAGGCCGCCTTCTGCTCTGCCTGGCCCGGAAAGATGACCGGCAACGGCTCCCCGGGCCGCTCCAGCCACGCCTTGCCCATCGCCGCCAGACGGCGCCTGACGCGGCCGTCGGGATAGCTGCTGCGTCCATACTCCCGCTCCGCCCACGCACCCTCGCAGTACAGCGGACCATAACACCCCAGGACAGGCGCCGGCTCGGCACACAAACCCGCCCGCCAGCCTGCCGCCAGCGGCTTCAGCCACACCGCCCGCCGCACACCCGAACGCCGACCCGAACTCCGCTCGGCGCAGCACCGCCAGCCAGCGGCCCGATAACTCAGCCCCGTATAACCCGGACCCGTGAAACTGTAGACCAGGAGCGGCCGTACCCCATAGCGCAACGCCCAGTCCCCGGCCACCCGCTCGCACGCCAGGCGCAGCACCTGCGAGGCCAGCTTGCCAACCCGCACCGAAGGCAGGATCAGAAAGCGCCGGTTGATCAGCACCTTGTCGATATGCGCCCGGCGGGCATCACAGCGCCAGCCTATGGCCGCATCGCGGGGGCGCAACTGCCAGCCGCCAGCCCCGAAGCTGAGGCCGCCCAGCCGGCCGTGGCGGGACGACACGATCCAGTAGCGCAAAAGGCCGCCCGGCGCCGGGCGCCAGCCGGCCGGATGGTGGCTCTCGATCATCGCTGCAAAGCAATGCCGGTCGGCCGTCTCGACGGCAACCAGCTGCACCTCGCCAAGTTCGGCCAGCGTGCAGGACAGTGTCTTGTCGGGATAGTCGGCGGCCGGCCGGCGGCGGACAGTGCGAGTATACGCCCGCGGGGGCGGCAGGGCAACGTCGAGCTCGGCAGCCAGGCGAGGCAGCACCTTGCGGGCCGCCGCGAGGCTGGGCTGGCCGCGGTAGTCGAGCCACGCCTCGCGGCGGCACAGATTGCGGGTCAGCTCGGCGCGGGCGTGCGTCCCCTGTTTACAGGCTGACTTGAACCACTGTACGGTATCGGCGGAAAACTGTCGGAGCCCAATCTGCATGATCGCCGAACATGGCACAAACTCTTGTTCGTGTCAAGTGTGGGACATTGATAGACCGGTATGGGGTGGGCTGACCTCTGCGCAGGTGGCAACGATCTTGCGCCATCTGGCGGGTATTCGGTTGGTTGGAATGGATGTTGTTGAGGTTTCGCCACCATTTGATCAAGCGGGAATCACGGCCCTTGCCGCCGCCCATGTCGCGATCAATCTGATGTGCCTGTGGATGTCTCGGAACCCGTGCATGAACTCTTAGCTACGAAACCGTGTTCTTGATATCAAAGGCACTCACACAAGGTGAGAATACCTTGAGGTATGTGGATGCGTACTCGAACGATATTGTAGGCGAGGCCGCCCAGACGGTTGCGCAATGCTGCCAGCAAGACCGTCGAGATGTTATTGCGTGACAACTAGTCATGGCAAGTCGCCACACGCCGAATCCCCATGGTCTGACCAGTAATTCGCACCCATTGAATCCTTCTCACAACTTGTCACCGGCGACGTGACGTGACCGGTCATTGCTACGCCGCTGTGCAAGACCTGTGATCGATATTCCCGAGAGGGGGTCTGTATCCGGAGTGCAGCTTCGTTGGATGGTTGAGTGGCTTGGCGGTGTCGTGACCCTCGGAATGTGTTCGATACTACCATATTACCTTGCATGATCTTCCAGATCATGGACTTTGTGCAAGGTATGAAATTCCGCCAGTACCAGAATCGGATCGAATCAGCCTTGGCCGAACAAGCCGGAGTTGTTCTCCTGGGCCCCGGCGGGTCGGCAAGACGACGCTTGCTCAGGAAATCGGTGGCGGCGGGGACATCGCACCGGACAATTCCTGCTTCTGGGCTCCGCCTCACAAACTCTACTACGCCAAAGCGCGGACACGCTGGCTGGTCGTGTGCGCTACTATGAACTGACGCCACTTATTCTTGAGGAGGTTGGAATGGGAGCTTTGTTCCGGCTGTGGTTACGCGGCGGGTTTCCTGAAAGTCTTCTTGCCACCTCGGACCGTGCCAGTCTGAGTTGGCGTGAACACTTCATCGGGACATATCCGGAGCGCGACATTCCGACCTCTGTACGCATCCTGACCGAGACTCTCAGGCACTTCTGGACCATGCTGGCTCATGAGCAGGGTGGTTTGCTGAACGTCGCGAAGCGTGGCGCGCTATTTGGATTTATTCGTTGATCTTATGCTCGTGCGACGCTTGCCGCGGTGGCATGCGAACGCAGGAAATCGTCTGATAAAGTCACCAAAAGGCTATATTCGCGACGGAGGACTTGCTCACGCTCTTCTCGGCCTGGAGAGCACCCAAGACTTTCTGGGGCATCCGGTGGCTGGTGGCAGCTGGGAAGGGTCTTGCATCGAGAACCTGATTGCAACAGCACCGTGGCAGCGAAGCGAACTTTTACCGTTCGTCTGCCGGTGCGGAGATCGATCAGGTACAGAGGCTGCCCGGAGGTGATATCTGGGCGATTGAGATCAAGCGGACTACTTCACCCAAGGTGACGCGGGGATTTCACATCGCTTCGGAAGTGCTCGGAGCTGCAAAGCGCATCCTGGCGATGCCGCTCAGCGCTGCAATGAACCGCCTCTCCGTGCTCCAGCCGGGACGCAATTCCGAATGCCAGAACCTCTCAAATTCAGGATATTGATCAGGCAGGTATTTTCAGCCGACACCGCCCTCTCTGCTTCATGCAGTCAGATCAATCGACAGGCGGCTGCCAGGGAAGAGCTAGTGTCGACGAATTGGGCAGAAAGCGGATAAACATGATCTTGCCGCTATGAAACAGAGATCTCCATGGCTAATTGGAAGGACGAGTAGTGACGTCAGGAGAAGACTTTATGAAGGCTGCAGTTTGCCACGAATTCGGTGCACCCTTGTCGATTGAAGATATTCCGGAACCTGCACCCGGGCCGGGGCAGGTGCTTGTGTCACTTGCCGCCTGTGCCATCTGCCACTCGGATGTGATGTTCATGGATGGTGCCTGGGGAGGATGTCTGCCAGCAGTCTATGGTCATGAAGCCGCCGGTTACATAAGTGCCGTTGGACCTGGCGTGGGCAGATACGAACCAGGGGATGCAGTCCTGGTTACACTGCTGCGATCCTGTGGGTCTTGCGGGTCGTGTCTCACCGCCAGTCCCGGCACCTGTGAAGATCCGTATGACCGATATCTGGACAGTCCTCTTCGGACACATGATGACAGGATCATCGAACACGGACTATCGACCGGAGCCTTTGCTGAAATGGCACTGGTTCACTCCAGCCAGATCTACCCACTTCCTGATGAAATGGCCATCGAGGTTGCCTGCCTTTTGTCGTGCGGGGTCATAACTGGTTTCGGAGCCGTGGCCAACGGCCGGACCGGACCTGGCAGTACGGTGGCGGTATTTGGCGCAGGCGGTGTTGGTCTGAACAGTATACAGGGAGCCGCCATTTGCGGTGCCACGACAATTGTTGCGGTGGATATTGATCGTGACAAGCTTGAAACTGCGATCGGCTTCGGCGCCACACATGCTGTATTGGTTGGTGAGGCGACCCACAAAGAGATCCGTTCGATTACAGGCGGACGCGGCGTTGAAAGTGCCTTTGTTACGGTAGGTGCTATTTCCGCCTATCAACAGGCCAAGAAGTGCGTCGCCCCGCGCGGAGAACTCGTCGCCGTCGGAATGCCGCCGGTCGAAGCAACGGCAACCTGGGTGCCCATGAGCCTGGCATTCTTTGGACAATCGATTCGTGGCTCGAAGATGGGTGAAACGGTCCTTGCACGCGACATTCCAGCTCTGATCGGACTTTATCGGCAAGGACGCCTCAAACTCGATGAACTCGTGAGCAACTGCTATCCGCTGGAACAAATAAACGAGGCGGTTGCCGAAGTGCGCAGTGGAAACGTTCTTCGCAACGTCATCACATTCATGCCTCGTCACAAATGAAACTGGACGCACTTGAGGTCTTCATCGTTGGCAACCAGCCACCCGGCTGGGGTGGTCGCTATTTTACGATAGTCAAGCTTGTCACGAACTGCGGCGTAACAGGATTTGGTGAAGTCTACGCCGCCTCGGTTGGTCCGGTAGCCATGACCGAAGTGATCAAGGATGTCTTCGAGCGTCACATGTACAATGAAGCTCCAGACATGATCGAGATCATGTTTCGCCGGGCCTATTCAGCCGGCTTCAGCCAGCGACCCGACCCAACAGTAATGGGGGCCTTTTCGGGACTTGAAATGGCTTGTTGGGACATATTGGGCAAGGCACATGACCTTCCCGTTCACCGATTCCTGGGTGGTCTGGTCAATGCCAGGATTCGCTCCTACAGCTATATCTACCCGCTGCCAAAGCATGACTTGGCATCATTCTGGAACAGTTCGGAAATGGCTGCTGAGGCCGCGATGGAGATGGTCCAGCGCGGCTTCACGGCTCTGAAATTCGACCCTGCCGGCCCCTACACCATACGGGGAGGCCATGAACCGGCTATGCGTGATGTCGAGCGCTCGATCGCATTTTGCCGCCTCTTGCGCAGTGCGGTTGGCGACCGTGCCGACCTTCTTTTCGGAACGCACGGGCAGTTCAGCACGGCGGGAGCCATACGGCTTGGGAATGCCATAGCTCCGTTCAATCCGCTCTGGTTCGAGGAACCTGTTCCCCCTGACAATGTCGACGCGTTGTCCAGAGTGGCACGTTCTTGCGCTGTGCCGCTTGCCGCCGGGGAACGTGTTACGACAAAGTCGGAATTCCTTGCACTTCTCCAGCGCGGCTGTGTCTCGGTCCTCCAGCCGGCCCTTGGTCGATGCGGGGGCATCCTCGAGGGCAAGAAGATTGCTGCGCTTGCCGAGGTCTTCAATGCCCTCGTAGCTCCACACCTTTATGCAGGCCCGGTTGAATGGGCCGCGAATATACAGCTGGCGGCCTGCATTCCCAATCTGTTGATGGTCGAGACCATCGATACGGGTGGAGATTTCCATCGCCAACTCATCGGAGACACCATTTGTTGGCGCGATGGATTCATCGAACCGCCAAATGGACCCGGCCTCGGCATTGAGTTCGACGAAGACCTGGCCCGTCTAAACCCATATAGCGGCGATCGCCTGCACCTCGAGATGCAGGAGGCGCCCTGCAGGTATGACCGTGACAACACCTTTGCTGGCGGCGCTCCGCCTTTCGCCGCTGACCCGCCTCGCGGCTCATAAGGAATCAGGAGTGTGCGCTCCGGGACTCATTGAATCCCGTTTGCAACAGGTGGGAAGGCCAAGGCAAACCAATCGGCGCGTGTGTACCTAATCCACACGCTGTCCAGTCTCCGCGTCGAATACGTGAGCCAGAGGGAAGTCTAGTCGAAACAGGAGACGATCCCCCGCGGCAACAGCGGATCGTCCCCGGATCAGGACTGTAACCTCACCGTTCGGCGCGGCCGCGACGATATGTGTGTCCAGACCGGTAACTTCGACAAGGACTACTTCAGCCGAAATCTCTCCGAAGGACTTACGCTCTCCGGAAACCGGCTCGGGTCCCGGCAAGGTTATATGTTCAGGCCTTATTCCAAGCATGTATTTGTGACCTGAACTAGTATCTTCTGCACCAGACAGGGCGCCTGGTGGAATGGAGATCGGATCACCGCTCTCCGGGACAAAGTGATAATGACCACCTGCCCGCTCAAAGGTTCCGCTCATCATATTCATGGCGGGAGAACCGATGAATCCTGCGACAAAGACATTCGCCGGCCTATCGTAGAGTTCGAGGGGGGAACCAACTTGCTCTATCCTGCCTTCGCGCAAGATAACCACCCGCTCGGCCATAGTCATCGCCTCAACCTGGTCATGAGTCACGAAGATCATGGTTGTGCCCAGGCGTTGGTGCAGTCGCTTGATTTCCGCCCGCATCTGGACGCGGAGCTTGGCGTCAAGATTTGAAAGGGGTTCGTCAAAGAGAAACACCTTGGGGTTACGGACTATCGCCCGCCCCATCGCCACTCTCTGGCGTTGGCCGCCCGACAAGTGTCGCGGATATCGATCCAGCAAGTCCTCAAGGCCGAGGATACGCGCCGCTTCCCACATGCGGTCGTTGCTTTCCGCACGACTGCAGCGCGCCATCCGCAGCGTGAACAGCATGTTTTCTGCGACCGTCATATGCGGATAGAGTGCATAGTTCTGAAAAACCATCGCCACGTCACGATCCTTTGGCGCGAGATCGTTCACCCCGTTTCCGTCAATGTAGATCTCGCCGAAGTCTATATGCTCAAGGCCGGCGATCATGCGGAGCAATGTGGATTTTCCACAACCGGAGGGACCTATCAGCGCCACGAAACACCCTGCGGGGACTTCAAAGTCGATGTCGCGCAACACAGCATTCCCGCCGTATTCCTTGCCGACCGAACTGAATACAACCTGAACCATCGTATGCGGGCTCGTCTACCGGATATCCGATGCCGGAGTTGGAACAGGCGCCGTGAGCCTCGCATGCGAGCCGGCCTGCCCGGCGCGGTAACCGTTTATCCAGAAAGAGGTGCCCAGTCCGCAGTAAGGGGACGTGTCGGGTGAAACCATTGCAAGTCGACGATAGGCGTGCAGGTTCCCAGCCCATCGTGCAGGGTCTATGAAACCAATGCGATCCATACCTTCCCCCCCGGTGACAAGCTGACGAACGAGGCGGAGCGCCCTGAACTGTCGTTCGGGATCTTCCATCGGAGATCCGACGCGGTGAATCGAGGCTGCAGCTTGGTCGAGGTCATTCAGGCAAGCGCGCCATCCCGCGAACGATGCTTGAAGAAACCGTTCATATACCCGCCGTTGTTCGGAGATCTCCTCATCAGGTGCAAAGACAACTTGCGCATAGGGATGCAAATTCGGATGCCGCAGCGAAAACGTTGAAACCGTGACGCCATGGGTAGCCAGCTCGAGTGGTTCGGCAACCGCATAGCCCTGGACAGCGTCGAATCGTCGCGCCAGCAGATTGTCTAGATCATGGGTTACTTCGACCAGGTTCAGCTCGCCGCGTTCGATGCCGTGAAGATCCAGCATTCCTTCGAGTATCCGAATGCCATCGCAGTGCATGGCGACACGCTTTCCTCGCAAATCGGTGATGGATCTGATCTCCGATTCTGGTCGACTCATCACGACCAGGGGCGTCTGCTGGAACATCGCAGCCAGGGCGCTGACCCTTGCCTGTCCACAGGCTCTTGCTGAAACAACCAGATTGTCTTCGGCCGACCCCGCGCAAAGCCCGCCTGCAACGACTTTTTCGACGATGCTGAATCCATCATCGACCCAGGGGACCAGCGAAACCCGCAAGCCGGCATCTTCGTACAGCCCTCGATCAAGCGCCCAACAGATGCCGGCAAATTGAACATTTGGCACCCAGTCGAGATAGAAGGTAAATTCTTGCTGCATTCAAATCCCCGTTTCCCTGAATGGCGGGGCAATCAATGCCGAGACAGAAGGCTGCTTCATGCGAACCGGTCCGGATCAACGGTGTCGATATACTCAATACGCATTTCGGGATGACAGGACTTTAGCCATTCGCAACACGCCTGCATGCCCGGTGTTTCCGTGGCGCAATGTCCGGCTGTGATCATTGCCAAGCCGCTGTCACGTGCGAACTCCAGATCCCTCCACTCGACGAGTTCACCGGTCAGGGATGCATCGCAGCCGTGTTTCGATGCACGCTTCACGATGTCGATGGCCCCGGGACTACCCCAATCCAGTGATATTTTACCCACCGGCAACCTGGGATCGCCACAGTAACGGACACCAGATTTTCCAAGCCGCTCGGCAATGTAGGCAGCGATTTCCTCAAGTGTGACAGGCGGGGGAGCGTATATGTAGTCTGATGAAACCTGGACGTCGCTCCAACCGAGGGTACGTGCCAGCGCATAGCCCATCCCATACTTCGGAAACTGGTCCCACCCGTCGTGAAAGCGGTGGACAACGAGGTCGTGTTCCTTGATCAGACGCAGCTTGTGTTGCGCCGGTGCGGTTGCCAACTTGTCAGGCAGATCCAGCGCGGGTGTATGTCGCTCGTCCCCGTAGGGATAGAAGTAGGGATGGTGGTAGAAGACTGGTTCGTGCGCGAGCACAAAATTCAGCCCTCTATTCGCGGCATGCTTCAGTACATTAATGTTGGGCAACCAGGTCACGGCAATGCCCTTGACTTCGGTATCCGGGTCACCCGCCATGATTCCATCCACTTCGTCCTCCGGGGTATGAGGCGGGGCCTCGCGGGCCAACCAGCTATCAAGTTCTGATGCACGCATTTTCGTTCTCCATCAATTTGAATTCGGTATCCTATTCGTAGCCCCCGGCAGCGAAGCCTCGTACAAGATGTCTTTGCAGGACTAAAAAGATTATAAGTATCGGAACCGTTGCCACCGTACTGGCTGCCATTAACAGCCCGAACTTGATGTTCTGCCCTCCGCCCGTAAGTGCATCAAGCGTGATCGTAATCGTCCGGAGACTATCGCTGCTGATCAGTACGACCGGATACAGGTACTCGCCCCAGCAGAGTATGAAGACAAAGATCGCGGTTGAAACAACGCCCGGCAAGGCCTGCGGCATAGCGACCAGGAAAAATGCTTCGAAACGGTTGGCACCGTCGACAACAGCGGCTTCTTCCATTGTTTGCGGAATCGACTGAAAGCAGGCACGCATCATCCAGATACCCAAAGGCAGTGTAAAACTCAGATAGCTGAGGATAAGGCCGGCATGGGTATTGACCAGCCCCGCCATGCGCAATCCGATATAGAACGGTATGATCAGTACGATCGACGGAACCATGTAGGCATATAGGCTGATTCGCGCGATCCATTCGGCCGTTGGCGTCAAGAACCTGGTCAACACATAGGCACTCATTGACGCAAGAATGACAGTAACGACGGTAACGAAACAGGAAATCCACGCAGTGTTAAACAGATGCCAGAGGATGCTCGTTTGCTCGAACAGGTCGACATAGTTCCTAAATGTGACTTCCCGAGGGATAATCGTTCGCTCAATAGAGATTTCTCGGAAGTTCTTAATTGAGGCGGTTACCATCCAGTAGAATGGAAACAGGACCAGAAAAAGGAGAAGGAGGACCCCGCCATAGACCACGACCGATCTGAGCACGGACGTCTTTTTCCTATTGCGGCGCGGCAGCTGCTTCTGCGAAGGAAGAGGAAGCGTGGTCATGACGTGTCGTAGGCTTTTCGTAACCGTGCGCCGACTCGAAAATGAACTGCTGCCAGCAAGGTCACGAACACCATCAGTGACACCGACACGGCTGAGGCATGACCCATCCGAAACAACCCAAATGCCTCCTTGTAGGCCATGATTGGCAAGACTTCGGTGGCGCCGATGGGGCCGCCTTCCGTCAGCAACCAGATCATGTCGTAATTTCGAAAGGCCCAAATCGCCCGGATCAGCACGACGACCATGATTGCCGGCGCAAGAAGAGGCAAGGTCAGGTAAGTGAAGCGCCTCATCGGCCCGGCTCCATCCAGCGCGGCCGCTTCGTAGATGTTATCGGGCACATTCTGAATTGCGGCAAGCAGGGTGATCGCGGCGAAAGGAAACCACGTCCACGCCGAAATCAGAATAACTGCCATCATGGCAAATCTCTGATCCCCGAGCCAAGGCACCGAGACAGCCTGTGCACCGATGAAGCCCAGAAAGTCGTTCAGGATGCCACGGCCACTAAATATGAACTTCCAGATAAACGCCACGACGATTGATGGCACGATATAGGGAAAAATCACGAGGGCCCGGAGAGGTCCCCGGCCCCGGAAGTTGCAGTCGAGCAGGATTGCAATGACAAGACCGAAAACCGTTGCAACAACGGTGGAGCCAACTGTAAAGACAACACCGTTCCAAAACGCCAGCCAGAAGTCAGCGTCTGTTAGAAGGTCGCTATAGTTGGAAAGGCCGACGAAGCGCCAATTGCGGACCAGGGTGTTCTGGATAAAGAATCCGAGGGCAAAGGTGTATATGATCGGCAAGGCGATCACACATGCTATCACAATCGTGGTCGGGGCTAGGGCCACGTAATAGAAGATACGCTCGTCACGAAATCTCAAACGCGGCTGTCGGTTGCGAGGCGGGGATCTTGTCGAGGGGGAGGCCAATCTGCCGCTCCTCAGGTGAGTTGCCCAGGCATGCGGGATGTCGACGAATGTGGCATCCCTGAACCTATGATGCCTTCCGATAATACGGGCCCGCGAGCAATCTTCTTTCTACAGTCCAGAGCAAAAAGCAAAGAAAGCGGCTCTGACAGGCCAGTCTCTTTACTCATTGTCCTGCGGTTCAGGCAGAAACTGGGCAATATGACGCCATAAGCCATTGAAGATCCTTCATGACCGAATTCCCTGCAGTCCACCGCGGCCTGATTTTCATTGTCGCCGGCCACAAACCCCGTGAAACCCACGCATCGTGCTAACCGCCGATCTGCCTGAATGCATGAACGCAAGACGGTCGAGATTTCGCGTTGTGCAAGAACGTCGGGGACATGCGCGCCCTCCGACGGAGAATACAGGATCGGTAACCGTGACTGCCCGCCACATCTGCTGGAGGCGTGAATCAACTTGTGTCTGTCATCAGGGTTTGGCAGCCCGAGCGATTCGGCGGCTTCCGACAAGCCGCGCGTCCGTTCTGCCCGGACGAGAACTCGCCAGGCAGTCCCCCAGTCATTGCGGCAGGCCCGTGGGCAAACTTCCTTGGACTTGGGCACACCGGAGTCAGTGGCAATTGGTCGGGACATGGGCCGCCACTCGCATCAGCGGTATTCGCGAAAATCCTCGACACCGAAAGAACACTACCGTGACGTACACGTCACGTCGAGAGCAGACAGCACACAGCACAATCTACGTGTTCTAGCGACCGAGCCAAACTTGGCTGAGAGGGCGGTTCATGGCCGCCCTCCCGAAACCGTGCCTGGATCACCGCAACAAAGCGAAGCCGACCAGGACCTATTGCCCGAATCTACTGTGTTGCTGCCTTTTGAGCGTCGAAATCGGCCTGCAATTCGAGAATCTTCTCCTTGCCCCAAGCGGCGGCCTCTTCTGCAGGTTCGTCCTGCAATAGCACCATCTGAATCATTTGGGGAAGAATGTTAGACGCGTTCAAGGCACCTGCATAGTAATTCGGCGGGTGATCCGGCGATTCCCAGCCCAGTGACCGTCCGTACGCCACCGCATCGTAGACAATTTGCATGTCCTCGATATGTGACTGGATGAGCGGATCATCCATGTAAAGCGGGCTGTCGCGGTATGATACCAGTGGCGGTGTGAGGTGGACAGGAACCGTGCGCAGGAACGGCAAGAGGTATTCGGGTTGCATCATGAAATCCAGAAATTCCTTGCCGAGATCCTTATTCGGTGCCTGCGACATGATTGCATGGGACTTTCGACTTAGAGGTCCGGCACGAATTTTCCCCATAGGCTGGTGTAGAACCCTGGTGTGCTCGGTTAGCGGAGGATTGTCCCTGGCAGTGTGCACGAGTAGGCGGCCACCATACATTGAAATCGCTACCAATTCGGCCGTGAAGGCATCAATGCTGTCCCACCATTCCCAGGTTGAGCTTTCGGGCGGCGAGTACTGGTGGAGTTGTTTCAGGAAGTTGAGCGCTTCAATGGACTCGGGGCTGTCGACGATGGGTTTCAAATTGGTATCGAACACGAAACCTCCGTTCTGCCAAAGCAGAACCTCGTAGTGCCATGCCGTCCACTCACCCGGACCTGCAGCAATTGCGATGCCGTAAAAGTTGCTTTCGGGATCGTTGAGTTGCTCCGCAGCCGCCAGGAAGTCCTCCCAGGTCTGTGGCGGCGCAATTCCGGCAGCGTCCAGGACATCCTTGCGATACCACCACATTTCGGAGGTCAGGGCATAGGGTATATCCCAGCGCACATCCTTGTAGGGAATGGACGCCAGCGGAACTACATCTTCACCGTATTTGTCGAACCACCAGGTTGCGGGCTCTAGAAGACCGAGATCCGCATAGGTAAGTAATCGCTCAAGCTGCATGGATGCGATCTCGGGCGGTTCGCCGGCCGCAACCCGCACGGCAAGGGCCTCGTCCATGTTGCCCTGGAAATCGAGTTCAATCTTCACGCCGGGATTGGCTTCCATGAAGTCTTCAGCAGCAGCCCGATAAAAGGCTTGGCTCTCGGGCGCAATCTCATCAGACATGAGGTGAACGACTCGCTCTTGCGCCATGCCTGATGTCGCGAAGACAGCTGCCATCACAAACGCAAGAGCACTTGTCACTAGAGTGCGTTTCTGTTGCATTGGTATCCTCCCTATTGTTGGGTATTGGCCGGCACCTGGTCTGGATATATTCCCGGAGTGGAAGTGCGTAGTGTCTCGTTTTGGTGTTTGTGAATGATCTCAACTCACAAAACCAGAGAAACCCGACCATGCGGCCCGTTAATGTTTGCGTCTATACTACGGCAAATGGAAGTTAAAGGCATTGTACAGCATGTCTGGCTGCCTGCATCACCAGTCTGTTGATTGTCGAGATTATTGACAAGGGCGGTGTTTTTCACTGGTGAAAAGATCTGAACGTGTGATGGGTCAATTTGAGCCACCAAGAGGATCTGACCTCAACGTTGAGGTCGGCAATGATCTATCCCATCGAACCCCCTGACGGGGGAGCGCCTGCACTCCGAGATAGAGGGGGAACCTACTGGTACGACCACAACAACACCTTTGCCATCCGGGCTCTGCAGATCAAGACCGAACTGCCGCTAGCACGCTGGCTGCTCCTGCAGGAGTTGTGCCCGCTTGTCACGGGAGGTGCGGTACCTGCCCGGCGCGGTCTTGTACGGGCCCTGAATCCTGCCTGGTCGCGATTTTCTGTACGGACGGTTGTGCCGAGAAATACCCGAATCACGCATCGTCTATTGACGAATGCAGCATTCAATGGAATATCATGCCCTTGGGTCACCCGCGACTTTCGAAACTGGCACTGACAGGCGTGGCTTGCCGTTAACCCGGCATGCGTGGTGTCGGCATATCGCCACTTTGCCCTGCAGGGCAGGAGCGAACGAGGATTTCCGCTGCCTGAAACTGTCCTGTAAGTCGCATTGCTCACATGAACATGGAGAAAAACATGAAGAAATTGTTCGCCCCAATTGCCGTAGCGATAATGATTCTGGGCACAGGTGTCAGTGCCAAGGAACTGTCTCTTGCCTATTTTATGGGCCCCAAGCATCCGATGAACGCGGGATTATTTATGCCGTTCGCTGAAAAACTCGCTGAAGTTTCCGGCGGGCAGTTGACAATTCAACAATTCCCGGGCGGAGCCCTGAATTCGGTTCCCCCCAAACAATACTCGATACTTCTGGACGGAGTGGCCGACATTGTTTTCACGCTGCCGGGTTACACCAGCGATCTATTTCCCAAGACGAATGTGATCAGCTACCCGTCAATTTGTTCGTCAGCAGCTGAGTGTACTGACGCGCTGCAGAATGCAGCCGATATTCTTGAGAAAGAGTACAATGCCAAGGTCCTGGCGCTGTGGTCGAACAGTGCGCCTGTATTGCTTACCAGGGACAAGCCCGTACGGTCGCTTGCCGATGTACAGGGAATGAAGATCAGGGTTACTTCAAAGCACAATGTTCCCTTTGTTGAAGCCCTTGGCGCCAGCGCCGTCGCCCAGCCGGTTAGTGTAGTCAACCAGAACCTGGCAAATGGCGTCATCGACGCGATAGCCATTGACGCCGCAGGTATCCGGTCGTTCAAGCTCCAGGAGCCTGCCAATTACCTGACCACCTGGTTCCCCGGGTCTGGTTCGGCCTTTGTGCTGCTTCTGAGCAAGGATGTGTACGATTCAATGTCTGAAGAGGAACGTGGCTGGATTGATGCGGCCTCCGATGCCGAGCTATCGCAAGCCGCAGGAGCGGCCTTCGACGTTTCGTCGGCGGGCGGACTCAAGCTCGCTGCAGAATCCGGTGTCGAGATCATCGACTTGACCGATGAGGCACGCGCCGAGTTCGAAGCAATAGTTGCCGAAGTCTTTGAAAGCCTGCAGTCATCCGAGGTCGGAGACATGACCGTCGGAGAGGTCATAAGCGTAATGCGTGGAGAGTAACGACCCATGAACCATCGCAACCCGGTCGGGGTGATGGGGCGGCTGCGTCCTGTCAATTGCCTGGCCGGGTTGTTGGCCATCATCGGAGGTGTCGCTCTTCTTGCATTGGTGGCTGTTACGGCAGTTGCGGTCATATGGCGCTACGTGCTCAACAATCCCATATTCGGGATTGAGGACGTATCCATGATGGTGCTCGTGCTGATTATCGGTGCTTCCGTTGCCTGCGCAGCGCAGCACCACAATCATGTAGGTGTAAACGTGATCACCTGGTTTGTTAGTCGTAGAATCACCCGCATTACTGATTTGCTGGCAAGGATCGCGACGCTTTCCATTGTTGGATTGATAACTTACTCCCTGATCGACAAGGGCAGTTGTGGATTGCCGTGTGGAGCATTCACCAGCAATCTTTCGATCATTCACACACCCTTCTACTATTTTCTGGCAGTGGCTTTTTTCTGCTACTTTGGTCTGCTGGTGAATGACATCGTTGTCGGAATTCGGCACTGGGAAGGAAGAGATCCCAACGAGCCTTCTGACTGATGGAACCCCTGTCCGTCGCCTTGCTGGGGTTCACCCTGCTATTTCTGCTTTTGTTTCTCAGGGTGCCGGTTGGTGCAGCCATGTTAATTGTCGGCACTGGCGGCATCTGGCTAATCCGGCCAGCTGCCAGTCTCGCCGTTCTGGCCGGTGAAGTATTCAACGAATCCTCGAATTATGCGCTGACGATCCTGCCGCTATTCATTCTTATGGGCAATCTGGCAGGTATTTCGGGCATGAGCCGAGACCTGTATCGCGCTGCCCACAGCTGGCTCGGGCACTTCAAGGGAGGACTGGCGTCGGCATCTATCGTCGGATGTGCCGGCTTTGCTGCATTATCCGGGTCTTCGCTCGCATCTGCGCTTACCATGGGCCGCGTGTCGCTGCCCGAGATGCAGCGCTATCAATATGATGATTCACTCTCGACGGGGGCCATCGCCGCTGGCGGAACTCTTGGCATCCTGATCCCGCCCTCAGCCGGCTTTGTCATCTACGCGATACTGACCGAAGAGAGTATCGGCCGCCTGTTCGTGGCTGGTGTGCTACCCGGCATCATGCTGACGCTGCTGTTTCTCGTCACAATCTGGATTGTCGTCTCGCTTGATCCCGACAAGGCCCCCAAGTCGGCGCAACCAGCTCCCATGGCAACACGGCTGCGCGCCCTGGGTCAGTCCAGTCTGATCATCGGCATCATTGTGATAACCATCGGGGGCATTTATGCCGGGGTGTTTTCTGCTGTTGAAGCTGCTGGAATCGGTGCCGCACTGGCTCTATTGGTCTGTGTTGTACGCCGCAGACTGAATTGGGCGGCCGCGAAGGAGGCGGTTACCGAAACCCTCAAATCTACGGGCACCGTGTTCTTCATTCTGTTCGGAGCGTTTGTATTCAAGACTTTTGTTGGCTTTACGGGGCTCGCCTATCAGTTGTCGCTATGGGTGGGAGAGCAAGAGTTCTCGGCAGTGCAAGTGGTAGTAGCGGTGCTTGCTATGTATATCATTCTCGGCACGTTTCTCGAAGGGTTTGCCATCTTGGTCCTTACAATTCCTCTCTTGCAGCCTGTTCTCGAGGCCCTTGGCGTGAACATGATCTGGTTCGGCGTACTAATCGTGATTGTCCTTGAAATGGCACTGATATCACCACCGGTTGGGATCAACGTATTCGTTGTCAAGGGTATCGCACCTCGTGTCCCGCTCAATACGATTTTTCGTGGCATTTGGCCGTTCTGGTTTGCACTGATGGTCGCTGTGGGGATTGTAACTGCTTTTCCCCAAATAGCCCTGATTCTACCAAATTCGATGTTCGGTTGAGTCGATGGCAACGCCTTCATTAGACCGGACACGTTCTTTCCCTTGTGAACGGCCACAACAGCAGTCGGTTGCGAACCATCTGCCCTGAGCACATTTGCATCCTGTTTCGAATACCTGATGGCTAGACACCTGATTGCAGTCGACTGGGGAACTTCAAACGCCCGTGCCTGGCTACTGGATGGCAAGGCCACGCCAATCGCGCAATCCACATCGAACAAGGGCATGAACCGGATTTGCAAATCCGAGTATAATCGGACGCTGGCATCAATGGTTGGTTCATGGCTCTCGGATTCCGTCAGCCGCAACATTATTGCCTGCGGAATGCTTGGTGCGGCTAACGGCTGGGTGGAAGCCAAGTATCGAACTGTACCCTGTGAACCTGTTCTACCGCTTCAGTGCACATCGGTTGTCACCAGTCTCGAAAACTGCGTTGTTTATATCATCCCCGGCATAAAGCAGTATCGGCCAACAGCCGATGTGATGCGCGGAGAAGAAACACAGATTGCCGGCTTCCTTGCTGGAAAACCACAATTCAACGGTGTGATGTGCTTGCCAGGCACGCACACCAAATGGGTGCACATCAGTGCAGGAGAAATCGTCAGCTTCCGTTCATTCATGACTGGCGAGTTGTATGATCTATTGAGCAGTCGGTCGATTCTGCGTCATTCCGTGGCCAGCGGAGAACATCTGACAGAGGATTTTCTCGAGGCCGCAAGTGATCAACTGTCTCAGCCGGAAAAACTTGCAGCCAGATTGTTTGCTCTGCGCGCAGAATCACTCATCGCCGGTTTGGATGCACCACGGGCCGGCGCACGCCTGGCAGGTTACCTGATTGGCGCCGAGCTGGCCGCGTCTCGTCCCTATTGGCTAGGCCATCGCATCGCAATTGTCGGCGCGCCTCGACTCGCCAAACTGTATTCTCAGGCACTTTCCCTGGTTGGTCAGGAGCCCATCAAGGCGGAGGCCGAGCAGTGCACGATCCTGGGACTGGCACAGGCACACGCCCAAAGCCTGACCTGAACCTGTCGCCTCTCGCGGCCTCGGAAACCACCCCGCGCCTTTGTGCCAGAATAGAGAGAGTCGACTAGACGAGTATTCCGAGAATCTGCCAAGGCAAGTTCGTCCGCAAGCGGTGTGTCTTGAAATCCGGCTCTCGCTGGCCTTTGGACTGCGATCCCTCCGGAGTCGATGGAAATCACCGGGAAGCCCTGCTGGTCCGCAAGCAGCCGTGGGCTCACAAACAACTGCGTCCCCCCTCGATAATAGCATTTCGGTCTTCCTTCAACTTGCCTCGCCCGATAGAACCTCCCAGATCCGCTTGTATCCCTCCCCTGACAAAGTCGCTCCTCCGGGTTTTACCCTGTCCCAGTCACCCAAAGCGAGCCCTTTCAGGAATTGCCGCGCCTTACCCACCGAATATCGGCGTTCATCCTCGCCGTAAATTTCCCGATATAGGCTGCCCAAAGCCTCGGCTACACTTCGCGGTGCCGAGTTCATACGCATGAGCACTGCATCTTCGCTACTTACGCCATGATAGATCATGGCTGGCAGCGCATTGATCCGTCGTTTGTCGGCTTCCGAAAGTGTGTCGAAATCAACCTCCGACACTCGACTGAGCGCTGAAACTCCCCATGTTCCGCTATTAACGATGGTACGATAGATTGCCTTGCAAGCATCCGTCAGCGCAGCGGTATCCGTTTCGTCATCGTTCCCGCTGTGGAAATATTCCCTGGCGATCGCTTCCAGTCCCTTGCCGTTCACCCAGTCGTTAGTGATTTCGGATATCCGCCTTCGGTCGAACCCCTTTTTACTCAGCGCTATCAAGTCCTCCTTGAGCTGCGGCACTTTCAACATGACGCCAAAGAGGTCAGCCATTCTGCCCCCACGGCCGAAAAGGCTTTCCGGAGCCCAGTCAGATGCTGTGAGGCGGTCCTCCAGGTTTCCTATTTCACTCATAGCGGCCCTCACGCCTTCGGGCGAAAAACCCGTGGAATCGGCAATCTCAGCGACTCCCTCAGGCATCCTGGCCAGCTTATGAGCATAACTGTGGGTCGCATCCAGAAGTGCATCCGCCTTCTGTCTCTGTGCCGGATCGTTTCTCATCGAGGTGTATCCGTAGGTTTGCCTTAACAGTTGCTCGGAGTCCGCGAGAACCGCATCCAGGTTCTTCTTTTCCACCCACAAATGGGCGATGTAGCAGCGAAAGTCTTCCCATTGCGCCTTCCAGAGCACATCCGATAGATCGGCCAGGGAACCTTGGTCGGCCAGTTCGTCCAGCAGTACCACAAGCCGAGACACAAGCGCACCGGTGCTTCGGCTCACGAACTCTATCGACTTATCGCGATCTGTCCCTTCAGCTAGACCAACCACACCGACACTATCGTGGCCGATGCGCCCTGCGCGCCCAGCAAGGTTCCAGAACTCCCGCGGGCCCATCTCAGCCGACCACTGTCCCTGCGGCACGTGGCGCGAGGACAGAAAGACCGACGACACTGGGAAGTTGATACCTTGCGAAATCGTTGAGGTCGCGCACAGCATCCGAAGGCTGCCAGTCTCCGCGAGCCATTCAATTAGCGCCCGGACATCGTCGGACAACCCCGCATGGTGCACACCTACTCCCTTTTCGAGCATGCCGACCAGCTTGAAGTTCTTGCTTACCTCGGTGCGCAGGAAATCCTGAACCAGTCTGATATCTGACGACTCTTCGTCCATCTCGGGTAAACTACGGGCCGCTTCCTCCGCCATTTTCCAGACCGTGCGAATGTTGTTCGCAACCGCAATACTTGTGCCCCGCGCCGACATCACCGCTCCGATCGCCGCCGTCTGCAGCCCGAGCCCTTTCTGAGTGCCTTTCGTGAGAACCTGGCTTTTTGGCACACTGATGGGTTTCACCTTCCCCACACGGTGGGTGCCGTGAAGTGGCATCACCTTTTCGGTCGCCGTCTGGGTCTCGAATTCGAGGTGCCAGCCAGCTCTCACGCTGTCGTCAGCCACCGCCCGATAGAGGCCAATGATCCGCTCGTTGGGCTTCCACGGAACCGTACCCAGGCTGATCGCGTTGCCCGCTTCAACGTCATTCGCAAGCCAGCGCGCTACCAACTTCGTTTCCTCCACGTAGGGCATCAACAGGAGGAAGTTTGCCTGCGGGCAATCCCGCTTGACCGTTGCTAGCAACAGCTCAATCCGCAATCCCCGACCTTCCAGTTCCATGTTGTGCGCTTCGTCCATTACCAACAGCGTGAGAGGACGATTCACCCTCTTGTTCCGTATAACAAGCGACAGCTTCTCAGGCGTTGCGACCAGGATGTCGAACGGCTTGTCGCTCTCGGCGAGAAGTTCTTCCTCAAATGCGTCCACTTCGACAGCTGCGGTCAACTGCTCGACCCGTACCCCGATTGGCTCAAAGTCCGTGCGCAAGCGCCGCGTGATTTGCGCCGAAAGTGCACGGGTCGGGGTAACGTAGACGACCCATCCCCTATCTACCCGAAACTGGTTCAGTGTTTGGAGAATCCGGAACTGCGCAAGCAAAGTCTTCCCACCAGAGGTAGGCAAGTCGATCACGATTGCGGTCTTCGCTTGGTCGAGCAGTCCCTGTTCGAGCAGGGCCGCGCGCTGTGGAGGCAGAAGTTCGAACATCGGCCCATGCTTGCGGCGCGTAAGGGAGCGCACGAAGTCTGAAGTCCTCGAATTCATTGTCCGCGCCGCCCACCAAAGCGAATTCGTAACCATGATGCGTGCTGTCGCATGCAACCACCGCAGTATCATTTCGTGCTGGGCATCTCCTGATGCCGCCGCCGCCTTGATCCCCGCCTCGAAATGTTTGTCCAGTGTGCCGAACGGCTCTCCGGGCTCACCTTGCAACATGTACACTGCAAGGATCTCCGTGGCCTTTGCCCAGTTGTAAAGCGCCGCCAATCGGAGGGCGATCGACCGGTCCACCGCCACCGAGCCGTTTTGCAGACAACGCTCCTCGTGCACGTTCTGGTCGTTTCGCAAACCAGCGATGATCTTGCGAATGCGATCTACATCATCCCAACCCTGCTTGCAGAACAGCCGGACCCAGCATTCGAACAGTCTGTACAGGAGTCGGCGGTCCCATTCCGAGTCTGCTCCGCTGGGCGCCCTCAACGCTGCTTCATGCTCCCTATACCAGCGCCGCAAATCGGACCAGCGATCACTGCAATAGGCAATCGCGGAGAGCTGAAGCACAAAGAACAATCGTTCATGCGTCTCATCCGGAACGGGAAGCAGCCGGCGTATTTCGAAGGCCCGGAACGAAGCAGCCGCCCCTTGGTTCCGGAGCCCCCGGTTCTCACCGGCCGGCCGGCTGAGTTCATCAAGTCCCTCGATAGCGGCCAGTTCAAAAGCGAGCGCCACGCGCTGGAGGAACGGTTCATCCTTCGCGTTCTCCGTGAACGAGAAACTGATCTGCATTCCAACCGCGCGCTGTGCGAGGCGCTGACGAACAAGATTGTCGGCGCGCCTAAGATCGTCGGCGCCAATTGTCGCAACCGCCCAATGTCTGTTCAGCGCCTCCAGTGCGGCGCTGGAGAGGCTCATCGTTCTGCTCCTGCTTGCCTGGAAATCATCTTCCCTCCAATGCCGTCCAGGCTCCCTTGCGGCAGGTAGATTGCAAGCAAAACGATACACGTTCCCTCAGGACGATTGGCTCCAAGGTTGCAGAAAAGCACACGCAAGTCTTTCCGATCAGCTTCCACATCGCGAACAAGACATCCGTAGAGCTGTATGTCGGACGTGTTCAGAATATACCTTCTTGCCGCGCGCTTGTACTGCGCTCGCCACGGTGCCGATCCGGCCCGGTGTCCGAGATATCTCACAAGATCATCTCGGATATTCTCGTCGTCGCGCAGGTTTTCCAGTTGCTGCTTCATACCCTTCGGGCCGTACATCACATTTGGGGGATAGTTGCACTGGCTCGAAGTCTTTACCTCGCCAAATGCAAAGCACGCGCCATCGTCGTCAACCCCGAATCCAACCAGATCCGCGCCTGGCAGACTTGACCTTGTCTTTCTCTCGTCCCGTCCGTCCGGCCAGGGGAAACTACACCTCCGATGGTCAGTGCAAAAGCATTCTGCGATCGCTTCGCCCACACGCCAGTCCTCAATCTCGACCGAACCCTCCAGCAGGCGGCGCAAGTTATCCTGGGTGAAGTCAGTTTCGGTCACACCCGCGAGGATGTTCTTAATGTTTGCCTTACCTTCGTCGTCGAATAGCACTGCAGCAACCCGACCATCCATCGCGGCGTTCAGTTCATTGTCCGACCATCGAATGCCAACCGCGGAACACTGAACGTTGCCTTGCCGATAAACGACTTCGCCCGCGCCAACCGTCACGGGTACTGTCCGGTGATGACCATGATCTTAAGGAACCCTCCCCTGGCCCGGCCTTTGCGCATGCGCCCGATCACTGAAAACTCCAGTACCGTGATGTTTCGCTCGTTGAATGAATTCGCTCGACGGGTCTCGTACCAGACCCGGAGCCCAGCTCTGACCTTGGACTTCTATTCCATACTTGCACAACACGATTCCAACTATCGATGGTTGGAACAGAAGCATGTCGCAGGCAATTCGCAATGCAATCCTCCTTATCCACCGCGCCTCCGCCCGTCACGGCTCAACCAACTGCTCATGTGTTGCCTTCCAGCTCCCTTGAACTCCGAACAATACTCGAATGCGGCATGCCCGTCTCCGCCGAGACAAGCTCGCTACCTCAACGGTCATAACTGCGAGCCTCTGTTGACGCCCACAGATGACGGCCCTTCTCGACCAGATTCAGTGCCACTGCTTCGCAACGGTATCGGATGGCTTCAGGCCGGTTCATACCCTTGCTCCCCAACCGCCAACCGGCCTTCCCGGTAGATTAAAAGCCGACAATAGGGAATCCGCGGAACGCAAGACGCTTCGCAGCAGCACTGCACCGTTACCAATTGGACTCACATTCAACTGGAAGACTGATGCCAGCGCTTCACTCATGCCAGGACCGGCACTGGCAGGCGTCCCAAAAGCGTATGGAGAGCCATTGCGTATTCGACTGGAACGGGAGACGAGACCCTAGCTTGGCTTTCCAGCCGAGGAAAACATGTACGGCACCGCGCTGTTGCATGAGGACTCGAGTAATTCCTCGACGTAACCAGCTTCCGAAGTTCGGCAGACCAGTCGGGCCAAACCTGGTTCGGGAAGCCATATTGCCGCGGCTACCTGACCCAGTCTCGTACGGCGAAATGTGTTGTGCCCGAATGCGGAAGGCGACATGTCGGCTGGCGTTTCCTTGGCCAGAATGTCGCGAACACCGGGTGATACGATTTCAAACAGGGCGCGAGCATCGGAAACATCAACTGCCAGACCTGGCAATGATACCAGCACCCTTGCCAGCGACCCCACCAGGTCTTCCACCGATTCCACGGGCACAATCAGGAGCAGTTCATCAGGAGACATCCAGGCAATAGTTCTGTCATTCTCTATGCAAAACTTGCCGGTCTGGGGAATCTTTCCGAACGAAGCAGCTTCCAACGCCTGCTTCATTACCGGAGACAGCAGGTCACCGCGCACGGTGATCATTCCTGTCAGTGGCGCTCGCCGGAGGCGTGAATTTGACTGACTCATGATCTCAATTCCGAGCCGCCGCCGAAGGGTGGTAGAACACCGGATCGACAATCTCGGCCCGAACACGGCCGTCTTTCTCGACAAATTCCAGTATGGTTCCCTGCATTTCGGGACCATTTTCGACCAGAGCCATGGCAATAGGTCTGTCGAGAATTGGAGAGTAATAGCTTGAGGTAACCCGTCCGATCATGCGAGTGTGTCCGAATTCACTATTCTCACTGGAAACTGCATATGCACCATGGGCCAGCGGCGTGTTTCCCTCGACACGGAGCAATCCGACCAGTCGCCAGCGATCGGGTGACGTCAGGTAGGAACGCTCTTGAGCGCGCTTCCCGAGAAAATCCTCCTTCTTGCGCGAAAGCGCCCAGGTCAGGCCTAGATCCTGCGGCGTGACCGTACCATCGGTCTCGTCACCGATCATGATGAAACCAACCTCAGCACGCAAGATGTGAAGGGCCTCCGTGCCATATACACCCGCGTCGAAGTTCTGGCCCGCCTCGATAATCTTGCGCCACAGCTCCAGGCCCTCTGAACCGCGTACTGCAACCTCAAAGGACAATTCGCCGGAAAACGAAATCCTGAACACACGCACGTCATGGCCTGCCAGTTGGCCGTCTATCCAGCACATGAACGGCAGGTCTTCCGCACCCAGATTCATACCTCCCAGGCTGGACAGCAGCTTTCTGGCATGTGGACCGGCAATACCGATTTGCGCAAACTGTTCGGTGATGTTGACGACATGAACCTGCCAATCCCACCATTCGGTCTGTAGCCACTCCTCCATCCAGCCATGAATATGGTCAGCGCCTCCGGTGGTCGTGTGACAAAGAAACGACTCATCGCTTAGCCGGGCTACAACGCCGTCGTCCATGAGGAAACCGTTGTCGTTGCACATCAGCCCGTAGCGACAACGTCCCGGACGTAATGTGCTCATCATGTTGGTATACATCATGTCCAGAAAACGTCCGGCATCAGGGCCGGAAACCAGAATCTTTCCCAGCGTCGAAGCATCAATTATTCCGGCAGATCTGCGAACGGACAAACACTCCCGCCTGACGGCCTCGTCAACCGACTCCTCTCCCTGCAGATAGCAATAGGGGCGCCGCCAATCTCCCACTGGCTCCCAGTAGGCTCCATTGGCATCGTGCCATGCGTCCATCGGGGTCCGGCGCGTGGGTTTGAAAAGACTGCCCCGTGCCTTGCCTGCAATGGCTCCCATTGGCACCGCAGTATAGGGCGGGCGGAATGTAGTCGTGCCGGTCTGCTCGATCGGCGTATTCAGGCTACGAGCCAGAATGGCCAGTCCGTTGATGTTGGATGTCTTGCCCTGGTCGGTTGCCATGCCAAGAGTTGTGTATCGCTTGACGTGCTCCGAACTTTCAAAGCCTTCGCGGACAGCCAGTTCTATATCGCTGACCTTGACATCGTTCTGGAAGTCTATCCAGGCCTTTGCACGGGTCCGAAGGTCCATTCCGTTGGGCATCAGCCACACCGGTGATGCCGGCGATTCACTCTGAACCGCAACCTCCGGCAAGAAACCGGGATCAGCATCCCCGCCTAGCGCCCTTACGGCTGTTACCGTCCCTTCGGCAGCATCAGCAATCACCTTGTCGAGTTGAAGCATGCCGTTGGCCGACCCGACTACAACCATCTGTTCCTCGCCGTCAGATGCAAGCGGCGGCCTTGTCCTGTCGGGCCGGAACATGGCACGGGTGTCGTCCCATCGCAGTCTTCCAGAGCAGTGTGACCACAGGTGTACAGCCGGCGACCATCCGCCTGAAACCGCCACAACCTCGCAATCCAGTCGTTCCAGGACAGTTCCCTCACCGGCCTGCGAGCAGACGGAAACACCAGTGATACCCTTGGTTCCCTCGACATTGGCTATCGCTCGGTTACTGACAACGTTTACGCCCAGTTCCTTAGCCTCGGCAGCAACTGGACCAGGAACCGGTCGGGCATCCACAACCATGGGGACATCAAGTCCAGCCCTGACCAGGCAATTCACCGTCCTGTAGGCATCGTCATTGTTGGTTACGACAACTGTCCGGTCGCCTGGGGAAACGCCGAAATTGGTAACGTAGTCGCGGACAGCCGAGGCCAGCATAACACCTGGAACATCGTTGTTGACGAAGCACAGGGGGCGTTCAATGGCACCGGAAGCCAGTATTATCTTGCGTGCCCGGATACGCCAAAGGCGATTGCGCAATTCCCCTTCGTCTCCGGTCCCCTCACCAACGCGTTCATTGGCCAGCACATATCCGTGATCGTAGACGCCGACAGCACAGGTACGACAACGCAGGTGCACATTCTCCAAAGCATTCAATTCTTCAACGCGCTCGGCTATCCAATCCCTTGGTGCCTCGTCTCCAAGCATTTCGACGTCGACCGGCGTTCTGCCTCCCAATTCCCAGAACTGCTCGAGCAGAAGGACCCGCAATCCTGCACGTCCGGCGATACTCGCTGCGATCAGTCCGGAAATGCCGCCTCCGATAACCAGGAGGTCGACATGTGCATGAAAGTGTTCGTACAAGTCAGGGTCCCGGTCCCGGGGTGGCCGACCCAGCCCGGCAGCCTGTCTGATCAGGGGTTCATAGACGTGCTTCCACGCTCTTCTCGGTTGAATGAAGGTCTTGTAGTAGAAGCCCGCCGGAGTCAGGGATGATACCTTGTCGACAACACCGCCCAGATCAAACTCCAGGCTGGGCCAGTGATTTTGGCTGCGCGCCGATAATCCCTCAAATAACCGGGTCGTCGTTGCTTGCTGGTTGGGTGTCAGCCTGTTTCCCGTTCCCAGTGTCATGAGACCGTTGGGGTCTTCCGGCCCACAGCCGACTATGCCTCGATGGCGATGGTACTTGAAGCTCCGACCAACAACGCGAACATTGCCGGCAAGCAACGCCGAAGCAAGCGTGTCACCTTCCAATCCGGTCATTTTCTTGCCATTGAAGGAAAACCTGACCGGTTTGTTGCGGTCCACGAGGACGCCGCCGGTTGGCAATCTGGTGCTCATTCGATCATCTCCAGCACCAGAGCATCACGCATTGACCCAATTCGGCCTGCGCCGCTTTATTTCCGATAAAGTGTTTTCGGGTGGGCGCAGGGTCTGAGCGCTGTATGTTCCAAACACTTCCATGGTTTCAGTACATCTGGCAGCATGGAACCACTTTCCACAGCCATGGATGTGATGCCATCTTTCGAAATGCACCCCCCTGGGGTTTGATCTTATGAATAGATACTGTTCCAGTTCGCTGTCACCTGCTCCGCCTGCGGCTCTCTCCAAATGCGCTTCACCACCGCCATGAAGTTCGGTTTCGTCTGCTTCAATTCCGCAATAGGGACAGGTCAGTTTCAACATGCGAATCCACTCCAGGCAGCAATGCGGCCTGCCGACTGCAGGCAACTATCTGACAGTACTCCACAGGCCATCGAGAACCCCATCAGTGAGCAACTCCAGCGGCGACGCTTTCATCAATGAAGCGGCCCTCCCGAAATCGCTCCAGTCCGAAAGAAGCTGCCAAAGCGCCCGGTTGGTCATTGGCGACGAGTTCGGCCATCGCCCAGCCGGAGCCGGGAATTGCCTTGAAACCGCCGGTCCCCCAGCCACAGTTGATATACACACCTTCAACCGGAGTCCTGGACAGTATCGGAGACCGATCACCCGTCATGTCGACTATGCCGCCCCATTGGCGGAGCATCTGCAATCTCGAAATGATCGGGAATGTCTCAACGAGAGCTCGAACGGTCTCCTCGATATGCAGGAACGAACCACGCTGCGAATAGTTGTTGTATTGATCTGCCCCGCCGCCAATGACAAGTTCTCCCTTGTCCGACTGGCTGATGTAACCGTGCACGGTATTGGCCATGACTACGACATCAAGGCATGGCTTGATCGGTTCCGAAACAAGCGCCTGCAATGCGACGGATTCTATTGGCAACCGAAAACCGGCCCGCTCGGCTACAACGCCTGAGTGTCCGGCCACAACAATGGCCAATTTGCCGCATTCGATGCTCCCCTTGCCAGTCTCGACACCGACAACCCTACCGCCTTCTGTACGAACGGACGTGACCTCGCACTGCTCAATAATGTGCATACCCATTTCAGAGCAGGCACGAGCGTAGCCCCAGGCCACTGCATCGTGGCGGGCAGTGCCGCCTCTCGCCTGCCATAGCGCGCCGAGCACAGGGTAACGAGGACCACTTATCGAAATGATCGGACACAGTTCTCGTACCTGTTCCGGAGAAATGTACTCCGTGGCCACCCCTTGTACGATATTGGCGTTATTGATGCGCTGGTATCCGCGCGCCTCGTGATGGGTCTGAGCCAACATCATGACACCACGCGGACTGAACATCACGTTGTAGTTGAGCT
The DNA here is from genome assembly GCA_958296035.1 of Paracoccaceae bacterium. Lineage (GTDB taxonomy): Bacteria > Pseudomonadota > Alphaproteobacteria > Rhodobacterales > Rhodobacteraceae > MPNP01. The sequence continues at coordinate 391,586 of OY282431.1, read as the reverse complement.
GCTGACTCAACTCCTCGTAAAGGGATCGCGACTTTTCGTAGATGGCTGCCGAAGCATCCTGGAGGTAGTTGGACCGTATGATAGTCGTGTTGCGGCCCGTATTACCGCCGCCCAGCCATCCCTTTTCCAGCACTGCAACATTGCGAATCTGATGATTCTTGCCCAGATAGTATGCAGTTGCCAGTCCGTGGCCGCCGGCACCGATGACAATGACGTCATATCTTTTGGACGGAAGCGGTGAATTCCACGCCCGCGGCCAGCCCGTGTGACCACGCATCGCCTCGCGCACCAGCGCAAAGGCCGAATATTTCTGTCGAGGCTTCACAGGTTCAGCCAACAATCCGGATCTTGCAGATTTCGGGCTTCAATGATCAGCGAGTTACCCAATTGCCGTGACCTCTTGCTGTGTTTGTCTTCCATCAAGGTTTCAGAACGCATGTGCAACTCGCTGCTTTGCCTTAGCAAAATAGAACCCAACCTGAACAATAACCAATCGCTTGAAACATGCGCACCGTTCTCTTGAATCAGGGCTCGGGAATCTCATTGTCTCCGACTTCACTTCTGGGGGGATAACGTGTTTTTCTGATTGTCGCCCTTGGCTAGATAGATCTGTCCCACGCTTACGGAAGCCTTGGCCTGGATTATTGGGGCGTTGTCGCCTTAGGATTGATTCCATCCCAATAAGCCGGGGCGGAATGAATTGCCAAACATCTACTGGCTGGTCAAGCACACGAATCATGTCGCCGATCAACAATTTCCTGCTTTGGCCATAGGGTCAATCCTGCCTTTGGGCGCCGTGTTTTCGTCGGCTTCCAATGTAGCACCGGGACACCTGGCCGGCCACAAGCACTCACCCATCCCGGTTTGCAGCATCCAATGAAATTGACTCCAGGTTGTAGTGCGAATGCATATCTAGCACATCGGATGGATTGCAACATATAGGAACGGGCTATAGCAAAGCCGCTCAAGCCGCAGTTGCGGACCTGACGGGGATGAACCGACTGGCAGGGCCAACAGGAGCTTTGTCCCAAGAAGGACACGCAGTTTCATGCAGATTGATTGCAGAAAGTACGGAGTTGAACTTGCTATCCTCCCGCGGTGTGATGTGCTGTCCAAAGACGTAGTCGTGCAACTGGGGAAGGCGTTCCGTTCCAACGACGAAAATTCTCTCAAGAGTGCTTTTCGTGGAACGGATTGGCAAGCTCACAACTTTGCAAAAAGTGTACTGGAACTCGAACAGATACCCTGAACCAACACTTCCAGCATGGATGAGAAAGCAGTTTGATCGTTCCAAGTCTGACTCAGTGAAATTCCATAAGGACAATTTGAAAGAAGTTCGATTTGATGCATCCTTGTCCAGGACATCCCGGAGCGACATTCTTTGGTCCCTCGCTCTGGATGCTATCGAAGAACAACTCGATTGCGATTCCAGACCAACGCTGCATCACGCAGTAACTGAAAGCGTGTTGAACATCGACATGCCCGAAGCAACTATATGTAATCTCAGAGGAACACGCTCGCCAAATCCAACGCCGCAAGTAGGGGCCGCGAGCAGATTCTGCCTTTAATCTGTAACTGCAAGACGGCAAATGGACACGAATAATTTACAGGTCCGCCGGGGACTGCTGCACAATGCATGACTTGATCTCATGAACTTGCCGATTTGGGCCCAATTGGCTGTCGCCCTCGCCATTATCGTACCGATGGCAGTTCTGGTCGTGATGACACTGGTCAGACCCCCGACACCGCCTTCAAATCCGACACTCGAGATCTATCGGCGCCAGCTCACGGAAGTTGACCACGACGTTGGTTCAGGCCAGATCAGCGAGGCCGATGCGGCTGCAACGCGCAATGTCATTGCTCGTCGCATGCTGGCCTCGGATCGGGAGTTCAGGAAGAACCCTGCCCCGGGGTCTGCATCACGCTCGACAACCTTGCTCGTCTCAACAATTGTCTTCGTTATCCTGATTCCCGGTTCAATTCTGCTTTACCTGCTAATTGGCCAGCCCGGCATGCCTGACCAGCCCTTTGCCAAACGGCTGGCTGCGATTGAAGAAATGCGCCTTGAACGGCCTACACAGCTGGAGCGTATGGCTGCTCTGCAGCAAGTCCCGCAGTCCGAGTCGGGGACAGACCCCCGATCCGAGGAACTCATTGCGCGCCTGAGACAGGTCGTCGCCGAGTTTCCAGAAGATACCCGGGGGCTCGAATTGTTGGCGCGCCACGAAGCGCTGCTCGGCAACCATATGGCTGCAGCCGAGGCACAGCAGCAACTGATTGACACCCTGGCTGCCACTGCCGGCGCGGACCAATACGCGCAACTTGCCGAATTCCTCATTCTGGCAGCTGCCGGCTACGTCTCTCCCGAAGCAGAACTGGCTCTGGACGCGGCACTGCAAATTAACCCGCAACAAGTGCAGGCCAGGTATTACAGCGGTCTCATGCATGCCCAGACCGGAAGACCTGATCTGGCCTTTGCATCCTGGCGAATTATTTCCGAATCCAGGGAAACACCTCCAGAGATAAAGCAATTGCTTTCCGAGTTGTTGCCTTTGGTGGCTGCGCAGGCCGGCATTCGCTATTCGGTGCCCCCTGCAAATCCCGTTGAACTGTCTCAAGAGCAGATTGCGGATGCTGCCCAACTGACGGAAGGGGAACGACAAGAGATGATTGCCAACATGGCAGAAGGGCTCGAAACAAGGCTGGCACTGGAGGGAGGCTCTGCCGACGAGCATGCCAGGCTGATTTGGTCACTGCAAATTCTCGGCAAAACCCAGCGCGCCTTCGAAACGTGGGAAAATGCAAGGAATATCTTCGCCGGCAACCTGATAGCACTGGCAACCATTGATCAGGCTGCCCGTGCTGCCGGGTTGGTACAGTGAATCGGCCGTGCGAAAATATTCGACTGTTTCGGCAACGGCTCGAGCCGGCAAAACCCCTTGTTGCTCTGGATGTCGGTTCAAAAACCATTGGAATTGCGATTTCGGACTCAACCCGGTCCGTGGCAAGCCCACTGGAAACGATCCGGCGCAGGACGTTTACCCGCGATGCCGACTGTTTGCTCGCACTGTTCGATGCACGGCGAGTGGGTGGCATCATTATTGGGCTTCCCCGTATGATGGACGGAAGTGAGGGAAGGCGATGCCAGTCAACGAGAGCATTTGCTCGCAATCTGTGCCGCGTAACGGAACTTCCGGTATCATTCTGGGATGAACGCCTGTCAACCGTGGCTGCGGAAAGAAGTTTGATCGAAACCGGGACTTCTCGCAAAAAGCGGGCCCAAGTCATAGACAGGGTGGCAGCAGCATTCATACTTCAGCCTGCCCTTGATCACATTGCCTACCTGGAGGCCCAGCATTGAAACAACAAGGTTGGACTAGAGACGAACCCGACAGCCCCTGTCAGCGGATCTGCGTTATTCACCCTGAGTTCCAGCTGTGTATCGGCTGTTATCGCCGACCGGACGAGGTTAGTTCCTGGGCACTCTACACCCCCGAGCAACGACGGAGCATTCTTGCAGAACTGCCGTCCCGAAGCAGTGTTCTGGGAAAACGCCGCGGTGGCAGGCAGCGAGGCCAGCGTCGCAGAGCCTCGCGGCGGACGCGATAATCGCGTCGACGATCCAGTGCTCGAAAAAACCGATACTGTTATTGCGATGTAACCCTGGATGTATCTTGGTCTCGACATTGGCACTTCGGGCGTCAAGGCCATTCTAGTTGACGCAGCTTTCGACTTCGTTGCCAGCAGCAGCTACCCACTGGATGTATCACGGCCTCGGCAGGGATGGTCAGAACAGGCGCCGGATGACTGGATCACGGCCTGTGACGCGGCAATCCAGAAGCTGAGTAAAAGCAATGCTGCCGAATTGGAGGCTACCAGGGCAATCGGCCTGGCCGGTCAAATGCACGGGGCAGTTCTCCTTGATCGGAGCGACCGGATTCTGAGACCCTGCATTCTCTGGAATGACAGTCGTTCTCATGCAGAATGCACCGAACTCGAGGAGATGGCGCCTTTTCGAGAGATCTGCGGTAACATCGTCATGCCAGGCTTCACGGCACCCAAATTGCGCTGGGTCGAGAAGCATGAAGCGGATGTCTACAGACTGGTTCGCCGCGTCCTGTTGCCAAAGGATTATGTAAGGCTGTGGCTCACAGGGGAACACGTTTCAGAAATGTCTGACGCCGCTGGCACGCTGTGGCTTGATGTCGCCGGCCGGCACTGGTCAGGGGAGCTACTTGGCGCTACCGGACTTTCGTCAGACCGCATGCCTCGACTTGTGGAAGGAACCGATCCATCGGGCCATCTCCGTTCAACGCTGGCAGACAGATGGAATCTGAACCGGGTGCCCGTTGCCGGTGGTGGCGGGGACAATGCTGCCACGGCCTGTGGAATGGGACTTCTGAGACCGGGAACCGGCCTGCTCAGTGTTGGCACCTCCGGCGTTCTCCTTGGCGCCTGCGACACTTTTTCGCCCAACACAGATCAGGCAGTGCACACGTTTTGCCATGCCATTCCCGACATGTGGTATCATATGGGTGTGGTGCTTGCTGCGACCGACAGCCTGGCCTGGCTGGGTCGAGTGACAGGTCGCTCGGTACCTGAACTCGTTGCGACACTTCCCGAACGCATCAGCAAACCATCTCCGGTACTGTTTCTCCCCTACTTGTCGGGAGAGCGCACGCCGCACAATATCTCGTGGCCAGCCGGCACATTTACAAATCTCTCCATGCAAGTCGATACCTGCGACCTTGTGCAAGCTGTACTCGAAGGTGTCGGATACGCGCTTTCAGATTGCAAGACTGCTCTGGAAACCGCTGGCACAGGTTTTGATCGGGCTTTTGCCGTGGGTGGAGGTGCCCGCAGCAGGCAGTGGCTTCAGATACTTGCTAACACGACAGGATTGCTGCTCCAGATACCAGTTGGCGGAGATTACGGTGCATCATTTGGTGCGGCCAAGTTGGCAAGCGCATGCCTTGCAAAGGCGTCACTTGACGAGGTCCTGGTGCCTCCAGCGATCGATAAGTTGGTTTGCCCTTCCAGTGAACTCCGCGAGGCTTATAGCCAGGCTCAAGCGGATTTTGCACAACTCTTTGACGGCGTGCAGCCAATTGGCAAGAAGACCAGGACAATCCGGGCGGAGAATCCCTGATCAGGACCTGACCTGGCTGCTCCGGTTAGAAACGAGACCGAAATCAAGTGCATACCGCGCTGGCACTGGCAACAGCATGCTCAAGTGGCCGTGTGTCGAGGCACTTCCGGGCCGCCTCGCGAATCGTCTCGACCCCACGGTCAGACAGGGCGCCAGGTTCCGATACCAAACGCCGCCAGGCACGTGCGTGCGGCGCACCGAAAAACAAACCCGACATGTGCCGGGACACCTGATGGTATGGAATTCCATTCCCATGCTGACGCAGCAGGTAATGGCACATCTCGTCCACAACCTCCCCTATGTTCCGCTTTCCCGGAGAATCAAAAAACAGCTCGTCGACGTCCAGCAACGTCGGCAATGGCCTGCTATAGGCTGCACGACCAACCATGACACCATCAAGGCCGCGATCGAGCAGCTTCCTGGCCTGAACGAGATCCGGGATGCCGCCATTGATACATATCACAAGATCCTGAAATCGCTCTTTGGTTCGAACCACAAGGTCATAATCTAGTGGAGGAACCGTGCGATTCTGCTTCGGACTCAATCCAGACAACAGGGCCTTGCGCGCATGAACAATAATGTGATTTACGCCTCGCGCGCGCACCGCCTCGATGAACTCGGGCAATGCCACTTCGGGGTTCTGGTCATCTACGCCAATCCGGCACTTTACGGATACAGGAATGTTGCCGGCCACGTCGAGGATCGCCTCCACGCAATCACCGGCAACTTTCGGCATTGTCATCAATACCGCCCCGAAACTTCCATGCCGCACTCTTGGTGACGGACAACCGGCGTTCAGATTGATTTCATCAAAGCCGGCTTCGACGCCGAGCTGCGCCGCCCGGCCGAGCAACTCGGGATCTGAACCGCCCAGTTGAAGCGCCAGAGGGTGCTCTTCCGGCGCGTATTTCAGCAAGCGGTCAGCATTGCCAAATACAACCGCCTGTGCCGTCAGCATCTCCGTATATAACAGGGCGTGACGCGAGAGCAGGCGGTGAAAATAGCGGCAGTGCCTGTCCGTACAGTCCATCATGGGTGCCACGGAAAAGCGATAAGGCGGATACATTGTCTGGCCTATCATGCGCCCCAGTTACCGGTATTCGCACAGAAGCGTTCGTCACTTGTCCGGAATCTATCCGGCCTGTACCAAAACGGCAATTCACAGGCCGTCTGTTGATTGGTAAAGCCGCCGTTGCTGATTGTCGCGCTGCATTTGCGAACGCCGGTCTGACAAGGGAATGGCAAGACAGGTGCGTCCTGCCATTCACACCCCTGGCTCTGCAATCCCTGATTTCGCAATACCTGACGTTGCGGCGGCGTAATCGTTGTGGTTGCAATGGCATCCTTCAGGCGACATACCTGATGTGTGTTGCGGCACAAACCAGTCTGTGCTGCAACCAGGGTAGAAGCCGGGAATCAGCAAGACCATGACACGCGTATACATCGAGCGGGACGATGATCTCACGAGGGTCCTGGTCTTTTGTCGAGGCGACGAAACAGGCGGTTGCAGTGATCGACATGACTTCGTTGTCCTGGGATATGTGCCATCACAGATTGTATCGTCCACGGCCTTCATCGACGTGGGCTTTCCGCTACTGCAGTCGCAGCAGTTTCTGTACGATGATCAGCGTCTGATCAGCGATATATTTGAGGAGTTGGCTGATCAGCGGCAGTTGAGGGAACTTTGTCTCACTGCCCTCGGCATATCTGCACTTTCCATACTGGCAAATCTTCCAATGGCCTCTCCGGCCACAGCGCAGTTGACCAGCCAGCACGGACAGGCCGAGCTTGATGCCTTGCTGGACTTTGTGAGCCTGTCGGGCGTTGAAAACCCGTTTTCCCTTCCTGATACCCGGCCCCTGGATGGCCTCCTGGTTTCTGACGATGTCGAGGCGGCGGGACGCGGTGTTGGCATATTCGAGCCGGAAGAAATGACTATCGAACCGGCGATTTCAGTTTCGGAGGTCTGCTCCGGCAACATGTCGGCAATCGGAACCTGTCATCGCATGAGATTGATCGAACAACGATTCGGCTACCGTTTTTCCGAATCCCTTGCCGACATAGACATAGATCTTGCCTCGCGTGCGCTTGGGGCTGTCAGGACGCCTTCTCCTGCATCAGTGTGTTTCTACGGCGGCACCGACAAGGCCCGCGCTCGCAATCGTCTGCAGGCCTCGGGTGCGTATCCCCTTCTCGCCAACTATATTGTCGAATTCGAAGAGGCCCGAACGGCTATCGACGAAGGCCTGCCTCTTCGTCCGTTCGTCCAGGAATTGACGGGATTGACTGCCGGCAGGTTGAAAAGACTTGCTCGCATTTCGCCAACTTGCCATCCGGCAGATGCGATCGAACCGGCCAGTGACCAGCAAACGGAAATAATTGACTTTGGTGACAATCGTGGACGCCTCTACGACGTCGGCACTGAACCGTCGGAAGTACAACTGATCCGCATACTGAAGCAACTGGACACCGCCTGGATACCCGACAATCGTGACGACTGGGACCGCTTCACAGACATTGTTTCAACCTGCGTGCTTCCCTTTGGCATGCGCTTCAACCTGACAGACAAAATGCTGTTGGCGCCAGCCGGTGGACGCTGGCAGGCGTTTCATTCCAGCCTCGCTTCTGCAGCCCAAATGCCGGTCGAGACTTTTGATCGCCAGCACATGGCTTTTGCTGCCGGTGACGCTTTGGAAGCCATAGACAGCTTTGCGACAACGGTACTTGTTCCCCGAATTCTACAGTCAATACAGTCTGCAGGTGAGCCGTGCCCGCCGGTGACGCCAGGCACGCTGAATCGCGCCGCCAGAGTCAGTTTCGGTATACTGCGCGGTAATTCGAAAAATCTCGCCGGGCTGTTGCTGGGCATCGGTCGGCGATGGATGCCACGCATTCCATCGTTGACGCTGGCAGCCTACCCGGACGACCATCAGCAGGCTCCTTTCAAGCCAGGTGCCGACAAGACGCTGCAAGGAGACTGGCCAGGACTTGCCGCAGACTTCGAGGCGTCTAACGGCCTTGTGGTACGGAATCTTGTTACTGCTTCCCAGTTGAAGAGAGAATCCCGACGTCTCGATCACTGCGTTGGTTCGCTCTATGTGCGTTCGGCAAAGGGCGGCCGTTGCCATCTTTTCTCGGTTCAGGATCGCTCCGGTGACAAGAGTTTGTCCACATTTGAGGTCAGCCCTCCTGTGTCTTCGAATTTGACCGCCGTCCTTGCCACGCTCAAGATCATCCAGCACAAGGGCAACAGCAATTCGCCACCGCCGCGCCTCGCCAGACTTGCATGCAATGAATGGATCAAGGCTGTTCGCAACGGGCAACACACGCTTAATATTGAAGAGGTTATCGAGTGGCAGGAAGCCATTCGCGGGAGAAAAAAGGGTCGGCAGGACATCAATTTCTCGCTTCCTCCGGCCGAGGTCTGGAAGGCTGTTCTAGGAACCAGCTGGAATGAACAGGCAACACGAAACGCGGTGTGGCAGGAATGGACAACCCACATTCTACGCAAGCCTCTGGCAAGAGGTGAGGATGCAGGAATTCTGTTGCGCAACCAGGCTGCATATAGCCTGCTACGCCGGTGGTCCCCAAGAGCGGCGGACATACTGTCAGCCAGAGTTTGACGATGGGTGCGTAAGGTCGTGAATTACCTGGAGGGCGGCGGTTCTAGTACCGGCCGACTTTGGTCTTCAGCATCGTTCGCTGACACACCTGGCCGCCATTGACAGGCCGTCCCCTGTTTCCTGGGCAGGATTATCCGGTCTGCAGGCGCACAGGAATCGTAGCCTGACCGGGATCAATTCCGGCATCCCTAATACGACCTTGTTGCGGGCGATACTTGCCAATTCGAACATGCTCCACGCGCTGAATTGGCCCGAACCGCGACAGTTCATGTTTCCTTTTCTGCGGAAAATCCGATTCGGGTGAAAGCGGATTCACGATCCGGAAACTGCGGAAACGTCCTCAGTCGCGCGTATTTTTCTGAGAAAACGCTTATTTCTCACTATTGTGTTCAAAATGAATGATTCTGATTGACATACTGTGTGCAAACATATCGCCTGCGCATTTGCCTGTTTTTGATCCTGCCCAGCATTGACTCCCAATGAAAGAGCGGTCGCCAAGAACTGCCTGTCACGAGAGAATGCCAGTGATGTTATGTACCTATTACCTTTCCTTTGTAGATTTTCCTTGCCTGAATTGGGGCCTATTTGTTCCGGACCGTCGGATCGGAGGCATTGCGCTCGCGTCTGTCGCTGCCCTCACGACCTATTCGGCAGGTGCCCAAACAACTCCGCGGGCGGCGGGCGCTTGCAACATCTCCAGGGACAGCGTTTCCACTGCAGGTGACCAGGAGCACGGGATCAGCCTTGTGAATGGCGGTGATAGCACTGATGGCGTGTATCGGGTTTGCGCAGGTTCCATCGGGACCACTGGAGATGCAGCGCACGGCGTCTACGTCAACACCTTCAACCAGAACATTGCCATCGACGTGCGCGGACCAATAACGGCGACCGGCGAATTGTCGAGCGGCATTCGCATTGAGAACAGTGTGGCTCAAGGCGTCAAGCATACGAGCATAAGGGCGCACGACATCACCACAAACCCCGGTGATTCGGAGTTTTCAAACCACGCCATATATGTCGAAACACCTGGCATGATCGAAACTGAAATTACCGGTCATTTGCGAACCAGCGGCGACCGGGCCTCGGGATTGACGCTCATTCAGTTCAATCCGGAAAACGGCCGTTCCAGTGGAAAAATTGATGTTTCCATCACCGACCTGACCACCGACGGAGAGATTGGCAACGGTGTCAATATTCTGACTGTCAACGGCGAAAGCGACGTTAACGTCATGGTTCTTGGCCACGTGTTGATCAAGGGGCCCTCCTCCCGTGGAATCGCAGTGGAAAGTACGGGTTCGGACATCAAGGTTACAATTGGTAAGGATGGCTCAATCACCGCCCTGGGAAAGGATAGTTATCCACTGTCGCTGGTTGGGACAGTCGATCCACCCGGCATCAACAAATCGGCTGTAATCGACAACCAAGGCACTGTTCGAGGCAATATCCAAACCGAAGGATGTGCCTATTTCGACAACTCGGGACGATTCGAAATGGGCGACAAGATTTTTCTGAGCACTGCCCCGTGCGAGAGTGACGCAAAGCGCGGACTGCATAACCGAGGCATTCTTTCTGCCGGCAAGGCCTCCTCCATTGCCACCTCCAGGTTGTCTGGGCAAACCGAGGACCTGCCTACCCTCCTTACGCAAGCGTCGAATGGCATTCTGCTTGTCGATGTCGACTGGGTGAAGGCGAACGCCGATATGATCGAGGTGATCGGCAAGGTGGAGTTGAATGGGACGTTGGAAGTCAATTCGCTGTCATTTCCGGGCCTCGCAAAGGTGAACTTCTTTTCCAGGAACGAATTGGGCAAGGTGTCGTTTCTAATGGCTTCAGACGGAATCTCCGGTAAAGTCCAACCGCTGCAAAAAGGGCTGTTCCTGGTCTTCGACGTATCGAAGACAAAGGGTGATGAAGGCGACGCGCTTTCGCTTTCCCTGTCAACTGCCGGTGTGAATTTCCTGAACCGCAATCAGAGCAACGTATTCAAGGAAATGCAGAATTCGCTCGCCAATAGCCAGATCTCTTCCGAGTTCGACGAGTTGCTGGCTATGGAAGAAATTCCCGCAATCCGGTATCGACTCGATGGTTTTGGCAACGAAATTGCCGGAGCTGTACTACGTTCGTCCGTTCTGGCACTTTCAGGGGAAGGCCCTGCCTCCGAAGCCTGCCGGTGGACAAGTATCGGCAAGGATCATCCCGCTGCCCGAGGAAAGAGGCTTTGCATTGGGTTGTTCCCCGACAGGACGCGTCTCAACGTGGCTGCAAATGATGAACAACGAAGGTTTGACGAGCGCCAACTGGGTCTGGCGATTACCGCGGGTTCTCGCCTGGGCGACAGCCCGGCCTGGTGGAAGCTGACACTCGACACGCGCAAGACCGACATCGGGCTTGAGACTCTTGCCAAGGCCGATGGGTGGCTGGCCAACATGGAAGGCGGAGGAGGCATCAATGCCGGGCCATTCGGCTTTGCTTTGAATGCCGGCTTTGCGAGAGGAAAGGGCAGTTCGGAACGTCATGTCATGTTCGATGGCCGGAAACACAGTGCAACAGCGGATTATGTGTTGAATGGATTGAGTCTTTCAGGTCGGGTCGATCACCGTGCAGTGTTCGGAGCTACAGAAGTTCTATCGTTTGCCAAGATGACTGGCGATCGAATCCAGAGACCGGCCTACAAGGAGAGCGGGGCCGGGCAGTTCTCGCTGGTCGTGGACCCGGTGGAGGAGACGTTCGCTACCTATAGTATAGGAACCGGGCTCCAGCACACCTTGGATTTGTCGGACAACTTGAAACTCAGGCCAAGGGTCGGCATTTCATGGAGTGAGCGGGAAACCAATGAATTCAGGGTCACGTCAGCCTTCTCCGGCGGTACCGGGCGCTTTGAATCCCTTACCCAACTCCCTGACCGCGAAACGTCAGTGACGGCAGGAATATCAGCGGTTTCGCTCGACGGTAGGCTTTCCCTGGACGTCAGCCTTGATCACCAATCCGGATCTGGTACCGGTTTTGCCCAGGATACAGTAAGGGCCGGACTGCACTTCCGTTTCTGACCACTTCTGCCCGGGCGTGACTGTGCAGTTTCGACTGCCAGTTCAGTTTGTTGACGATAACCGGAAACCGCATCACGATCATGACGGGCGAAGAGTCCGCGATCCGGTGACAGAATCGTCCGGTGGGCGGTCTGCGGGCGGGCACATGCCAATTGAACTGTTCCCAAGGTGAGGCTATTTGAAGCGCACCAGTTCTGGTCCAGAACACGCCGCATCAGGACCGCTGTAAAGGAGGCGCAAGATGCCACTTCCCGTAGTGGGCATTATCGGAAACAGCTACATGATTGACGGGCAGTACCCCGTTCATGCCACTGGCAAGATGAACAGTATGGCAGTCGCCAGGGCGTCAAGGGCTACACCGCTCATAATTGCCTCAGATCCAGATATTTCGTCGGTCAAGGAACTGTTGGGCGTATGTGACGGTTTTCTGATGACGGGTGGGAGGCCAAATGTGCACCCCGAAGAATACGGCGCTCAAGCCACCGTGGCGCATGGGACTTTCGATCGGGAACGCGATCGCATTTCCTTGCAACTGATTCGTGCCTGTGTTGCCAGAGGTCAGCCCGTTTTCGGAGTCTGCCGAGGCTTCCAGGAATTCAATGTGGCTTTCGGAGGTTCGCTTCACCCGGAAATTCGTGATCTGCCCGGTCGCATGAACCACCGAATGCCCTTGAAAGGGACCCTGCACGACAAGTTTGCGTTGCGCCATAGCGTCAAATTCACGCCGCAAAGTGCATTTATCGACATATTCGGAGCCGACGAGGTGGTCGTCAACTCGTTGCACGGTCAGGGCATTCTCGACAAGGGTGAAAGGATCTCCGTAGAGGGATATGCTCCGGATGGCACTGCGGAAGCGCTTACAGTATCGGGGTGCGAAGGATTTGCCATGGCGGTGCAATGGCATCCTGAATACCGAGCAACAGAAGACCCGGTTTCAAGAGCCCTGTTTGCAGCCTTCGGGACTGCATTGCTGCGTTGGCAGGCGAGAGACAACAGCAGCCGCATGTACGGCGTAGCCTGAGCAGTAACGCATTCGACAGGCTTTCGGTTGGGTCCCACTGGTCGGGCCAGCTGTCGGCTGCCGTGTGCAGTCCACGGATTCGGCGCCAATTGTCCACTGCAGAACCGCCGCCTGCGATGTATTCCGGTCGGCTGGCAGATCAACAACGCAGGCCCCGGCCACCGACGGTGCCAGGTGCTTGCTGACAGTCATCAACATCTTGGGAATTGAACGTCATGACCTTGCAGTTTCGCGAACCGGAGCCTGAACTGATTACCGGCGCAACCGGCGAATGGGAGATTATTGTCGGCCTCGAGGTGCACGCACAGGTTTCTTCCCAATCCAAGCTGTTTTCATCCGCCCCGACCGATTTCGGTGCCACGCCCAATTCCAGTGTCGGCTTTGTCGATGCGGCGATGCCGGGAATGCTGCCTGTTGTCAACGAATTCTGCATCGAGCAGGCAGTCCGTACCGGGCTTGGACTGAATGCCCGAATAAATCGCTATTCGGTCTTCGACCGCAAGAATTACTTCTACCCCGACCTTCCCCAGGGTTATCAGATTTCCCAGCTCTACCATCCGATTGTCGGCGAGGGGGAGATCCTTGTGGCCTTGGCACCCGGTGTGGCAAGGCGGGTGCGTGTCGAACGCATCCATCTTGAACAGGATGCTGGCAAGTCTCTCCACGACATGCACCCTGAACTTTCTTATGTCGACCTCAATCGCACCGGCATAGCCCTTATGGAAATCGTTTCCTACCCCGACATTCGCAGCCCGCGCGAGGCAGCGGCCTACATTCTGAAGTTGCGGCAGATAATGCGCTACCTCGGGACCTGTGACGGCAATATGCAGGAGGGCAGCCTACGCGCCGATGTCAACGTTTCAGTTCGACCGGCGGACAGCAAGGCGTATGGAACCCGCTGTGAAATCAAGAACATGAACTCGACGCGATTCATCCAGCAGGCCATCGCCTCTGAGGCACGGCGGCAAATGGCACTACTGGAGGATGGTGGGGATGTTGCCCAGGAAACTCGACTATATGATCCGGATTCCGGTAGCACCCGATCAATGCGCTCAAAGGAAGATGCCCAGGACTATCGCTATTTTCCATGCCCGGATCTCTTGCCGCTGGAGTTGGACCAGGCGTGGATTGATGACATTGCGGCGACCCTTCCAGAACTTCCTGACGAAAAGAAGGCCCGCCTGATCGATCGGTACGGCATCACTGACTACGATGCCGAGGTGCTGGTTGCCGAACGCCAGCACGCTGAATTCTTCGAGCAAACAGCAGCCGGGCGCAATGGCAAGCAAGTCGCCAACTGGATTATCAACGAATTGTTCGGTCGCCTGAACAAGGAGAATCTGACCATTGCGACTTCACCGATCTCAGCCGCCCAGCTTGGTTCCATCATCGACCTGATCGATGAAGGCGTGATTTCGGGCAAGATTGCCAAGTCTCTGTTCGATATCGTGTGGCGGGAAGGCGGCGACCCGCGCCGGGTCGCCACCCAGCGCAATATGTTGCAGATAACGGATAGTCGAGCTCTCGAGGATGCCGTGGACAAGGTGTTTGTCGCCTCGCCAACACAGGTGGAGCGAGCGCTGACTCACTCCAAGGTGGCCGGTTATCTGGTGGGTCAGGTCATGAAATTGACAGCCGGCAAGGCCGACCCGCGTCAGGTCAGCCAGATTGTCAACAAAAGGCTCGGCGATCTCAGGGACCAGTCCTGATCCTGGCGACGCGTCGAGCCCGTTGCTGCCCAGACTTGCGAGCGGGTCCCGATTCAGACGTCGAGGATTTTGATCGACAGGGCGTGGATGCGATTCATCACAGGTTTCGTTACCGCCTCATGAATGCTGCGATGACGCTGTATGCGACTCATCCCCTTGAACGCTGCAGCCGAAATCGTAATCTTGAAATGGGTTTCGCCACCGTCTCGCCACCCGGAATGGCCACGGTGCAACTCACTTTGGTCCTCGACCCTCAGCAAATCGGGTTGAAATTCACGCCTCAGGTTCGTAATTATCTCGTCTTCTATGCTCATGGGCTTTCTCGTATCAGTTCGCTGCATAGGCGATCGCTGGGTCCGAGTGCCAGACTCGGTGTAAGTTGCTCCGCGCAAGGCTCGTAATCGCTTATGGTCGACAAGCAATACCTTAATTTCGATATCTCGATCGCCGCTGCCAAGCGACGGACCCGCGCCGGCAGTCGACGACGACCGGGATTGGCAACCGGAAGTGGTCGGGCCTGCGACCATGCTGGATGCCAGCGACGAGGTGAATACAAGGCACCGGCATCGCCGGACAACCTGAACACCCTGCGATGGTTTTGTAAACAGCATATCGGACAATACAATCTCAAGTGGAATTTCTTCAAGAACCGGGTCGGCAATTCCCGAAAACCTGGTGAACCGCCCCCCACTGACGAGGAACTAAGGCGCGAGCACCAGTCCTGGATCAGCGATGCCCCGGGGCCCAGCGACGCAGAGAACGGGCGGCCCTTTGTCCGGCGCGACTCGACCAGGAAGAAAACGCGGCGTTTGACGCCCAAGGAAAAACGGGCCCTCAACATACTGAATCTCGACGAATCATGTTGGCTCAACGACGTGCGCAGACAGTACAGGTCTTTGGTCAAGGATCTTCACCCGGACAGGAACGATGGCGACAGGAGCGACGAAGACCGGTTGAATGAGGTCATGTGGGCCTGGAATCTGCTCAAGCGAAGCCGCAACTTCCGTGGCTGAACCTGTTTTCTGGGCAGATTGACCCACGCCACGTCAGGATAGGAACAGCGCTGACCTGAAGACCCAGCAGCCGACTTGGACGAAATAATCTTCCCGGAGAATTACGGTAATGGAAAACATGGAAGTGGATTGTGACGTGGAGCCGACACGGCGCCTTTCCGTCAGGCAGGAATTCGGCATCGACAATAACATGGAGGTCAGGGGTTTCGCCACGACCAGCGACAGGGTTCCGCCTGTCGATCCCACCTACAAGTTCGACCCCGATACGACACTTGCCATACTTGCAGGATTCTCGCACAATCGCCGCGTCATGATTCAGGGGTATCATGGGACGGGCAAGTCAACCCATATCGAGCAGGTCTCGGCCCGCCTGAACTGGCCATGCGTGAGAATCAATCTGGACAGCCACATTTCCCGTATTGACCTGATCGGCAAGGACGTGATCAAGCTGCGCGAAGGCAAGCAGATTACCAAGTTTCAGGAAGGCATCCTGCCCTGGGCCCTGCGCAATCGCGTTGCGCTGGTCTTCGACGAATATGACGCCGGCCGACCAGACGTCATGTTTGTCATTCAGCGAGTGCTCGAATCTGAAGGGCGTCTGACGCTGCTTGACCAGAACGAAATCATCACGCCGCACAGACATTTCCGCATCTTTTCCACCACGAATACAGTCGGGCTGGGAGATACCACGGGGCTCTACCACGGGACCCAGCAGATCAATCAGGGACAGATGGACAGGTGGTCGCTGGTAGCCACGCTCAACTATCTTTCCCATGACGCTGAAGTGCAGATCGTGCTGTCCAAGGCGCCTAACTACAATACTCGTGAAGGGCGCAAGGTCATTTCAAGAATGGTGTCTGTGGCCGAGCTGACTCGGAGCGCGTTCATGAACGGCGACCTTTCGACAGTGATGAGTCCGCGAACGGTGATCAATTGGGCCCAGAACGCCGAGATCTTCCGCGGTTATAGCTATGCCTTTCGGGTCAGCTTCCTGAACAAATGCGATGAACTCGAACGTCCAACTGTCGCGGAATTCTTTCAGCGTTGCTTCGGCAGGGACTTGCCCGACAGCGTCATCGGACACAGTGTCGGCTGACAGAAGCGCAGGTACTGATCAGCGCCGCAGATTCTGGACTAGCTGGAGACTGGAAACTTGAAACGACTGGCACCCGAGAAGGTTGAGGCATTCAAGAAGGCTCTTACGGAAACCACCCGTTCGATTGCCGCCGACGATGAATTGACGGTACGTTACTCGGCTGACCCACCCGGTGTCTCGGGAGACGTGGTTCGCCTGCCCCAGATTGGCGGGCGGTCAACCAAGGTCGATTTGAGATTGGCCCGAGGCCTGGCCGACGGTTATGCCCTTCGCAGTCGGCACCACGACAAGGCAACCTATTTGAGGTATTTGCCAGTGGGCACACCGGCACGACAGATCTATGAGGCCATGGAGCATGCCAGATGCGAAGCGCTGGGAGCTCGCTCTATGGAAGGTATCGCACAGAATCTTGATGCCAAGATCGCTGACCATGCCGAGCGAAAGGGGTTCGGCCAAATCCACGACGCCGCCCGGGCACCGCTGGCAGACGTGTTGCCGCTTCTTGTCCATCAGCGCGCCACGGGACGGGACCTGCCGCCCCCGGCGGCCCACCTCCTGGATCTGTGTCACAAGGACATACTGGAACGCACCGGGAATACGCTCGACCAACTAGATTCCTGCCTGACAAGCCAGGTCGAATTCGCCCGGCTGGCGCGGCAGGCAATTGGCGAGCTGGGATACAAGGACCAGTTGGGGCCTGACCCCGAAGATGAAGAGCCCGAGGAAGTGCCGGATGAGGCCGAAGGGGAAGACGAACAAACCACCGAAGGTCAGGAAAGTGAGGCCGGTGAAGACAGCGAGAGCGTCGCTAGCGAGGGACCGGAGAGTGACGAAGAAACAGCATCGACCGCTGATGAGTTTGATCTTGAGAATCAGCTATCCGATGATGAGCTTGATGTTCCAGTAGATCCTCAGAATCCACAGCACCTGCCTTTGCCTCCATCGCAGGCCGATCCAAACTACAAAGTGTTCACTTCGGAATTCGACGAGACTGTTCTCGCCGAAACGCTCGCCGAGCAACCGGAGCTCGTGCGGTTGCGCAAGAATCTCGATCAGCAGCTTGAACCATTCAAGGGTTCGGCCGGTCGGTTGGCCAACAAGTTGCAACGCAAACTTCTGGCACAGCAAAACAGAATCTGGGCGTTCGACCAGGACGAGGGCCTTCTGGATGCCGGCCGATTGGCTCGGGTTGTTACCAATCCAACGACGCCACTGTCCTTCAAGGTCGAAAAGGATACACAGTTCAAGGATACCGTAGTAGCGCTGCTTCTGGACAACTCCGGTTCCATGCGCGGTCGCCCAATTTCTATCGCCGCCATTAGCGCCGATATCCTGGCCCGTACGCTTGAGCGTTGCCAGGTCAAGGTCGAGATTCTCGGATTTACGACCAAGATGTGGAAGGGTGGCAACAGCCGGACTCGCTGGGCAAGCGAACATCGCCCAACATCGCCGGGACGCCTCAATGACCTGAGGCACATCATCTACAAGAGCGCCGATACGCCATGGCGCCGAATGAAAATGAATCTTGGACTGATGTTGAAGGAAGGTCTGCTAAAGGAGAATATTGACGGGGAGGCTCTGGAATGGGCCCACGGCAGGCTTTTGTCCCGTCGAGAAACACGCCGAATCCTCATGGTGATTTCGGATGGGGCTCCGGTTGACGACTCGACGCTGAGTGTAAATGCGGCCGATTATCTGGAAGCGCACCTGCGCAAGGTAATTTCCATGATTGGGCAGAGGAGGCAGGTCGAATTGATTGCTATCGGGATCGGCCATGACGTAACCTCGTATTACGACCGGGCCGTAACAATTTCTGACGTCGACCAGTTAACAGGAGCCATGACCGAGCAGCTCGCATCATTGTTCGAAACGGGTGGCCCAACCACTGCCCCGACCGCACGTCGTCGTTGGCGAGGAGCCAGATAATTGTTCCAGACCTTTGAAACGGATGCGACGCCGAATCAAGCCGCGCCACGGGTCAGCGCGTTACGCCAACAACTGCAGAATCGGCAACTTTCGGCTTTCCTGATACCCAGATGTGACCGTTTCCGGGGCGAGATGGTAGCTCCCCGTGATCAACGACTTGCCTGGTTGACAGGTTTCACAGGCTCTGCCGGGATGTGTGCGGTCACCTTGGAACAGGCAGCGATTTTCACCGACGGTCGCTACACCTTGCAGGTGCGAGACGAAGTCGACGCTGATGTGTTTTCCTACCAGCCTCTTGATAGCGGTGGAAACAATGTGGCGTCGTGGCTGCAGGGTGTGCTCGAAAGCGGCGCAACCGTTGGTATTGATGATGACCTTCACACAGTCAGTGAAGCAAGACAACTGAAGCAAAGCCTGCTCCCAGCGGGAATTGATGTCACTCCGGTTGCCAATCTGATTGATGGCATTTGGCACGACCAGCCAGAACCTCCGCAAGGACCTATTGCCGAATTCAGGGGCGAGATGGCCGGGGAGCCGGATGCCGACAAACGGCTACGCATGGCCGAGATTGTGCGTAGCAACGGCGCAGCTGCAGCCGTCATTACCTTGCCCTCGTCAACTTGCTGGCTGTTGAACATACGAGGCTCCGATATCCCTCGCTCGCCTGTTGTTCATGCATTCTCGATTCTGCATGGCGATGGATCAGTCGAATTGTTTGTGGAAAAGAGCAGGGTTCCGGATGAGCTGTTGACCAGGCGTTCGGCGGGCTTGACTGTCCGCCCCTGGAGTGAGTTTGCCGGTGCTCTAGCGGAGATAGACGGGAACGTTCAAATCGATCCCGATGTGGTTCCGTTTTCCGTGGCCAGGGCGCTGGCCGAAACAAATGGCAGGATCATGGAATATCCGGATCCCTGTATTTTGGCCAAGGCCGTCAAGAACAAGACGGAAATCAGCAACTCGAAAGAAATTCACCTGGTTGACGGCGCCGCAATGGCTGAATTCCTATCCTGGGTCGAGCGCAACTGGAGCCGCGGGCTCAGTGAAGTCGACGTTGTTCGCAAACTCGAGGGTTGCCGGCAAAATACTGGCAAATTGCATGACATCAGCTTCGATGCCATCGTCGCGAGTGGCCCCAACGCAGCTCTTTGTCACTACCGGGTAACAAATGCCACTAATCGACGTTTGCAAGAAGGGGAGTTGTTGCTGATAGACTCCGGGGGCAACTATCCGGAAGGTACGACCGACATCACGCGGACTGTGGTCCTGGGAGATCCGACAGATGAGCAGCGACGCTTGTTCACGTTGGTACTGAAGGGACTGATTGCGCTTTCGCGCGCCCGCTGGCCCGAAGGCACGTGGGGTAGCAGGCTGGATTCCATAGCGAGATATCCGCTTTGGCAAATTGGTGCCGACTATGATCACGGCACCGGACATGGAGTCGGACAGTTTCTGGATGTTCATGAAGGACCGCAAAGGCTCGCCGCGGGCTCTCGCGTACCACTACAGCCAGGCATGATCATGTCAATTGAACCCGGCCTCTACGAGGCTGGCAGATTCGGGATCAGAACTGAGAACCTCGCTGTTGTAGAGGTCGTGGATTCCGCAAGGAATCTTCAGGACCGAAACATGATGTGCTTCAAGACACTGACCTATGTGCCGATCGACCGGCGCCTCATGGACAGGCAGATCCTCACATCAGAGGACATTGACTGGATCAATACATACCACGCCCAAACCGCAGATAAACTGGGGCCATTGTGCACGCCTTCGGCAAAGCAGTGGCTAGTTCAGGCCTGCGCCCCGCTATAGGTCGCTGTACAAACGAGCAGTCCATGCTCTTCTTGCAGCCGTGCGGCGCGATATGCCCGGGAATTCACCAATTTCCTGACCGTTGGACAGCGTGCTGGAGTACCGGGCGATCCAGTTGCTTTCTGGCAGACGTCCTGAAGTAGCAGCTATGGTAATGCGCCCTGCCTGTTGACACTGTTCACCGACGAGCATCTATCCTGCAAGGGATTGAACAACTTTCACCATGAGGCCGTCAATCACTCGGTTGGAGAGTATGTAAACGGGCTGGCGCACACCAACGATTTGGAGTCGTTCCGGTCAATGCGCAAGCGATGATTCCACGGCACCAATCAAGAGATGTCGATCAAGCGCCTGTGAAGATTTCTTGCGGAGTTTTCAGGTCGGCACAATGTTCGTGACGCCGGCACGATTGATCAACTGCGTGAGCTGGTCGCGGCGGATACCGGCAAGCGGCTCATGTGCCGTGACCTGATTGTTGGCTAGTCCGCTTAAGTATCGCATCGCGCAATTCAACTTTCTAGACTTTTTTCACATTTTCCGCGCTTGTCCCTTGGCGACAAGCACTAGACCTGATCAGCCTTCCAAAACCATCATCTGAAGAATATTCCTGCTCAACAAATTCAACACGATATTCAGTATTTCAAATTCCTCCTTGTTTGATATTTCTACTGAACTGTTTCTTGCATTTTCAACAGCCCATGATCCAGCATCAAGATCAGAAGAAATTCTCTCCTCAAAGTTAGTCAAGACAACAGGACTGCGTGACTGAGTAGCAGGCGGGCGGCGGTCTTCACAGGCCGACCCCGAACTGTTGCGGGCGCTGGCGGCAATCGGCAACAACATCAACCAGCTGGCCAGGGATGAAAACCGGAACAGGCTGTCAGATGTCCTGACGCGCTGTTAACTCCACCTACCCAAATGAAATTTCTTGCTACTATGACAATAGCAGCTACCACAACTCCAGTAACAGCAATCCACGAAGGTTCTACAAGAATTACTTCCGGCATAATCGAACTATCCATCTGTGTTTCACCATCCATAATAGATGTCCTGACCTTGACAAGCAGTTCAACACCGCTTTTCAATCTCTCCTGTCTTGTTACAGGCTCCCTCCAGTTGAAGATTTCCGCATCGTCTTAACAGTGACATTGCCGCGGTATAACGCAATGTTACTGGGGAGCCCGGCCCTCGATTAGGGCGCAGTGGGATACTGCCGGATCTCACAACCGTTCCTTTACCTATGCTGACAAAGCCCTGCCTCAAGCCGCGATCCTCATTCTATCGGATCGGGCCGCTGTGCCTTGACCTCGGGCGCAGCACAGGTGTCGGCTCCGGAAGGATGCCGCCCCGTCTCACCAGATGGACCCACCCGACGGCGAATTTTCACGCATGTGCACTGCTGACGGGTTTTCGGGGGAATGATCCGGCTCACAGTGGCCAAGGCGTGGACAATGCGTGTGCGATTGGTCGAGTATGGCCGCAATTTGGCCGTGTAAGCGGTGTACAGTGCCCTTTGATGGCGGCGGATCTGGTTGCGTGTGCACGGGAAATTGCTTGTAAACAAATGTCTTGAGTCGTTCGCAAAGCCTGTCAGTAGTGTGTTCAAGCTTCTTGTGAGTTCTTTCTTTGGCGATTGTCGTACGGTGGTGCGGTCAGTGGATTCGTGGGAGCCACCCATTTGGTTTTCCAACGGGAGCAGGTCACCACATCACACCATTCCCTTGAGTTTGTCCAGTGCCGGTTTCAGTGCGATTTCATGCAAGGCTGGATGAGCGTCAACGCCAGCTCGCTTCGCTGCCTCATTGGTTTTCTTCCGCAATGCCTCGTCCCTTGTGTTGGCAAGAAAATCATGCCCTTCACTCGTCATCCTGTAGCCGCCTTGCACGGGTTGCCCGGAAATGAAGTGATGTCACGGCATCTTCCCGCGATTGTCTGAGAACCCGCATTGCCCGGCAGGCAGGGTGAACATTTCGACAGGTTTCGACGGGTAGATCATTGTATGCGGCTTGGCGACAGGCCACTTGAGTCCTGTACGGACTTGGCCAGCCGATTCAGGAGGTTCGTGACCGATGGCGTCGACGAGGAAGATCCGCCGTCAACAATTCCAGGGGTTACCCGGAATCGGGGAATGTAGTACTCAATAATACTCCGGCCGCCCGCCGAGCTTCTTCGCTTACTTGTTCTCCCGATAACATCCGCGCGATTTCGTTCACTCGCTGATCATCCCTCAAGGGATGAACCTCGATCGTGGTGGCCTCTTTCGATGTCCTCTTGCGAGCAACCAGGTGGCGTTGTCCCATCGCACCTACCTGCGGAGAGTGCGTCACCACTATTACCTGTGTCTTGCCGGCCAGGGCCCGAAGCCGTTGCCCGACCGCAGCTGCAGTGGCACCGCCGATGCCTTTGTCGATTTCATCAAACACCATGCAGGGAAATGCATTCGAAGTAGCAAGGCACACCTTGAATGCCAGCAGGAACCGTGCCAGCTCGCCACCCGAGGCAAAACTGCTAATCGGCGCCAGAGGTTGACCCGGATTGGTTGTCCCCAGAAATGTTACCTTGTCCTGGCCGTGAGCACCTGGCGAGGATGATGAAATTTCGGTTCTAACGGTTGCCCGTCGAAGTTTGAGTGGTGCCAGTTCACCGGCAATCTCGGCGTCCAGCCGGGAAGAGGTCTTGAGCCGAAGTGCGGTCAGTTCATCTGCCTTGTCTTTGAAGACTGACAGGCAACGCTGGCATTCCTCTTCCGCCATACGCACGTCTTCGCCACTGGCATCCATTTTTTCGAGTTGTTTGGCAAGCGGCTGGACAAGTTCATGGATGGAATCGGGCGATGCACGGTGCTTGCGGGCGAGTGCTCTTATCGTGAACAGGCGTTCCTCAACATTTTCCAGTTCGTAGGGATCAATGTCGAGAGTGGCCTGAAACTCTTCTAGATTCTGGAGTGCCTCATCAAGTTCGATTAATGCCCGCTCCAGGCTGCCCAGGGCCTCTGAAATGTCCTTTTGTTGCGGAGACCCGATCCGTTCCAGCTGGGCGATTGCTTCGCTGCACTGGCCGATGGCACCTGACATCCCGATCAGTTCACGTGCAGTGTTGGCTCGTTCCATATTACCCTCTGCCTGCCGAATGAATCGCCGCCTTTCGTCCAGCGCAGAGGCTTCTCCAGGTTTGGGATCAAGGTCTGTCAGTTCCTTTAGAGCTTGGCGCACGTATTCCTGTTCGGAAGATGCCTCGACTTGGAACTCGAGCGCCGTTGCCAGCTCCCGTCGTGCATTTGCCAGTCGTTTCCAGCTCAACTGTACGGCCTCCAACCGGCAATCATGCTGGCCATACAGATCCAGCAAGCGACGATGCTGGCTGGGGTCCAGCAGGGAGCGGTCGTCATGCTGACCGTGCAAATTCACCAGAGCGTTACGCAGGACTTCGAGAATGCGCAGCGAGCAGCGACGGTCGTTGGCAAACGCAGCCGACCGTCCTGAAGGGTAGGCAATTCTGCGGAGGATCAATTCGCCACCGGACTGCAAGTCATGCTGACCAAGAATCTCGGTTGCCGGATGTTGCGCCGACAGTTCGAATTCGACGGCCACTTCGGCAGATCTATCGTTTCCCGAAAGGGCGTTTGCCGCCTTGCCACGACCGAGTGCAAAATCTAGCGAATCCAGCAGGATTGTCTTTCCGGCGCCGGTTTCACCCGTGATTACGTTCAGGCCGCAACCGAACTCGATATCCAGGTGTTCGATCAGGCGAAAATGCCGAATGGAGATTCCCCGCAGCATCGGTGATGGTGCGAAATCAGTCTGTTACATCCATTCGCCCAGGAATGTGCGCCGATACAGCTCGCTAGCAGTGCCAAAGCGCTCATTCGGCGGCTCCTGCACGATTCCGCTTTCATCAAACAAGGCATAGGTATCAGCATACCATTCTGAATTGGGGTAGTTGTGACCCAAGACAGCAGCGGTATCCCG
Organism: Paracoccaceae bacterium; assembly: GCA_958296035.1. GTDB lineage: Bacteria > Pseudomonadota > Alphaproteobacteria > Rhodobacterales > Rhodobacteraceae > MPNP01. The sequence goes on along the minus strand of OY282431.1, from coordinate 367,225 downwards.
CGCCTCACCCTCCAGACCTAGCGAGAGATAGGCATCTACCTGTCGGTGGAGTGCTTCGGGGACATAATTCGTCGCCTGCTCACTGGCTACATCGTACAACGAAACTGTTTCATCCGAATCTTCGGGCGTCACGTCGATCTCACGAAGATATGTGTTGTCCACGACACGCTGAAATCGCCTGATAGCGGCGGCATAATGTGCGTGTGACAGATAAAAGCGGCCAACCGCCATTTCACGTGCAGCCAGCCGGTCTACGACCAGATCCATCTTGAGTCTCGCCGATTGGGCGAATTCCGAATTCGGATAGTTATCGACAACCTTCTTGAACTCCAGCCAGGCCAATCGGGCATTTCGTCCATCCAGCCCTCGTTCGTCCAGATCATCGTAGTAACTTCGGGCCACAAGGTCCTGTGCCCTCGGCGCATGAACATCGTTGGGATAAATGTCCAGGAAACGCTGCGCAGTCGACCTGCTTTGGGTGTAATTTCGGGCAAGATAATGCGATTCTGCAGACTGGATTAGTCCGAGCCGCACCAACTCGGAATAGGGATACAGTCGTTCGATTTCGGAAAATGTCCTGGCCGCCTCTTTGGCGTCTCCAGACCGCAGTTGCGACTGACCCACTAGATTGATCTGTTCGGGAGTCATTTCCTCTATCTTTGGGCCATCATCGCTGCACGCGGTTGCGAAGAGCAGTACCGCAATCATGAGCGGAGCCTGCACATACTTTAGAATATCTGCCATCAATCCAAATTCCCGGGATAGCCTTGCGGCGGCGTGAGGGGTTCACTTGCGTGCAGTATCAGAGCCAGCGATATTCACCCGCATTCACATGTCCAATGCTTGCTGCGACCGTGGGACCAATTCCCTGTCAGCGCAGGCATGGTTCAATATGCAGAAATCAACCGCAGGTTTTCAAGCAAAAACCCAACATCAAGAGCAATCGGCAAGAGTTCTGACTGATATTTCGATCAAGAAACATACGGCGGTTTTGGCTCAGGCATCGAATACAGGCTGGCGTGACACCTTTGACTGATGACGCGGTACAAGAATAAGCGGAAATGATTGCGGCCACAGTTCAATTCTCTGATGTTCGCAGTCCGGGAGTGCCACATTCGTCCAGCGCCGTCGGTACAACAGCGTGGCTTCATCGGGGCATCAGCACATGTGAAACACGTCGCCTAACCGGAAACGTCATTCGGTGGGCAAAAGACCGTGTCGGCGGCTACGCGCGATGGTCAGGAAGCCACAGTCGCGAGGTCAGGATCAAAGCCTTCTGCAGGTAGGAAAAGGCAGAATTGAATTCAGCGCAGCAAGGGCAAGTCGCTCGCTGTTACATCGACGCCGAGCATATCCTTCAAGAATGCCTGATCTGCATCGACGACCTCGTAGTTTGCAGTGTCCGAAAACAACTCGTTCAACAGCTTGATGTTGATGGTGTGTCCCGACCGTTTGCCAACGAATTTGCCTATTACCGGCATGCCGACAAGTGCGAGGTCGCCAACCGCGTCGAGCATTTTATGGCGAACGCATTCGTATTCGTGCCGACGCCCGGGTCGCCACGAGCCGGTGCGGTCATCCGCAACAACCACGTTTTGCCCAACGACGCCTCCCAGGCCCAGCCCGGCAGCCTGCAACATGCCGATTTCCGAACCCAGACAGAATGTTCTGCAGGCACTCAACTCACTGACGCCCATCCCGTTGCGCAGCACAATCTCCTGAACCTGGTGTCCAATCGGCTCGGGATAATCGATTTCGATCCGCATTCGAAGACCGTCATGCGGAGACAGGGACGCCTGAACACTCGGTTGCCCGTTGCAGACCGCAACAACCGGGCGCCTGACTCTGACAACCCGTAATGGAGCCTCAGGTTGCCATCTGATTCCGGTATCAAGAATTTTGCGGGCGAATGGCAAGGCACTACCGTCCATCGCGGGCACTTCTGGCCCATCAATGTCGATCAACGCATTGCCAATGCCGCAACTCACCAGGGCAGCCAGGATATGTTCAACGGTCTTGACTGAAGCCCCGGAAGGGTTGGCAAGTGTGGTGCAGCGAAATGTATCTGCTACATTGAGGTAATGGGCCGGAATTATGCGGTCAGCAAATGCACCGCTGGCTTGACGAAAGATGATGCCATGGTTGACATCAGCAGGATGCACGACAAGGTCCACCGAATGCCCAGAATGCAACCCGGTCCCTGAAAACTCCAGACTCCTGCTGACTGTAGCTTGTGCCAAGTGTCTTCCATGTCACTTTATTGCCGGAGTTGCAGGGTACACAATAGCACCTATGAGCCGCAACATAATCATTGTAACCAATTGTTGTGACCAGATTCAGCTCTTACTATGTCAATCACCTTATGAGCATTCGCAAGATCAAGTCCTGGCCCTGTGTAGCAAGCGGCGCGTTGTCGAGATTGCATTGCGGTAAATGGTGGATTCCGCCGGATAGACCTGGTCCCGGCTCAGGCGCGAAGTTCTCGATCGAAGGCAGTTACCGGGTGGTTCACACCACATGTTGCCTTTGTCTCCCCCAGGAGCAGGTCAGATCGCCTCAAGCTGAGCATTGATTACAACGCCTAAGTCTGCCGCACCAAGTGCAGTTTGGTGCATTCAGGAGTGGTCCAATCAACGTCCCACCTGGACCATTCTGGCCGCATTCTTCAGGTCTGATTCTGGTGTTGGTGATTTCCAGGGAGATTCGACGGCATTTGCACATGCACACCCCGCGTCGTCGGCCTGGAGAACTCTGGTACGGTGCAGGCTGCTTATGTCCGAGGGTGAACAAAGTCCTGCCGGCATGAGCAGGGCATGACAATTCCAGTCAATGCAACCCTTGGTTCGGTGACCGTATCCCAGTTTCCTGCCTCTCGTGAACCGCAAGGTGTTTCATTCACTTTCTCCATGCGAACCGAGACTGGCACTGTATTACCCTTGACTGTGCCTCGACATATACCGGAGACAAGGCTCCCATGGAGGCTGCGGCGGTTATGTCATTATGGCCTCGTATCACGACCCTGGAAGCCAGCCAGTACGTCAACGGGATTCAGGGCGCATGGACATCGGTTGCGCGACAGCCGCGTTCCAGGGTGGCAGCATCACGGGACAAGGTCTCATTGCCTCAAGACTTTCCCGTCAATTGACAGGTCTGAGCTCACTTCTCGGCCAGCACCTGCCGGCGGAAACTCCAGCAGTCAGCAGACTGTCCCGAGTCTGCCAACCTTGCCATTGGTCTGCAACAGTTGCTGCCTAATTCGCTTGTCGCCGTAAGAATGCCGGGACTTTGCTGTTGTAGTCAAACTCTTCCTTCTGATCATATCCTCCCGCTTCGGAAGGATGGTTCAGCACTGGCGCATTCCTCGCTTCGGCCTCAGGAAATTGGCCCTCAGTCGGCAATGCAAGGCGGCGCTTTACATTGGAAAGCCGGTTCGACCATGACCTGCCTTTCCCGGTGACCATCTCATTCTCGGGACGTTCATTTCCGGAACTGGCCGACCGACGTTGCGGTGCTACATACATGGACGGACGTTGCTCTTCTTCATCCTCGGAATCGGTCGCAACTGCATCGTTGACAAAGGTGTCGTCCGTACCGTTGCTCTGCATGTTTAGCCTGACTTCTTCATCGGACTGGTACTGCGAAGCAAATTTGGCCTCATCACTCTCCGAAAATCCGGGATCGGATTGCATTTCAAAGTCGGATTCAAACTGTTCATAATTGTCTGGGAACTCGAATTCATCCTCTGTCTCGATCGATGATGGTCCATCCTGAAAATGATCCCTGGCCGACATCTCCGCAGATTCTGCATTCTCGGTAAAGCTGAACTCCATCGAGTTAAGGCCTGTTGCGATCACGGACACACGGATCTTTCCGCCACAATCAGAATCCTCTGTCGAGCCGAAGACAAGATTGGCGTCAGCACTGACATGCTTGCGTACGGTATCGGATGCATCGTTCAAGTCGAACAGCGTCATGTCTTCACCGCCAATGATGTTAACGAGAACACCCTTGGCCTCACTCAGACTGGTTTCTTCGAGTAGTGGATTGTTCATCGCCAACTCGGCGGCAAAAATCCCCCTGTCTTCACCCGTGGCCTCTCCACAACCGATCAGCGCCCGACCCGACCTGCTGAGAACTGCCCTCAGATCAGCAAAATCCAGGTTGATCAGTCCTGGCCGGAGGATCAAATCGATTACGCTCTTGACGCCGAGGTAAAGAACGTCGTCGGCACGACTGAACGCCTCCTTTGTCGTCGTCCTTTCATTGGCTATCTGGAAGAGATTCTGGTTTGGAATGACGATAAGCGAGTGCAGCGCTGCCTGCAATTCTATCAGACCTTCCTCGGCAACCTTCATTCGCTTCGAGCCCTCGAAAAAAAAGGGCTTTGTCACGACCCCGACCGTCATAGCACCAGCTTCACTTGCTGCCCTGGCGATTATCGGTCCGGCACCGGTTCCGGTTCCGCCTCCCATCCCCGCTGTCACAAAGCACAGGTGCGCATCACCAACAGCCTCTACGATCTCGTCAAGCGTTTCCTCGGCTGCCATTCTGCCGACTACTGGATCGGTTCCCGCACCGAGGCCTCCAGTCGTTTTGACGCCCAACTGTATCTTGTGCGGCACAGCAGACACGGCAAGGGACTGCGAATCTGTATTCGCCACAATCAACTCGGAGCCCTCCAGCCCTTTGGCAAGCATGTTGTTGACGGAGTTGCATCCGGCGCCGCCGACTCCGATGACCTTTATACTCGGAATCAGATTGGCTTCCTTTGGTATATGAGCGGATTTAAGTGCCATGCTCTGCGACCTCTGTTAACTCTCGCCTGTTTTTGCCGCCTCTTCTTATTCTTGTGAGGATTCGCGGCTATCGCCACAATATACGTCAACACTTTCAAGTCAATGCCTGATGTTCAAGTCTCAAGTCCGGGTGTCCATTCAGACCGGACCGAGGCCTTGGAGGCGACATTTCATGGCGGCAGTGTACTTGCTGACGACTATTGTATCAGTTCGAAGCTCACAATCTGCGGCCGTCGAGGCCGAAACCGGAAACAGCATGCCGTTGAGCCTCTTGCAAGACTATTGCAGCGATTTCACATTCAAGGCTGTCGCATCAACATGAAGAAGGCAATGACACGGAATTCGTTGATTGCGGATCATTTACCGGTGACCTTCACATGTTTCTGACCCGTGGTTGCCAATTTCAATTGCATTGCTTTCATCACGATGCTGTACCAGCATCTTGACTAATCTAGCGACTATGCCCCGATTCCGGATAAGGGGGGTCGATTTTGGGTAGGAGGGATTCCCTTTCCCCATAATGTCTGTTGCCATGGGTTGTTCACAACAACAATCCAGAGGACCCCTCCCGTGAACACATCGACCATAGCGCTCTTCTGCTGTCTCTACGCTTGTGGCTGCGTCGACGAGGAATGGGAAAGACATCACCTCGTCCCCACCACACGAAAACGCATCCGCAAGACCAGGCGCACACGGGACGTTATGATGGTCATCATGACCCTGTTCCACCTGTCACCCTGCCGCAACTCTTACGAGGCTCCTGTCAACGCAAGATTGGCCTGGTCGTGGGTTACACCCGCATGATGCATCCTTTCTTGTCGGTTGAACGGCTTCCGGCGATGGTCGCGGCAGGACTGTCGGATCGGAACGTCATGATTTCTGTGCACCTCAACGGGGCAGCTATCCTCTTATCCGCACCATAGGCACGCGGCGCATGGCCAGCCTGATTCCCCTCAGCAACCCTGATACCGATCCAGGGCAGGCCCCGGGCGGTTTCGATGCCGGACCTGCCTGCCCGCTGATTCATCGACAATACTCGGTTCATCCGCGGCACCTGTTCGCCTGATAGATACATTTGAGGGTCAGTTCTTGGCACCGCAGTTCAAGATATACTCGTGAATTGCGAGGTCGGTCGGCAAGAGCCGCTGACGATATACGATCGCCGCGAGCGCACCTGTTTTATTACCAGTTCCGGTACACCCAGTTTGCCCATCGGGACACTTTCCCTACCGTTTTCCCCGGTCTGGTATTGAGCTCGACATTATAGTCCCACAGTTCGTCGGGAGGCCTGGTAATGAGAATGCACAAGCCCACGAGTGACGAATTTGCAGGCCTCGTCATCGCCGAAGGCAAGCCTGCAATCTGTACTGGTTTGCCTATGCGGACACTGGCCTGAAAAACATCACGGGCCAGATCAGCGAAGCCGCGAATTTCGCAACAGCCTCCAGTGAATACAATTTGGTGATTGGTCCCGGTTTCCCATCCGCGATCACTCAATTTATAGTGCACACATTCAAAGATTTCTTCCACCCGCGGCCTAATCACTGCAATCAGGTCAGATCTCGTAATGCCAACATTGCTGCCGGTTCTAACTGCGCCCCGGCCCGCGCGCTGGTAGATGACCCTTTCATCCTGGTAAGTAGCGCCAACGCCTCCGTGGGCAAGCTTGAGACGCTCGGCGACCGAGAATGGAAGACCAAATGCCTCGCAGACATCGGCAGATATGCGGGCACCACCGATCCCAATGGATCCACAATAGAGCATTTGGCTGAGAAAAAACGCCGCTACATTGGTGGCACTGGCACCGATATCTACGATAACCGAGCCGGATTGCATTTCATTGTCGACCAACGCCGACACGCCAGAGGCAAGTGCGGTGGCGGAAATGCCGGCGATCTTGAGCCTACAATCCAGAAGCACCTCGACCAGGCGCTCGAAATCGGCGCGATCAACGGTCACATAGTGAAGGTCAACGCTTAACCGATTGCCCTTTTCACCCCGGGGGTCTTCAAAACCGGCTCGGTGATCCACCGAAAAGCCGATCGGCTGCGCATGCAAGACATGCCGGGAGGGCCTTGGTGCCGGAATTTCGCAACTGCCCAATACATCTGCGACCTGTCGGTCTCCGATGATATCGCTGCCCAATTCAATGCTGCCATGAAACACTTCTGATTTTGGATCCTTGCCTGAATAGCAGACGAACACGTGCACGGCGGCCTCGCCTGCCATGCGATAAGCGCGCGACAAGCAACTGAGAATGGCAGAACGCAATTTGACGGAACCAACCTGCCGGTCAGCCTCAACGGGCCCCAAATCGATCTGAGCATGGCCAATTACGCGGAATGTCGTGGCCATCGAACGGCGCAGGTTCGTTGAGGAACCATAGGGTGCAGATGCATTCAGCCTAAGGATGGCACAGGATATCTTGGCGTGGCCAATATCGACAACGGCTAACAAGCCCTTGTGAAAGGCAGCATCAAGGTTGGTGCGCATCACCCTGTGAAAGTGAAAAAGTGTGCTAATGTCCTTATACCCTATCCCGCAAAACCTGCACTGTCTTCGAGAATGGCAAATGGCCGAATGGTGATGCGATTGGGATTTCGCAGATCAATGACCGCAATGTCGAGCGAAAGAATATCCTCCGACCTGTCCAGTGCCATGAGTTTACTTACCGAAAGCGCTGGATTTTCTTCCGGCAACTTGGCAACCCTACCCTGATCCAGCACCATGTCCCATCGCCGCTGACCGATCCGAACCAATCCCCGGGTCATGGAAAACAGTTTCGGCGATACACCGAAGATTCCCAGAGCCTCTTCGATGTGATTCTCTGCCCCTTCACCGGCAATCAACGGCAGAATGCGATGCTTGCTCCGTCGGTCTGACACTGTAAGTACCGTTGCATCGACGTCCAGTGTCAGGAATTGACCATTTCTCTCCAGCAACACTACCGGCGTTATTTCTTCGGTGATTATGATCAATCGGCCGGTAGACTCGAGCGAAATGGTGACATCACGAATGGCCGGCAGTTCAATCATTGCCTGCCGCAGGTCGTTTAGTTTTCCAAAACCGGCGGCCAGCCCGTACTGGTTCTTGATTATCTTGGCGATCTCCCGGCTTATATCCGGTGAAGCACCCTCGATCTTGACATTTGTTACCGCCAATCGCGGATGCGAATTCACCCAATTGACCCTGTCCTTGAACCAGCTGGAGATCCTTCCTTCCTTGCTGTCATACGTCAGCACCAGAACTGCAACCGTGGCAACAACAACCAGCACTATTGTACCGTAAGCAATACGCCGCACCGTGCGGTTGAGATAAAAGCGCAGGAACAGAAGGCCCAGCGGCGTGGTTCGTCTTACATTTGGGGGCGAACCTACCTGCCGCATGACGCCTCCGAAGCAAGGACGAAACACAATTTCTCAAAGGATATTCCCACATATGCAGCCTGTTCGGGAGATAACGAGGTTGGTGTCATGCCTGGTTGCGTATTGATCTCCAGAAAATAAAGCCCTGCCAACCCTCTTTCTTCGTGCCAGCGCAGATCGGTTCTCGACAGCCCCCGGCACCCCAGGGTTCGGTGAGCGAGTTCGGCAATTTCCAGGCATGCTTCGAATACCTCTTCTGGAATTGGCGCCGGCAACAAATGCCGTGACCCTTCCACGGCATACTTTGCTGAATAGTCATACCAGTCGTCCGTGACGATTTCGGTCACCGTCAGGGCTTGGTTGTTCAACACGCTGATCGTCAGTTCTCGTCCTGGCACGTATTCTTCAACCATGACAAGCTCGTCGTATTCCGGAAACAGGCGCGCCGGCTTGTTGCTGCCGCGTCGAATGATCTGGACGCCAACCGACGAGCCTTCATTAATGGGCTTGACAACGTAAGGCGCTTTACCGGGGTGCATTTCACCCAACTCGCTCACAGGGACAAGACAGCTTTCAGGCGCACGTATCCCAATCTCGGCAAGTAGGTTTTTCGACATGTGCTTGTTCATGGCAACCGCCGACGCACATACGCCGGAATGTGTATAAGGCAATTGCATTGTCTCGAGCAGGCCTTGTACACATCCATCCTCACCCCATTGGCCGTGCAGTGCATTGAACACGATATCCGGGCTAGATTTTGCCAGCTCGCCGGCAAGGTCCACGCCGGCGTCAATCAGGTTCACCTGAAAGCCAATTGCTTCGAGAGCCTTGGCACACATCTCTCCTGAAACCAGTGAGACTTCTCGTTCCCTGGACAGGCCACCGAATAGGACAGCAATCCTTCTTTCCGAATTCATTAACACCCCACCTGCTGGCACTTACCCGTTGTCGTTGTTATCCCCAATGTTGTCATCCCGCTGCTGGCGGATACGATTCCCCCGCCCTGACAATCTCCCATTCCAGCATGACCGAAAACTTCCGGAATACGGACTGTCGGACACATTCACCTAGCGCCTCCATGTCGGTTGCCGATGCCGTGCCGAGATTGATCATGAAATTCGGATGCTTGGGCGACATTTGTGCGCCTCCCCTGCGCTGACCACGCAGTCCTGCCCGGTCGATTAACGACCATGCCTTGAACTCGTGAGAATCATCCTCTCTCCCGGTAGATGAATACCCGGCCGGGTTGCGGAATGTAGAACCGGCTGTGCGTTCGCCGATCGGCTGTGTCTGGTTGCGTGCCACCAGATAGGATTCCATGCAACTCTCGATTGCCGCCGTCGAGCGGCGTTCGCATCGCAGTTCTACTTCAGTGATAACCATGTCTGCCTGCAACTCGGAATGCCGATAGGCAAAACCAAGCTGATGCCTGTCAAGCTTCTCTATGCTGCCATCTCGCGTCACGACGGTTGCCGTTTCGAAGTGATCTGCAATGCAGGAGCCGTAGCAGCCGGCATTCATCTTGACTGCACCTCCCATTGAGCCGGGAATTGTCCGCAAGAACGCAAGGTCCAGTCCTCGCGTGGCGGCTTCGGTGGCCACCCTGGCATCAAGCATGCCTGCGCCGACAACAGCAGTTTGTCCTTCAAACCGCATGGTCATGAAAGGGCGACCCAGCCGTATAACGACGCCGCGAATGCCGCCGTCCCGGATGATGAGATTCGAACCGACACCCATCACGAACACCGGAACATTGCTGTCGAGTAGTCGGAGGAATCTGGCGAGGTCCCTTGTGTCGGCCGGCTGGAACAACCAGTCAGCTGGCCCTCCCACACGCATCCAGCTGAAATTGGCCAGTGGTACGCCAGGCGAAAGCCTGCCTCGGCAAGATGGCAAGCCAGCCCGGGTCAACACGGGAACCGAAGTCCTGGTTGTTTCAGCGCCAGCAATGCGGACAGCTTTCCGGGCAGTGCATTTGCCCACTCGGTAATGTTGCCGGCTCCCAGGCAAACAACCGTGTCCCCTGGCAACGCTTTCTCCGCCACAAATTCCGCCAGCGAATCGGGATCATCCAGTGGGCGTGCATCGGGATGACCATTACGCTGCAATGCCGCCACCAGTGTATCCCTGTCAGCGCCATTGATAGGTGCCTCACCAGCACTGTAGACGTCGGCGATGGCAACAAACTCGGCCGAGTCGAAGCAGGTGCTGAAGTCGTCGAAAAGATAGTGAAGACGCGTAAACCGATGCGGTTGATGTACCGCCAGAATCCGTCCGTCGGTTTCATGACGTGCGGCCTCCAGGACGGCTCGAATTTCGGTTGGATGATGCCCATAATCATCAATTATCCTGATGCCGCAGACATTGCCAACCCGCGTGAACCGTCTGCTCACACCATTGAACTTTGCCAGCGCCTGCCGGATGCGGTCGCCTGTCATATCCAGATGGCGTGCTACGGTTATGGCGGCTGTTGCGTTCAGAACATTGTGCTCACCTGGCATCGGCAGCATGCAGCCCTCAAGCCGCTCGCCCGAATGCGCAAATTCGACGTCAAAAACGCATCGGCCATCAACCTGAGAATGCAAAATCGCCCGCACGTCGGATCTGGCATCAAATCCATATGAGATTGTTCGTCGATCAGTAATTCTGCTTGTCAATTCCCGGACTTCGGGATGGTCCGTGCAGCACACGGCAAATCCATAGAAGGGCAAGTTCGACACGAAAGTTTCAAATGCCAGCTTCAACTCGCTGAACGAACCGTAGTGGTCCATGTGCTCGGGGTCGATATTGGTCACCACGGCAATCGTCGCCGGCAGTCTCAGAAAACTGCCGTCGCTCTCATCTGCTTCGACGACCATCCACTCACCGGACCCAAGGCGGGCGTTTGAGCCATAGGAGTGAATTATGCCACCATTGATGACTGTAGGGTCGAATTCACCGCCATCCAGCAATGTAGCAACGAGCGTGGTGGTCGTGGTTTTCCCGTGGGTCCCGGCAATTGCGATATTAGATTTGGACCGCATGAGTTCTGCGAGCATGTCGGCACGTCGAATTACCGGCAGTCCTCGCCGACGGGCCTCGGCCAGTTCCGGATTGTCACTGCCAATCGCCGTTGAAACAACAACCGCCGACGCACCCTCCACATGATCGGCATGGTGTCCAGGATACACACACGCACCCAGCACCTCCAGTCGCCGGGTGAGATTTGATTCCACAATATCACTTCCCTGAACCGCAAACCCCTGGTTGACCAGCACTTCAGCGATTCCGGACATGCCAATTCCACCGATGCCGACAAAGTGGATCGGCCCAAGTCTGTCAGCCAGTCTCGTGAACGGATTCATTGGCCACGCTCCCCTCGCGCCAATCGTTCAACCTGGTCGGCGAGACGCGACGCAGCATCGGTTGCTGCGCATTGCCGACTGGACTTCGCCATCCTAGCTGCAATTTGTGGCTCAGCGAGGACCTGTAGCACCATCTCCGAAAGCCTTGCTGCCGTTAAGGCATGTTCATCGATCGCCATTGCGGCTCCGGCCTCGACCAGGGCGCGGGCGTTTTCGGATTGATGGTCATTTGCTGCTGCTGCGAAAGGCACCAGCACGGCCGGGCGGCCTGCCGTCGTCAATTCGGCTAACGACGAGGCTCCGGCACGCGAGATGACCAGCTGAGTGCTGGCCAGGTGTGCCGGTACATCGTCAAAGAAGGAGTCAACCTGAAAGGTGATCCCCAATTGCGCGTAATGCTCGCGAACCGCGGCGATATTTTCAGGGCGTGTTTGTTGCACAATCCTCAATCCCTGATGCCACTCCTGGGGAAGTCCAGCGATCGCGTCTGGCACAATGCGGTCCAGAATGTCGGCACCCTGGCTGCCGCCGAGTACGAGTATGTGTGACTTTCCGGGCTGAGGTGGCCTGTATTCATGCTGGCTGACGCAAATGATCTCGCGGCGAACCGGATTTCCGGTATACACGCCGCGTACACCCTCTGGCAGATCCGTCGAGCGCGTCCCGCACGCCACGACATCGACATGTCTGGAAAGCATGCGGTTTGCTTTGCCGAGACAACCGTTTTGTTCGTGAATGAGGCACGGCTTGCGCAATGTGAGTGCTGCTGCAACCGCCGGAAAGGATGTATATCCTCCGAAGCCCACAACAACCCGCGGCGAATTGCGGCCGATCTTGATCAGACTAGACAGAATGCCTCCGAGTATTCTTGGTGGTGCAGCCAATCGGCTCAACAGCCCGCCGCGCGAAAATGTCGCCGCTGAAATGAGCTCGGTGGAAACAGTGTCCGGGAGCGACTTCAGGAATGTCAATCCTCGTCCATCGGTAAGCAGTACGACCCTCCAGTTTCGTGCCGCCAGCTCCTGCGCCAATGCTTGGGCCGGAAAGACATGGCCTCCGGTCCCGCCTGTGGCCAGCATGACCACTGATGCGCTCTGACGAGGCACTAGTGCGTAGTCTCACACAGTCGCGGCCGCAAGGCGACGCGTCCCGCACAGCATACTTGCAGACACGCCTGCCCAATGGCTGTTGCGAGATGGACTATCCTGCCTGTTCCCCACACATCTCGACTTTGTTGCGCGAGGTGTTGACAATGGCTTTCCCCGGCAAGGTATGCCAGCTCCGGATCGATTTGGGTTCGACCAGCCACGCTAGTCAACCGTGAGCACGACGAGACTTCGTTTTTTCGCATTATAGCTCGCTTTCTCGCGATTCTTCGTAAAGGCTAGCAGCATGCCAAGCAGCAGGCCAGTTGCAAGCATGGAGGAACCTCCATAGGAAATCAGCGGCAGCGTCATTCCCTTTGGCGGAACCAGGCGAATGGCCACCGAAATGTTTATGAATGCCTGCATTCCGATTGTGGCAACCAGACCACTGCCGGCGATGCGCGCAAAAGGATCTGGCAGCCGCGCCAGCCGCACCATGGAACTAACGCAAACTGCCGCAAAGAGTGCCGCAATCACCAGGACCAGCACGAACCCGAACTCCTCGGCGGCCACGGCGATAATGAAATCTGTGTGACCATCCGGAAGGTACCATTTTACTGAGCCTTCCCCGAATCCGACACCGAAGAATCGTCCCTCCTGAATGGCCTGGATGGCGTAGTCAACCTGGGTTCTCGAGCCGGAATCCACGCTCATGAACCTAGTGAGAAATTCGTCGATTCGACCTGCAAAGTGGTCGGAACTGAAGTATGCTGCGACGCCCAGCCCGACGCTAAGGATGCCAACAGCAATCAGCAGAACTATACCCACACCGGCGGTGAAGTAGACTGTGGCCCAACCGAACAAGACCAGTGCTGCCTGGCCAAAGTCCGGCTGCAAGACGAGCAAAGCCACGACAAACATGGTCAAGGCAAGGGATAACATCAGGCCTGGAGGTCCGTCTTCGTCAAACGATCCGGCAACCAACCATGCAGATACGACAATGAGGCCTGGCTTCAAGAATTCTGAAGGCTGCAGCGAAGCAAACCCCAATGAAAACCAGCGGGTTGCGCCCGTTCCATAGCTCGAACCAAACACCGGCAGGAGCAAGGTTGCCCCTAGGGCAAGCAAAAACAGGACGCTTCCCAGTCGTCGGGCAGACTCGACGCCAAGAGTCGAAATTGCCAGCATGACAAACAGACCGATGGTCCCGAAAACGAACTGCCGCAATACATAATGGAAGGTTTGAAGATCATTTCGTGCCGCCAGGGGAACGGATGCGGCAAAACACAGCAGAATTCCAACCGCGAAAAGGGCCAGAATAGAAACCACCGCCAGGCGATCGACTGCTGTCCACCACCTGAGTACCGCGGCCTGACCCTCTGTCGATTGCGCCTCGGAACCCGTGAGTCGCAAAGATACCATGATTTACTGCTCGCAAGTCTTATACGTCGGCTCTTTAAGGCCGATTTTCGCATTCTCACTGCGCAAGTATACACAATTGTACTGGTATACCAAGCAACAATTGGCAATTTGCAAGAGAGTGCCATCTTCGACCTGTTGACATGGGCGGGAATACCTCGGCCTCGTTGCATCAACCTGAAGGCAGCCCTGCAACTATGTCTGTCAGCCGATCCAGGACAGGACTCCACCCTGAACCCACCTGTTCGGGACCCAGGCGTGCAATGCCGCTGCCTGCCCATTGCTTAACTAGGCACTAGACAATCCGTCTTGAGGCTGCTATTGCGGCCTCATGACACAGGAACTTTCGATTCGCCAGACCTTGTTTTCCGACCGCGGACGCGGGGTTCTGGCCGCCTTGCCAGCCGCCGAGCACTTCGCCGGCCGCATGGCCATGGCCCGCCATGTATGCCAACACTTCGACTTTGTCGACCACAGCGGCGGGTTGCGCCTGTCGAGCTGCATGGCCGCTCTGCAGGAACTGGAGACCACCGGGGCCATCCGTCTGCCGCCGGCCGGGCGTACCACAGGCATCACCCGGCGGCCACGGATGACCGCCGCTCCAGTCCCGGCCCCGGTCGCGGTTCCCGAGCGCGCCGATCTGGTCCACAACCTGCACCTCGAGCCGGTGACCGACCGGGCCCGGGCCCGTCTCCTGGCGCGTCTCATGCATGACGAGCATCCGCAGGGTGCGGTGCAGCATGCCGGCCGGCAACTGCGCTATCTGATCGGCTCTGATCACGGCTGGCTGGGGGGCTTTGTGTTTGCCAGTCCGGCCCTGAGGCTGCGGGCTCGCGAGCGCTGGCTGGGCTGGACTGAAGCCGAGCGGAAGGCTTCCTTGAGCCGCGTGGTGGGCATGTCCCGCTTTCTGATCCGCAAGGGCGTGGCGTGTGGCAATCTGGCCTCGCGTGCCCTGGGGCTGTGCAGGCGTCGCCTGGCGACCGATTTCGAGGCCCGCTACAAGGTGCGTCCGCTGCTAGTGGAGACTTTCTGTGCGGCGGGCCATGACGGCACCAGCCTGCGGGCTGCGGGCTGGGTCTATGTCGGTGACAGCACGGGCCGCGGTCGGCATGCGAAGACCGGTCAGCGGGTGGGCAGGAAGATGGTCTTCATGCGCCCGTTGAGCACCACTTGGCGGCGTGAGCTGGGGCTCTGCGGCCGGGGCGGCGAGCCGCCGCCGTGGCGGTCGTTGACGCTGTCGCCGGGCGAGGGGCTTGACATGTCGGTGTGGGCGGCCAATGAGTTTGGCGAGGCGCCGTTGCACGGCGCCGTGGTCAAGCGTCTTGTCAAGAGTGTGCACATCTGGTCGATGGCACCGGCGAAGACGTTCTTTTCGGCAGCGTGCGGGGATGGAGCGGCAGTGTCAGGTTATTACCGGATGATAGAGTATCCCGATGAGTCGGCACTGACGCCGGAGGCGATGCTGGCGACGCACCGGGAGCGGACGCGGCGTCGCATGCGGGGCAGCGGGACGGTGCTGTGCATACAGGACGGGACAGATATCAATCTGGCCACCCATGGGGGCTGCCGGGGATTGGGGATCATCTCCCGCAACAAGTCGTCGGCGGGGACGCTTGGCATACACATGCAGACGACGCTGGCGGTCAATGATGAGGGGATCCCGCTGGGCATCCCGCGCATCGAGTTCGACTGTGGGTCGGTCGGGGGCGACCGCGACAGGCCGCCCGAGGAGCGCAAGACGGGACGTTGGTTGCGTGGCTATCGGGACACCTGTGAGCTGGCGTCGGACCTGAAGAAGGTGCGGGTCATAGCGGTGATGGACCGCGAGGGGGACAGTGCGGCGGTGTTTGCCGAGCATGGCCGTCGGGGCGGCAGTGCGTTGCTGGTCCGGGCCCGTCACGACCGGGTTCTTGGCGATGGTCGGAAGCTGTTCGGGACGGTTGGTGCGGTGCCGTCATGCGGCGAGATTGAGGTCTGTGTTGACCGGGCCTCGAAGCGGCGTTCGGCGCGAGGCCAGAAGGCCTTTGCGGGCCGTGAGGCACGTCGTGCTGTAGTCGAGTTGCGGTGGTGTGAGGTGGCGATTCCTGTACCGGTGCGGGAGCGTCGTCATCTGGGCCGGGGATCGTATGTGCTGACGGCGTTGCAGGCCCGGGAGCGGCAGGTTCCGGCGGGCGTTGCCGGCATAGAGTGGCTGCTGTTGACGAGTTTGCCGGTGGGGTGTGTTGCGGATGCGAGGCGTGTGCTGGGGTATTACGGGTTGCGCTGGCGGATAGAGGATTATCACCGCATTCTGAAGACCGGCTGTCAGGTGGAGCAGATTGCCCACAGCACGGCGGCGCGCATGAAGCGTGCGCTGACGATCAATGCGGTGATGGCGTGGCGGCTGTCAGCGTTGACGCTGATGGGTCGGGACACGCCGGAGTTACCGGCCTGCGACATGCTGTCGGAGGCCGAGATAGCGGTGTTGCTTGACTATGCGCGGGAGCGTCGTCTTGCCGAGCACGAGCTCGGGTTGTCGGAGATATCGCTGGGTCGGGCGTTAATGCTGGTGGCGCGGATGGGCGGTTATCTGAACCGCAGGAATGATGGTCCGCCGGGTCACCAGGTGGTGTGGGAAGGCTACACGCGACTGGCGACCGGGTCACAGGTGATGCGCCGTATGGCGGAGTATGGAGCGGAGAGTGCATTCAATAAACTGAATGTCCTGCCAACTATTGGGTAATGGGCAGGCCGCTGCCTTGCGAATCCTGCACCCGGACATGTCTGAAAGAGATCCTTCTACTCTGTCGCAAGGCAGGTCCGGGGAGACCCGGAACCAAGGCCGCGAACCTGCTTTCCCCTGGCCGGCAGCATTGTCCTGGCAAGCCTGGCAAAATGCTCGCCCCGGGCTTCGAAACTGCTGTACTGATCGAAACTGGCCGCGGCCGGTGACAGCAAGATAGTATCGCCGGCGCGGGCCTCCTCCACGGCGCGGGCAACCGCAACGTCCATCGACCCGCACAGGCAGCGCGGCACATCCCCGAGTTGACGGGCAAAATCCCTGGCACACGAACCGATCAGAAAGGCTTTCCTAACGTTAGCGAAGTGGTCGGAAATTGATGAAATGCCGCCTTCCTTGGCCTCACCGCCCGCAATCCACAGAATGCTGGAATGGGATGCAAGAGCCTTGGCAGCGCTGACAGAGTTGGTAGCCTTGGAATCATTCACAACCTTGATGCCACCGACGCAGGTTATATGCTGCATGCGGTGAGGGAGTCCTGGAAAGCTGCCGAGCCCTTCGCCGACATTCGATGCTGATAGTTCGAGGTGGTGGCAGATCAACGCCGCGGCGGCAGCATTCTGGGCATTGTGTGCTCCCGCAAGTGAAGGGTTGCCAATGAATTCCAGCCGGTCAGACAAGCCTTCAACATTTCGCATTTCAATATACCCTGGACCAAATGTTGCGCCACTCGCACGCTCTGCCCCGACAGAGTCGATTGAAATCTCATGAACCAGACAGTCGGGACGAGTACTCCGCAGGCGCGTCGCAAGGAATCTTCCCTCCATTTCATCTGAACCAATCACCGCAACACGCAGGCTGTTACCCTCGAAAAGCTGTCGTTTGGCTGCAAAGTATCCGCCCGGCCCGCCATGGCGGAGCAAATGATCAGGAGTCAGATTCAGAAACACTGCTATATCCGGATCGAGACAGGCCGCCAGTTCTGCCTGGTAGGACGACACCTCGAGTACAATACAGTTGATATGGCTCAGTTCGTCCAGGTCGAGAACTGGCCTGCCGATATTGCCCGCAAGTCCGACCGTCAGGCCAGCACCGGACAGCAAATGGGCTGTCAGGGCAGCTGTGGTTGACTTGCCATTGGTGCCGGTTACCGCCACAACAACAGGGCGGAGCCGGCCCTTTGGGGTCTCGGCCCGCTGCGCAAGCCGGCCGAAGAAGAGACCGATATCATTGTCAAGGACTATGCCGGCCCGCTGCGCCGCAATTACTGCTTCGTGAGGTTCAGGATAGAGATGTGGAATACCGGGCGAAACAATGAGCCTTGAAATTTGTGACCATGTGTCCAATCGGGAAAGCTCGGCTGTGGTTATGCCCAGTTCCTCGGCCAGTTTTCGAGCCCTCGGGTTGTCATCCCATGCAACACACTTGGCACCGCCGGACTGGAGGGCGCAGCATACCGAAAGGCCGGTACGACCCAGTCCCAGAACAGCGACGGTTTGCCCGGCAAGATGATCCAGGGAAATCAAGTCAGCGAACCTTGAGCGTTGCCAGTCCAATCAGACCAAGGAGCAGGGCAATGATCCAGAACCGGATCACAATTTGTGATTCTGTCCAGCCTCGCTTTTCAAAATGATGGTGTATTGGTGCCATAAGGAAAATTCGCCGTCCAGTGCGCCGGAAATAGACCACTTGAATGATGACACTGAGAGCCTCGATCACAAACAGCCCGCCGATGAGTGCAAATACGATCTCGTGCTTGGTCATCACGGCGATCGAACCGACGGCACTGCCGAGCCCCAATGATCCCGAGTCGCCCATGAACACAGCTGCGGGTGGTGCATTGTACCACAGAAAACCCAGGCCGGCTCCGATCAGACCGGATGCCACGACCAGGAGTTCGCCCGTACCGGGGACATAATGAACATCAAGATAATCTGTGAAATCGACCCGACCCACGGCATAAGCGATTACGCCCAGCGTTCCTGCAGCGATCATGATCGGCATTATGGCCAATCCATCAAGTCCATCGGTCAGGTTCACGGCATTTGCCGACCCGGCCACTACCAGGGCTGCAAAGGGGACAAATGCCAGCCCCAGTCCAAGCTGCCAATCCTTGAAGACAGGAAACGCAAGTACACCAGACAGATTCTCCGGATGAATAGACATCGCCACGCCGCCGACAATGCACCCGATCGTCAGACCGATCGCGAAGCGGCTGGATTTCGACATCCCCTTGCTACTGTTGGAACGGATTTTCTCGAGATCATCCACGACACCAAGTCCAGTATAGGCAAGTGTCGCGAACAGGGCTAGCCAGACATAAGGATTGTCAAGTCTTGCCCATAGAAGCGTTGACAATGCAATTGCGCCAATGATGAGCACGCCTCCCATGGTCGGCGTTCCGGCTTTCCTGGAGTGGTCGGGACCAATCTTGCGAAGCGGCTGGCCGTGGGCCTGCCACCGTCGCAGCTGTCGGATCATCCGCGGGCCAAAGATGAAAACGATCAGGAGTGATGTAACCAGGGCACCTGTGGCGCGCACGGTGATATAGCGAAAGAGATTGAAGACATCTCCGCCCTGGGCAAAATCAGCAAGCAACTGCAACATTGGCGGTCTATTCCTGTTGGGCAAGGGATTGTGATCGGTTCAGCCCCTTTAGCGTATCGGCAACCAGCCAGGCTCGCGAACCATTCGAGCCCTTGACCAGTACAAAATCGCCCGGAGACACCAGACGTCCTGCCTGCGCTGCCATATCCTCTGCGGCCTCAAACCACAGGCCTCTGCTATTGGGTGGCAGGGCTTCATGAAATCCACGCATCATGGGCCCTATGCAATGGAAACATCCAATCATCTCGGCGGACGGCGATTCTGCCAACTGCCGATGCAGTTCGGGTCCAGCATGCCCGAGTTCCAGCATGTCGCCGAGAAAGGCGACGCGATTTGGGAGAGAGCCGAACCCGGTCAGAGTCTTGAGGCTTGCTGCCATGGATGTCGGATTGGCGTTGTACGCATCGTCGATGAGCACAAAAGCACCGTTCTCATCTCCGGCATCCAGAACGATTCTCTGGCACAGGCCGCGCCCCGGCAGCGGTTGCCAACGGGCGAGGTCCAGCGCCGCAAGTGCCGGGTCGCCGCCACAGCACTGCACTGCTGCCAGCGTCGCCAGTGCATTTTGCGAAAAATGTGCCCCCGGCGTTGATAACCGAACCATGCGCCTGTCGCCGTCGAGAAAATACTCAAAGGCCGTACCGGTCGGGCCGGATCTCACCTCGCCGAGCCGGAATTCGCAACCATCAGTGCGCCCGAACCTCATGGTGCGAGCTGCCACCTGACGGGCGCCGTTTTCAAGCAGGTCGACGCCATCTGTATCCCCGTTGACAATGCCGCAGCCGCCGCCAACCAGTCCTGAAAAGATGGCGGCCTTTTCCCGTGCTATGTCCTCAACAGATGCAAATGCTGCAAGATGTGCCTTGGCAATCGTCGTCACCAGGGCCACATGGGGGCGCGCCAGCTTGCTGAGCGGTTCGATCTCTCCACTCCCACTCATACCGATTTCCAGAATGGCGAATTGGCTGTCGATCGGCATTCTCGCCAGTGAAAGTGGCACCCCCCAGTGGTTGTTGTAACTGTGTGCCGAAGCATGTGTCCTGCCCTGGCGACCCAATACCAGCTTCAGCATTTCCTTGGTGGTGGTCTTGCCCACTGAACCCGTGACTGCGACAACCCGGGCAGCGCATTCGGAGCGTCGCCAACTTGCCAAATCGTTGAGACCTTCCAGAACATCGGGAACAATGATCAGCGGCCAGTCCGGTCGAGCTCTGATCGGGGTTCTCGACACCATCGAAGCAGCGGCGCCTTTTGCGAATGCAGCGGCAACAAATTCATGCCCGTCTCTCGCATCCTTCAGAGCAACAAACAGATCGCCGGCGACAAGTGTTCGCGAATCGATCGAGATACCGGAGGCGCACCAGGGCCTGGTTGATCGTCCGCCAGTCGCCCTTGCGGCCTGTTCCGAACTCCACAAGGTCATGTCTGCTTGCCGTCCACCAGGCGGGCAGCCATGCTTGCTGTTTCCGAATCGTTGAAAGGCAATACGGAGTCGCCGACTATCTGACTGTTTTCGTGACCCTTGCCCGCGATTACCAGAGCATCGCCCGGCCCCAGCTCACCGATTCCCTTGAAAATGGCTTCGGCACGATCTCCAATTTCTAGAGCGTCCGGGCATCCCTGCAGAATCTGATGCCGGATGTCCGCAGGTTCTTCGAAGCGCGGATTGTCGTCGGTGACAATTGCAAGGTCTGCATAGCTGGCAGCCATTCTGCCCATCAACTTGCGTTTCGAGCGATCCCGGTTTCCGCCCGCCCCGCAAATAACGAGAATCCTTCCGCTCACATGCGGACGCAGGCCGCCAAGTGCGGACTTCAGGGCGGCGGGCGTATGGGCATAGTCCACGAAAATCAGGGCACCGTTGTCGCGGCGGGCAACAAGATCCATGCGGCCCTTTGGAGTGATCAGTTGCGGCAGCAATCCGATAACCTGATCAAGCTCCCCTCCGGTTTCCACGACCAGTGCTGCCGCTGTCAGAACATTTACTGCCTGGTAGGTACCGACGAGCTGCAGGGTTGCTCTGTGCTTGAGGCCGCGCCAATTGAAATGTACCTCCTGGAACTGCCCCGCTACGCGCTGTTGGTACATCTGAACATCTGCACTCTTTCGTCCAACGGTTGTTGTTCGAAGCCCGCACCGGCTGGCAATACGCGCCATTCGTTCCCCGTGGGCGCTGTCCGTGCATACAATTGCTGCGCCAGCCTGCCTGATGTGTTTTCGAAACAGAAGCGACTTGGCTTCGAAATAGTCGGCGGGACCATCGTGATAGTCAAAATGTTCATGTGTAAGGTTGGTAAATGCACCGGCGTCGAATTCTATTCCTCCCAGTCTACTCTGGACGAGTCCGTGGGAGGTTGCCTCTAGTGCCACGCATTCAACGCCGGCTGCCACCATGGCGTGCAGTGTCCGGTGGAGAGTTATCGGATCGGGAGTGGAAAGACCTGGCGGTGCTGCAAAGTCTCCGTCGATACCGTTGGTTCCGTAATTCGCGGCTTTGCGCCCTATCCCTTGCCACAGTTGCCGGCACATTGCGGTTACTGTGGTCTTGCCGTTCGTACCTGTGACGCCCACCATTAAGGGCGGCGGCGGTGCAAACAACCTGGCCGCGATATTGGCCAGCCTTAGCCGCGGGTCCTTGTCGATTATGATCTGGCATCTAGAGTCGGAGACCAGTGCCTGTCCAATTTCACTTCCTTCGACATCTGTGAGTATCGCTGCCGCGCCCCTTGCTTCTGCCTGTGCACTGTATCGGGCACCGTGTGTCAGTGTCCCTGGCAAGGCCGCAAAGAGGTCTCCCGGCAAGACCTGTCCGCTAGCCGATGCCAAACCGCTTACGCGCACTGTAGGATCACATGTCGCGTCAAGACCAAGCTGGGCTAATGATCGAGCAGCACCTGGAATACCACTTCTTGACATCGAACGAATCTTCAGTTGGCCAATATTTGCTGGCTTTCAGGAACAGGCTTTCTGGGACGAATGCCAAGTACAGGCATCAGTCGGGCCATCATTTCCTTGGCGGTTGGTACTGCGGTCTTGCCGGCAAAGCGCTGTGAGCGGGTTCCATCCCCGGTGCTTGGCTCATCAAGCGTTACTATCAACACATAACGTGGATCGTCGGCAGGGAAAAACGAAGCAAAACTAGCCAGCGTCCTGTCGGATGAGTACTTCCCTCGTTTGTCTGGCTTGTCTGCAGTTCCAGTTTTTCCTCCGATTGGATAACCCTCAATCTGCGCCGCCCGCGCCGTACCCTCGGCAACAACTGATTGCAGCAGATCTCGCATAATTGCAGATGTTTCGGGAGAAATTACCGATCGGCGGGTGCCATATGAACCCTCATCAAGCACAATTGTCGGTTCAACCAGATAGCCTCCATTCACAATTGCGGCATAGGCAGCCGCCAGCTTTAGCTGGGTTAAAGCGACACCATGACCGTATGACACCGTAACCGCATTCAATGTCGTCCAGCGATCGGGCAGCCTGGATCGTACGGACTTCGCTTCGAGAATTTCGATATGTGATGCTTCGGTAAAACCCAGTTCACGCAAGAATTCGCCCAAGGCACCTGGCTTTAGTAAAAGAGCCAAGCGGGCCACGCCAGTATTTGAGCTTTTTGTGAGCACTTGCCGAACAGTAAGCTCTGACTGTTTATTGAAGTGGTCCTTGATAGTGTAACGACCAACCGCGAACGGCTCAATTGACACCAGGTCCTCCGCACCTATGGTTCCCCGGTCAAGCACCATGGCGACCGGAAACACTTTGAACACGGAACCGAACTCATAGATGCCTTGTACAGGTCGGTTGAACAGCGGATTGGATTGACCGCCGGACAAGGCAGCAAAACGCTTGGAATCATTCGGATCAAAATCCGGAATCGACACCAGGGAAAGCACTTCGCCCGAATGCACATCCATTAGTACCGAACTGGCACCCTTGGCACCAAATGCCGAACTGGCGGCCGTCAGGACAGAGTGAGAAATCTCCTGGAGCGTGGTGTCTATTGTCAAGGCTACCGGCTCTCCGCTCTTACCCTGGTCACGAAGCGCGGCATCCAGCGAGTGCTCGGCACCGCTCACGCCCAACACCTCCAGCGGATTCTTGCTCGATACGCCATCCCTGGCGCTACCGAGGACATGTGCCGCCAGGTTGCCGTTGGGATATACGCGTAACTCCTTCGACCGAAAGTAGAGGCCCGGCTCTCCGATATCATGAACTGCTTGATACTGCCCCTGCGACATTTTGTGTCTAAGCCAGACAAAGGACTTGTCGCTGCTCAGTTTGTCCAACGTATTTTCGTAATCGAGATCAGGAAAGATTTCGGACAGGCGTGAAGCCAGACGTACGGCGCTTTGGTAGGACACGATTTGGCGGGGGTGTGCGTAGAGTGCCATGGCCGGCACGCTGGTTGCCAGAATCACGCCATTGCGGTCGACAATGTCCCTTCGAACGGACACCTGGTTGTGGCTTGACCGAAATTCACCTGGCTCACGGGGCTCGGCAAGCACGACCATGACCATACGCGACAGTGCCAGCACAAAGACCAGTACGATACCTGCGGCAGCAACCTTTATGCGGGTTGGCTGCCGCTGTTGTAGCGGCGTGATTTTCCAGCGCCCGAGAAGCCACCAGGATCGAACTCGTGCATCTATGGAGCCGACGAAACGACCAATTGACAAGCGGTGAAACCAGGGGACTTTCGGTGCAGCCTGCCTGTTCCTGGCGGTTAGAGTCAAGGCGCTACTCCCCGTTCCTGTCTTGCAATTCGGCCAAGTTGCTCAATGAACCGATTTCGTTCTTGGTCAGCGTCATGAGGTGCAGAGTCTCGAAGTGTTCTGACGCAAGCCTGTTGAGCCGTTCCGGTCGATTTAGATAGGTCCATTCCGCCCGCAGCAGTCCCAGTGCACTATGGGTTTCACTGATTTCCTTGCGAATGCCGTCGATTTCCTTGCGCAACTGCCGCGTTTCGTACTTGACACTGGTAGACCACCAGAGAAGTGCAGTGGCTGGAACGGCTAACAGAAACGGGAATAGCCAGCGCATTGTCAATTGGTACCGGCTGTTGCAATTGCGGGCAGGTATCCTGGAGGCAACTTGCCGGGAGGTGAGCCAGTGCGGATTCCAATCCGTAGACGAGCTGATCGTGATCGGCGATTGGCCGCAATCTCCTGCTTGTCCGGTACAACCGGTCTTCGAATCAATGGCACAAAACTGCGTCGGTAGCACTTGCGCGGGGGCAAATGACGATTGGTGACGATCGACTCACCGTGCAGAAAACGCTTGACCAATCGATCCTCCAGCGAGTGAAATGTTACAACGGCCAGCTTTCCTCCCTGGCCAAGCACCCTTTCGCTGGCGCGCAGACCTGCCGCTAGCTGTTCCAGCTCGTCATTGACGGCAATTCGGAGGGCCTGGAAGCTGCGGGTGGCAGGATGCCTGTGCGTATTTGATCGTCTTGGCGATGTGCAATTGACGATGATGCGGGCGAGTCGCCGTGTCGTGTCAATCGGGCCTTTGCGACGGCTTCTGACTATAGCACGAGCGATACGACGCGCTCCAGGTTCCTCGCCCAATTGGTAGAGGATATCAGCCAGCCTCTTTTCCGACGCCGAGTTTACGAGATCGGTGGCATCCGGCCCCTGACCACTCATGCGCATGTCCAGCGGACCATCATCAGAAAAGGAAAACCCTCGGCGGGGTTGATCCAGCTGCATTGATGAAACCCCCAGATCGAACACTACACCACTGACTTCTCCACAATCTGAGACCTCGGGAAGATCGTCAAAATCGGCAAAATGTGCATTGACGACGGTTACCTTCCCACCTCGCATTGCGATCCTATCGCCGACGAGACGGCATGCATCAGGATCGCAGTCTATGGCCACCACCTTTTCCGCTCCCGCCGCCAGCAACGCCACCGTAAAACCGCCTGCGCCAGCCGTGCAGTCGATCCAGGTGCCGCCAACGGGCTGCAATAGCTCGACCATCTTTTCGCACAGAACGGGAATATGTGCCTGACTGGTAGGGATGCTGTCCATACAATCCGACGCCCCGGTTACATGAACTGATTGATACTGTCGTGCAGCATGGCACGTTCGCTTCCATCGGCAATACTCTGCTCGAGGGCGCGACAATAGCTCTCGTAGGCATCTGGATGCCAGATTTCGAAGGTATCCCCCTTGCCGACAAAGCACACTTCCTTTTGCAGGTCGATCTTGTTCCGTAACTGAACGGGCAGCAGCAGCCTCCCGTTGGGGTCCAGCTGGAGTCTTATCGAACGCGTCTGAAAGAAATACTGGAGATACTCGCGTTGGCTGGAGTAGCGCTGCATCCTGCTAATCGCAGCGTCAATCTTCTGTATGCCTTGATCGGTATAGCAAATGAGCTTCTCAAGCGCCGAGTCACCGTATACGATTGTGATCGACTGTGTATCGCCGTCGTTCCGACTGCAGATGACCCGGCGAAAATCGGCCGGGACCGAAATTCGCCCCTTGCGGTCCAGCCTGTACCACCACTCACCGCGAAAGCTTGCGGGCATTGATACCGCCCTTCAATTCCATCGAATGCGAGCAGTACAGGGCAAGACCCGGAACGAACCCGCCTGGCTGAGAACAACTGGCCTTGTCATCAGGGCTACCCTGCCGATTGACTAG
This sequence comes from Paracoccaceae bacterium, assembly GCA_958296035.1. Lineage (GTDB taxonomy): Bacteria > Pseudomonadota > Alphaproteobacteria > Rhodobacterales > Rhodobacteraceae > MPNP01. The sequence goes on along the minus strand of OY282431.1, from coordinate 341,243 downwards.
TTGTGAAGAGCACATTGTACGAAAACCTGGCTAGGACCTGACGCCCCACGGCCCAGTGGGCACAGCAGCTTTGCTGCCTCGACCGATTTTTATGGGATTTTCATACCTTTGTCAATACTTTGCCCCCACTTTGTGGGATAATGGTGCACTGTATAGACCTAGTGTGATTGAACTCAGCATATACCAAATACAGTGTAAGCGAACAAAGCGTTCCAGGTCGCGCCGCATAACGACCGGCGCGTCGGTTGGCAGTTTTCAGCAGGAATTGGCTGATCGGTGCCGATTTGGGCGAATCGCCGACGTTCCACCTGGAAATTCAAGCCTTTGCGCGGGAGCGTTGTGTTATGTGCGAGAACAGACTGGTCGACCGCATCGCCCGTGAACGTAAGGGAACTCTCAGTCTAGCAGCAAACCCTTGAGTTCTGTCCCTTCCCTGCCGGGCCTGGTGTCATCCCTCGACCCGCAATCTATGGAAGCTACTTCGGTTCCGAGCTGCACCGCATGGCCCACGGGCCGCGACCCAGGCGCCAATTACCCGTAGCCTTGCCGCGCCACCTGGCACCCAATCGTTGGCTCTGCATCGGCCAGCCCGGCCCATGTTCCGGAATTGACTGCCTTCGCTTGCCAACGCCAGGTCACTTGTGCGTACGCCTCCGTCACCTGGCGATCGCCGGCAGTGATTCAAACCCCTTGCATGGCGGTTACCCAAGCCGTTTCGGCGCAGGAGGAAAAATCAATGCATCGGGCCTGACATGCTCCGGCATCGGATCCATTTGCCAATTTCTTGGCGCAGCGAAAAGATCGGTTCCAGGAGGAATCGGGACATGTCATCAAGAAATCCGGTCAGAGGACCCTCTTGGTCTCCATGGGAGGCAAGCGACGCATGGTGGCAATCTGCTTGCAAGAGTCGTCTCGGGAATGAACCCTCCTCGGATTGAATCGGTGCCACTTGAATACCGACAATGGAACTAGCTGAAGAACTGGGCCCTGCCGCTTGCATCCGGGGTCGGAGCACACGGTCTGGTGAATCGACAGGGGTTGTGAAAAGAGGCCGCAAATGCGTCCTCTAACCGAATTGTCTGGTGCCAGGCAACACTACAGGCGACCCTCTCGGCTTTACTCAGACGATCAATTCGCCAATCAGCTCGAACTGTCTGGTCACCTCGTGACGGGTTGTGGCAATGGGTCTTCCGGTGTCACCTGCGACACGGATCTCGAGGTCCAGCGGGATCGAACCCAGAAAGGGCAGGTCCAGCCGCCGCGCTTCGTCGCGGGCACCATCCCGGCCAAACAGGTGGAATCTGCCGTCACAGTTTGGACATTGAAAATAGGCCATGTTCTCGACAATGCCGAGGACCGGCTTTTCGAGCTTGCGAAACATTGCAATGGCACGGCGGGCGTCGAGAAGCGCCACGTCTTGGGGCGTGCAAACAATAATCGATCCGGACAGCTCGAACTTCTGGCATAGGCTCAATTGCACGTCTCCCGTGCCCGGTGGAAGATCGACAAGCAAGACATCAAGGCTTCCCCACCGGACCTGTTGCAGCATCTGCTGCAACGCACCCATCAACATCGGCCCGCGCCAGATAACAGCTTCCTCCGCCGGCAGCAGGAGTCCGATCGACATGAGTGTTACCCCATGGGCTCGCATAGGAATGATCGTCTTCCCGTCGGGCGAGGTCGGGCGTCCGCTTACGCCCATCATGAGCGGCTGTGACGGGCCATGGATGTCGGCGTCGAGCAACCCGACGCGGTATCCGAGTCGACTCAAGGCTACTGCCAGATTGGACGCCACCGTAGACTTGCCGACTCCACCCTTTCCCGAGGCCACGGCAATTATCTTGGCAACACCCTTGATGGGCTGAGGCCCCGTGGACGGACGGGCATGTTGACCGAGGCGCAGGTCGGGAGGCGATGATTTACCCGGCGTGCCCGTTGCTGCGGAATGGGCGGTCATGACAACACTGGCCCTGTTTACCCCTGGAAGCTCGCCCAGCAATTGCTCGGCTGCCCTTCGAACAGGTTCCATGCGCGCGCCAAGACTTGCTGGAACCTCAAGCACGAAACTGACTTGATCTCGGTCAATTCTAAGTGCTTTGACCATGTCCAGGTCAACGATGTTGCCGCCATCTGGAAGCGCAATCCTACGCATTTCCGCCATTACCGTTTCTTTGGAAACCGTCATCGTAGTGCCTGACCTAATCGCCCATTGGTTGCGGCAGTCTGGCGGCGCGTCCTGCCGTTAACGCTTGCAGATTGCATGTGTTGACCGAAACGTCCCTTCCAGCTCCGAATATCAATGCCGACTGAACATCCTGCTACTGCCCTTTCGTGCCGGGTCCGTTGCGGGTCTCCTTATGGTCGGGAAACATCGCCTGACAGGCGCACTCCGATCGACAGACAGTCTTTCGCAGCTATGCACTCATTGCAACCCGGAGTTGCACTGGCGCCACTTGTCCAAAGTCGGATCTGTGCCAATATCACGCCCGATCAACAGTGTGCACTAACGCACTTACCAACTTGAGAGGGTAACACAATGGCTGTCAACGACCACTTCGCACCCCCGCGGTTCATCCTTCCGGCCCTGGTTCGCTCCACGGTGTCCTCGATTCTGGACAGTCGCAGGCGTCGCCGGAACTATGTAAGAACAATCGAATCGCTGGATCGCTTGTCCACCCGACAACTCGAGGATCTTGGCATCAACCCAAGGGACATTCCCAGATTCGCCCACCGTGTCGTTTACGGTGATGTAAAGAGTATCTGATCGGTATTACCACATATGGAACCAGTAGTGCTGCTGCCGAAATGCACCACTGCCAAGAACTTTCTACACGAAATACGGCTCGCCCCGGATCTTGCCGGGGCGGGCCAATTGCATTTGGATGATGCTCTACTCCCCTCTCGCGGCAATCGGGACTCTTCGATGGTCCGGACCGACCAGAAGCCATGGCAGGACCTTGCAGAATGTCCGCAGGCCCGCGGTAATCCTGCACCTGACAACCTCGTCCTTTCGGCCAACGGCGCATTTCCACGTGATCTGCCTCAGCCCTTACCTGGCGGCCAACTGATATGAAGACTCAGTTTGTAGCCTCAGTTTCGACGTACAATCTGTCCATTCTGGCTTGCTGTCGATGGGCTGTCTGACAGGTAGGAGTTGAGCAGAGTCTTGGTCTCTCCGCTGTCGAACTTCACGGTGGAGTACTTGTTGCCATCAGCAATTACCTTGCCTGTTCCAAATGTCTTGTGCTTCACCTTCTTTCCAATAGCCAGGTTGACAACCGCCCGGGGCTGCCGGGCCTTCACGAATGTGTGCGAACCCCGCCAGTGTTTCACGTGACGTGCTGGCAGTTCACCAAGAAAGCGCGATTTCGTGGCCACCTGTACCTGGTTGAAGCGAGAAACAGCCAGCGCCGAGGAAATGACACAATAGCGCTTGGCTCGCGTTATGCCGACATGTGCCAGCCTGCGCTCCTCTTCCAGTGCTTCCAGGCCAAGCAGGTTCCAAGCCATCTTCCGCGACCGCTTGAGATCATGAGGTCGCGGCTGGCTGCCCCATGACAACACCTCTTCATACAGCCTGTCCACAGAGCTGGACTCGTCCACAGCAACATACGATAATTTTCTGAAATCTCGACTAATCGCGGCCCTGACGCTGGCAATTTCGGCGGAGGTCGGATGCATTGGCAATTTGACGATCTTTTCTACGGTCCTGCAGGTCCGGCGAGACAATTGTTTCAGTTCCTGCTCGCGGGCCAACGACCTGCTGCTGGGGAGTTGTCCGTCTTCCCATCCGACGAGAAACATCGCCTCATATTCTGATCCCTTTGCTGCGTGCAGAGTCATCAATGACACTTGTTTCTGCCGGTCACCGACAGCTTCCTGCGCATCCTGATTCTTGAGCCCGACGTCGGTAAGAAAGTGGTCAAGGCTGGCATGTCTTCCTGCGATTTCCGCAAACTTGTCCAGATTTTCAACGCGCATGCGAGACTCATCGGAATCTGTTCTCTGAAAAAAATCTATCAGCCCGCATTCTTCCAGCAAATCCCCGACGAGTGTATCCAATCTGGCGGGCTGACCCCTGGTTGAAGAAGGTGAGGTGTCGGCTTTCTCGGGAGCGGTGGAAAAGTTCCGTGTCCAGGAAGTAATCAAACCGGCAAACCGGCCAATTGCCCTGGCCAGTCGACGCGAAGTCTCTGGAGAATCTGCCAGTTGCCGAGCGGATTCCATCAGCGAGATACGTCGATTAGCCGCGTACGATCTTATTTCGTTCATACTGGCTATCCCGATGCCACGAGCCGGGAAATTGACAACGCGTTCGAAGGCGGCGTTGTCCCGTTCATTGTTGCACAGGCGCAGATAGCCCATGGCATCCCTGATTTCCTTGCGATCATAGAAGCGGGGACCGCCAATCACACGGTAGCTGATTTCGTGTCGCACCATTTCCTGTTCAATTTCGGCGAGACGCGCCCAGGTGCGGGCAGCAACAGCAATGTCGGAACCGCTGCATATGGCCGGACTGCCGCCCTTTCCAAGCAGGGAACCAATGCTTCTGGCAACAAAGCCGGCCTCACTGCGCTCATTGCCGACAGAAACGATGTCGACCTGGCGTGCCTGTCCATCATCGGGCACGGCTGGTTTGAGAACCTTCGAGTGACGATCAATGTTGTGCCTGACAAGACCGACAGCCGCCCCGAGAATGTGGCTTGTGGAACGGTAGTTGTGCTCAAGCTTGATGATTCTGGCTCCGGGGAAATGATTCTCGAATTCAAGCATGATGCGCGGACGGGCCCCTCGCCAGCTGTAAATCGCCTGATCATCATCGCCGACACAGCAGATGTTGCTGTGACCAAGTGCCAGTAGCCGCAACCACTTGTATTGCGCAATGTTCGTGTCCTGGTATTCGTCCACTAACATGTAGCGCAGCAGGTTCTGGTATTTTTGCAGCACATCATCGTTGGTGGCGAACAGATTGACCACATGCAGAATGAGGTCGCCAAAGTCCGCCGCATTTGCGTACAGAAGTTGCTCCTGATAGCTGGTGTAAAGTTCAACGGCTCGCCCTTCGAAACGGGCCTGTTCTGCGCGGTCTAGATCGGCGGGGAGCAGGCCGTCATTCTTCCAGACATCCAGCTGGTGTGCGAAGTGTCTTGGCGGCAAATCCTGCACCGTTATATTCTGCGCTTTCAACAGTCGCTTGACGGTTCGCAGCTGATCGTCGGTGTCATAGATGGTGAAATTGGGTTCGAGGCCCACTCTCTCGGCTTCGACGCGAAGAATCCTCGCACACATTGAGTGAAAGGTTCCCACCCAATTCAGAAGGGCGGGATCAACACCAGTGACATTTGCAACTCTCTCCTTGAGCTCGTTGGCAGCCTTGTTGGTGAATGTAACGGCCAGAATGTGATGCGGTTCAGCCAGTCCGCAATCAATTATGTATGCCATACGGCTGGTCAGGGTTCTGGTTTTTCCGGTACCTGCACCGGCGACGATCAGCACCGGGCCTTCGACTGCCTTGGCCGCTTCTAGCTGCTGCTGATTAAGCTCTGCGAAGTAAGGTGGTGCACTGTCGCCACTTTCCACCGAATTCTCCCGTGCTATGGGGGGATTGCCGAAGGCGCGAGTCTATCAGCATGCATTGGCGGGGGCCAATGAAGATATGTGTTTGGGGAGTGGTTCTCGTATGGCGACAACAAAGCGGTGCTTTTCTCCGGTCTGACCTGATTCGGGCCTGTTCAACGGCCCATTTCGGGCAGTTTTCCACCGCCAGCTGACAGTTTTCGCCGGTGGCACAAGAAAACTGTCGCACAGGGTTCGACACATGGTCACAAAATCGGGAGTCTGCCAAGCCACATCTGCAACCAAATGGCAACCTGAATTGACACCATGACCTGGCAAGGAGGCACTCCCGATGATCAGGTTAAGGCAACTCATGGCCAAACTGTGCAACATCCTCGGCAGGCTGCCACCCGACAGCCGAGGCTGGCAGCGTTGCATCACGCAGCAGCCTTGAATGCCAATCCCGAAGTCATCACCGCGCTGCTTACACTCGGTGCCGACGGTCAGGCGAAAACGGATTCTGGGAAGATGGCCTGGGACCTTGCGCAGGACAACGAGGCACAGATGCATGGTGGTTGCTCAATGAATTCAGATTCAAATGATAACTGAGTTTGGCTGGCAGGATGGCTGCTATTCGCCGCCGGCACCGCCGGACGGAACATTACCCGCAAACAGCACTTCCAGCACATGCCGGTATCGATTGCCGGTCGACAATGTCCGGATATCGAGGGCTATCCATGATCGGGCAGGGCTAGCGATGGTCGCGCAAGTGTCCAGCTGCGTAGGGCGGCGGTTCGCACCAGAACGAAAACCGTGCAACCGGAACCTCGCTTTTGGCCCTGGATGTGCGCCAATACGGGCGGCCGGTCGGTTGGGCGGGTTTCTGCATGGATTTGCACCTTACCTGCGGTTTAGGTGAATGCGGAGTTTCATTGTGGCTCAAGATTGCCGCCGGCATGGGCCATGATACACTGCTGGCCCTCTATGAAGCCCCTGAGTTCGATTTCAGGGCCATTCTGCGGCCAACCCCTTACCCAGGAAAAGCTGGAATTGAACCGACCAGGGACCCGATCACGACACCTAGAATCAAGCCGAAAGTTGCCTTCGGAAATTCACGTAACAGCCACCTGATGATGTCAGGTATTCTCCGACCAGTTCGGATGACGAATTCGCCCGCCCAGATCACGGTACTGGCTATGTTACTCAAGATTGCCTTGGCGTCCGCGGAAATGTTCAAGCGTCCGGTCCAACGGTTGATTTCGCTTTTCGAAGCGTCGAACTTGTCAAGGAAGGAATCAATTTTGGCTTGATCAAGCTCCGCCGCCTCGCCGGAAAATCGTTTTCCGGTTTTTGGGTCTACCGCATGGATCCTCATAGGACCTCCTCCACTCTTGTTGTTGCGAGAGCATAGCAGATTCTCGGCACTCCCGATGTTATCTTTTTCGGGGCTCAATAGCCCTGCCCGCACGCGCCCCTGCCGACGCTTCGTCCGACACCTCACGGTGCCTAACGCACGGCTCGGGGTGCAAGTGGTGGTTAACCTTCTCCTTCCCGCGGGGCTTTCACCCGCTGTCCAGTTGCCAGTTAGCCTGGCGCACGCCATAGCTGATTCACGCCCTGTGTTTACGCTTGGCTGGAGATTGCACCAACCAACCCCGAACGAGGACAATCAAGTCCGATTAATCTGACCTCAACCAGGATTGGTGGCATTTCCGACAGCGGAAACCGGCCCGGTAGCACTGTGAAACAAGGATGCGCTGGCTGTTCCTGCCAATCCAGCCTTCGGCTACCGCAGCCGGCGTTGCAATACCGCTTATTGCCCACTACTTCATGCGTGTTGCCGCAGTGATTTCAATTTCTGTCAGGCGCAACCGGACGATTGAACACGCGGGCTTCAGGGGTTTTGCCGGGTTATGGGTGGATTTGACATTCTGGCGGCATTCCTCTCGCTGTGTCTTCTGGAAATAGTGCTGGGTATTGACAACGTCCTGTTCATCGCAATCGTTGCTTCCAGGTTACCGAAAGAGCGTCGCCGTACAGCAAGAATGATAGGGCTATCGGTCGGTCTGCTGCTCCGCATCGCCCTCTTGTTTTCGATAAGCTGGCTAATCTCACTAAACAAACCGGTATTGAGCATTTTAGCTCACGACTTTAGCTGGAGGGATCTCATTCTGATCACCGGCGGTGTATTCCTGGTGCTCAAAGCCTGTCACGAAATCATCAAGCAAGTTGATGCCGAGGGCGGCCCTGCAGAGCAGGGCGGTGCCAGTTTTGCCGGCGTAATTGTGCAGATTGCTATCATTGACGTTGTGTTTTCCATCGATTCGGTATTGACCGCGGTCGGTATCGCCGATGAAATCTGGGTCATGGTGGCGGCAATCTGTGTGGCCATCCTGGTCATGATTATTGCGGCCGAGTCGGTGTCGGCATTTCTGGAACGCTATGCGTGGATGAAGATGATAGGCCTGGCGCTACTGGTGCTCGTCGGCGTGGTCCTGATAGCCGATGGATTCAATCACCATATCGACCGAACGTACATCTATCTCGCGGTGTCGCTGGCAATCGTTGTCTCGGTGGTGCGAATATCGGTTTCCCGGCGGAAGGGAGCCTCCTGAAATCGGCAACCTGCACAACATGGCTCAGGCGGAGACAAGAGCCGCAAGCTCTTGAAAACTGTCCTTGCTTGCCAACGGTGCGATTTGTTACGGTCAGGTCCGGGTTCTGTCTCTGTCCTTTTCGTCAACCTATGCGGGAGAAGAATGGCTGATGTAACTGCGGCGGCACAACGCGCGAATTGCCAGTTAGCAAACCACGTTACCTCGTGAGACTCCTGATCATTCACCGAACACAAGATTCTTCTCATGGACCGAAGTCAGATCCCCAAAGCCGAACCACCTTCTGCGCAATGCATACAAAAACTCGGCGAGGTTTCAATAAGCCAGATTGCCGCTGGCGAAGTCCTGGATCGCCCGGCATCGGCAGTCAAGGAATTGGTCGAGAACGCGATTGATGCCGGGGCCACGCGCATCGACATTTCCTATGTCGATGCTGGCAGAACTTTGATTCGTGTCACTGACAACGGTTGCGGGATTGCCGGCAAGGAGCTGGCTCTGGCCGTCGAGCGCCATGCTACCTCGAAGATTTCCGATGACAGTTTGCACGATATACGCACCCTGGGATTTCGCGGTGAGGCGCTTCCTTCAATGGGTTCCGTGGGTCATCTGGTCATTTCGTCCCGATTGCAGGGCAGCACGACCGCCAATCGAATCGAGGTGGAAGCGGGTATTGTTTCCTCCGTCGGCCCTACCGCCCTGCGGGAAGGGACAGTTGTCGAGTTTCGGAACCTGTTCCAAAAAACACCGGCCCGTTTGAAGTTTCTGCGTGCGGACAGGATCGAGGCTCGATCCATCAATAACGTGGTCAGGACACTTGCTATGGCCACACCCCGGATCGGGTATACGCTGCGCAGTCAATCCACAGGGAAGCCGCCGTATACCGTTTTGTCCCTGCCGAGAGAACCTGACCATGAGGGCGTACCAAGCCTGGCGCGCATTTCACGCCTCGTTGGTCCGGGTTTCAGGGACGGTTCTGCCAGCTTCGAAGCTGAAATTGGTAAGGTCAGTGTATTCGGTTATTGTGGGCTACCAACTTTTGTTCGCGGCTCGAGCGCCTCGCAATATTTTTTCGTAAACGGCAGGAGTGTCAGAGACCGCCTTCTCCTGGGCACGGTAAGGGGAGCCTATGGGGATCTGGTTGCCAGGGGCAAGCATCCCGTGGTCGTTCTGTTCCTGCAATGTCCGACAGAATCGATTGATGTCAATGTACACCCGGCCAAGTCGGAAATCCGCTTCCATCAGCCCAGCCTCATTCGCGCCGTAGTCATTCGCGGGCTTCAGGAGGCTCTGGCCAAGGCGGGTCATCGAACCTCCCCGAGTCTTTCACGCGCCCTCGTTGATCGATTGACGCCAGGCCGGATTCCTTCGTCGCAACCGGACTCCCGCCCCGATCAGGAGCTGCAGGCTGCGACTTCTGCGGCTCTCGGTGAATTCGAACCGCATGCCGACCCGGCAGCAGAAGTCGATCCGTCGGCACTGAAAAACCTGTTGGGAGCGGCCAGAATGCAGGTTCATGGGAACTATATCGTTTCCCAGACAACCGATGGAATTGTTATCGTTGATCAGCATGCCGCTGCCGAGCGCCTGACTTTCGAGGCCTTGAAGGAAGCCTACCGAGAAAAGAAGATCTCTTCAAATGTACTTCTGGTTCCCGAAATCGTGGAGTTGAGCCAGGACGAACTGGAAAAGCTTCTGGAGATTTCGGACGATCTTGAGGCGGTAGGGTTGGTGGTCGAACGTTTTGGCCCCGAGGCCGCATGTGTGCGCCAGGTGCCAGCTTTGCTCGGCGAAATCTCATGTAAAGCGCTGATCCGTGATCTTGTCGATGCCATTGCCTCCGATGAGCACATGCAACGCCTGGAGCAACGCATCAACCAGGTGCTAAGCACGATGGCTTGCCACGGCTCAATTCGAGCCGGCTGCCGGCTTGGTGTTGCAGAAATGAACGCACTATTGCGTAGAATGGAGGCATCACCATACTCCGGGCAGTGTAATCATGGTCGACCAACATGGCTGGAACTGAAACTCAGCGATATCGAGCGCCTTTTTGGCCGCAGCTAGGAATTGGCACAGGACAATCTTACGATAAATCCTTCTGGTGCCCTACTGCATCACCAGTTAGGGGTCGATGGCTGCGACCAATGTTGCCTGAATTGATGTCCGACAAAACGGATTGACAGGCCATTCATTGCCTCGCATTTCCCTTTTCCGAGCCTCATGTGCGCCTGGTTGAATATTCAGTAAACCCGCAACATGTGCTTGACCTCGAATGGCAATCCTGGCTTGAACATACACCATTCCCGGTTGCCGGGCGAAGACACTGACCTGAGGATTGCGGTTCAGGAAACCGCCTCGATTGCCCCGGTCCTTGTGGTCAAGCTCAGGGAAGGGTGGCGTGTTCAAGAGTGATTGGTCGCAATCTCTGGTCACACAAACTGTCGGAAATGGTCGCTTGTTACCTGTCTATAGATGGTCCTGTTTATGCCGGCGTTGAGCCTCTCATACGGTTATCAGAGTCGAAGGGCTCGGTGCCGAACGAATTGGGGAGGTGAAAGCCCGGTTTGCCAGCGTATGGTTCCTTGAAAGGTCACACCGTGTTCGAGATTGAATTGTCATGATCAACTGGGAAGAGCAATCCTCTTCCGTTTTGAAGGGCGCTGTACTCATCGTTGCGGCAATGGCCCTGATCGGCTTGATTGACAATTTCGTGAAGTATATCGCCACGTACTCGGGGGTCTGGCAATTTCATTTCTTCAGGACACTCATTGCTGTCCCGGCAATTGTTCTGTTTTGCGTCATCAGCAAGCGTTCCATTTGGCCGTCTCGCCCCATGCTGGTTGTCATTCGATCGCTGTCAATGGCAACATCCATCATTCTGTACTTCGGTTCACTATCCTTGCTTCCCATTTCAATGGCTGGGGCCGGACTATTCAGTTCGCCGCTGTTTCTGGTCGTGTTTTCTGCCTTGTTGTTTGCCAATCCGGTGGGCACCTGGCGGATATCCGCTGTGGCGCTGGGGTTTTTTGGCGTCGTAATGGTTCTTCAACCAGACCCGTCAGAAATTGGCGTGATGACATTCCTGCCGGTGGTCTCTGGCGCCCTTTATGCGCTCGCACAATTGATTACGCGGCACTATCTGGCCAACGAGAATACATCCGCTGTCTTGCTAGGCTTCTTCCTGGCTCTCGGTCTCCTCGGGGTCCTGGGCATGGTTGTGCTTGCTTTTATCGACATTCCCGACGCATGGCTTGAGTTTGCCCCTTTCTTCTTTTCGGGATGGAGACCACTGACCGTTGAGTTCTTTTTCTGGACGACTATCCAGGCCTTGGGTTCATTGATTGCCGTCGCAGGGCTGATCCGGGGATATCAGATTGCCGACCCGACGTTTGTGGGTGTGTTCGAATACAGCTTTCTGATTTTTGCAGGTTTCTGGGGCTGGGTCATATGGGACGAGTTTCCGAACCCCGCCGGAATGGTCGGAATTGCCGCCATCATACTTGCCGGTACCCTGATTACTGTTCGGACAAGAATGAACATGATGGCACAAAGAAAGTGACGCCTGGCATTGGAACGAATCAACGCTGCCGAAAACTCATCCAGCCATTATTCCGATTGGCTACAGCAATGTAGCCTCATGGTCGGCATCATTCCAATGACTGGCGCTATTCAGAAATCGAAGACGACTCCCTGTGCGAGCGGCAATTGTCGAGAGTAGTTTATGGTGTTGGTCTGGCGACGCATGTAGGCTTTCCATGCGTCCGATCCGCTCTCGCGACCGCCCCCGGTATCCTTCTCGCCTCCGAAGGCACCGCCAATTTCTGCCCCTGAAGGACCGATATTGACGTTGGCAATACCGCAGTCGGATCCGGAAGAGGAAAGAAAGAACTCGGTTTCGCGTACATCATTGGAGAATATGCACGATGCCAGACCCTGTGGTACGGCATTGTGCATCACGATTGCGTCCTCCATCGCCTCATACCTCATGACATAAAGGATGGGAGCGAATGTCTCAGTGTGAACGATCGGTGATTGTTCAGGCATTTCAATAATTGCCGGTTCGACATAGGCGGCATCCGGAAAGATATCCCGCAGAGCCGCTGCCCCTCCATGAACGGTACCCCCCTCTTCCATCGCCTTTTCCAAAGCGCTTTCCATCGCCAACCCCGCAGTACAATCGATCAGTGGGCCGACAAGAATCCCGTCTGTCAGCGGATTGCCGACTGGCAACGACTTGTAAGTCTCGATCAGCCTGGAAAGGAAGTTGTCATAGATCTCCGAGTGCAAGAAAAGACGACGCAATGAAGTACACCGCTGGCCCGCTGTTCCAACGGCTGAAAACACAACTGCGCGCAGTGCCAGTTCCAGATCAGCGGTCGGGGTGAGAATCATGGCGTTGTTGCCACCCAGTTCCAGTATCGTCCTGCCCAGGCGCTTGGCGGCTTCGGCTGCAACCGCTCTCCCCATCGACACGGAACCTGTCGCCGAAATGAGTGCCATTTCTTTCGACGAGGTCAGAACGTGACCGAGTTCCGGGCCGCCAATCACTGTCTGAACCAGCCCCTCGGGAGCATCGGTGCCGAATTTCGCCATGGCGCGATTGCAGATCTCCTGAATAGCAAGCATTGTAAGCGGGGTCTTTTCCGAAGGCTTGGCAATGATCGGATCACCGCACACCAGGGCGAGCGCAGCGTTCCAGCACCAGGGTGCTACAGGAAAGTTGAAGGCCGTGATGACCCCGCACGGACCTAGCGGATGCCAACTCTCGCGCATCGAATGGCCGGGACGTTCGGAGGCAATGGTAAGCCCGTAGAGTTGGCGCGACAATCCAACTGCGAAATCACAGATATCGATCATTTCCTGCACTTCACCAAGACCTTCTGAAATGATCTTGCCGCACTCCAGAGTCACCAGTCGACCAAGTCTGTCTTTCTCGGCTCGCAGTTCATTGCCAAGCAATCGAACCAGTTCACCCCGGCGCGGTGCCGGTATGTCTCGCCATTTTCCAAAGGCTTCCACGCTCATGCTGATCATGGATTCGGCATTTGCGGGCGTATGGGGCCTGACGGCCGCGATTGTGGAACCGTCGATTGGTGTGTTGACGGTGAGTGACCCGCCGCTTATCCGGGCAGGATCAAGTCGGCAACCGGCGATGATGTCTTCGAAATTCATGGTAGCGTTCGCCTCGTATTGCAGGTCAGAATGGTTTTCAGTCGATGGACTGGCATCTGCCGGATACTGTCGGTTGGACTTCGCCTCATTCGAAACCTGCCTACACATCACCGGGGTTTCGAATTGCCGCTAGTGCCAATGCTGTGCAAGGCATGATTGAGCCGAACGCAGAATGCAAGCCTAGGCCAGATTCACTCATGGCATGGATCCGCTGGAACAATGTCGGAACAATTCTCGGCATCAGTGTGCCTGGCGAGCGACAACCGCTATCGCTACAAGACACTATTCCTTTTCCGGATTCGGTTTGCCGCTTGGATTCCCGAATTGTCCCTCATGAAGCAACCGTAACAGTTCCTACCTTGTCTGAAGTGATCATTATGTCTCCCAATCCTGATCGGTTTGAAGATTACAGCCATGGGGCTGATGTTCCGGTCGATGGAATTATATTTCGCATGAAGGGCGCGCTCATTTTCGTTTCTGAATTTAGGCGCAATTTTGACACGGTTACTGCTCAGGCTTCAGAGGGTCTGGTGAACCCTAACCGCGCCGCTCTCTTGATACGTAGCCAAGCATCAAGATCAGTCTGACGAGTCTTGCACACGTCGTCGCTTCACTCATCAAGTTGTGGCCTCATACCTGGAGGATTGAAGGATCAGGGCCGGTGACTAATTGAACGTTCTGGTTGCGGAGGTAGTCTTGGTGGGAGCGGCTCACTGGCACGGGGAGGAAACAGCCTGGAATCCAGGCCAGTTGCCGGCAGCCACTGTGCGGGAGATCAAGCTCGCTCCTGATGTTGCCAGGCATCATGGGCTTTCAGAGCCGCCGGCGATTGGTGTTCACCAACATTTCGGTCACCAGCCTTTACGAGCGCATTGCCTTGTGTTGTGGATCATACGGGCATTCTTCGATGATCCGGGCTGGCCACCTCGAGCCAATTATGTCGATTTCGCATTCGGTGCCGATCCGTCCAAACCGGGGCATCATGAACCCCATGGCAAGGTTTAATCCAGTCCGGTAACCGAAGCCGCCAGAGGTCACGGTTCCAACAAGACTGTCGCCGGAAAAGATGCTGGTTCCCGGCTGCGCCGGCGCACATTCACACTTGATCTCCAACGTGCGGAACACCTTTTGCAGACCGCTCTTGCGACGAATTGAAAGCGCCCGGGCACCGGTAAAATTCCTGTCAGGGTCAACAAACCTGCCGAGACCGGATTCGAACGGGTCGTACTCCGTGATGAGATCGGTCTTCCAATGTCTGAATCCTTTCTCTATTCGCATGCAGTCCGCAGCAAATAGACCGAACGGTCTGACTTCCAGCTCTGCATCGGCATTCTCAAGTCGATGCCAGACCCTAGCCAGTTCTGTGGCGGGAACATGCAACTCAAAGGCCAGTTCGCCACTATAGCTGAGGTTGAAGACAATCGCTTCGGTGCCGAGAATTCTGGTCCTGCAGGCGCCGAGCCAGCGTGGAATCTGCACACTGACGTCGCTGACTACCAGGCTCAGGGCAAGGCGCGCAGCAGGTCCTGCAACAACGATCATCTGAAATTGTTCGGTCAGTTGTCTGAGGCTGACAGATTCGTCGGCGGGCAACGCGTCGGACAGCATCTCAAAGTCATGCAACTCTGCTGCAGCTGCAGAACAATACCAGAACCGGTCTCCCAGGTTGGCGATTGTTGCTTCCGATTTGACGCAGCCATGCTGGTTCAGGAAGTAGCATAACCTGACCTGGCCGTAATGGCGCGGCAGCGGTGAACAGCTCAATCCTGCCAGCCACTCATGCCTGCCCTGACCAGAGATTTCAATTCTCGTCAGGCCGCACACCTCGCTGATACCAACGCGCCTGTGCACATGAAGAACCTCTTCACGGATCACGTTGTCGATCAGGCTGCGCCGAAAATCCAAATCAAACAACTGGACCGATGCCGGAGGGAAACAGGAACTCCTCTCCCATCCGTTGATCGGAGCGAATTGAACCCCGCGTTCGGCCAGCCGGCGGGTCAGTTTCGTGGACCGAGCCGGACGGCCTGCCGGACGGTGTTCGCGCGGCATATGAAATCGGAACTCGTTCTGATAGTCCTCAATGGACTTGCTGACGCAGTATACGGTGTCAGCATATGAGCCAAAACGCCTCGGGTCGAGACACCATGTATCCAAGCAAGCCTCGCCGTGAATCATGAGCTGGGCCAGAAGCCAGCCATGGCCGCCACCTTCACCAATCCCGGCACGCAAGCCGGCAATGCACCATGCATTTCGTCGATTCGGTATGCGGCCAACCAATGGCAAGCCATCGGCAGAATAGGTGATGGGCCCGTTGATAACCGTTCCAATGCCTGCCTTTTCAAGCGCTGGCATCCTGAGGGCCGCCTGTTCGAAGACATTGAGTATCCTGTCGTAATCCTCTGGCAGCAGTTCCCGCGCGAATTCCGGAGCAATTCCATCCAGCCCCCAGGCTTTGCAGCCCTGCTCATAGAAACCCACCAGCAGACCCTGTTTTTCCTGCCGACAGTAGAAGTCATGCGTCGGACATCGAAGCAGTGGCACGCGACGAGGCAATTCGGCAATATCGGTCATGTGTCCGGTCACAATGTACTGATGCTCCATGGATACAACCGGCAAATGCACCCCCATTAGGCCTGCCACCTCGTTGACGCGATAGCCGCTGGCGTTAACGACTGCCTGACACCTGAACTTTCGCCTCGGGGTATGGACGGTCCAATGATCATCCCGGTCCTGTGTCAATCCCAGAACAGGCGTGTGGCGATAAACGCGGGCGCCTGCCTGGCGAGCATGATGCGCCAGTGCCTGGCACAGCTGGGAGGGATCAATATGACCGTCCTGCGGATCCCATAGGCCACCAGCCAGCCCTTCAGTCTGAATCAGGGGGTGGCGCCGTCCACACTCCTTGCGATCAATGACCTCAAGATCGACACCCATGCCTTTGGCCATGGACACGAAATGCAAGTATCCGTCCATGTGCTGCCTCGTGCTCGCAAGCCGAATTCCGCCATCGGCAAAATTGTAATCGACGGGATAGTCCTGATTGGTGGCCAATCGGCGATAGAGGTCAATGGAATAGGCTTTCAAGCCAAGCATCGTCTGGTTGGTTCCAAAGCCGGTAACCTGGCCTGCCGAGTGCCAGGTTGTGCCACTCGTCAGTTCATCGCGTTCCACAAGAGCAATATCGGACCACCCCATCGTTGCGAGGTGATACAGAGTGGAACATCCGGCGATGCCACCGCCAATTATGATTACTCGAAATTTTCCCTGCACTTCACCAATCCAGTCTCCAATCTTCACCTGGCCGAGCCGGTTTGCCCCTGATTCCACCCTACAGCAAGCAGGTCGGACGTGTAAGAGATGATGTTTCATGCCCCAATGTTTTCATTCATTGGTATTGACATCGATTTTGGTGTAGCGGTCGTAACACTCGAAAATGTTCGGAGGTGATGCAAGTATATGGCACGAGTTTCTCGACGTGCTGGCGGACGCGCGGCCCGTGTCGCCAAGCGTTCCGCTGAAGTCCCGGAGATCAATCCTGCAGAACCTGGCCAAACAGGTGGCAGTTATCGGCCTCTGAGTGAATCAGACATCCTCAAGATTTACCGTACTGCCTTGCGCTTTCTGAACGAGCTTGGCATGGGTGATTCTCCTGACTTTCTGACCGAAGCATGCCTGGAGGCAGGCGCCTTTCAGAATTCCCTTGGACGGTTGTGTTTTTCACAGTCATTTATTGAGGACATAATCGCAGGCGCCGCCAAGGAAATCACTTTGCACGGCCGCGATCAATCCCGCTCAGTGGAGATAGGCGGCAACAAGGTTCATTTCGGCACAGGCGGGGCCGCTGTTCAGACACTTGATCTGGACACCGGGCTTTACCGGCCCTCAACGGCACGAGACCTCTACGATTTCGCACGTCTCCAGGACAAGCTTACGAATATTAGCTGGTTCGCGAGATGCTGTGTGGCCACCGATGCCACTAACAATCTCGACCTTGACATCAACACTGCCTTTGCTCTGGCAAAAGGAACAACCAAACCGATAGCCACATCCTTCTTTGTTGGTGAACATGTTCAACCGGTTGTGGAAATGTTCGACATGATTCTGGGTCGGGAGGGCGAGTTTTCGAAACGTCCATGGTGCTTTGTTCATATCAGCCCGCAAATCTCACCCTTTCGCTACGGTGCTGACGCTGTGGAAGTCGCCAAGGCCTGTATCGACAACAACATGACCATCAATTGCATCACCGCCGCCCAGGCAGGTGCTACGGCGCCGGCTCCCCCGGCCGGATTCATGGTTACCTCGCTAGCCGAGACCCTGGCTTCGCTTGTGATGGTTAACGTGTTCAAGCGCGGCCATCCGATGGTATTCTCCAATTGGCCATTTGTCGTTGATCTTCGCAGCGGGGCGTTTTGTGGCGGCGGTGGCGAAACAGCTCTCATGAATGCCGCCAGCGCCCAGTTATCGAATTGGCTTGGCCTGCCCTCCGGCGTGGCCTCCAGCATGAGCGACGCCAAGGCGGTAGATGCGCAGATGGGTATGGAAAAGGGAATTACGGCACTCGCAGCTGGCCTCGCCGGCGCCAACATGGTGTTTGAAAGCTCGGGCATGATGGCATCGATCCTAGGATGCTCGTTCGAAGCCTTTTTGCTCGACAATGAAATGCACTCCCATATCTACCGAATCGTTCGCGGCATCGAAGTCAACGACGACACTATTGCCTATGACGCGATAACCAATGCTGTTCTCAACGAAGGTCATTTTCTTGGCAACCAGGTGACCATGGCTGCGATGCAGCGTGATTTTGTCTATCCAACGTTCGCCGACCGCGAACCTCCGATTACCTGGGCCGAACGAGGCGCTAGAGACATATGGGAAGTAGCCAAAGAACAGGTCAACGAAATTCTTGACTCTTACTTTCCACTCTACATTCCGGCACGGATCGAGCAGGATATCCGTAACAAATACAACATTCTGGTGTAGATCGACGCGCCGCGTCCTGGCTCATGCCGGCACCGAGCGTGACCTCGGAACTGGTCACTTCGGCACGAAGTCGCGGCAGACTTGACTATGTGGTCTTGCAGCTTGGCGCGCCCAGCCGGCTGTTTTCCATGCATGATTTGAAAGCCGTCTCGTAGTCGATCGCAGACACCCACCGCATCACGGCAGTGCATCTCGGCAAGTTCGAGCCGCATGTCGAATGTTCCATGCGGCGTTCCGTTGCGCATAGCCCGGCCAGTGGTTTTACCTTGGCAAAATCCTGAAGTTTCTCACAGGTCCTGCAGCTGCCGGCCCTGTGGCTGGGCATTGCCGGATGTCATGCCAGTCTCCGGGAGGTAAAATCATTCAAGTTGGGGTTGTCGACCTGTGTTAGTGCGCTATTCGTTGCATACGGTGCCAAATCACCTATATATTGGAGCCTCCATGGGTTCTCCTCGATTCGTGCCTGCCTGAACTCTGTCGATGTTGACGGGATGAGCGAGTATCCGTCCCTATCCTGGGCAGGCGGCCAGGCTCGCGGGGATTCTCCCGATGTCCTTCCGATTCGTTCATACTGCAGACATCCACCTGGATTCGCCACTCACCTCGCTTGCCATGCGCAACGAGGATCTGGCCCGGATTGTCTGCAACGCCACGCGCAGCGCCTTCAGCGGGATAATCGACCTCTGCATTGAAGAACGGGTCGAGGCCCTGCTGATTGCCGGGGATTTGTACGATGGCAATCAGACTTCAATGCACACCGCCCGATTCTTTGCGCGCCAGATGCAGCGCCTCAATAGTGAAGGCATTGAAACCTTCATTATTCGCGGCAACCATGACGCCGAGTCCAGAATTACCCGGCAGCTCGTCTTGCCCCCGTCCGTAAAGGTGTTTGGCTCTCGCGTCGAGACCGAACGCTTTGAAAGCATCAGTGGTCAACTTGTTGCGATACATGGCATCAGTTTTGCGCGTCCACATTCGCCGGAAAGCCTGGTTGGACGGTTTCCGCCGCCAGTTCCGGATGCCATCAATATCGGCATGCTGCACACGAGCCTCGGTGGCTCTGAAGGCCACGACGCCTATTCCCCCTGCAGTGTACAGGATCTCGAGGATACAGGTTACGACTACTGGGCGCTTGGTCACATCCACCAGCGCGCCGTCCATTCACAGAATGCCACCATAGTCATGCCGGGCATTCCACAGGGGCGTGACATTGGTGAGAGTGGCGAGAAATCCGTGACCCTGGCTACAATCGGTGTCCAGCGCATCGTTGGGCTGCAGGAAAGAAGTACCGCAATGGTCAGGTTCGAGCATGCTCTAGTCGACGCATCAGGCATTGACCGGTGGAACCAGCTTGTTGCAGCAATTGTCGAAGTCATCGAAGCAAATGCCACTCGTACAAGAGCGGAAGAAACAGTCTTGCGATTGCGACTTACCGGTGAAACAGAACTTCACTGGCGCATACAACGAGACCTGGACATGTTAATGGCCGAGGCGCAGCAGGCTGGAGAGACTGTTGGCTCGGTGTGGATCGACAAGGTCGAAAACCGGACCAGCCTGCCAGGAAGCGAAGTGGCGGATTCCGGGCCGGTCGCCGAACTGGAACGATTGCTTCAGGGAGATGCAGAACTGCGCAACATTATTATGGAACAGGCCGAAACCTATGGCAAACAGTTTGCCAAGGTCCTGCCAGTAACGGCTCGTGACGTTCTGGGCAGAGATGAAGCAACGCGGCAACAGAACCTGGAACTCTTTCTTGAACAAGGCGTATCCGATGCGCTGGCCCATCTGCGTACCCTCAAGATCGCAGGAGCGGCGTGATGAGACTAAACCGCCTGCATCTCGTAGGCTACGGATTGTTTACCGATGTCACGCTCGATTTCGGTTCACCCCCGGACGCCAAGAGTGATCTGCATGTGGTCTACGGCCCGAACGAAGCCGGGAAGTCGACTGCCTTTTCTGCGTGGCTAGAGTTCCTGTATGGAATTCGGCCGCGCAGCCCCTACAAATACCAGCACAAGACAGCGACTCGAATAGCTGCTGTGCTGGATGGGCCGACTCAAGAACTCGATCTGGAGCGAACTACGGCGCGAATCAATTCACTCCAGTTCCGCAACGGAACCGGCAATGCCGAAATCGAACTGCGCAAGTACCTCTCGGGGCTGGATCGAGATGGTTATGAATCGGTCTTTTCTGTCAATGTCCACACGCTGCAAAAGGGTGGTGACGAAATTCTGGCCAGCAAGGGCGATCTTGGTACCCTGCTGTTCTCTGCAAGCGCCGGCCTGCCCGACCTGACGGCGCGTCTGGAGAGCTTTAAACAGGTAG
The DNA here is from genome assembly GCA_958296035.1 of Paracoccaceae bacterium. Lineage (GTDB taxonomy): Bacteria > Pseudomonadota > Alphaproteobacteria > Rhodobacterales > Rhodobacteraceae > MPNP01. Next base: position 320,595 of record OY282431.1, on the reverse strand, counting down.
CTGAGGAGTTTTACAAGCCCAGGGCAAGAAAGAAGCGTATCAACGAGCTCAAGAGAGGGATGGATGATCTGCGCATCCAGTGGCGAAGACTGGATACGGAAGCTGCCGCATATCAGCAGATCAGGGATAATCTGACCGAAGCCGAACGACGACTGGTACGGGCGCGCGAAGTACAGAGAACTGCACAACTTGCGTTGAATCAAAAGCAAAAGGTCTTGGACCAGATTCCCCACGCACTTCGCGTCGACCAGATTAGACGGGAGCTTTTTCCACTATCCGACCTAGAACCGCCACCAGGACACTGGCGACCAAGAATCGAGAGTCTGACCGAGCGGTATAGTCGCAATCAGGCACGCAGATCACAAGCCGGGCGAGAGGTAGACCGTCTCGAGGCCGCAAGAAACAGCATCACGCTTGATAAGACAGCACTTTTAATTCACCCACAGGTCCAGCAGGTCGCCAACAGCAAGTCGTCATTCGACGAAGCTGTCAAGGACCTACCGAGACGCGAGCAGCAAGCGAAGGAGGTTGGAACCGAAATTGACGCACTGGCCGCCCGACTGCGAGTCGACGTCGCCGAAGTGAGCGCGGTTCTGCCCGAGGCAGGAATCCTGAGCACGATTCGCGACCTGATTGAAAGCCATTCGGGCGTGCAAAAAATGTACGTCGTCAAGGTTGAAGAAGCGCAAAGGGCCGACAAAGACATTGAACAGCTAAAGAAGGGGCTGGGCACCGTCAGCTTTGATTCCTCTCATGCACGTGTGGTTGAGACCCTGCTTTCAGGGGTTCTCAAGTCGGATCCTCGTCAGCTGCTGCAAACCAAACGGGACAGGCTAACGGATGCGAGGGGAGAATTCAGAAAGTGCATTGATGCGCTGGAACCCTGGAAGGGCGATAGTCAGCAGTTGATCGCGCTCGACGTCCCTCCAGCTGGTCATGTCTTGCGATGGAAGAGTGAGCAGGAGACGGCCAAACGCAACCTTGAGCTGTCCAGGCGGGAAGTGACAAGTCTGCAAGAGTCTCTTGCCGACACCGAAGAGAAGCTGGCGAAACTGGCATCATCCTCGGAGGTGACCCTCGCTGAAATTGCTGAAGCACGAGAGCTGCGCGAATACCGCTGGTCCCGACACCTTCAGGACCTGGCAATCGAGAGTGCAAAGGCATTCGAGACGGCCATGCGAAGGGATGATGTCGTTGGCCAGCATGCCACTGGAGCGCGCCTCGTCGAGGCACGTTCAAAGGACCATACCTCGGCATTGTCGGAACTGCGAAGAAAGCTCACCGATGGACAGTCGGCGCAGCGCAAGGCCGCTAGTGCTGCTGAGGCCGTTGAGGAACGGCTTGCCCACCTTTCGGCCGGCATCTCTGGACATCACGGTGAAGCGATGAGTTGCGACGAAGCAATTGCCTGGCTTGAGGGACGCATCAAGGCAATCGGAGCCTGGCGCAATGTCGAAATCTTCCAATCACATGTGACGACGGCTCAGAAACAGGTCGAGAAACTGCAGGCAGACTTAACGCAGGCTCTTGCCAATACTGGTATGGCGGTTGAAACCGCATCGCTCGAAATCTTGCTGGGAGTTGCCGACGATCTGGTAAAGAGGTTTCAGAAAGCCGAAGAGCTGCGCAGACTGTTGGCAGATCGACAGCGTGAGCGGGCCAGGCGGCGTGTTGAACTTGAGCGCAGTGAGGCCGCCTGGAACGAATGGCAAATGAATTGGAAGAAGGCTTGTTCCCAAACAATGTTTTCACAGGCCGGAGTTCCGAATGTAGCCTTTATGCGCGAAGTAGTGGATATTCTGGTCAGGCTCGACCGAAAGCTTGCGGAACAGCGCGGGCTGATCGACAGAATCAACAAGATGACCGAAAACCGGGACGCATTTGTGCGCAGTGTCCAGGATTTTGGACGCCAACTAGGTCTGGAGAGCGGCGCTCCCCTGCGGAATTGGCAATTGATAACCGACCGTACGACCACTGCGACCAACGACAAGCGCAGACTGGACCAGATTGAACAGGATCTGGAGGAGCGCACCCGGGAAGTTGAAACGCTTGAAGATGATGCGGCCACCCTGGCGGATGAGATGTCGTTGCTTGGCAGGCCTTATGGCGTAAAGGAACTTGACCAGCTTCGCCAAAAGTTGAATGCCGCCGAGAAAGCGCAGAACCTGCGCGATCGGGAAGCAGAGACCTTCGCCAGCATCCGCATGATTCTGCCAGACATGAGCATCAAGGATCTTCTTGCGCTCGACCGCAACGAGATCGAACTTGAGAGAGCAGAGTTACGTGACCATCTGGACCAGCGAAACAAGGAGGTCGAAACACAGTCCAGTCAGGTGCAGGCCGCCAGGGAAGAGTTGAATCGGATTGCCGGTAGCAGCGAGGTTGCCTTGCTCAAGGAGCAGCATTCAAACCTGCTTCTCGAAGTCAGGGAGGGTGCTGTCCAGCATCTGCGAAAGCAACTCGGCGCAATTGCTGTCGAACAGGCCATCATACGGTATCGGGATCAACACCGCAGCGGCATGCTGGCTAAGGCCCAGCAGGTCTTTTCGCAGATTTGTGGAGGCGCATATCTGGGCCTGACAACGGTGGTTAGCGGAAATAGGGTTGAACTTTGCGTCAGACCAGCATCTGGCGGATCAAAGACTGTTGACGAACTCTCCGACGGTACCCGCTGTCAGCTCTATCTTGCCTTGCGCATTGCCGGTTATCACGAGATCACCCAGAAGCTGGAAGCCCTGCCGTTCATCGCTGACGATGTTCTGGAGTCATTCGATGATGACCGAACTGCGCAGACATTCGCAGTTCTGGAAGATATGGCCCAGACCGGACAGGTGGTTTACATGACACACCATCGGCATTTGTGTGATGTGGCGCAACGAGTGTGCAAGAATGTCACAATTCATGCGTTGTAACTGACGTCAGCTGGCAGCATTGCACAGCCTGCCCTTTCCGGAGCGCTGGGAATGAGCAGGATTGCGTCACTTCCATTCAGTCATCTCGTGGTCGGCGGAGTTGCCCAATTCGCGCCTGCAGGTTCTGATCCGGTCCGGCAGCCGATTGTGTTTCGAAAAGTATGGTATCTTCTTGATTTCTTCTGGCGAGCCGGCCTCTACCTAATGCTGTGTACCCTGGGCCGGCGAATGCACGTCTCAGGCAACGGATAAGCCACAATGGATGCCCCGCTTCGGGATAAGGGGGGTCGATTCCTGGCTGGGAGGGATTCCCTATCCCCACAATTGAGTTTTCTATGGGTTGTTTCCGACAACAACCCAGAGGCCCCCTCCCATGAACACATCGACAATAGCTCTCTTCTACTGTCTCTACGATTTTGGTCTTGTCTACGAGGAATGGGAAAGACATCACCTCGTCCGCTCGACACGAAAGCGCATCCGCAAGACCAAGCTCACACGGGGCGAAATGATGTTCATCATGACGTTCAAACCCGACATTCCGGCCGCAATCATCGCTCCGTGCAGTTCAACCGACAAGAAAGGATGCATCATGCGGTTGGAACCCACGAGCAAGCCTATGTTGCGTTGACATGAGCCTCATAAGAGCGTTGATGCCAACGCTTCACTATCGAGACGCTGTTCGGCACCCTGAAGCGAGACATGGGACTCGAGCATACAAGGCACCGTTCAGTCGACAATGCCTTTCTCCACATCCTGTCCTGCCAGGTCGCCTGCTGTTTGCCCAAACCGGACATCAAGGTGGGAAACAGATCCGCTTATCCGTAGTCTGGGTTAATGATGGTGATCGGTTGGCAGGCGGGTCGTTGGGTTTCTGCACGTGTTGGCGTAACGCGGTCAGGCGTTGCGGGTTTGAATATACCGCAATATGCGTCCTGGAAGTGACGAAACGCGGTGTATGTCGAACCTGAAATCAGTTTGAGAAAATACTAATGTCATCACCATGCGATATCAACAGCGCTCAAAGCTAGACCGCTTGCCCCGGCTGTTTCCGGAAGGACTGGTCGCGGATGCCGTCTGGTTCACCCGCATGGGCTACCCGAGCTCTCTGCGCAGCCGCTACGTCGCGAGCGGTTGGCTGTTATATCGCACATTTTTTCATCCCGGTAGAGGGACTCCTGGTGAATTATTCCGAGCCCGATTTAGCGAGCATCTGATATAATACGCCAGGGAAGAGGTGCCCGGGGGCTGCACGGCTTCGCGCACCACCTGTCGAGCGAGGGACCGAGGGAGGTTCACCTGTACGGGGACGAACCGGTGCCGGGTTGGCTTGGAAAGCTACCCATCGTCACGCCCTTCGTGTTTCACAATGCCCGCAAGCTGTTTCGCGCCGAGCCGATCGCGGCCGGTCTCGAAGGTCTCAAATCGGCGATGGCTTTCGACGAGCCGTTTCACCTGGTGCAGATCCACGGCAGCCTGACCTGGCAGTACTTCACGACGCCGGAACGGGCGGTGCTGGAGCTGCTGGACGAGCTTCCCGGTGCGGAAACGTTTCACCCGGTCGACAAGCTGATGGAAGGTCTGGTCGGTCTTAGCCCGAAGCGTACAAGCCGTCTTCTCGGCGGATGTCGAAGTGTCAAGGTGAAGCGCCTGTTTCTGTGGTTTGCCGAACGTCAGGGCCATCCGTGGCTCCAACGCCTCGACCGCGGAGGGATCGACCTCGGCAAGGGAAAACGGATGCTGGGGCGGGGCGGGAAGCTCGACGCAAAATACCAGATCACGGTTCCGGTGGATCTCGATGCCGGTGGATGAGCGAAACCGGCGGCAGGTCGAGCTGCTGGTCCGCACCCTGCCTCACGTTGCCCACGAGGGATGTTTCGCGCTCAAGGGTGGGACGGCAATCAACCTGTTCGTCCGAAACCTTCCCCGGCTGTCGGTCGACATCGACCTCACCTATCTGCCAGTGGCGGGACGGGCGTGGTCTCTTGCGGACATCGAGGCTGCATTGCGTCGCATCGCTGAGCGAAACGAGGACGCCTTTCCAGTCGCTCGCGTTCAAACCGGAGTGCTGAGAGAGGAAGGCACGATCAACAAGCTCTTCGTCCGCGAACGCGGCACACAGATCAATGTCGAGGTCTCGCCGGTGCTACGCGGATGCGTGTTAGAGCCGGAGGAGAAGGCGGTCTCGAATGCGGTAGAGGAGCAGTTCGGCTTTGCCGCCATTCAGGTGGTATCGTTCCCGGACCTGTTCGCCGGCGAGGAGGTGGTTGCGCTCGACCGACAACATCCACGCGACCTGTTGTTATTCTCTACTTTAGATCTGCGCGATATCGGGATTCTCTCACGGTTTATTCCGTTCCGGTTTCTCCAGTAACATCGTGAGAATGTGACACAGTTCTTCTTTCCAAGCAGTCACATTTCCAAGTGAAAGGGCCTTCCAGATTGTCAAGAGTACGGCCAGCCAATGGCGGCGTGGCAACCATCGGCCAAAGACTGGAACGACATGTTCCGCAGACTAGGAACTTGAACAAACCCATCGGAGTCGGCTGCCGACACCGGTCTTACATCCACACTGGCACCTTGCTGCCAGCTTCCGAGGGGGCCTTTTGGTCCCCCTAGTTATGTCAGAACAAGTCGTTTGAAATGGTTCTACACCGCCAGGAATATAGTGAGAACCGCGTGTCGGAATTACCTGGGAAATAACACCCGGCAGCTCTATCAGCGCGGGCTGAAGATGATCACCTCTATCCGACGCAACATGAAAATCTCTCTGATGCTGCTTGAGAACAGGCTGCTCCAGCGCCAGCGGCCCATCATCAAGACACTGTTCGGGCGCCTCAAGCAGACCATGCGACTGGAACACCGCAGACATCGCTCGGCAAGCAACGAATTGGTTCAAATCGGTTCATGCCTGGCTGCATGTATTCTGACCAGGAAGCCCATTGCCATGCGTTGAATTGCTTTTCCATAATTTGGGTGATTTCAGGATCAGAGGGACGTGTCGATATCACAGAGAATCAGCCCTTATGGGATCTTGACCGAATAAGCGTCCGTGTAGTTCCGACTAGAACTTGAACAACTTTCTCAACCACTTTACGAATAATTTGGCTTCCCCAATTTCGTGCGATAGATCACCGGTTGTTATTGCGAGGCCCATGGGCCGAGGCCTGGCCAGGGTTGCCAGCCAAGCATGGACATAAGCCCGGGTGACTTTTGTATCTTTGAATTTACGGTCGGCTGTGGGGATGTTGTTAATGTACTTCTTGCTAAGCGGCAAAATTGAATCATCCGCCGGTATCATCTTGTAGACAAAATCCTCCAGTTGGCCGCTGCACTGGTTATTGGGCATAAGCCATATGCCGACTCGTCTATTCTGTGGCTTTGGTCCGGTGAACACGCTGCCAGTAGGACTTGGTTTATTCGGCACCGGGAAACTATCGAGTCTATTAGAAATGGCCCTCCAACGATTTTCGATGTTATCGTTGGCATCAGCGACGATACCCAGCACAGCAATTTCAGGCGCCTTAACCTCAGCGGAAATCGAATCCAGGAGCTTCTCGATTCCACCTTTGGGCTTAATTTTAAAACACTTTGGAAGATTGTTTTTTTTCAGGAGCTTTTTAACCACATGCACTTCATCGTTGCCTTCAACGAGCAGTATGGATTTTGGCTGCGTTCCCATATAAGTTACCGAACTTCGATCCTTTGCTGTGCCGCCACCTCCAGTTCTTCTTCAGAGTAATGGATCGCATCTATTTGTTGCTTGAATTGTTCAAGCCGGATCAGTGCTCCCACTTCAGGTGATTGGTTAGCAGCAATTGCAAAGCCGACAATACAGTCCCAGCCGTGCGTTGCAGCGAAGACTTGTATGTTACCTTTTTTCGCTGCTGTGAAGATCATGCGCCATAGCGCTGGCTGGATCGAGAAATGTATGCCGTTTTCGACTTCGTCGATGAGTAATATTCCGTCTTGGCAGTTCGCTAACGCCACAGCGATGCCCAATAGACGCTGTGCACCATCGCCGAGGCGTTTCAAGGGAACTGGACCCGGAAAGTTTTTGAATTTGGCAACAATGCGGCTTCTATCATAGGGATCACTAACGATAGCGATGCGCTCGAGATCTTTACCAACGACAAGTCTAAGGGCTTCAATCACAGAGTTTTCGAAACTCGTAAAGACCACGCTATGCCAGAGTTGCGCGGCCCTAGTATTGTCGAGCAAACCTGGCCCCAAGGATTCAAATGCAATGGCATCAGGCGAGTTGGTTGTTCTTCCAGGACGATAGAATCGACTTCGGAACCGCCGCGGCAGGCGTTTGATTGAATCGAGCGACAGGGTACGATCATGCCCGTCAAATACCACACGCAGAGTATGCGGAGCATATTCTTGAAAAAACAGATTTTGTAAATTTGGCTCTACATCGGCCTCAACCAATTCTAGTGACATGCTCTGTCGAGATGCTATCCTGATCAAGGGAAGTTCGTTTTCATAGCCGGGAATATAGTTGTGAAATAAAGAGGCAATATTTAGCAAGCGGGTCTTATCACCGTCCTCCTCAATGCCTGTATCGAACTCCTCGCGGTTATGAAGAATTTCGGAGAGCGTAGGTAAACTGCCTCTGGAGGCGAATACCTTAATGGCTTCGAGGATGGTTGTCTTGCCGATACTGTTTTTTCCCGCCAGTAATGTGACGCGGCCGAGATTTTCAAGTTTTAGGGAATGAATGCCCCGGAAACCCTCTATTGTCAGTGAAGGAAGATGCAATTGGGAAGCCATGGGTCGCTCAGTAGTTAGTGCTGGAAGTTAGTGTCAACAAGAAAATGGAAATCCTTGTAGGGTCATGCTCCAAGTCTATCCAATAGTTTGACGCGATGCCCAATTCCAGTCTTCGTCTCTGAGCTTCAACCATCACCTGGCTGTCATGTCGTGTAATTGGCGGACAGTTCCGGCCTACCAGCGGCAATTTCCATCCGGAAACAGCACCGGACAAGTGCTGCACCCAATGGTTCTGCGTGCTACGCCAGAGGTCACCATCACATGGTACGATGTTGGCTAGATGAACCGTGTGCCGCCCTGACCGGGCCAGCGACACGCAACCGTCATTTCATGACGGCGTCAAGGGCCTCCCTGGGGATTGGCACCAAAATGCCGGTTTGGCTGGCGGTATGTATGCGAAGCGCCTGTCAATTCTGATGGGCGAGATTGCCAAGTTTGTGATTGCCGCCAGGTTCTGGGGGATGTTCTGTGTGCGGGCTTGGCAACGATCTTCGTCGAAGGCGAAATCGCGGACACAATGGAGACGGCTCTCGCTCGGCCAGGTAAATTCGAGTGGAGGCGCGCCCATCCACAGGTCCGGGGAGTAGCAGTTCGCTGGCGGCTTTCGCCCGGTGCCAGTGCCTCGGTTCCGAACCATGGATACGTTTCCTCACCCCCGCTCATCAAACCGGACGTGCAGTTCTCCCGCATCCGGCTTTCCGACCAGAACACATGCCCGCTCCCGGCAGCGTCTTCGTCTTCGGCACAAGGCGCAGCAAACCGTAGGCCGCCCACAGCCGCTGCTCCAGAAAGCGCACATCCTTCCCCGTACGAACCTTGTGCTTGCAACACAGCCACCGTCGCAGCCGCCCGGCGGCATGCGCATCCATTGCCCTGCAGGATGGACTGACCTGACCAGGACAGAAATACTGCGACCAGCCGGACAACATCCGGTTCAGCCGCTCCACCGTCTCTTCAGCATCCTGCCCCACATGACGCCGATGCGTCTGCTCACTGATCCGACTGCAGAGAAGCCCTGGACGCTCGCCTTGCCCGGCCGGGTGCCAATAGTGGCCACTTGCCGTTGGGACGATAATTGCGTCCCATGCGGTAATCCGGAAACATAAAGGATTCCTCGGGACACCGCAGGCCTCGCGTCTTGTGCGGATTGATCGCCAGCTTCAGTTTGACCACTAGCCGTTGCGCCGCCACCAGCATCTCCGCTTCCCTGCCTGGTCACCTGCTGTTTGCGCGAACTGGGAATCAAGGTGGAAAACAGACCCGCTTACCCATAATTCGGGTATGAATTGACCTGTTCATTTCGATATCCGGAGTGAACAGGTGGTGCTGGCAGGAAGCTGGCCTCAGATGCCGTCAAGGGATTTGACAGCCTCTCGGGACAAATGCGTTGTTGGCAATGAAATCCTGGCTGGTTAATCTAGGGTCAGCATTCCTGGCAGCTGGCCTGCACCCAATTCAAGGGGCAAAGTCATCCAGGACAGTTTCTGCCAAGACAGAAGTCATGATCGGGAGTCACATCATGATTCACCGAGATTCGCGGCATAACGACATTCGACTCGGCGTAAGGCGCTTATGCGCCCGATTTCCGGGCCCATACTGGCAGCGCTGCGATCGTGACCGGGTCTATCCAACCGAATTTGTGACAGCCCTCAACAAGGCCGGCTATTTGTCGGCAATGATTCCGGAACAGTATGGCGGGCTTTCACTACCGTTGTCGGCAGGTTTGGCTATTGTAGAAGAAATTCACCAGGCAGGATGCAACGCGGCAGCTTGTCATGCCCAGATGTACACCATGAGTACAATTCTAAAACATGGCAGCAAAGCCCAGAAGCAGGCGTTCTTGCCGGGCATTGCGAGTGGAAACTTGCGTCTACAGGCGTTCGGGGTTTCTGAACCGAACAGCGGTTCGGACACGACGTCGCTTCGCTGCTCTGCACAGCTGAAGGGCAATACCTACTACGTTAACGGGCAAAAGATCTGGACAAGCCGCGCCGAACATTCAGACCTCTTGCTGTTGCTGGCCCGAACAACGCCCCTGGAACAGGTCGAAAAGAAGACCGATGGTCTTTCGGTATTCATTGTCGACATGCGCACAGTTCTGGGAAAGTCGCTGACCATACGGCCTATCCAGACCATGATCAATCATGCGACAACCGAACTTTATTTCGACAACATGCCGGTGCCGGCCGAGAATCTGGTCGGCAAGGAGGGGAGCGGATTTCGTTACATTCTTTCGAGCATGAATGCCGAACGCGTGCTTCTTGCGGCCGAGGCAATTGGCGACACGAAATGGTTTATTGAAAGAGCAACGGACTATGCCAGGGAGCGTCGTGTCTTTGACCGGCCTATTGGCCAGAATCAGGGTATCCAGTTTCCGATTGCCAGGGCCTACAGCCAGATGCGAGCAGCCGAACTGATGCTCCATGAGGCAGTACGATGCATTGAAGCGGGGCGCAATGCCGGTGAAGAGGCCAATCTGGCCAAATTGCTCGCCGCCGATGCACAGTGGGCGGCCGCAGAAACCTGCATGCAGACCTTGGGAGGCTTCGGCTTTGCAACTGAATACGATGTGGAACGTAAGTTCAGGGAGGCCCGACTCTACCAGGTTGCGCCAATATCAACCAATCTGATTCTGAGCTATCTGGCCGAGCATGTCCTCGGATTGCCGAGATCGTACTGACCCTTCAGCCCGACATTCCGAGATAAGGACTGAAGTGAGGTCCTGGCCACTGTTTCAGGTGTTATCTGCGACATACACAACAAATCCTGACCGAGACCCTTGATGCGGATCAAGCCCTGTGCGCCAGTCTCTACGGCATTCCCCGCAGCTCAACGCTGACCGAATGCAGCCGCTAGTGTTGCATCCACCTTAAAGCGATTCCATTGTTCTCAGGGTTGTGATTCACTGTCTTCCGGTTTCCAGCGCACAGTTCCGGAGAGGGAGCAAAGCCACAATGGCCAGGAGCACGAGACCGAAGAGCAAGCTTTCCGACCAGGACCGCACGCGCCTTGCGTGTATCAAGACACATCCGCAGTCGCGCAACAAGCCTGTATGGCGGGCTGACATCATCCGCAATCTCGACGCCGGTCACAGCCTGACGGAGACGGTGCGAAGAACAGGCAAGGCGAAGACGACCGTCTGGCGCTGGTGGGACCGCTTCCTGGCCGCCGGGTTCGACGGAATTCTGAAGGACGCCTCCCGGCCACCGGGCAAGCCCCGGACAAGGTCAAGGCGTTGTTGTTTTCAGGAATATCTCAGTAGCAGGGGGGCCAGATTTCCCGGTTAACTTCACTACCGATCTTTAAGTGACACCGGTTTAATCCGGCAAGATTTCTTTCCCAAGGAGACCTCTTCAAGCAGCAAGCCTCTATGCATCTTCCCACCTGCAGGGAGGCCAGGTGGTTGATCTCATCGGACTCGGTGACAGCATGACACAATTCGCCCATGAAACCCGGACAGGCCGGGACACGAAGCCACGACGACAAGCGTAACGGAACCACCTGCCTGATGGCAGCCCTCGACGTCGCCACCGGCAAGGTCATTGGCCAGATGGACCGGCGGCACCGCTCGAAGGAATTCCGCCTTGATGCCGACCCCGACACCGCGCTGCATGTGATTGTGGACAATCAGTCGGCCCACAAGTCAGCCGAGGTCCACGCCTGGCTGAAGGATCACCCCCGCTGGACATTCCACTTCACCCCGACCGCCGCTTCCCGGACCAGTGCTGTTGAGGGCTTCTTTTGGAAGCTGGCCAGGCAACGGCTCAGGAACGCCATCTTCAACTCGCTTGATGCGTGCATTGCGGCGATCAAGGGCTACATCGAGCACCACAACGCCAACAACGCCCACCCGTTCCGGTGGAGCAAAGAGCCCGAGGCGCTCGTCGCATCGTGGAAAAGAGGTCATCAGAAGCTGCAGAAGATGGCATCATCTGAATGAATCAGACCACTAGTTGTCTTTCTCACCCAGCACGTCGCGTCATTGTGTCCAAATTAATCAAGATATTTGGATTGCTACCCTCTCCTTCGAGCTCCTCGCAGACTTCCTTCAAGACTTTATGGTATTTTTTCAAATTGTTTTCCCCTTTCATGCGGGATTCAAGATCCTCAACAAGTGATCTTGTCGCCGACAACAATTCATTTGCTACGGGGTCCCTTGCGGCGACAAATGACCATGGATCCTTCAGACGCCACCGCAACAAGCCAACCAGAAGATAGGGGGCATAGATATATCTAGACGAAAAATCCCTTCCGACGGCCTCTCGGATTTTGTGTTTGGCCACACAAGCAATGAAATTGGCCTCACATCGTTCAAGAAGCCGCGGGGCTGTGTCGGTCCGGGACAGCAAAAAGGCTGCACAGGCCATTTGATCCTTTTTCCATCGCGCCCTCGGAAGGGATAACAGATAGTTGAAGATGCCGCGCTGGTCTTTGTCTTTACGGGCAATTCGGCCCAGTCCCTAGAGTATCAGAGTTTGAGAACCACCGTGCGTCAGAAACACATGCCCATTGACACCTCTTTTGAGCGCGTTGAGCATCTCAGCGGCCACCCATTCAGGGCAGTTGTGGAACTGCTAGGTGAGAAACTTGAGAGAATCGTTGTTGCCCGTGCCTCCTTCAAGTCGAGTTCTTACATGCGCTTCCGCGAGTCTGTTTGCACGCTCCAGGAGGTTCCGTGCTTCAGTAGACAAACCACTCGGAAACTGTCAGGCAGGTTTGCAAGTTCCACCTGGATTATTCCGGCTTGTCCCTCCCCAGGCACCGGATCACCATTTCCGGTGATCAGCTGATACGAAGTACCGTGTCGGTCATCGGCTTGCGTGAGTGCGCCGCGTGGATCGCTTTGCAGTGCGGCGCGGTAGTATCGAATAAGCTTTCTGGCATCTAATGACGATTCGTGCTCGGAATCGTTGTCGGCAGATCGGCGAGGAATGGTCTCCGTAGAGAACTTCGCTGGTGCCGCCGTTAGCAAGTCACTTTGCCCATGTACTTCACCGGAACTCAACTTACCGGCAATACTCGGGGATACATTGCCGACCCGGTTTATAGCCCGCCATTTGTGGTCGCTGCCCAGGGCAATTAATCCCTCCTTCTGGAGAAAAACCAGCTCGGTGCGCAACGCGTCGCGGCGCGCCGCCTTGAAGTCCATATCAAGAAGAGCGCACAACTGTCCTGTCGTCCGCCCCCGTGGAAAGGCCTCGATTGTTCTCAGCAAAACAGTCAGGTTTCACTGCCTCCCCAAAAGTGAATGTTCCAGTCAAACGCTATGTGGGTGTAGGATTTACACTGATCTTTACAAGCGTAAAGCTTGAACAATTCTGTCGAACCGCTCAGTCCGAAAAGGCCTCCCCGGATATGCGTTTCAAGGGTCAGGACTAGCCAACGATGAATAGTCAGTATTAACGGTCAAGCACCCATTCACTCAGCCTACAGGATTCTGTTATCTCCTGTTTTCTTCCTTCTCCTGTAACCAGGTTCGGGAGGCGACGTAGCCGCAATCTGCCGTCAACCCAATTCGCAATCCTTTCAAGAACCTCTGCGTCTCCGGCAACTGTTGGTGCTTCAATGGTTGAGGTCCCGCTCGAGTTGTCTACAACCCCCAGCTTGTGGAAGTAGGGTTTGGCAAGATCCGACAATCCCTGATCTGCAACCGCAGACCAGGAACCAGCTTTTCGTGACTGGAGATTCTTCACATGCCCAAATCGTTAACGGAATCGAAGCTAGTACTCCCTTGGGGGGAATATTATGGCATCAAGCCTGTTGCTTGCTGTTTGGGTTGGCCATGCGTTCCCGGAAACGATTCAGCGCCTGTCCGGCGCCAATGTCATGGCTGGCCAGGACCCTTTGAAGAGCAACCAGACATTCGTCCCTGATTGTCTCCAGCTCACGAATTGAACGGCCACCGGCCTGCTCCGCCGTTCCTTCCACAAAACGGTCGATCAACTCGTCCGTCAACTCCGGCGCTTTCATGTGGCACCACGGAAAATCAAGTGCCGGACCGAATTGCTTCATGAAGTGCCTGGCTCCGCCGCTGCCACCGGAAATCATGTAGAGCTGGTTCATTCCCATGGCCGCCCAGCGCAGACCGGGACCATACACAATACTCTCGTCCAGTTCGCTGGTGGTAGCGATATCATCATTCAGGGCATGGAGGATCTCCCTCCACATTGCTTCCTGCAAGCGGTCGCCGATATGTCCCGGGACTTCGCGCCGCACTGCCAGGACGTGCATACCCATCCCTTCATAGAACTTGCGGGCGATGCCGCGGGCCACATTACATGTCTGCCTGCCTCCGACCAGCTCGACCAGTGGGCACAGGTAAACCGGGTTGAACGGGTGACCTACAAGAATACGTTCCGGATGATCGAGTCCGGTTTGCAGGTCCGTTGGCATGAATCCCGAGGTGCTGGACGCGATGACGACATCTGATGCCGCCCGGGACGAGATTGTTCCCAGTACGGAACGCTTGAGCTCGATGTTCTCGGGAACGCATTCCTGAATGAAGTCGGTACAGCGCGCCATGGCTGCCAGATCTGTAGTAAATTCCAGCGAACCGCGAACCGGCATCGGAATGCCTTCCGTCAGTTTGGCAAGCATTTTGCTCGCATTGTCAACTGTTTCGTTTAGCCACGCTTCCATCCCGGAATTGATGTCGGTCACGATGACATCAAGCCCGCAATGAAGTGCCCGCGCTGCCCATCCGGCCCCGATCACACCAGCGCCGACAACGCCCACTGTTTGGACGCCCTTCACCTACGAACCTCCCTGCCGAATTCCAATCGAGCGCGAACGAAACCTGAGTTCGCTGATCTGTTCACCTGTCAGACGGTGTTCCAGGAGATTCTCCTGAATCGATTGTGGCATTTGTGCTGCCCTGGGAGTCGGAATCTGACTTACGTGCAGCTGCAAGCTCTCGCAAACAGCCACCAATTGATCGTCATACGTCATCCTCTGGAACAAATGATATCGCTTGCTGTCACAGTCCAGAACCAGGGACTCGACACGTAGCTGATCGCCTTTCTTGACTTCCCGGATATAGAAATTGTGCATTTCCACGACATACATCGTGCAGCGAGTGCTGTTGCGGTAGGACGCATCAATCCCAACCGTGTCCTGCACGCCGTCCACGGCCAGACTGAATACCAGGGCATAGTAGGCATCCCGCATATGACCGTTGTAGTCCACCCAGTCTGGATGCACACTTGTCCTGTACACGATAGCATTTGACATACGGTATCCTTGCCTATCTGAACGTTTTCTGCAACGGCCTGTCCGGCACTCAAATCTGGTCGCAATGTGCGTGGCAGCGTCGGTCCTGGCCTGCTGGTCGGCTATCCTGGCAGATCATTTGACGAACCAGGAATCATCAGCACAGGGCCGGGAAATCCGAAAATTGCAGAATTGACCCGGTGCAGCCGCGTCGCAGCGCCTTACATCATTGTGATTCACGAGAAAACGGATCCGGAACGTAGTACACCTGCCACAAATAAAGTCCACGCGCCGGCGCAACCGGCCCGCAGGCAGTCCGGTCTCTGGCTTCCAGTGCAATCTTCACATCCTCTGGTCGCCAATTGCCTAAACCGACCTGTACCAGGGTTCCCATGATGCTTCTGACCTGGCGGTGAAGGAAACTGCGGGCCCGGAAGGTGAAAGTGATTTCAGTGCTCGAGGGCAACCTGTAAACTTCCAGAAATACCTCGTCGAGTGTCCTTCTTGGCGAAAGTGCCTGACAATGTGCTGAACGAAAGGTTGTGAAATCATGCTTTCCAAGCAGCAATTTTACCCCCGTCAGCATCGCATCATGATCAAGCTTGGGACGAACATGCCAAGCAGAGTTGGGCTCAAGCGCAAGGGGTGCCCTTCGGTTGATAAGCCGGTAACGATACTCGCGCATTACGGCCGATCTTCTGGCGCTGAACAGGTGGTCCACCTGGGCAACCTCCAGCACTGCGATTGGTGCCGGTCTGAGATGGGCATTGAGCGCCTCGCACAGCCGAAACGGATCCCAGTGCCTGGCCAGAGAGCAGTGCGCGACCTGTCGTGCCGCATGTACACCGCTGTCAGTCCGGCCCGCACCGGTTAGGGTCGGTGAAGACTTGTCGAGTCTGGCAAGTGCTGCCTCTACCTCCTGCTGTACCGTCGGTGCATTGGCTTGCCGTTGCCATCCGCAGTAATCGGTGCCGCAATACTCAATGCACAGTGCGTATCGATACATCATTTTGCCCGAGATCATGTTGTCTGGCTGATGAGCATTATCATACAAATGTTCTGAATTCCGGCGGGAACAATCTCCGATCCAAGAATACGGTTCCCGAGCTCGCCCGATTGCCCGGCCGACCGGTTCGGGCGAATATGAGTGCGATACTCCTGCGAAAGACAATGACCACACAGCCCGTTGCCGGCACGCTAGAACGAAGGACCACGGGACAACCTCCTAGCCGGATAGAGGCAAACTGGCTCCAGAACGCTGGCCGGGAGGTGAATTGCAGCGGACGGCAAGGCGCAAGGCGACAATTGGAATATCCAGCAATTCTGATATAGGCATCGGGCCTTACGGAGACAGCCTGCCTGTCCCGGTTTTGACGTCGCTGGCGCAAATTGCTGTTGCCCTGAGGATTCTTCCCATGCCTCCCAATACTGTTGATTACAAGCATACCCTTATGTTGCCGCGCACATCGTTTCCGATGCGGGCATCCCTGGCAAAGAGAGAGCCAAAACTGCTGAAGCGATGGGACGATCTGGGCATTTACGACCGGCTGAGACAGAAATCCGGCCGGCCTTCGTTTGTTCTGCATGACGGCCCCCCCTATGCGAACGGTCACCTTCATATTGGCCACGCTCTCAATAAGGTACTCAAGGATATGGTGGTTCGTTCCCAGCAAATGCTGGGCATGGATTCGCGCTTCGTACCTGGCTGGGATTGCCACGGACTGCCGATTGAATGGCGGGTTGAGGAACGGTATCGGGAACAGGGTATCGGGAAGGACGAGGTTCCAGTTCTGGAACTGCGCAATGAGTGCCGGCAATTTGCTGCCAAATGGATTGAAATCCAGCGGGAGGGATTCCAGCGTTTGGGCGCAATAGGCAACTGGCAGGCCCCCTACCTCACGATGGACTTTCACGCCGAGGCAGTAATCGCGGCTGAATTCATGAAGTTTGTCATGAACGGTTCGCTGTACCGAGGTTCCAAGCCAGTGATGTGGTCGACAGTCGAAAAGACCGCCCTTGCCGAGGCAGAAGTCGACTACGAAGACCACGTCAGCGCCTCGATCTGGGTGCGGTTTCCCATCGACCCCGAAGCCTCCAGGGATTTTGCCGCGTCGGGAATGCCGCAAGATGCTGCGGTCCTGATCTGGACGACTACAGCCTGGACGATTCCTTCAAACCGCGCCATTTGTTTCAGCCCGAAAATCGACTACGCCCTGTATGAAATAAGGGACGTCCCGGAGGGCAACTGGGCGCGGCGGGGTGAACTGCTGATCATCGCAGAAGCCCTCGTTGATTCCTGCATGACAGCAGCCCGGGTCCGAGATTGGCGCCGGGTCCGCAGGGTGACACCAGCAGAACTGGACAAGCTGGTCTGTTCACATCCGTTTCGGGGCAAGGTTCCAGCCGAGGAACCACCCGTCAATCGCTGGGACTACCCGGTGCCAATGCTGCCGGGCGAGCACGTCAAGGACGAGGCCGGTACCGGGTTTGTCCATACCGCACCGTCCCATGGTGAGGATGACTTTCTGATCGGCCGCAAGCATTCACTTCCGATGACCCACAATGTCACGGAAGACGGCCGCTTCAGATCAACCTTGCCAATTTTTGGCGGACTTGAGATTTACACGTCGAGCGGCCAGGAGGGTTCCGCCAACAGTGTTATTATCGACAACCTGATTTGCTCGGGCCACCTGACTGCAAGGCAAAAATACAAGCATTCCTACCCGCATAGCTGGCGCTCGAAGGCCCCACTCATTTTTCGCAACACGCCGCAGTGGTTCGTCAGCATAGACAAGGTGCTTGACGACGGAAAAGGGACGCTCGGAGATACAATCAGGGAGCGAGCTCTTGAAGGCGTTCTGAGACATGTCAAGTGGACACCGCCGACGGGCATGTCGCGGTTGCACTCGATGCTTGAGCAGCGTCCGGACTGGGTGTTGTCTCGGCAACGGGCTTGGGGTGTTCCGCTCGCCTGTTTTGTCAGGAAGGATGCCGACATGGGGTCTGGCGACTACCTGTTGCGCGACGAGGCCGTCAATGCGCGCATTGTGCGTGCATTCGGGAATGAAGGTGCTGATGCCTGGTATCAAGATGGTTCTCGCGAACGTTTTCTGGAAGGACTTTATCCTCCGGAAGAATACGAGCAGATTTTCGACATTCTTGATGTCTGGTTCGACTCGGGGTCAACGCATGCTTTTGCATTGCGGGACCGCGCCGACGGCACCGAAGATGGAATTGCCGATCTCTATCTGGAAGGAACCGATCAGCATAGAGGCTGGTTTCACAGTTCGATCCTTCAGGCTTGTGGTACAACTGGCCGCCCTCCCTATCGCGGTGTCCTCACGCACGGATTCACGCTCGACGGTAACGGGAAGAAGATGTCGAAGTCGCTGGGCAATGTCGTGGCTCCGCAGGCGGTTGTGGAGCAGCATGGAGCTGATATTCTGCGATTATGGGTAGCGCAGTCAGACTACACTTCAGATTTGCGGATCGGTCCAGCCATTCTCAAGACTGCCATCGAGAATTACCGAAGACTGCGCAATGCGTTCCGATTCATTCTCGGAAATCTTCATGATCTTTCCACTGACCAGATGGTGGAACTTGACGACTTGCCAGAGCTGGAGCGTTGGGTGCTGCACCGCTTGCACGAACTGGACCAGAAAGTTCGCGATGCGTATGTCCGGTATGATTTCAGGGCCGCCTATGTGGCGATTTTCGACTTCCTGAATGGCGATTTGTCGCGCTTTTTTTTCGACATAAGAAAAGACAGACTTTACTGTGAGCTGCCGACCGGCATCCCTCACAGGGCCACCAGAACCGTACTCGCTATCCTCTTCAATCATATTGCAACATGGCTGGCACCAATACTTCCGTTCACAGCAGACGAATTATGGTTGCACCGAAACAAGGGCGAAGACAGCAGTATTCACCTTGTTGACTTTCTTGCCGTCGACGACCGCTGGCGCGACAACTCGGTGGCCAGTAAGTGGAAGTCAATTCGCAGGATCAGGCGGGCTGTGAATGCTGAAATCGAACGTCAGCGTGACATGAAGGCGATTGGTTCGAGTCTTGAGGCCGCTCCCCTGGTGTATGTGGCTGACCAGGAGGTCAGGGAGATCCTTAGATCGGTAGAATTTGCCGATATCTGCCTTACTTCTCAGGTGATCATTTCTGACGCGTTGCCTGCAGAAGCATCCGACATTAATCCTGCACCAGAAGTGTATGTCGAGTTCAGGCCTGCTGTAGGCGAAAAGTGCGCGCGATGCTGGAAGACACTACCTGACGTAGGCACGCATGAGCATCCAGCAATTTGCGAGCGGTGTGACACGGTCGTCTCGCAACTGTAGCGCGGCTTCTCCTGACCAATGGCCGACTCAAGCTTAGCGACATTCTACAAGTTTCAGCGATGCCTTTCACAGACGATGCGTCTTGCAGCTCTTGTGGCAACCTGACCCCGATGAATCACTTGTAGCAGGTCGGAGTATGGAGCTCCTGCATTCTGGCCCAACCCGGCCGCTGCCCATAGACTAAGGGTATCAACAGCATCGACTTTCAGCACGGCCTTCAGGCTAGAGTTTTGTAGTGCCTCCAATCCGGCGGCTCTTGTGCCCGTTCACGATCCTTGATCGCTGTGGCATGACGCCTGTTCTAGCCGCCATTTGGTATCCGCACATGCCACCACTATCCGTGCTTCATGAATGCGAGAGCGAACCCCTGGCTTGGCAAACGCCCGCAAAATGGTCGCCTGGCTTGAAATGTTCCAGACTGTCTCCCGGTCACACAGACGGCGCCATGTACGGTCAATGTGTGAACGCGTGGCGGGAAGATTATACACCGCCTTGGCAATGGAAAACCGGGCAGGCGCAATTCGGCTGCGTTGGGAACGACAGGGGCTGAACAGGCCGTTGGAGCGGACGAATTGCTCTGGAGACGCAAGAACAGGCACCGCTACCAGCCGTTGATGGTTTTCACTCAGCGGGCCAGGAATGTCGGCCAGCGAAAAATTCAGCAGGTCTTGAGATAGGTTCCGGCAAGTTGTGAGTGCTTCACGCAATGGCACGGGATTGCTTCCTCCGCATGCGGATGGCGGTCCATACCATACTGGAGTGGCGATGCCCTGGCCGGGTCCTGAATTCCATATGCCGCCGAAAATCAGGCAAAACGCCCTGTTCATACGAGATTTGCAGGAGGCTCTGTTAGTGCGAACAATTCGCAGCTTTTAATATCCACGCACTTCGTGCCCTGTTGGTGCGGCATTAATCCTCCTCCAGGCACAATGGGCCAGGTTGGCCATGTCTTGCAAACGCAACACAAAGCCGGAATCCTACCTGGATCGCCGCTGGCGCGGTGGACGCCAGGCCAATGCCTCAGTTTCCAGGCTGGATAGCGTCGACTTGATTGGCGTTAACAATTTCGCGGTACTTTTTCTCAGGACCGCATTTGCACACCAAGCAACCCTAAATATTGAACAGCACCTGCAGCACATCGCCGTCGCGCACGACGTAGTCCTTGCCTTCAGCCCGCAGCTTCCCGGCATCACGCGCACCGGAAAACCCCTTGTGAAGAATGAAGTCCCCGGAGGAAACCACCTCTGCTCTGATGAAACCCCGACGAAAGTCGCCGTGAATCGTTCCTGCAGCCTCGCGGGCGACAGTACCCTGGCGTATCGTTCGTGCATGTGTCTCCTTGGCGCCGGTCGTGAAAAAGGTGATCAGGTCCAGCAGGTTGTAGCCGGCCTGTACAAGTCGCTCCAGTCCCGTGCGTTCCCGTCCCAATTCTTCAAGATATTCGTGGGCATCTTCGGGGGTCAGTTGCGCAAGTTCAGCCTCAATGGCCGCCGATACCGTAATACATGACGTGCCGTCAGTTGCCGCCAGTTCTTCCACATGGCGGGAAAGATCGTTGCCCCTGGCGATCGCATCCTCATCAACGTTGCAGACATAGAGAAGCGGTTTCGAGGTCAGCAGGCCCAATCCCTTCCACAGACCCTGCAGCGCATCCGGCACATTGGCTGCCCGCGCCGGCCTGCCCAGGTACAACTTCTCTTCTGCGGCGGCGAGAAGCGAGTCTTGTGCGATAGCTTGTTTATCATTCCCTCGCTTCTTTCGACCCAGCTTCTGACGCTGTCGTTCAACTGACTCCAGGTCTGCCAGCATGAGTTCCGTGTCGACGATCTCAATATCTGCGACCGGGCTGACGGTCCCGTGCACATGTGAGACATCGCCGTCGTCAAAGCACCTTACGACATGGGCTATGGCATCCATTTCGCGGATACTGCCAAGAAATCTGTTGCCAAGACCTTCGCCCCGCGAGGCGCCCTTGACCAGTCCAGCGATGTCGACAAATGTGGTTTTGGCCGGGACGGCGCGTACCGAACCCGCAACCGCAGCCACTTTGGGCAAACGATCGTCAGGAACCGGAACCTCTCCAGAATTGGCTTCGATCGTGCAGAACGGATAATTCCCTGCCTGGGCCTGGGAAGTACTGGTCAGAGCATTGAACAATGTCGACTTCCCGACATTTGGCAATCCAACGATGCCGATCTTGAATCCCATGGACGGATGAACCTGCTTTATGGCGCCGCTATATGCTTGTATTGCCGCCTGTTGTCATTCAAATTGATGGCTTGATTTAAGTGAAACCAGGAAAACAACAATGCGCCTGTCTCCTTACCTTTTCTTCGATGGAAATTGCATCGAAGCATTCCATTGGTATGCCAAACTCCTTGACGGCAAGGTGGCATATGTACAAACTTTCGGGGAAACCCCTGAAGGCTTTCCCCGGCCTGAAGGTAAGGACGACCAAGTCATGCATGCTCAGGTGCATTTTGGCGATCAGATTCTCATGGGTTGCGACAATCCGATGGACAAATACACCGAACCAAGTGGCATTTTCGTAGCACTCGGATTTGACAGCACCGAGCGTGCAAGTGAGGTGTACGAGGCTTTGAGCGAGGGCGGCCAGGTCAGGATGCCGTTTGGAGAAACCTTCTGGTCAAAGGGATTCGGCCTGGTGACAGACAGATTTGGCATTACCTGGGTGGTCAACTCAGATGAAATGTCCGCCGGTGCGGAGGCCTGAACAGTTCCCATGCAGGCCGCAATTTCCAAGGACCGCATAGGCGCGAAGTTTAGCCAACTGCGCAAGGCCGACAGCAGGGCATTTGTGGCCTACATCATGGCCGGCGATCCCGATTTGGAGACTTCACAGGATCTCTTGCGTGGCTTGCCGGCGGCTGGTGTGGATATCATCGAGCTCGGCATTCCGTTCACCGACCCGATGGCTGATGGTCCAACTATCCAGCTGGCAGGGCAGAGAGCCCTGGCGGCTGGTCAGACAGTAAGTCGAACCTTGGACATGGTACGTGAATTTCGCCAGGATGATCAGGACACACCGATCATACTGATGGGATATTACAATCCGATCTACCGTTTCGGTGTTGACAATTTTCTGGAAACGGCGGTGACATCGGGAGTCGATGGTCTGATCATCGTGGACCTTCCTCCCGAAGAAGATGATGAGCTTTGCCTGCCGGCCACTCGTGCCGGCGTTCACTTCATTCGGCTGGCGACACCGACAACTGATGACCGTCGGCTGCCCAAGGTGCTCGAGAACACAAGCGGCTTCGTTTACTTCGTTTCGATTACCGGCATTACCGGCGCCGCCACACCAGATGGATCAATCATTGCTCCTGATGTCGCGCGTATCAAGGCAAAAACCGAGCTACCGGTATGTGTTGGCTTCGGTATCAAGACCCCGGTACATGCCCGCGCTATCAGCGCCATTGCAGATGGAGTGGTTGTGGGCTCGTCGATCGTCAGCCGGATCGAGGCTGGTGAGTCAATTCCGGACATCCTGTCATTCGTGAGACGGCTAGCCGATGCTGCCCATTCAACGGGTCAGGAGGCCAGCCTTTAGGGGCTCTCCGGCTTGAACCCGGATTACCTGCGTTGCAATGCAGCGCTGTCCGGGTCGGCAAGAGAACTGGTTTGAATTTCGTTTTGGTGCAACAGTGCGTGTAGTCACCTGTATTGAAGACCTGAAGCAACTCAATCGACGCCGCGTTCCCCGGATGTTCTGTGAATATGTGGAATCCGGAAGCTGGAGCCAGCAGACCCGCAGCGAGAACACTGAAGACTTCGACCTCATCAAATTACGGCAGCGCGTAGCCAGAGACATTTCGGGACGATCTACGGCCAGCCAAATGTTGGGTCACGAGGTTACAATGCCCGTTGCATTGGCGCCCGTTGGTCTGACGGGCATGCAGCACGCTGATGGCGAAATCAAGGCCGCAAGGGCTGCACGGGCATTTGGCGTTCCATTTGTTCTTTCTACCATGTCGATCTGTTCGATAGAGGATGTTGCGAAGCATGCCCACGAGGGATTCTGGTTTCAGCTTTACGTGATGAAAGACGAGGACTTCGTCGATCGCCTCATTCAGCGTGCAAAGGATGCGAATTGCAGCGCCTTGGTGCTGACACTTGACCTGCAGGTTCTCGGCCAACGACACAGTGACCTCAGGAACGGCCTTTCTGTGCCCTTTAATCCTAGCGTGGCCAACCTGTTGAATCTGGCAACCAAAATACGTTGGGGAGCCGGCATGCTGGGAACGCCCCGCCGAACCTTTGGCAATGTGGTCGGCCACGTCAAGGGCGTTGATGATACCGGCTCATTGATGGCGTGGGTCAGCCAGCAATTCGACCTTGGACTTGACTGGCGCAGGGTTGCCAGGATCAGGGAACAGTGGGGTGGACCGATGATTCTCAAGGGCATCATGGAGGTGGATGATGCCCGACGTGCGGTGGACATCGGCGCCGACGCAATAATCGTCTCGAATCACGGAGGCCGCCAACTCGATGGTGCCATGTCAGCCATTCGCAAATTACCGGAAATCGCAAACGAAGTCGGCTCCAGGATCGAGATTCACATGGACTCCGGTATCCGCTCAGGACAGCATGTTCTGAAAGCGCTGGCTCTGGGGGCTAGCGGCATCTATATCGGTCGTGCCTACATCTACGGTCTTGGAGCACTTGGACAGCCCGGAGTTACCAAGGCCCTTGAGGTCATCCACAAGGAACTTGATCTGACGATGGCAATGTGCGGCGAAAGGCAGGTGGTCGATCTCGACCGCAACAATGTACTCGTGCCGGAAGGGTTTTCTGGCAACTGGATGTAATCCGGAAAGGACGGCTTCTGGTCTCAGTGCAGGCGATTCAATGACTCCGGAATGCCAGGAGAAACCCCAGCAACCCCGATCGTCAATTCCGCACGGCTACGCCGGTTTGTGTCTGAAAGCCATAAGTGACTCCGGATTCAGACCACACTGCATGACGACCGCGGCTGGAGCCGGCAACTGAACTCTTCCGCTTTCAATTTTGCAGCACTTGACGCGGGCTTGCGGTTTGGAATTGCACAAGTCAATGTAATGACTATATTCGTCAAGGCAGCGGGCAGTCACCCTTGGAGGATGTCCGCTTTTACTATTGTGTGGAGAAAGAAATGGTAAGAGGCGTTCCAAATCTCAGCGCCAAGTCAAGAACGAGGACGGGTAAGGGGGCCGCTCGTGAGGCGCGGAGGCAGGGACTGGTACCAGGCGTTGTCTATGGCGGTGGTGAGGAGCCGCTTGCCATAAACTTGGCTTACAACGAATTGCTGAAACGACTCAAGGCTGGCCGGTTCCTTTCAACCCTGTTCAACCTGAAGGTTGACGGTCAGGAAGATGTCCGGGTCATCTGCCGCTCGGTTCAGCGCGATGTGGTGAGGGATCTGCCTATCCATGTCGATTTCATGCGGTTGCATCGCGCTTCCCGGATCAATCTGTTCATACCTGTGGCTTTCACAAACGAAGAGGAAAGTGCCGGGCTCAAGCAGGGCGGTGTACTTACGGTTGTGCGTGGTGAGGTCGAACTCATTGTCACGGCTGGCAACATTCCCGACCAGCTCACGGTTGATCTTACTGGGTTGGACATTGGTCATGTCGTAACTGTGTCCCAAATTGACCTGCCGGAGGGTGCCAGGCCCCGAATTCATGATCGAGACTTTGTTATTGCCAATATCTCTGCGCCGACCGAAATTGTCGCAGAGGTGGAAGAGGAAGAAGAGGAAGAGCTGGAAGAATTCGAAATCGAATAACCTGCATTGAATACGATGCTGCAGGGAAACCTCCAGGTACCCTTTTCCTGAAACTCCTGGGCCGGTAACAATAGCCAGTCTGGTTCTCGCCAATTGATGCCATATCGGCTGCGCGGGTCCAGATGCCACTTGTAAGGCAACCCACAGGAGCAAGATTTCGACCAGATGCTGTGTGCATTCATCTCTGCACCGAGTCGCAGCCGCTTGAATCTCCAACGTTTTTGGTAACTGCACGGGCTGCGACAGTTGCCAACTGTTCCGGTAACATGAATGACGGGGCTACTTAATGAAACTTCTCGTTGGACTGGGAAATACAGGCAGGCGCTACGCCCTTAATCGTCACAATGTCGGTTTTATGGCACTCGATGCAATTGCACGCGATCTCGGTGCGGATCAATGGTCCAGAAAGTTTCAGGGTGAACTGGCGTCCTCGACTGTCAGGGGAGAAAAAGTTCTTCTCCTGAAGCCGGCCACTGGTATGAACAGGTCCGGTCAATCTGTTGGCGAGACCATGCGGTATTATCGGATTTCAAGCGAGCACGTACTTGTCTTTCATGACGAGATCGATCTCGTGCCCGGTAAAGTGCGAGTCAAACGGGGAGGAGGTCACGCCGGACACAACGGGCTGCGCTCTCTTAACCAGCACATTGGCGCGGACTACTGGCGCATTCGTCTCGGTGTCGGACATCCGGGACGCAAGGAGCTGGTTGTCGGCTATGTGCTTGGCAATTTCTCCAAGACCGATCGCGAGTCCTGGTTGCCTGATCTCTTGTCCGGCCTAGGTGATGGCCTGCCTTGTCTCCTCAAGGGAGAGGCCGCCAAGTTCCTCAACGCGCTCGCATTGGCAAGAAACAGGTCCGGAAGTGATCTACGTCGCCCGGCTGGCGATCTGTCAACCAGCTCTTCCGATGAAGAAAGCGTAGAGTCGGAAAGCCAACGCGGCGGATGGATTGAAAAACTCGGCAAGATTTTCCATTAACCATTCTGTAGTTTGATGTGATCGCAGCTTAATTGCGCGGGACCCGCCGGAATATCGCAGGACAGGACAGACCGTAATGGCAGAACAGATTGTCGAATCGATCAATGTTCTCGGAGAACCCTTGCAGGAGTGTTCCCGAGACCCCGTAACCGGCTTCTTTCGAAATGGCTGTTGTGACACTTCCCCACGGGATATTGGGAGTCACACCGTTTGCGTAATCATGACGACCGAATTTCTCGAGTACTCGAAGAGTGTCGGCAATGACTTGTCTACCCCCAGACCGGAATTTGGATTCGATGGACTTTCGCATGGCGACCGCTGGTGCCTTTGCGCGACACGTTTCTTGCAGGCCTACAAGGACGGAATGGCACCCAGAGTCTGCCTGGCAGCGACACACGCCATGGCCAAGCAGTATGTGCCAATCGAATTCCTGACAGGCTGCGCCATTGATCTGCATTAGGATTGCGGCCAGGGCCCCCTGATCCGCTCTTGGCGGGACCCGCTTTCCATACATTGACCAGCATCAGATTGTAGTTCCGGCAGCCAGGCCGAGCCTGGACCCGGGCTTCTTCGGCGTATGTAGTCGGGAGCCCTGATCATGGAGGTTATATGGCCATGATTACATTTATGCTGTGGATTTGACATATGGCGCCATATGGGCAACCGGTAACGGTCAACCAATCCGGTATTCCTTGATAAGACTGGTCGAATGAACTGCATGCCGACGCATAGTCGGCAGCGGAAAGGGCTGGCAAGATGTGGTCACTAACTGAAAGGTAGCGTCGTCTTGCAGCCAGAGACACCGTGTTCGGCCAGCTGCCTGGATTCAGCCATGACCTTGGCTGCCATAAGGTAACAGGCTACATTCTGGTGCCCCCTCCGTGTGCCGTAGTGCTCGATCAGAATCAGTTTTGGGTCGCGAGTGGTATCTATGATCCAGGAGGACCGCGGCGCCCTTTGAGGCGCCGCTGGACTTTTTGTCAGGCACGAGCGTCCGTGACCATTTAATCCTTCTCGTGTCCGGCAAGTCCGCCTGACATTAATTTGGTGGATTCGGCGGACAGCGGGTCGGGCAGGATAAGATTGAGCACAATAGCGATTATGGCTGCAGGCAAGAGACCGCTGGTCATTAGGATCCTCATTGTATCAGGCAGGTACTGAACAGCATTCGGTTCGAGCTGCAGGCCTAGCCCTACTGAAATGGAAATCGCCAAAATCACCATGTTGCGGCGATCCCAGATAACATCCGCCAGCATCGAAACACCCGCTGCCACAACCATGCCAAACATCACAATCACGCCACCT
The DNA here is from genome assembly GCA_958296035.1 of Paracoccaceae bacterium. Taxonomy (GTDB): domain Bacteria; phylum Pseudomonadota; class Alphaproteobacteria; order Rhodobacterales; family Rhodobacteraceae; genus MPNP01. Next base: position 293,286 of record OY282431.1, on the reverse strand, counting down.
CCCAAAATCTCGATCGGGATGGTTCGGATGATTGCACCCACCTTGGGGATAAGACCGCAAGCGATCAGGAATATCGCTCCTATGGTTACCACATGCCGGCTCATGACCCCGGTTATCGCAATCAGCCCGACGTTCTGGCTGAACGAGGTATTAGGCAAGCTACCAAAGATTCCTGCCAGGGCCGTGCCAACGCCATCAGCAAAGGTTGCGCCTTCGATTTCTTTGTCAGTTGCTTGCCGGCCGGCGCCGCCCTTGGTTATCCCGGAAACATCACCCACGGTTTCAATGGCTGAGACAAAAGCCATCAGACAGAAGCCGATGATTGCCGCAATGCTGAAGTCCAGACCGTATTTGAACGGGATTGGTGCGGCAAAGATCGCTGCATTGTTCCAGCTACCTGCGATGCTTTCGATCGTCACCATGCCCAAGGCCATGGCGTAGAAATACCCCACGACAATACCAATCACGACCGCCGACACCGACAACATGCCGGGCGCGAAGAATTTGAGACCTAGCGTTACCAGGATCACCACAAGTGCAGCCGACCAGTTCAGGAGCGAACCGTATTCCGGCGTGCCGATGGCCGGGACCCCGCCTGCAGCGTATTGGATACCTACCCTGACCAATGCCAGGCCAATCATCGTCACTACCAGACCAGTAACCAGTGGCGGCAGCGCAAACCGGATCTTCCCAATAAACATGCCAAGTGACGCATGGAAAAGGCCGCCAACCAATACACCGCAAAAGAGTGCTGGGAGCGCGTCTACGCCCTTGCCAGCCACCAGCGGGATCATAACCGGAATGAAAGCGAAACTTGTACCCTGAACGATCGGAAGACGTGCACCGACCGGACCCAGTCCGATAGTCTGAAACAGTGTGGCAATCCCGGCAAACAGCATCGCCATCTGGATCAGGTAAGTCATGTCCGGGAATCCCAGCGCGCCTGCGTCCGAACCAAAGCCAAACCCGGCAGCGCCCGCGATAATGATCGCGGGCGTAACGTTTGAGATGAACATCGCCAGCACGTGCTGTATGCCCAGTGGTATAGCGCGGTGAAGTGCCGGTGTGTAATTTGGGTCGCGAAGTTGTTCTGGCGTCCCGATTGATGAATAGTCCATTGTGTGTTCCTCCTGTTCATGATCCCCGTGTCAGCCCTGGTGCTGGCACGTTTCCTGTTCGACTCGACCAAATGCGGTGGATCAAGGCAGCGTTCGACGAGACTTACAGAGTCACCGAACCCGTACCTGACGCAAGAACTTCTGGGAGTTCACTGCGGTGTCAGTACGGCTTACCAGGTCCGGCGGCCGATATTGATAGACCTGTTCGGCGCTCCCAAGACGTCAATGACATCGCCGAAGGCCACAAATATCAGAATCCAGTACAGGCTCCGTTAAAGCTTCCTTCATCATTTTGTGAAGTCTGCCTTGAGACGCAGTTCAGAAGTCCGTTCAACCTGCCGACAAACTTTTCGAAACCCGAATCCTGGTCATTACCGATCCGGCAATGGAAGTTGTTCAGGGTCGAGGCCCTGGTTATGTCCAGTACTGTAGTAATGAGAGAAAAGCCAAACTTTATTGTATAGGCTGCGTTTAGCTCAATAAACGCGGCACGATTCGCGTCTGTCAGGTTGTCCGGACACCGAGGGCCTGTTCTGCAAGGGAATCTGACTTGAGACGCCCAACCGCGCCAGCCGGCATACCAAGTCACCGTAACCGGACAAAACACCAAGAGACCAGTCCCCGCTCAAGGAACATCAGCAATCTCAGCTATCCACGGGGTCTTGCTCAAAGCTGTTGCCAAACCTTCTGACAAAACGGTCTCGATCCATTTCGGACGGTCGCATTTCCATCTCTGGAAGGTGTTCACTGGTCCATTGTTCGGCAATATGGGGTCCTGTTGCGAATCAGGCAGCGTCACAAACCCATCGGCATTACCTTGGGGACCACTGAAACTCACTCTGTATAGAGCACATAAGAGTAATCCCGGAGCGCCGCTTCAAACTGATCCCCATTGGCGAGCCCGGCCTGAATTGCAAAACGCATGTCGTTGCAATCCAACGTACACGATGAGCTGATAACGGTCGCCGATTTACGTCCGAGCAAGGCAGGTCATCCGGGTTGCTTTCGGCAAGCTGGTATTTCTACTATGGCCGAAAACAACAATATTGCCTTCAGGACATTCTTCATAATGCCTCCGGCTGTCCCGGATTGCATCTTGTCGAACAATCTCCGATGATAGTGCCAACCTCACCAGAATCGAGACCATCATGACCGGATATCTGACTACGCATGTGCTGGACACGGCCCGTGGCGTGCCCGCCCGCAGCCTAAAGGTGGAACTCTACCGGATTGAAGGCAACATCCGGTCCCATCTCAATACGCTAGTTACCAACGCCGACGGACGGACAAATGAACATATCCTGTCTTCGGACCGGTGCGAGACAGGCACGTACGAACTGGTATTTCATGCTGGAGAATATCTCAGAATGGTTGGCAGCGCTTTAGAAGAACCCTTGTTTCTTGACATTATTCCCATCCGGTTCGGAATGACCGCTGATTCGCACTACCACGTGCCGCTACTGCTTTCACCTTTCGGGTACTCGACCTATCGCGGCAGTTAGACGTGATTCATTGGGAACCTGACCGAGGGAGCAATGCGCTCAGCGGCGAACTCCATGATCGAACATGCCTTCGGGTGCTGTCCTCGGCTGCGCGTTTTGAGACAAGCCATCTGAATCGTCTCGGGCAGAGAATCATCTGCCACAGGAGTCAAATGTCGTTCCTCGCCTAGCGTAGCGGCGACAGGTCAATTGCCCTCGGGATCGTCTGCAATGTCGGACATTTTGGGCCTCTGCAGCGAATACCGCCTCCAGAAATTCGCAAGCGTCGTCGCCAAACTACCTGCCTTGCTCGATCAGGGCCAGGATCTGGGGCATCCGTTGAAACAGCCTGGCACCCAGGTACTGTTCCAATGGCCAAATGCGTGTCGAAGCTACAGCGGGAGAGGTTCGCCAGACCCGGCCCGTGGCGGACACTGTGCCAGGTTCGTAAGCCTGAGCAAGAGTAGGGGTGTTTTCCAGGAAAGACATTTTTCTGAATCTTTTGATGCAGATTGCCTCATGCCACTAGTAATGGAGCGATCTGCTCAGGTTAGAGTGTCTGCAGTTCAAGTTCGGGAGTCGATACATGTATGATCTGGCCGTAATATGGGATTGGGTTGAGTTCGCTGTACGGTGGCTGCACATCGTCACTGCAATCGCCTGGATAGGCTCGTCCTTTTATTTCATTGCGCTGGATCTGGGCCTTCGCAAGGCACCGCATCTTCCGGACGGCGTTCACGGCGAGGAGTGGCAGGTCCACGGAGGTGGCTTCTATCGAATCCAGAAATACCTGGTTGCCCCGGAAGAGATGCCTGACCACCTCATTTGGTTCAAATGGGAAAGCTACGCGACCTGGCTAAGCGGTGCCGCTCTTCTCATGATCATGTATTGGGTCGGAGGCGAACTGTTTCTGCTCGATCCAAACAAGGCCGACATAACCCTTTGGCAAGGCATTCTGATCTCCGGAGCCTCCATTGTTGTCGGTTGGATACTGTACGACCTCCTCTGCAAGTCCAGGCTGGGCGACTATCCCACAGCCATGATGCTGGTGTTATTTGTCATTATCGTGTCGATGAGTTGGGGGTTGAACCAGGTCTTCACTGGCCGCGCTGCGCTCCTGCATCTCGGCGCGTTCACAGCGACGATCATGACTGCCAACGTTTTCTTCATCATCATTCCGAACCAGCATATCGTGGTGAATGACCTCAAGGAGGGGCGCACCCCGGACCCGAAATACGGAAAAATCGCCAAGCTTCGGTCGACCCATAATAACTATCTGACCTTGCCGGTGATTTTCCTGATGCTGTCGAACCACTATCCGTTGGCTTTCGGAACAGAGTACTCATGGATCATCGCGAGTCTTGTTTTCCTGATGGGCGTCACAATCCGGCACTATTTCAACTCGATACATGCACGAACCGGCAAGCCGAACTGGACCTGGCTGGTTTCGGTGGTGCTGATGATTCTGATTGCCTGGCTTTCAACTGTTCCTGGCCTGGACACATATGAAGAGGCCGACGCCCGCCAATTGACGCCCATCGAACAAAGATTTGCTTTGGCAGACGGTTTTGAGGAAGCCTATCATGTGGTGATCGGAAACTGTTCGATGTGCCATGCGCGCGAGCCCGGCTGGGAAGGCTTGCGGTGGCCACCCAACGACGTGGTGTTGGAAACAAAAAGCGATGTAGCACGCCATGCCCAGGAGATCTTCCTGCAGTCCGGGATGAGCAACGCCATGCCGCCACCACATGCAATCCGAACCATGACAGACGAGAGTCGGGCAATCATTGTTGCCTGGTACCGGGACGCCACCAGCATGTGAACAATTTGTATTTACTCCGTCGCAACCATCGGGCTTTGGTATCTCCCTTGATGAATGCACAGCCCACGCTCTGAAATTGCGAAGAATGGAGCTTGCAGCCAGAGGTGGTGCGTGTCGTTACCGGCATTCGCACGGTGTTTGCCCGGCGAGCGGGGATTGTTGATCCGGCGCAAAAGGCGGGTGCCGCACTTGCTATTGTCGACCACGACCGAAGGTAGGACTGATGGGGAGAGTCCCGGCGAGGAGCTTCGCCTTTATGAGTTGCACCGGCGCATCGAGTGTTTCTTCCGTGCCCTGAAAACCGGCACGTTTATCAGGAGCCGGCAGCTTGATGGCGTCAATGTTCTCGGGGTGAGTGTGGACATTGATACCATCACTGCCTTTCGGGTCTGGAACCTGTCCTTGCTGGCGCGGGAGAAGCCGGTCGACAAACCGGTAACGCAGGGCGAGATCGATGTTCTCCTTGCGCTGGCATTAACGGTGAGCACTTTCAGTAAACTGACTTCAAACCAGGCTCGCACCAATTTGATTCTCGTGGGCCCGCATCTCGATCTTGAATCTGAAACGGGATAGGAAAAGAGCTGTGTAGGGTGCCTGTCTGCACAAAGTGCAAGAGTTCATTGTGGCTATGACCACATTGGGAGCCGATCAAAATCCAATCCGCGGGATCCCAACCGCTGCCGGGGTCTTCCCAGCCATTTCACGCCGGTGTCAGCAATCAGGTTCTACGCATTGCTCATTTCCAACCCGAGTGCCTTGGCAACGGTGTAAATGTCCTTGTCGCCTCTGCCGCACATGTTCATGCAAATGATTTGATCAGAAGGCAAATCTCCGGCAATCTTCATTACGTGTGCCAAGGCATGACAGGGCTCCAGTGCAGGAATTATGCCTTCCTTTTCACAACAAACCTGGAAGGCGTCCAAAGCCTCGCGATCAGTTATGGCGACATATTGGGCTCGACCAGATTCATGCAGCCATGAATGTTCGGGGCCGACACCAGGATAGTCCAGTCCGGCGGATATCGAGAAGCCTTCCAGAATCTGTCCGTCGTCATCCTGGAGCAGATACGTTCTGTTGCCATGCAGCACACCTGGCAGACCGCCGTTCAGGGACGCACAATGTTGTACGCGGTCATCTACTCCCTTACCACCGGCCTCAACGCCGATAATCTCGACGTCAGGGTCGTTGAGAAATGGATAGAACAACCCCATGGCATTGGAGCCGCCGCCAATGGCCGCGACCAGTGTGTCAGGTAGACGGCCTTCCATTTCCATCATCTGCTGTCGGGCTTCCTTGCCGATAATAGCCTGAAAGTCCCTGACCATGGCCGGATAGGGGTGCGGACCCGCTACTGTACCAATGCAATAGAACGTATCTCTGACGTTGGTAACCCAATCGCGCAATGCATCATTCATGGCATCCTTCAGCGTGCCACGGCCTGAACTCACCGGAATCACTTCGGCGCCAAGAAGCTTCATTCGAAAGACGTTGGGTGCCTGCCTTTCCACATCGTGGACGCCCATGTAGACGATGCAAGGCAAGCCAAAACGGGCGCAAACCGTCGCCGCGGCAACACCGTGTTGGCCGGCACCGGTTTCTGCAATGATGCGGGTCTTTCCCATACGCCGCGCCAGCAGGATCTGCCCCTGAACATTGTTGATCTTGTGGGCACCAGTGTGATTGAGTTCATCGCGCTTGAAATAGATCTTGGCGCCACCAAGATGCTCGGTTAGCCTTTCGGCAAAGTATAGCGGCGAAGGGCGACCGACATAGTGTTTCCACAGATGTTCCATTTCGGCCCAGAAAGCATCGTCACTCTTGGCAGACAGATACTCCTTCTCGAGGTCAAGAATCAGAGGCATCAAGGTTTCCGAAACAAATCTGCCGCCAAACTTGCCGAAACAGCCGCGTTCGTCGGGACCGGAGGTAAAGGTATTTGCGAGGGCAGTTTCCACTTCAGATTTCCTTGACCATTTTTACAAATTCCCTGATCCTGACCGGATCCTTTTCGCCCCTGCGCTTTTCGACGCCGGTCGAAACATCAACCTGTGTCGCGCCCGTGACACCTGCAGCCTGTACAACATTGCCGGCGTGGAGGCCTCCGGCCAGCATCCATGGCCGCTGCCATGTCAAGCGGGCAACGAGTCTCCAGTCAAAGGCCAGACCGTTGCCGCCGGGCAGTCTGGCACCCGGAACCGGTTTTGCATCGACCAGGATCTGGTCGGCCACATCCTCATGTCGACGAATGGATCCGGTGTCACTCTCATCGGCAACACCGACGGCCTTCATGACAGGCAGACCGTAGCGCTCGCGTATCTGCATGACGCGAGCAGGCGATTCCGAGCCGTGGAGCTGGAGCATGTCGGCGGCACCGCTGATTGCAATGGCGTCGAGTTCATCATCCTCGGCGTCAACAGTCAGTATTACTTTGGTAACGCTTGCCGGTACAAGCCTGGACAAGGTCGTGATTCGAGCAACCGAAACAAATCTGGGTGACCGAGGGTAGTGGACAAAGCCCAGGTAATCCGCTCCCGCGTCGATTGCCACCTCAACATCGGCCGATTTTGACAATCCGCAAATCTTGACGCCAAGTGGACAATTCATGCTTGTCTGTTCCGCACTAGACATCACTCCAGGAGAGCCAGGATTTCATCCCTGTCGCTGCCATGATTCTTTCGCAGGTCCGAAACCTGCGCTTCCAGATTGCGGATTCTCCGCTTCCTGCGATTTGCTCTGGCACGGTGCTTGTGCTCGCGCAGCCACTCCCATACGAACCCGATCAAAAGCCCGACGATCATGCATGCAAACATGACGATAAACAGCGGAACTGCAAGCGGCGGGGGCACCAAGACAAGATCGGACATGCCCTTCGGTAGCAATCGCAGTTCCACCAAATCCCGATTGGCGACCGCCACCAATACCAGCACGCCTCCCAGAAGGATCAGCAGAATCAGGCGCAGGAACCGCATGGGCCTAGTCCCGTATTCGATCTGTCCGCCTTCCCGAAGACACGAAGGGCCCGCAACTGCCTACTATGCATGACTGCTCTCAAGTCCTGAGAATCCCGATCAAGATGTTGTTCGAACCTCAGCTGGCAACTACAAACCGCAAGTACGCCTCGTCGCCGGAATGCATGACCGCCTTGGCTCCTGATACCGAATGCGACTTACCTTGACCATTCGGCACATATCTTTCGTTCATGCCCGGTTATCCCCGGCCGTCATCCCAATGGGCAAAATTACAAGCATTGCCGCGTTAAGGCCACTAGTTCTTGGGACTGAGCTTCCAGGCATCTCCGATCACATCACCCAGGACAGCACCGGAATCCGAAGAGCCGTATTGCTCGACCGCTTCCTGAGCCTCGGCCATCTCGCGACCGCGAATGGATAGCTGCAATCTGCGATCCGAATAGTCGATCCTGGATACCTGCACCTCGATGACATCGCCAATGCCGAACCTTTCGGGACGTTGTTCCGACCTGTCACGACTCAATTCACCGCGCCTGATAAAGCAGCTGAGGCCCTTGTAATTCACTTCGACGCCATTGCCCGCGGTGCGCATAACGGTAACCGTTATGATGGCACCACGCCGCAAACCCCTGGTTGCCATCCGGAACGGATCCTCGGTCAATCCCTTGATCGACAGCGCGACACGCTCACGCGCCACATTGACATCGGTGATGAGCACATCAACGACATCACCTCTGCTATATTCCTTGATGACGTCGTCGCCTAGACGATCCCAACTCAGGTCCGACAGGTGGCACATCCCGTCAATGCCATAGTCGAGGCCGACGAAAATGCCGAAATCGGCTATATTCCTGATTTCGCCGGTTACCTTCGTTCCGGCCGGATTTTCCTCGGCAAATTTCTCCCACGGGTTTCGTTCAGTTTGCTTGAGGCCGAGCGAGACACGCCTTTTGGCCTTGTCTATGTCGAGAATCATGACCTCGACTTCCTGGGAGGTCGAGAGGATTTTGCCGGGGTGAATATTTTTCTTCACCCATGACATCTCGGAAATGTGAATCAGTCCCTCGATTCCCGGTTCAAGTTCAACAAAGGCACCGTAATCGGTGATGTTGGTCACTCTGCCCGCGTGTCGCGAGCGGATCGCGTACTTCTCCTCCACGGTCATCCACGGGTCTTCCAGCAGCTGCTTGATACCGAGCGAAATACGCTGCGACTCGCGGTTGATCTTGACGACCTTGACCCTGACCGAGTCTCCGACATTGAGAATCTCGGTTGGATTGCTGATCCGCCGCCATGCCATGTCGGTGATATGGAGCAATCCGTCCACGCCCCCGAGATCCATGAACGCTCCATAACTTGTGATGTTCTTGACATCGGCTTCGACAACATCGCCTTCCTGCAACCTGTTGACCACCTCGGCTCGCAACTCGGCACTCTTTTCCTCAAGGATAGCACGCCGAGAAATGACAATATTGTTGCGCGACCGATCCATCTTGAGAATCTGGAATTCATGCTTGACCCCCATGAGCTCCTCAATGTCTCGCACCGGCCTGATATCGACTTGTGATCCTGGCAGGAAAGCCACCAGACCGCCAAGATCAACGGTGAAACCACCCTTGACACGGTTGAATATCACACCTTCGATGCGCTGCTTGTCTTCTGCAGCCATTTCCAGCCGATCCCAGGCCGCTTCGCGCCGTGCCCTCTCACGAGATATGACCGCCAGGCCGCTCCCGTCCTCAACGCTATCAAGGTAGACATCAACCTCGTCTCCGACTCCGACATCTTCGCTGGCGCCCGGACCGGAAAACTCCTTCATGTCGATGCGGCCCTCCACCTTGAATCCGATGTCGATAACGGCCTGACCACCATCAATGGCGATGATCTTTCCTTTGACAACCGACTTCTCCTTTGGTGTCGAGACCAAGAAGCTCTCCTCAAGGAGAGCTTCAAACTCCTCTAGCTGAGATAATTCGTTCACGTGAATGTCTTCCCTGGCTATCACTTGCTACGACCTGCCGGCAAATCCCGCTGGTCTGGATGGATTACTGCTGAAGGTCCCCGGGTTTGACCTGCATCTCAAGGCAACCGGATTGCCCGCAATTGGTCTTCTACGGCGGAGACTGCCCGCGCAACGGCTTGGTGTATAGTCATTTCCGAAGTATCAAGCAATACAGCATCGTCATGCGGCTTCAGAGCGCAATCTGCCCGATTGCGATCCCTTTCGTCCCGCATTCTGAGTTCTTCCATCACTTCCATCTCGGATACATCCGTACTGGCGGATCGAAGTTCGCAGTGGCGCCGCCTGGCCCTGACCGCCAAGGAAGCAGTCACGAAAAGCTTGACCTCCGCTTCGGGGCAAATGACCGTTCCAATGTCACGGCCGTCAAGTACAGCGCCTCCCAGTCGACGTGCGAATGTCTGCTGAAATTCCCGCAATGCGGACCTTACCTCAGGCATTGATGCGACTCTGGAGGAGGATGCCGAAACTTCGCGGCTTCGCAATCCCTCCAACTGCAAGTCCTCGGGGCGCAAACTGCTGGCAACCTCGGCAGCCTGTGCAGCAGTCCATTTCCGTTGTCGGTCGAGCAGCTTCCTGGCAACAGCCCTGTACAACAGACCGGTATCCATGAAAGGAAAGGCGAAGTGTTTGGCAACAGCTCTCCCTATCGTGCCCTTGCCTGCCGCAGCCGGACCATCAATGGCGACCGTAAAGTGTTTGGCAGTCATATCCATGAGAGGTGCAGTCTTTCCTTCCTATTGCGCGACCTGGTCTTCCTTGCGACCGAATCAGGATCAGAATATTCCCTGGCTTGCCAACAGGAGAGACTGAATGGCCCGCGCCTGTGTTTCAACTTCCTGCAAGTCCGGAATTTCCTGCCAGAATGCCCGAATAGGTACCTCCACGAAGACAATCATGTAGGGGCGCCAACAATTACGTACAAGCCCGGAGACGCAGAATCCGGTTCCTGTTGCTCAGGTTCAATTCTGGTCAAGGCAACCCTTCGGGGGGCAATTTCAGAATTGAGTGCCGATTCCCCGGTGAGAACCAGCGCTGGCAGCACAGAGTCGTTTTCCCGGGCCAACAGCAATCTGTGCAAGGTGGATAGCCCAGATGACTGGACGGTTACAGCCCGCATGGCTGAAAATAGACAGGCTCGCAGCGATGCTGACACAGGATTAACCAGGTGCACATCTCCGGGAACCTCAGACTGGCCCAGCGCGGCGATGTGGACCAGCGACTCGAGTCCTGCGACCTTCGATTACTTGCATAGACCCCCGCAACAAACCTAGATGCACCCAGTGACCACCGTTGTCGTTCTGCAAGATCGAGCGTTTCTTGTACGGCAGGGACACAGAATTGACTGATTGGAACTGGAATGGGCATGATTAGTTGCAATTCGTTGACGACCAATCCTTCCTGCCATCTTGCCGGATCGGTTGTTGTCCCGGGAGATAAATCGATTTCGCATCGGGCCATTCTGCTGGGCGCCATGGCGGTTGGCGAAACCAGGATTGCCGGATTGCTGGAAGCAGAGGACGTGATGTCAACAATCGGTGCCGTGCGTCTTCTCGGTGCATCAGTTGAAAAGTCCGAGTGTGGCGACTGGCACGTCTGGGGAGTTGGTACCGGCGGTTTTCACGAACCTGAAAACGTCATCGACTGTGGCAACTCGGGAACCAGCGCAAGATTGCTGATCGGTGCAGTCTCCACGACTCCGATCAGTGTATTGTTTACCGGTGATAACTCTTTGCGAGCTCGCCCGATGCAAAGAGCCATTGAGCCCATGCAACAATTCGGGGCACGTTTTCAGGCGAGAACTGGTGGACGGCTTCCACTCGCTGTGCGTGGTGCGCGCAATGCGATACCGATCAGGTATACACTTCCGGTGGCATCAGCACAGATCAAGACTGCAGTCATGCTGGCAGGGCTGGCGGCACCGGGCAAGACCAGCGTTATTGAGCCAGCTGCCACAAGGGACCATACGGAGCGTATGCTTGGAGCATTTGGCGCCTCGGTGCAGGTCGAGTCAATTCCGGAAGGTCGACTCATTTGCGTCGACGGACATGCTGAGCTTGGGGGGCAGGAAATCACGGTTCCCGGTGATCCGTCTTCGGCTGCCTTTCTTGCCGCCGCGGCAGCAATGACCGAAGGCTCGGATGTATCGTTACAGGGTATTGGTGTTAATCCAACTCGCACAGGCTTTTTTGCAACTCTGCGCGAGATGGGCGCCGAAATGGAATATGGAAATCAACGCATTGAGGGAGGGGAGCAGGTCGCTGACATCAGAATCAGGGGAAGCAGCCTTCGGGGTGTGGAGGTGCCATCGGCGCGAGCTCCCTCCATGATTGACGAGTATCCAATTCTTGCGGTGGCAGCCTCCATAGCCGAAGGCAAGACAATAATGCGGGGCGCGCGGGAGCTGCGCGTCAAGGAATCCGACAGAATTTGTGCCATGGTGGAAGGATTGAGGGCCTGCGGGGTTGATGTCGTAGAGTACGAGGATGGTCTCGAGGTACTGGGCAAGGGTCCCGGTTCGGTAGCCGGCGATGCCATCTGCGCCAGCCATATGGATCACCGCATCGCCATGAGCATGCTGTGTCTGGGACTTGCCGCCAACAAGCCTGTCGGGGTCGATGACATCGCTCCGATTGCCACGAGTTTTCCTGGTTTCATCGATACCCTGACTCGCCTTGGCGCCAAGGTTTCATCTTCCGCCGACTAGATTCATTCCTCACCGATGACGTGGCCAAGTGCATGAGGCGATCAGTTCGCGCATTTGTTCCCCTGACTGGCAACTCGACAATTTTCGGCAAGTGCCGCCGTGGCTTGGTGTACACGGGTGCGTTGGCTTGCTTCGCCGCCGGTCAGTTGCGGATAAAAGTCAGGTAGAACGGTTGCCGGCCAGCCTTCAGGGCCTTTGTCTCGTACCTTGTTGCAAGCCAGTCGTTCCATGGGCGACGCCAGTCGCTGGCAGAGGCAACGCGCCAGGAAAATTCCGGCATGACGTGCAGCTGTTCTACAGACTGACGGGCAAAGTCGGCGATATCTGTGGCGATGCGCAGTTCAGCCCTGAACGCCATTATCCTTGCCAGGGGGCAAAGATACTCTGGATTGACGAACCGCCGCCGATGATGCTTCTTCTTGGGCCAAGGGTCGGGGTAAAGCAGAAACACTCGATCGATCGATCCCGAGGGCAGTACGTCAAACAATTCCCTAACATCATTGGGGAAAACCCTGATGTTGTCTCTGGGTTCGGATTGAAGGCGGCGCAGTAATGTGGCCACGCCATTCATGTAGGGTTCGCTGCCAATTATGCTGACACCCGGATTGCATGCCGCCTGGTGAAGCAAGTGTTCGCCTGACCCGAATCCAATCTCGAGCCATACCGCACCGGCACGACCGAACAGTGCTGTCAGGTCAAGGCGGGGGGGCATGCCAGGTCGGCAAGTGATATGGGACGCAGGATTCAGTCGAGGCAAATCTGATTGCAGGCAGTGCTTTTGTCCTGCCCGCAAGCGCCTTCCGTGTCGCTTGCCATAGAAATTCCGGATCTGTCCCTCAGATGGCAACTGAACCGGATTGCCACCCTCCCGATGAACAGAGGCAAGTTCCTTTCTGCTCCCTGTGCTCATTGTCTGCCGACAATTCCGGCCGCGTCTACAAACCGCGCAGTCAAGACTCGTGGCCTGCTGCCAAACCGTCGCAACATTGCAAACCGTTTAGTGCAATACGGAGAGCACCTGCACGCACTTCGTTGATTCCCTGATGTTGCAGCCCGTGATCACGCGCCATCAAGTGCCCGACCCTGGCGCACCATCGGTATCAATGCTTCGCAAGAAGACAGAATCATGTGATCTCGATTGCAATAGCATGCCTGACCAGGTCGGTGCGGAACCCTCATAATAGTTCAGCAAGCGAATCGACGAGGTCGGTTCGTTCCCAGCTGAATCCTCCGTCATCCCGGGGATGGCGCCCGAAATGTCCATAAGCGGCAGTACGGGCAAAAATAGGCCGGTCCAGCCCTAGATGCAGCTTGATGTTGCGGGGTGTGAGGTCCATCAGGTCCAGCAATCGTGATTCAATTCGTTCGAGCGATACCCGTTCTGTACCGTAGGCATTGACGTAGAACGAAGTTGGATCGGGGCGCCCGATGGCATAGGAAATCTGAATGCAACACCGGTCGGCGAGCCGGGCAGCAACCACATTCTTTGCCAGGTATCTGGCCGCGTAGGCTGCTGAACGATCGACCTTGGTAGGGTCCTTGCCTGAAAATGCACCGCCACCGTGGGGAGCTGCTCCGCCATAAGTATCGACGATGATCTTGCGGCCGGTCAGTCCACAATCTCCGTCAGGGCCACCGATGACAAATTTTCCGGTCGGATTGACGAGCCACTCGGTTTCATCACCAATCCAACCGGATGGCTCCAGTACCTCGCTCTCGAGAACCGGACGCAATGCATCTTCGATATCCATTGAGGTCAGCGACTCACGCAGATGTTGCGTGGACAGAACAATCTTGGTTATGCAAACCGGCTTTCCGTCACTGTAACGAAATGTCAACTGTGACTTGGCATCAGGTCCAAGCCAATCGATACACGCGTTGTTTCTGAGTTCATCAAGCTTCTGCAACAGCCTGTGAGCATACAGAATTGGTGCCGGCATCAATTCTTCAGTCTCGTTTACGGCGTACCCAAACATCATGCCTTGATCACCGGCCCCTTCACCACTCCCGTCTGAGGCGTCAACTCCGGCAGCAATGTTCTCCGATTGGTCATGCATGTAGTTGCTGAAACTCAGGTCTCGCCAATGAAAACCCTCTTGCTCATAGCCAATCCCGCGAACGCAATCCCGAACAATGTTCTCGATTGAATTGCAGACTGATTCCGGGCCTCGAAATTCGCCTGCAACGATTACCCGATTGGTCGTCGCAAGAGCTTCGCACGCCACCCTGGCGTTTGAATCCTGGGCGAGAAAAGCATCCAGAACGGCATCTGAAATCTGGTCACACACCTTGTCAGGATGGCCACGCGAGACCGATTCCGATGTGAAATGGTACTTTCCCCCGGCCATCAAGCGTTCTCCCAAAGACGAGGTCGGTGCTGTTGCACAGTCATGATCAAACACGCGCGTTTAACAATCGATGCGAGTTATTTCAAACACGAACGGAGCGGCGGCGAATCAACAGTACGAGGGCAAGTACCGCCAGAATTACCACAACTGGAATTTCACCCAATCTCGCATATGGAGTCGGAGACAACGCAGCCGGCACGGGCACGTCGATGTAGCCGCTCTCCCCGACTTCAAGACTGGACAGGACGCGTCCATACCCGTCGGTTACACCGGATATTCCGGTATTGGCAACCCGCAGTAATGGCAATCCGAGTTCTATGGAACGCATTCTTGATTGTGCGAAGTGCTGCTGTGGTCCTGCAAAGTTACCAAACCAGGCGTCGTTGGTGATCTGGACGATAACATCCGGTCGCTCTCGTTGTCGTATTTCGTGGGGGAACACCGCCTCGTAGCAAATGATCGGCATTATACTGCCGAGGGAGCTTGCATATTCCTGGCCACCTTCGGAACCGGGGCTGAAACCGGAATGCTCAATCCTGGCGACTGCCGAAATTCCGAAAACCGACAGCAAATCATAAAAGGGTACATACTCCCCAAACGGTACCAGATGGCGCTTGTCGTAGACGCCGGTGACAATTCCCGCATCGTCCATGATCAGCATGCTGTTGTACGGTTTGTCATCCCGGCGACTCGGTGCACCGATGATCATCGGAATGTTGCCCACCGGTTCGGATAACCATTCAAACTGGTCAGCCCGTTCATAGGCTGCAAAAGTTATGGCTGTTTCGGGCCAGATGATCTGGTCCGGGCGCCGGTCCGATGGCGCCGCGCTCAGCGAAAGCTTCCTGCGTAGAAACTCTGTAGTACGCTCCGGCAACCATTTCTGGTCCTGCGGAATATTGGGCTGCACCAGCCTCGCCACGGGCCGGTCGGTGGTGTCATCAGGCAACGGTGCCTGCCGCAGGTGTCCAAAGACGGCCAGAGCTGCTAACAGCAACAGTGAAAGGCTCCATCCTCGCGGCGAGCGGACCGAACCGGCAGGCAGGACAGCAATCAATAACGTAAGAAACGAAAGGCCGTGCGGCCCCACTGCCGAGCAAATCTGGCCAACAGGTGATTCACTCCAGACATAACCAGGCAGTGCCCAGGGGAATCCCGTAAACAGGTACTCCCGCAATATTCCGGCAAGTGTCAGGAACACTGCCAATGACAGGCATTTCTCCAGCCGGCCCGCACCCACTACCCATGCCAGTGCGAAAGCCAGTGTCCAGAATAGTGACAGACCAAAGATCATTAGCCCGGCAACGATAGGCGCCAGCCAAACGGATTCCCTGAAGACAAGGAACGGTTCGACAAGCCAGTGCAGGGTCAATCCGAAATAGCCAATTGCCAGCCACCAGCCGACAAACGCGGCATCACGCCAGTTAGTTCGTGTTCCCAGCAACCAGGCCGCACAGCCCAATCCGAGCAGTGACAATATTGGCCAGGAGAAGGGTGGATGCCCCAGTGCTGTGACCAGACCGGCCACAAAGGACAGCGCCCATGCCGTCCACTGCCGTACCGGCAGTCTGAATGCTGCCATCAAGGCCATGCTACCGGGTTGCTATCACACCGAGGCGAAGACGGCGCTCGCGGGACTCGACATCACAATCTTGCGCCCGATGCCCATTGGTCTCCTGTTCCGGCATTACGGTGCAACCTTGCGCTTGAGGTTTCCGACCTGTGCCGCTGGCAGGCGAGCTGATCCTGTCAATGCTTCAGGCTGGGCGCGGTAGCTCGCCGCGGGTTATCTGCACGATTTCGATCTTGCGCGCGTTGGCCTCAATTACTCTCACTTTTATGCCGGCCTCGGCCAGCTCGATAACCTCGCCTGGTCTTGGAATCCGATTGAGAATTTTTGACACCCATCCGCCGAGCGAATCGACCTCGTCGTCTTCGCCATAATCAGCGAGATTGCGACCCAGTAATTCCGAAACTTCGGATATAGGCATCTTTGCAGGGCACAAATACGAACCGGGGCCGAGGTGTCGTACGCCGCCGTGGTCATCTTCCAAACGGTCATGTTCATCGTGGATTTCGCCAACATGCTGCTCTAGCAAGTCCTCGATTGTCACCAATCCGTCAACACCGCCATACTCGTCAATGATCAGCGCCATGTGACAGCGTTCCTTTTGCATTCGTCGCAGGAGATTGCTGATGGGCATTGACGGGGGGACATACATCAGTTCACGCATCGAGTGGGTGACATCAAAGTCGGAAGGTTGACCGTTGAAACCGTATCGAAGCGCGACATCCTTGAGATGGACAAAACCAAGCGGTTGATCAAGCGTTCGCTCGAATACCGGTAACCGGGTACGTCCACTTCTTCTGTATGCAGTGATCAGGTCCGGCAGGGTGATATCGCGTGGTATTGCAACAATATCTGCCTTGGGAACGGCCACCTCACTGACATCTACCGGATTGACGTCCGACTGGAGACGTTCAGAGATTGACGTCCGGGCTAAGTCCGGGTCTTCATCGTTCTCGCCGTATTCTTCGCTCGACTGCAACGCAGTCGGTGCAGCACGCAGCATACTCAATATGCCCTGAATAGGTCCACCGGCTGGTTGCGAAGATTTGCGATCAGGCAAGTGCGCGCGCTGCGCTGCGCTAGGCGAACCGTCGGCGATTGTGCTCATTTCCCCTTCCATTAACATGACCGGGCATTCTCATCCGGCTGAAGTGTATATGGATGAATTATGTTGAGTGTTGCAAGAACTCTGATCTCGATTTCTTCCATTTTTTTTGCACTGTTGCCGTCGCTGTGTTCAAATCCGAGCAAATGAAGCACTCCATGAACCAGAAGATGCGTCAGGTGATCGTTGAAATTCCTCCCGGCAAGATCGGCGTCACGTCGGCAACATGTCCAGGAGATGGCCAGATCACCCAGAAACTTCATTGAGGGGATTTCGTTGGCCTGTTCATCGATTGCCGCGGAAAAGCTGTCAACTGACGGCCAGGATAATATGTCAGTAATCTGCGGCCGATTGCGAAATCTGGAATTGAGGTCGGCAATCCGGTCGTCGTCACAGGCCAAAACGGAAATCTGGTAATCAGCTGCCGATTCGCCAACCGCATTCAGCGTTGCCAGCGCCGCAGTTTCCACCAGCTGTTCAATGTCGGTGCCCTCCCAGCCTGGGGACTCCACCCGCGCGGAAACCTCAACTCTTGCCAACAGGTTCCCGATTAGCGTAGGCGTCAATGATGCGGGCCACCATGGTGCTTCGCATCACGTCGCGGGATGAAAATTCCACAAAACTGATTCCAGGTATGCCACCCAGTGTCTGTCTGGCATGGACCAAGCCGGAGGCCTTGCCCGGTGGCAGGTCAATTTGCGTAATGTCTCCATTGACGGCCAGTCTCGAGCCATTGCCAAGCCGAGTCAGAAACATCCGCATCTGGATGGGCGTCGTGTTCTGCGCCTCATCCAGAACTGCATATGCCGAGGACAGTGTGCGACCGCGCATGAAGGCAAGTGGAGCGATTTCGATTCTCCGTTGTTCGATCAGCCGGGCCACCAACTTGGCAGGCAAGAAAGCGTGCAGCGAGTCGTAGAGCGGCAGCATGTACGGGTCCACCTTCTCCTTCATGTCGCCGGGAAGGAAACCGAGCCGTTCACCAGCCTCGACGGCCGGGCGAGACAGAACGATGCGCTCGACCTCCTGGCGAAGATAACTGGCTACTGCGGCAGCGACTGCGATGTAGGTTTTCCCAGTGCCGGCAGGGCCAATTCCGAACGTGATTTCACTTTGATGGAGCGCATCCACATAGGCACGCTGACTGGCGGTTCGAGGCTTGACCTTTCGGCGGCGTGTGACGATCTGACGATCGCGCACATCCCTGTCACCTGAACCAAGCGTTTCCTCCGGGCTGGATTCACCGTTGCTGAAACGCACTGCCAGAGCCAGGTCGCTTGATGCGATTCCGTTGGCGTGTCTGTCGTAGAGCATTCTCAAAGCCCTGTCGCCGGCACGGCGATGTTCTTCGCTTCCGATCAGCACCAATACGTTGCCGCGTCTGATGATCTGAATGTCAAGAATACGCTCTATTTCACCGAGATTGCGATCGTGGGCACCGCACAGGTCGACAAGACGGCGATTATCGGGGAACTCAAGGAGGGTTTCGCCCAAGTCAGGAGCTACGCTCAATAACGCCTCCAGTATCCCAAATGTGTCTATTACACGTGCGAGCACTGAACTGCCCACCATCGGCAGCCTGCCGCACTCTTCGTCGCTTGCGGTGACAGAGTAATGACCGCCCGTCCGAATGTAAATGATAAACCGGCACGATGAAGGAAGTCATACTGGATCAACGAGCCTGTTGCAAAATATGCTCTTTTCGGCCTCCGCAGGCCAGAAACGAGAGATCTATTTTTGCTGGATTTGGGCAAGGGGAGCGACAACTTTTCGAGAATCTCCGCGACCCCAAACACCTTTTCCGGAGGTCAATTCCGGCAGGACAGGGGATATGCGGTGCGCGACCTGCTGCGGTGGACGGTAAAGCACTCGGCCAGCCAATCTTGAATGTTGAGGACATTGTTGGCCTCGCGCAGGATCAGCAGGCCGCCATCGGAGGTCATGGAAGCGGCGGCGAGGAAGGCCTCCACCTTGCGCCCCAAGAGGGGCTGAAATTCGAGCCGGAAAGGGTCACGACCTGTGCTCAGGCGACTGACTCCTGGCTATATCCATATTGGACATAACTTACTATAACATCGTCTTCAATGCAACGCAAGTAGCTTGTGGCGGACAAATGCAATATTCTTGGAGAGATATCCGGGCTAGTCCGGTATCGCCATGACCGCCGGCAGCGTGTCCCATAAACGATCGTTTTCGGGGCATTCCGGCCGCGCCTTCAGAACGGTGACGGGCTGCTGTACGGTGACAGCTCAGGTTCAGGCTCGTTGCCGCTGCTGCGCGCCATGTCATGGATGTCGATGCATGCAAAGCCGGCCTGCGCGTACCGCTCCCGCTGCTCGTCGATGAACGCCGGCGAGACCAGCAGTTTCTTCTGTGTCATGGTGTTATATTGGAGACTAACCTGGAATGGAATTATGGCACGAAGACGTTCGCCGTCCTCGCCGCCGATATCACCGAGAAACGCGTTGAACAGTCGCTTGAGCAATGCCGTGTCGTGCCGGCGGGCATTGCGATTGCGGCCGGCTAGCACCAGCATCGGCCCCGGGTCGTCCCACCAGCCCCGAAAGGCCATGACATCGATATCGGCCAACGGCCCGGATGCGGAGCCGTCCGGTTTACGTGCGGATGCGCCACACCCCCTGCCTGCTCCAGGTCACATCGGGCAGGTGCAAGAGGCATTCGGCTGTCATACGCTCCAGTAAAACCCCTTCCAGCTTTTGCAGACGACGCAGCATTGGTGGTTGTAACTTCCTGCGTCCAGGCCCATCCCGCCTGTGGTCCGATCCATCGAAGAGTTCCGGGTGCACATTGATCTGGTACAGCGTGCTGTTGTCGGCAATCCGGAACCTGCCCGGTCCATCGACCATGAACTGGCCATACATCTCGATCAGCTGCAGGTGATCTCGAAGCACATCAAGCACCTTGTCCAGCGCAGGCTCCGTTGCCCGTCGCATCTCGATGGGGAACCCTGAATAGGTTGTTCCGCGTGGATGATTGCGTGCCAGCCACAGCAATGCATCGCGTGTCGGCGCGGCCAGCTTGATGAGTGCCTTGCTGTCAAACCGCTCGCAGGGATTTCCGGTCAGCAGGTCCCGATGCCAGTCGAGAAATGCCCTCCGCCAGGTATCGTCATCATCCCAGGCCGGACAGTCCGCCAGCTTGTCGGGAGCCTTGATTGCGAACTTTTCTCAGCTGCGTGGCACGCCGCCAAAGGCACACCACAGCGTCAGAAAGCGCCCCGGCCGCTGCAGGAAGCCCTGCTCAGCCGCCATTTCCAATACCGTCTGCACTCTCCACTGCCGGAGCCCGGCAGGCATTGAAGCTCGCTGATGGAGCGGCTCAGTGCTGCGGAACATGTCCAGCACCTGCTGCTGGTGTGAGACCATGACGAGCAGCTTGCCGGGTGGATTATCTCTCAATATGCCTGAATTATCGGTGAGCAGCTTGATGCTACCTTCCAGCCCGGGGTTCCGCCAATCCTCGTGTTCGCAAAGCTGGCGTGATAGTGAAGTCCGGGTGCAGTCCCCGGAAGTGAGCGCCTCCCTGAGCCAGTCAACGGTCGCGGGGGCGTAACGTCAAAGTCCTAATTCTCATGGAACCGGACATACACCGCCACGAAAGGTGAGTCGACTATGTCCGGTTGAAAGGCTGGGAGCACGGCCGGCGGCGTTTCCCGCCGATGGTGTCGATCATCATGGACCTGGTCGACGGCGGCTTTGTGACCATCGCCGAGCTCGACAGGATCGCCAGCCGGGCCCGTCGTGCCAGGAAGTTGTGGAGCCAGCAGCCCGAAGGGAGGCTATTCAGGACATGGAAAATGATCTTCAGCAGCTACGCTCCGACGCCATCGCCGGTCATCCGGAAGCCCGGTATGCGCTGGGGCGGTGCGACTACAAGGGCCTGGGCGCAAGCCGTAATCTCGGTGAGGCCTAGAAGTGGTTTGTCAGGTCAGCCGAGCAGGGGCATACAAGCGCCCGGTTCATGGTCGGGCTGATCTACCGTCTCGGCCGGGGATTGCGACGACGCAACCCGGCCCAGGCTCACGCCTGGTTTTCCCTTGCCGCTGGCCAGGGATGTTACCGGTCGGCAAAAGAACTTGCACGCCTCGAACCCCCGGGGATATGGGCCATGTCGCCAGCCAATCTTGCGAAGGCAAGGGCTCTGGCTGCCGACTGGGAAGTGAAGTTCGGACGAGGAGAGGATGTGTCATGAACAGGGAAGGGGTGATATGGCGGACTACCAATGACTTACGAGTTTGCCTGCTTACGCGCTATTGATATATTACAACGAACAGCACAGCGGCCTCGCGATTTGGCCGGACCTAACGCCAATACTCCCGGTTATACTTCATCAAGATTGCAGTTGACCTCGGAGTCGCGCAGCAGAGATCAGACGTATACACAGCCAACGCCGGATTGAGTTGGTCGTGGACAAAGCATGTCTTGACATGTTGAGTCTCCCTCAAAGTTCGCAAATTTCTGTTCGGTTCGTCTGCCCTGAAAATCCTCTGGTGCGCATGGGCTTGGCGTTCTCCACTAACTGGTCAGGCTAACTCCACGCGACAACCTCCAATAGTCGACCAATTGGTTGACCGCTATAACCTGGCCTAGCTTTCTGCTATTCGGACAAGAAGGGAGGAAACTGATCATGAGGCTTCCTAAGAGCAAGAAACTTGCCGATATTTTCGAACTCTACGCCGATGACCCGGATCGGGCAGACTGGCTGGTATTCGGCCGCAAGCCACACAATGACCGTCGTGGTTTCCTTAAAGGCGTCGGTCTTGCGACAATGGGAGCAGTCCTCGGCGCCGTGATTCCCTTCCACAGAAACATGCCTTCCGGTTTCATCCCGGAGGCGATTGCGGCAAATCGGGTACAAATCGCCGGAAAGGATGGACTTACTGTCCTTAACGACCGGCCCGTGAACGCCGAAACACCCGCCCATTTGCTGAACGATGAAGTGACGCCCACGGCCCGGCATTTCATACGAAACAATGGCGTTGTTCCCGATGAAATGGATGCCGCGAGCTGGCGGCTGCGTATCGACGGTCTGGTGAATAATCCGTTGACCTTCAGTATCGAAGACCTCAGGAAGAAGTTCGATGTTGTTACACAGCGGCTCACCATCGAATGCGGCGGTAACGGGCGTGCGTTCTTCGATCCACCGGCGCGTGGAAACCAATGGACTTTGGGTGCGGTGGCGTGTTCGGAGTGGACCGGCGTTCGTCTCGCTGACGTACTGAAAGCGGCCGGCGTGAAGGAAAATGTCGTCTATACCGCCCATGTCGGTGCTGACACGCATCTCTCTGGAAAGGAAGGCAAACTGCCGCTCTCGCGTGGCGTTCCTATCCAAAAGGCGATGAACCCGAGCAACCTCATTGCCTTTGGTATGAACGGAGGTCCGCTGCATCCGATGAACGGTGCGCCGTTGAGGCTGGTTATCCCTGGCTGGCCCGGTTCCTGTTCCCACAAATGGCTCAAGCGTATCTGGCTGCGCAACGTAGTTCATGACGGACCCAAAATGACCGGTAGCGCCTATCGCGTTCCCTATTATCCGGTTTTCCCGGGCGAAAAGGTGCCCGAGAGCGCGATGAAAATCATCCACGCTATGCCGGTGAAATCTCTGATAACTTCGCCGCAAACTGGGCTGTCCACTGTAGGTCGGGACCTGTCCGTCGCCGGTCACACCTGGGCGGGGGACGGCGTGGTGGAGCGTGTCGATGTTTCCATCGACTTCGGTGCAAGTTGGAAGCGGGCACGGCTCGCGCTCCCGGCCAATCCGTATGCCTGGCAGCGGTGGACCGCGGAACTGCGATTCCCGCGAAAAGGATATTATGAGGTCTGGGCGCGGGCGACCGACGACAAGGGCGTCAGCCAGCCATTCGCCATCGCGTGGAACCCGAAGGGGTATCTTAATAACTCCATGCACCGAATCTCGGTGCGCGTGAGCTGATGACCCTGCCGAGGCAAGCATGGTTCGCCTCTACGACCGCCGCGGTCTGTCTCGTTTCCGCAGCGCTCGGCATGGCGGCAGACAACGCAGAGAAAACCGATACTGTCTCCACCGATTCGGACGCCTCCGAAAATGAAGACTATCAGGGGCTGCCTCCCGGTGAGGGCCGCGACGAGGTCTTCTGGCTTTGCGGGCCCTGCCACTCCATAAGGCTCGTAACCCAGCAGGGTCTGTCCCGTGAGACTTGGGAAGAAGTCCTGGTGTTCATGGTCGAGGAAGAGGAGATGGCGGAACTCGACCCGGAGGATGAAAAACTGGTCCTGGACTATCTGGCGAAATTTTACGGCCCCGACCGGTTGGCAATTCGCATGGCGCGTTAGCGCCGGGTACCCATCAATACCCTGTCCACGATTTCGGCATGTCGGCCTCCTTGCTTCACACCATCACGATCCTGCAACCAGGATGGCGAACTCCTCGAAAGTCTGCGAAGACGGACCACGGGGTATCTTGAACCCCTGGAGGGCATCAGTGCACATGTCATCAATATGTCGTGCTGCGCTGAAACGGCCAGGTAGACCGAAACATAAGGAAGTCTAGGCCACCACCATGTGCACAAAGGCGAGTCAAGAGTGGGGAAAGCCAATTCGATACGCTTGGGAAGAATCAAGATCGCGTTTACAGGCCGACGTTTCTCTATGCCATGCCGTCCCTGCGCGCATGGAAGGACCGCAGAATTAATGGATAGTCAGCGGGACTTCGCAATAACGTTGGCTGGAGTGGCGGGTTATCAACTCGGTCGTACCCTCCTGAACTCATCTGACGCCCAGCAGTTTTGACGGCATCTCTAATCGGCATGTTGCTCTTGCGATCAATTCTAAACGCCCCGAATAGAATTGAAGATGCTATGATCGTCATGGAAGCAATGGTGGCAACGGCGAGAAAGACGAACGAGCCTCCCATGGTCGACGCAAGCTCACGCTACAACAGTACTTCAATTTCCAAAGCCACCATTGAACCAGGAACAATGACAGCAATTCTTATAGCCCACACACCTTTGGTTGACCTGCTCGCGTTCAGACGCGCCGAGAGATTCTTGCGAGGATTGGTCAAGGAGGATTGTCGACCCAGGGTCCGGGTCTGTGCCAGGAACATTGGCCTTTCCTGGCACGCTCCAGTTTGTCCCTAAAATGCCCTTTGATCATCTCATTCGGAATGATGATGCCACGACCACCGCGCCTGTAACACATTGCCCATGGGCCGCCTGGAATGTGCGTCAGTCGTGACAATCCCCAGTCCGAGACGTCTTCAAGACACGCATTTTGCTCAAGGACCGGCCTTGGTCTCCTGACAATCGAATGAAGAAACTGGCAACTGCCAAGCTGTCAAAAGGCAAGTTTTGAAATTCGTTTGACATGTCCTGCCACCACCATGCCCGATTGGACACTAGTTAAGAAAATTGTCCGGAATTGGCTCCTTTCGCGCACAGAATTGCGGCACTTCCTCACATTCGATATCGGAACTGCACAGAAAATGGATACGAAGCCCATTCCAGCAGCCAAAATGGTGTTGAACATAATTGACGGGATGACCGGCAGACTCAGTGGAAATTGAGCACCGATGACTGATCTTGACCATCAGACCGACGGCGAATAGCCGCCAGGAAAGTTCAGGTTGCGGGTGTGCACCGGAATTGTTGGCACGCCGCGACCGGGTAATTACCGATGATCAAGGTGCAATACTGTTAAGCCGTATACGCGATTTCATCGAGTCCGGTGCCGGTTCAGTGACCTCCATTCCCGCTGCCGGAAAAGTGCCAATCGGAACCAACGGATTTGGAATAGGAAAAACGTCACGAAATGAAGGCCAGCCATGTCTCTGATCCGTCTTGAGATAACTGGAACTGGTGATATGTGTGGTAATGAATAAATTCGAAGGTATGGATGATTGAATTCAGAACCGAAGAACAGCGTAATGTTGCATGCAGCACAAACAAATGGAAGATGCCGATGTATCAGATCTGGAACGCAAAACGAGGGCAGGCAGTGCAGCAAATTATGGGCCAGCATTAAAACCGACTGAGCCTGATCCTGACAGTGGCGAGAAAATTGAGTCTAGACGGTGAGCGGTGACAAGAAGAACCGGGTCGTGGTCGGCAACACCGGAAAAGATCAATACGTCCTCACTGCGTTTTTCGCACGCATTCGGTGAATAGGGACTCAGATTTGACGATTGGTGTTCAATTCACAGCTTCACCGCTTTGACAGATCAAGGCAACCTGGGGCATTTCACATCCGGCGCGGCGGGAATCAGCAACCGCAAAATTGACAGGCTTCGGGGACGCCCTTCGACGGGCTCAAGGGTAATTGTCGGGCCGGTCGGGACGTGGCGCTATCATCCATAGCGCGTTAGAAGCATTACACGCGGGTACTAAACATGGGTTACAGAATTGCGGTGGCTGGCGCGACCGGAAATGTCGGTCGCGAGATGCTTGCCATACTGGCCGAGCGCCACTACCCTGTGGCAGAGATTGTCGCTCTTGCGTCGAGCCGAAGTGTCGGCGATGAAGTTGCGTTCGGCAGTCGGGAGTTGACTGTACGCAACCTCGAAGAGTTTGATTTTTCCGGCTGGGACATTGCCCTATTTGCAGTCGGTGCCGCGGCTACGGAAGCGCATGCGCCACGTGCTGCAGCGGCCGGGTGTATCGTCATCGACAACTCGTCCCGTTATCGCTACGACGACGAGATTCCGCTGGTTGTTCCTGAAGTCAATGCCGACGCGATCACCGGTTATGCCAACCACAACATCATTGCCAACCCCAACTGCTCGACTGCACAAATGGTTGTGGTGCTCAAGCCACTGCACGACCGGGCACGTATAAGGCGGATTGTCGTTTCAACCTACCAGTCGGTTTCCGGAGCAGGCAAAGCGGCGATGGATGAGCTCTGGAACCAGACCAAGTCACTTTATGTGCAGGGACAACCTGTCGAGCCGCAGGCGTTTCCGTGCCGAATTGCGTTCAATGTCATTCCCCATATCGACAAGTTTCTGGAAGACGGTTCCACAAAGGAAGAGTGGAAGATGGTTGCCGAGACAAAGAAGATTCTGGACCAATCCATTGAGGTCAGTGCTACCTGTGTCAGAGTGCCTGTATTTGTAGGACATTCCGAAGCCATAAACGTCGAGTTCGAGGAGCCGCTAGATGCTGACGAGGCGCGCGACATATTGAGGCAGTCGCCCGGCATTATTGTCATGGACCGCCGCGAGGATGCCGGATACATGACACCCATGGACTGCATCGGCGAGTACGCCACCTTTGTTAGCCGTATTCGGCGCGATACGACGGTCCCTAGCGGGCTTAATTTGTGGTGTGTGGCCGACAACCTGAGGAAGGGTGCAGCCCTTAATGCAGTGCAAATTGCAGAGGTTCTGGGCCGCAGGGTCCTGAGGCTGGAATGACCGCTACAGTCATCCCCGACCGGCATCTGCGGCAGTCGCAGAAAATTGTAGCCACCTGGCGGCGGACGCTCGCCACCGAAATCTGGAAAAAGCTGTAATTGTGAGCTGGAAACCACAAACTCCGCGCATTGCAAGCCAGGACGAGCCTGCAGTTCAAATAGAGGTTGTTGCCCCTGGTACCGAAATCGAGACCGTCGCAGCTCACACCGGAGCAGTCAATTCTGTCGGCGCCAACTGGCTTCGCAGCAGCGGATTCAAATGTACAGAGAACGAGTTCGCCCTGTTGCCCGATGAATTCGGGCGAGTGGAGCGGGTCGTGGCCTGCCTTTCGGATTCTGGCAAGGATTGTACTTCGCAGTTGGCGGCGGCGAAACTGTTCGAGAAACTTCCGCCCGGCAATTACCGGCTTCCAGAATGTTTCCTACGGCGTCGTTTCGAGGAAGTTGTTCTTTCCGCCCTGTTTTCCCAATACAGGGCTCCCTTGGCGACACAGGGTGGTAGGACATCCAGCGAGTGTGCACTCCTGTCCCTGCCCGAAGGACCAGACGTCAACCGCCTGCTCGAAATAACCCAAGGCGAGTTTCTGTGCCGTGACCTGATCAATTTGCCGGCTTCGATCATGGGCCCGGATTTGCTTGAAAAAACCGCCAGCGACATCGCCAAGGAATTTGGATCTGCGTTTTCTGTCGTTCGTGGGTCTCAGTTGCTCGAACACAATTTGAACATGATTCATGCTGTAGGCCGAGCTGCCGAGCAAGCGCCGAGACTTTTGGACATGGTCTGGGGCAAGAGTGGCCCCCAGGTCGTGCTTATCGGCAAGGGTGTCTGCTTTGACTCCGGCGGGCTCAACATCAAGTCTCTCGCCGGCATGCGGTATATGAAAAAGGACATGGCAGGTGCGGCAACAGTATTGGCACTGGCCAGGTCCATCATGGCATTATCATTGCCCTTGCGGCTGCGTGTGCTCATTCCGGCGGTCGAGAACGCCATTTCCGGCAATGCCATGCGTCCCGGGGATGTCTTGCAGTCTCGTAATGGACTTTCCGTCGAAATCACAAATACCGATGCCGAAGGACGGCTGATCCTCGCCGACGCAATTAGCCTTGCAGACGAGCAGTCACCCGAGCTTGTTGTGACCATTGCCACGCTGACCGGAGCCGCCCGCATTGCGCTGGGCGCAGAATTGCCAGCCTTCTTTTCGACTGAACAGCACTTCGCCGAACTGCTGAAGACCTGTGCAGACGAGACAAGAGACCCGGTCTGGCAACTGCCTCTTTGGCTTCCCTACCGCACTTTGCTCAATTCAAACGTGGCAGATATGGCCAATGCCACGAGCAATGGTCTGGCCGGAGCCATAACTGCTGCATTATTTCTGAAAGAGTTTGTGACCAGATCAGGCGCGTTCCTTCATTTCGATATCTTCGGCTGGTCGGACGGCAAGACCGCTGGCTATTCGCTGGGTGGCAAGGGCCAGACCCATCGGGCCTTGCTAGCCACAATTCAGCACTGGCTGGATGCAGTCTGACCCTCGAATAACGGTGGCTTGCGCTGACGTAGCCGCCGCGGAACTGAAGGGCAACATCCCTGCCCAACGCTATGCATCCGGTCACCCAATGCAATGTTCCGTTCCCGAAACAGGCGTTCTAGCCGAGCCGAACGGACCGATGGTCTGCCAGCTGGTCTACGGGTGGAATTTCAGAGTGCTGGCCATCCGGAAGGGCTGGGCGTTCGGCTGCTCTATCCGTGACGGTTATGTTGGCTATGTCAACTGCGCTGCACTGGGAGAGGTGCAAACAGCCACACATTGGGTTTCAGTGATTGGTACGCATTATTATCCGGAACCTGCAATCAAGAAGCGACCAGCTCTGCGACTGCCATTCGGGTCTCGAATTGCAGTCGCATCTCGAAATGACGCGTTCCTGAAGCTGACCAATGGTGGATTTGTTCCGTCCGGTCATGCCGTCGAGCTGGCTTCCACCAGTCGCGATCATGTCAAGGTTGCCGAATTGTTCATTGGTATACCCTATCTTTGGGGGGGAAACAGCCAGACCGGCATCGATTGCTCCGGGCTGGTTCAAATGGCTCTGACGGCAACTGGTCGCGTTTGCCCACGCGACAGCGATATGCAGCTGTCGGAATTGGGAGTTGAAATCGGGTTCGATCGTCGGCAGCGGGGTGATCTCGTGTTCTGGCCAGGTCATGTCGGCATTCTGGCGAACCGCGACACTTTGATTCATGCCACAGCATTCTTCATGCAGGTCGTCCGCGAGCCTCTTGACGAGGCCGTGGCACGATTAGCTGAACGTGAAGGATTGTCGTTGGCGGGCGTCAGGCGGGTCTAGAGGGTTATTTGCAACGGTGTCCCTTCGAACATATCCGTAACAATCCAGAGATCACGGTGACGCCGCAGAATGCGGTCGTCGTGCAGGCGCATGAAATACATCCTCCTTTCGTCATCATCCGGAAAACTATCGGCATGGTCATGGAGTAGCACTCATCTGTCCCGCCCACAGTTGGAGTCATTGGCTTGAGAGCCAAGGCAATTGCGCACAACTGGCACGGATGAATGAGGCATTCACAATTGGCGAGGCAAGAATGTGACTAGCGTCGAAAGGCAACCATACCGAAGGTCAGCACAACTGGTTATCACGGTTGCGCTGTGGACATTCATGCTTTCGGACGGCGCGCTGCGAATGCTTGTACTGCTCTATTTCCACTTGCTGGACTTCACGCCAATCGAGATTTCCCTCCTGTTTCTTCTCTACGAAGTCGCGGGCATCGCAACCTACCGATTGACAAGCTGGATTTTTGCCAGATTCGGATTGCTCATCACACTCTATTCGGGGCTGTGCCTGCAAGTCGCCATTTTGGTGGCACTGGCGAGACTGGATCCTTCATGGATGATACTAGTGTCCGTGCTGTTCGTAATGACAATCCAAGGGGTTTCCGGGGTCTGCAAGGACCTGGGCCGGCACAACTTGAGGCGTTCGACCAGGACTTCTGCATCCGGTGCTGACATAAAGTGTAGGCGGGCGGTTGCGTTTACTATCGGTCTGGCAATTATTGCCCGAGGAGTCGGCTTCCTGGCGGGTGCACTTCTGTTGGTCATCCTGGAATTCTCAGGCGCACTGGTTGTACTCGCCGTGATTCTTTCCCTGGCGGCTCTAGCGGTTGTCGCATTTGTTCCTCCGTTTATGCAAGTGCCCTTCCGCCGTGTTTCCCTGCGCGAGATTTTTCCGGGGAACCACAACATACGGAACCTGTCAATTTCGAGGATTCTGTTTTTTGGTTCGAGAGATGTTTGGTTTATTGTAGGTGTTCCAATCTATTTCCTGGAATCTCTGAGTGACGGAACGGCCGCTGGAAATGCGGCTGCTTGTTTTCAGGTCGGCCTCTTGACCGCAATCTGGATCATTGTTTACGGAATTGTTCTGGCAACTGTACCTTTGTTCGAGGGTACAAGAGATCCGAACGAATCCAGGATCCTTCGCTCTCCTCAGATCTGGATTGGTGCGCTTGTGACAATTCCAGCAGCGATGGCACTTCTGGCCACCTTTGGCGAGGCCGAGATGAATTGGCTGACAACGGTGCTGGTTGTTGGACTACTTTTGTTCGGCGTAGTTTCAGGTGTTATCTCATTGATACAAGCCGGACAGTTGGTAAACCTTTCCAGTTCTTCCCAGGTTGCTCTCCACACCAGCTTCTACATCTCATGCAATTCAATTGGCCGGTTCATTGGAACGATGTTATCGGGAATTAGCTACCAGTTGGGTGGGCTTGTACTATGTCTGGCCGCTGCAGGATTCATGGTTCTCCTGTCATTCATCGCAGCATGGAACTTGAAAGAACCGCTGGATTGAGGTCGCACCGGCAGGATCGGCAGGCGGTGTTTGCACCCCGATCCTGAATCAGAAATGGGACGGAAAGAGACTTCCTTCTGACCATTCACTGCAGAAATTGTGATAAATTTCAGTCGGCTCAAGCCATGAGAAGAATTGCTGCTTATGTGTAGAAGACATCTTTTCGACGAGATGCTGGACATGCGTGCGATGTCGAGCCGTGGGCAGGGTAAGCCACCGGGATGTAGGAAGATGAGCAATTACTTGAATCGCCAGCGGAGCAAACAGTCATTGAAGAAATGCCAGGGAGCACCACAATTCAATACTTGTATCGACAGTGTTGAGGCTAAACCTGCCAAAACTGAAGTCTCGACCGGACAAAGTCCAAGACTGCACCGAATGCCTTGACGCAGGTTCAGATTTAGGCAACCAACGTCTCACCGAAAGATACAGCAACACATTCCGGCGAGAGTTTCCATGCTAAAATCCATCGGCAAGAACGTCATTGCTTCCTCTGGGCTGCCGCCCTTCTTCCTGGTTGCAGACCCTGATCATAATAGTCTCACAGTGCCGGAATTGCGTCAGGGAGACGCAGTCCGAACGTCAGTACGATCGCTCTCCGGGTATCAGAAGGAAGCACTGGTTTCATCGGCCCGAACTGGGCGGACCTGGCGACTAGTCAGCGACGAGGGCCCCTACTTGAACGGGCATGATGCAGCTCCCTGCCCTCTGGCATTTTTTTCTGTTGGAATGGCCGCAAGCTATCTGAACGAAATCGTTGCCTTGGCCGAGAAACGAGGAATTGTGCTGAACAGCCTTCGCCTCGTGCAGGACAATTTCTATACGATGAAAGGATCGATGCTGCGCAGAACCATGGTCGGCGGTGCTGAACCCGTCGAGCTCGAAGTCGAAGTCAGGAGCAAGGCAAAGGAAGCTGCGCTGACGAAAATGTTGGCGGATGCGATTTTTGCGACTCCCGCCAACGGTCTGCTGTGGGGCCAGCTGACAAGCCAATTCAGACTTGCCAGGAATGGACTCCCTTTGCCCACCAGACGTTCCCGGGCGTTGGCCAGTTCGATTCTGCCGGATCCCAAAGGAACATTCGACAGGATGACAGTAGCGCGGCCCGCGCAGGAACTGGTGTCGCCGGTGGGAGAAACGCCAAGGAAAACGGTCGAATTGGGAACCCGGGGCGTTGGTTCGTCACTCCAGGAAGTACAGGACCGGAGGCTGAATATCGGGGCAATCGCGACAATCAAAGAGGACGGCATCAAGTACATTCAGCAGATGCAGTACTCGCCTCATGGAACTTCATTCCTGTTTCACAGTTCGGAAGATGGTAGAGCACCGGATGCGGCTACATTGATGTCAGCCGGCATAGGCTTTTGCTTCATGACCCAGTTTGGGCGGTTTGTGTCGATGTTGAATCTCGACTTGCCAGCCTACCGGATCGTTCAGGATACGCATTTCAGTCTTGGAGGTGCCTCGGGAGAAACTGGCCAGCCAGGTACTGCCGGTCCAGTGGAAACCCATGTGTTTCTGGAAACCTCTGAAAGTGACGCCGTTGCACAGGAGATGCTGGAAATTTCCGAACAAACCTGTTTCCTGCATGCACTGTGCCGAACAAAACTCAAACCACGGCTCAAAATCAGTCGACTTTAGTTTGCACTCGGCGATGGCGAGTAGTCTCTTTCCCCTCGTGTGACCCTGATGAGTGGCAGACCATAATCTCCGGCAACCAGTGTGGGCAGGAAACGCCAAAGGGAAACAAGTACTGGTCACAGCGAATCGATGTCTTTCATCAGAACGTGGCCGTATGTGATTGTGGCTGTTGCCTGAAGATCGGGAACCTCGTTGTTGCCTGCAATGACACGCACACACCCCGCTGGATAGACAACAATTCAGCGTGCCTCTCGGGCCTGACACGAAATGAGCCGGGCGACGCAACAAATGGTGCCGCCGGGCGCCAGGTATTGGATGCGGACATAGACGCTCCGGCTCGACATCATGACCTCCGGTTGCCGTACAGGAAAGTGGATTGATCGAGATGGATTGGCAATGCAGATCCTGAATTCATACGGGACGCTCGAGAATTCCCGTTGATTGTCAGCATCGGTGTTGATACTCTTGCGCATGACCCGGAAGGCTGCTTGCTCATTCGCATGGCATCGGCACTTGAAAGGAAGAGCCGCAAACGGGGCTGACCTTTGGGGTCGATGGCATGCAGGCCAGTTTGAAATCAGGCCGCAATTGAATCACTAGCCAACTAGTATGAATTCCTGTCATGGATCGGCGTTATGCGATTCTCCACAACCGATTCAGTCCCGTGAGGTTCTGTCAATCGCTGTGACGGCTAGGCCCCGGGACTCACTCCTGGCGGTGATACGATGACAACCAGACAAATGATCGCACTTCGGTTCGAACGGGCAGCGGCCATTCTGTGCACATACAGGTTTTTTGCCATTGCGGTCGTGCTGCTTACCACGCTCGCAGTTGCGAGCGGCTTGCGCAACATCTCGATTGACACTTCCAACACGTCCTTTCTGCGACCGGGAGATGCGGTGCTGCTGCGGTATGAGGAGTTTCATGCCCAATTCGGACGCGATGACCTGATTATCATCTCGATTGAATCTGACACGATCTTCACTGAGGAAACAGTGCGGCGTATCAAAGCGGTGCACGACGATCTTGCCGAAAATGTGCCGCATCTCGCGGAGATTACTTCGCTGATAAATGCACGCAGCATCCGGGGCAAGGACGACAGCCTGATTGTTGAAGACCTCCTTGAATTCTGGCCCGATTCCGAAGTCAGTTATTCCGAACTCCGCGAGGCAGTGCTTTCCAATCCGATTTACAGGAACACGCTGATTTCACCCGACGGGCGAGTGACTACGATAGCTCTGGAACTGGCACGATTTGCAGATTCCGATGACACTTCAATTGAGGCAGCCCTTGAGCTGTTTGACGATGAGCAGCAAGTCTTGTCAGAGCCCGAATTACTCACCGATGAGGAAACAAAGGACGTACTGATTGCGGTCAAGGAAATCGTAGCCCAGCATCAGGCGAAGGAATTCGCCTTGCAGATTGCCGGTACACCTTCTGTCACAACTGCTCTCAAGGATGCGCTTCAGAGTGACATGGCGCGATTCATCGGACTCGCCATCGGGATCATATCCATTCTGCTTTTCGTCATGTTTCGTAGCGTTTTTGCTGTCGTGCTGCCGCTCGGCGTGGTGTTACTTGCTTTGTTGAGCACAGTCGGACTCATGGGGCACACCGGAACCACGATCAAGCTGCCGACTGTTATTCTTCCCTCGTTTCTTCTGGCGGTCGGCGTAGGAGCATCGGTCCATCTGCTAGCAATCTACGCCAGGAGGATACGTGCAGGGGATGGGCGCCGGGATGCAATTGTCGGTGCCGTTGGCCATTCAGGCTTACCAATAGTCTTGACAGGTCTTACGACCTCCGCCGGCCTCGGCTCTTTCTCCTTTGCCGAGGTTGCGCCTATCGCCGAACTGGGCTTGTTTGCAGCAATCGGTGTCCTGATTGCACTAGTATACACACTGGTAATTCTGCCGGCGGGGCTGGCAATGATACCAGTACGGGAAACGAGGCCGGCAGCTGCTCGGGCAAGCAAGGCCGCAAATAGACTCGACAATGTGTTGGTTGGCATAGGGAAATGGAGCGTGTCGAACGCCTTTCCCGTGGTCGTGACCAGTCTTGCCCTGGCAGTCGTCTGCATCACTCTTGCCACCCAACTCCGCTTCTCGCATGACATTCTCTCCTGGTTGCCCGACGATTGGCCTGAACACAGGGCAACTCGCTCTATCGATAGCAATATGGGTGGTTCGGTGGCATTGGAGGTTGTGCTCGACACACGCACCGAAAACGGCCTTCACGACCGCGACATTCTTGCAGCGCTAGACACGCTTGCACATGAAATCAAGATCGAGTCCAGGGAACCTGTTACGGTTGGGGCCACCCTCTCGGTCGTTGACCTCCTGAAGGAAATCCATCAGGCGCTCAACGATAACCAGCCTGACTTCTACCGAATTCCTGAAAATCCACGGTTAATACCTCAGGAATTCCTGCTGTTTGAGAATTCCGGTTCGGATGATCTCGAGAGTCTGGTCGATTCACAGTTCCAGATCGCCAGATTAAGCCTGCGCGTTCCATGGCGGGATACGCTGGCTTATCCCCCGTTCATTCGCGATGTCGAAAGGCGTCTAAAGGAAGCCTTCGGGGACCAGGCCGACGTATCGGTCACAGGTGTGATGAACCTGTTCAGCCGAACGCTTGAAGCCGCCATCAAGTCAGCTGCGACAAGCTACGTTATCGCCTTTGTCGTCATAACCTTCATGATGATCGCATTGATCGGCCGGGTCGGCACCGGGTTATTGAGCATGTTTCCCAATATCGCACCAATAGCATTGACGATGGCGCTGATGCAGGTTGCCGGAATACCGTTGAACCTCTTCACCATGCTCGTCGGTTCCATCGCCATCGGATTGGCGGTCGACGATACAGTGCATTTCATGCACCAGTTTCACCGTTATCTTGAACGAACCGGCGACATTGAAAAAGCCGTCAGCCAGACATTGCTGACATCGGGGCGGGCGATGCTCGTGACATCCACTGTCCTGTCCCTGGGCTTCTTCATATTCTGCTTTGCCAACTTGAACAACCTGGTTGATTTCGGGTTGCTGACCGGGATGACCATCATCACGGCGCTGCTGGCGGATTTTGTTGTTGCCCCGGCGCTCATGGCTTTGCGCTATCGAAATTCAGTTCCACTTGGTCGAACTTAACAAGCGAAAGAAACTCGGATGAAAAAATACTTCCTGGTATTTGTGCTGATCTCAGCCTTTCTGCCCTGGAGCGGGCATTCTGCGGA
Source organism: Paracoccaceae bacterium (assembly GCA_958296035.1). Lineage (GTDB taxonomy): Bacteria > Pseudomonadota > Alphaproteobacteria > Rhodobacterales > Rhodobacteraceae > MPNP01. The sequence goes on along the minus strand of OY282431.1, from coordinate 258,005 downwards.
TCTCTCCGCGCTTGACATCATGAAGCGCGTCGACGAGCGCAACGATGGTGACAACCGGGTCGCCCGGATCTCCATGACGTTGATCGATCGAAAGGGACAGAAGCGAAATCGCACGCTTGAAACATTCATGAAGGATAGGGGACCCGACACACTGAATCTCATCTTCTTTGCTGCACCAGCAAATGTGCGGAATACCGGCTTCCTCACCTATGACTACGCAACCCCCGAAAGCGATGACGACCAGTGGCTGTACCTGCCCGAACTGCACAAGACAAAGCGGATCGCCAGTTCCAACAAGTCCCAATCGTTCATGGGAACTGATTTTTCCTATGCGGACATGACACGGCGTGTGTTGGAAGAGTGGAAATACAAGCTTTTGGGTGAACGCGAGGTCAATGGCAAGAAGATCTGGCTCATCGAAGCAATTCCAGTATCCAGGCTCATTGAAAAACGTTACGGGTATGCCAGGTCGGTGCTGTTTGTTCGGCAGGACATCGACATGATTGTGAGGGCGGCTCACTGGATAACCGACGGCGGCAAGCTCAAATACCTGGACATCAAGAAACTCGAAGAAATCGACGGTATCTGGGTCGCGACCGTACTCGATATGAAAACCGTGCTTAACAAGGAGACATTGCACCGCACCGTCATGCGGTTCGAGAATGTCCGCTTCAACCAGAACCTTGACGAGGACATGTTCAGTCTGCGAAGACTTGAGAATGGAATCTGATTGCCGCGATGCTGCTTCGCATCTTCCTGGTCTTCTTCCTTTCGGCGGGATCGGCTATCGGACAATCTGACCTGGAACTGGTGCTTGAGGGGTTTGAGGATGAACCGTCAAGTTCGAATCCGGATGAATCCGACGACATTGATGATGTGCTGGCAGGTTTTGACCTGGTACCAGCAGAAGAAACGACGACAGATGTCACTCCGGAAACATCTCCACAAAGATCGCACGCGAGTGGTTCGCTGAGCCAGAGGCTGGTCTACAACCTGGCCCATGATGCACCTCCTGCCGGCAGTGTTGATCACCGCGGTCTTTCATCGCTGCGGTCGCGACTTGATTTGAAATTCGAGGCTGATCTCGGCGCTGACTGGCGGGCGCATGCCGGAGGCCATTTCTGGATCGACCACGCATTCGAGCTAAACGGGCGGTCCGGCTATCCTTCCGAATTCCTTGCCGGGTACGAAAGGGAGGCAGAACTTGGTGAACTCTACATCAAGGGACCCATCGCCGCGAATGCAGACCTGACGTTCGGGCGACAGATCGTGATCTGGGGTCGATCCGACCTGTTCAGAGTCACCGATGTTCTCAACCCAATCGACAGCAGACTGCCGGGATTGACCGATATTGAGGATACAAGGCTTCCAGTGACAATGGCGGAAGTCAATCTCTACTCTGGCCCGTGGAACCTTAGCCTGCTTGCCATTCCCGAACGCCGCTTCAACAAGCTACCTGTTCCTGGCAGTGATTTTTTCACGGCTGCGGCATCACCTCCCTCGCGGGATGCCCCGGCCAACAGGTTTGGCAGACCCGAGTACGGTCTTGCGCTGGCGGGCGTGTTTTCGAATTGGGATCTCTCGGCTTATGCTGCAAATGTCTTTGATGACCGGCCGCATGTAGCAGTAACCAGCGATGGTCCACAACTTCGCCATAACAGGATCTGGATGATCGGGGCTGCAGGTAATTTCGTTTCCGGCAACTGGCTTCTCAAGGCCGAGCTTGCTGCCCTGACAGGCCTGCGTTTCTCGAATGTACCAGACACCAGCTTTACCCGGCTGTCAGTACTTGCTGGCGCGGAGTATTCCGGTCTGGCTGACACGACCATGGCAGTCGAGGCAGTCAACTACCATCTCGTCGGCTTTGATGACCGTCTGAAATGGCCGCCGGCCGGCCGCCGCAAGAACGAGCCGGGCACGGCGTTTCGCATCAGTCGCAGATTCCGGAATGACTCGATTGAAGTCACACTTCTAGCACTCCACGTCGGTCTGACGGGAAACAGTGGTGCTGTCCACAGGGCACAGTTGGCGTATGACTGGACCGACGCGGTTGAGCTGACAGCTGGAATTGTAATGTATCGGGCTGGTGAACAGATCCCCTTCCGCGGGATCGGTGACAATGATCGACTTTTCCTGTCGATCAATTATCACTTCTGAGCCTCGTAGAACCGGCGATATCCTGCGTCGGCCCTCTGTGCCAACACAAGTATCGGAGGCGAGTTACCGGATAATTGGCCTATGGGGGGGGGTCATTCTGACCACACAGCGCGCCTTGCCAGGAGACAATCTGGCATTACAGTGCCGCCAGCAATCGGTGGACCTCTTTCCTTCCTGCAGTCGGGTCAGAACCCGGTCGATCAGGTCTGGTTGAGGCTGACTCGGGAGCTCGGCCTTGCGCATGGCGTGTCGGCAACCGACGGCGCTGTTTCCATCTTTCCAGACTTGCGAGCGCGAAGCCATCCTGAGGCAGCAGGCTGGAATTTCAGTCCGGCTGGACTGACTATCCGAAAACCTGCTTGAATGGCGTAATGCACTCCCGAAATCCTGCCTCGTAGTCGCCGTTTCCCGGGTGGTAGACACTTTCCAACGAGATCACACCGTCATATCCGTCGGTCCTCAATGCCCGGGCGAGCGGCTCCAGCAAATGACCTAGCTGACCGTCACCGAGTCTGCGGATTTCAAGCCGGGAACGAGGTACGTCGACGACCAGGTCCTTTATGTGAATGTGGCCCAGATACCCGTCGCGAATCGTTTCATATCCATCTGGAAATGCTAATTCATGGCACCAGCAGGCATTTGCCGGATCCCAAAGCACCAATAACGTGTCCCTGGCATCAAGTTCATCTATGAGACGGCGCGCCGTATAGCAGGAATTGACCATGGTACCGTTTCCGGTTTCAACGACGAGCTTAAGGCCCTCGGCGCGGGCCAGTTCCACCGCAGGCGCGATGAGTGGAAGGGTTGCCTTCCAGGCCCCTTTCGCAACATTCCACTTCTCGGCGCCGTGAGAACCCCACAGGATCGTTTCCTTCTTCTGTGTGAATATGCGCACCATCGGCGATGCCAGGAGATGCGCCATTTCCATGACCCTTTTCAGGGCATCCATTTGCTCGGTGTGAAGTCGGTCACCAGGCGTGTTGGCAGATGTCAAATTGTTAAAGACGTGCCTGGTCAGGCAACTGACCTGCAGGCCGCGATCGCTCAGCAGCCTGCCCATGGCTGTGATCTCGCTATGGCTGTGATCACCAACTTCCTTGTCTCCGACATATTGCAATTCGGCAAACCTCAGGTCGAACTCGTTCATTACCGAAACCGCATGTGCCAGATCGCGGCTGATGCCGTCGCAAATTACTCCCAGTTTCATGTCAGGCATTTCCTATCGATGCAGTTCAGCGCCAATCAGGTTCTCGATGATCCGTGTGCACACCCAATTGTCACCTTCGGGATATCGCGATTTACCGGCATGGAATAACTGCATGGCGTTCGCCGCAGAATGGACTGGCACTTCGAGCTGCTCGGCAAAATCCATGGCAATCGTCAGATCCTTGTGCATGGTACTGATGTGGCTACCAGTCCCCTTGAACTGTCGGTCGATGATATTCTCGAGCGCCGTTTCCACAACACCGCAGCCTGCTCCCGAAGAAGAAAATACGTCGTAAATCACCTGACCGCTGACGCCTGCCTTGGCCGCGAGGGCAGCGGTCTCGAAGGTTGCAGCGAAGATCGGACCGATCAGCGACTGCAGACAGGCCTTGACAGTCTGCCCTTCTCCGGCACGGGTTCCAACCCGGTGAATGCTGGCCGACACGGCACGCATGATGTCGAGGTTGGCATCAAGAATGGTCGGGTCTGCAGCAGCCATCAACGTGAGCTTTCCTGACTGTGCTCCGGAATACCCTCCTGAAACAGGGCTATCGATGATGTTGATGCCGCATCCTTCCATATCGACGCCGAGCTGATGCGCTTCCGAAGGCTTGATGGTAGCTGTCAAGATAATTGTACCGCCACTCTTCATGCTGGCTACCAGACCCTCCTGCCCCAAAATGACCTCTCGGACCTGATCACCGTTCATGACCATGACAAATACCGCATCGGCATGGATGCCGACTTCCGCCACGCTCCCGGCTGGGTGACCACCCATTCCCGCCAACGCTGCCCTGCGTTGCTCAAGAAGATCGAAACCGCTGGTTTCGAAGCCGCTCTGGATCAAGTTCCTGGCGAGGCCACTACCCATGTCGCCTAGCCCGATTACACCAGCTTTTTTCATATTGATGCCCATATTAGGATATTATTCTGGGAAGCATGGTCCGGTGCCGATATTCATACCTGCTTTTGCAGCACCCTACCGGTGGACCTTACCGGTTGCAGTGTCGCCAGGGACTTTCAGATCAATAGAACAGGCTTGGAACCCACAACACTAACTGCGGAAACAGGCAAACCAGAAACAGCACGATAACATTCGCCAGGAGAAATGGTGCCGCACCAACAAAGATCTCGCCAATCCCCAGACGCGCGATAGCCGCGCAGACATTGAGGCAATTGCCTACCGGTGGTGTGCACGCCCCTACCGCCAGACCCGAGACCATGACAACACCGAGATGTACGCCAGAAATGCCGAGTGAGCTTGCTGCCGGCAACAGTACCGGTGTCAACAGGAGTATGGCCGGACTGACATCAATAAACGTGCCGGCAATCAGGATGACAACAGCAATCAGCATGATAAACGCCGTCGGACCGAGATCGAAACTCAATATGAACGCCGCCAACTGGTCAGGAATGCGCTCAAGCGCCAGCACCCAGATATAGAGCTGGGAGAAAGCGATGATCATCATGATCTTGGCACTTGTAATGATCGCCGATCGCATGACTCCGGGCAGGTCCTTGACTACTGACAGCCCCACAATGAAAAGGCCGGTCAGGATGCCGTAGGCCACGGCCAGACCAGCGGTTTCGGTTGGCGTGGCGATTCCGAATACAACAGATCCAACGATAAGAATGGGCATTATGGCCACAACCGCAGAGCGGCGGATTTGCCTGACAGCTTCGCTGAAAGTAAACGGAACGTCTTCGGTTGGATAGCCGTTGCGCACCGCCAGCCACCACACGATCACCAGTTGAAAGAGCCCGATCATTATCCCTGGAATGACGCCGCCGAGAAACAGCTGACCGACCGATTCCTGGGCAACGATGGCATAGATTACCATGGCAACGCTGGGTGGAATGATCATGCCCATGGTAGACGAGGCCACCGTTATGCCGGCAGCTACCTGAGGCGGATAACCGCGCCGCTTCATTTCGGGAATGAGCACCGAACCGATTGAAGCCGTATCCGACGCAGAGGATCCGGAGATGCCCCCGAAGACCATCGAAGCAACCACATTCACATGGCCCAGTCCACCTCTGAAGCGACCGACGAAAAACATTGCCAGGTCAAGCAGGCGCTGCGTGATACCGCCTGAATTCATGACCAGTCCCATCAGGATGAACAGTGGCAGTGAAATCAGCGCATAGTTGTTGATGCCTGCAAAAAGCCGCTGCGGCAGGACACCGATCAGCATCGGTTGCTCGATAAGGAAGTAGCACAGTGCCGAAAACCCCAGCGCATAGGCAATAGGCATGCCGATGACCAACAAGACGAAAAGGCTCGAAAGGAGAATCAGCATGTCATTCCTCCGGCATCCATACGACTTCCACCGATTCACGGTTCGCCAGCGTAAGGATGATTCTGAGCAGGCAATACAGCACCGCCAGTGAACAGCCGACCGGAATAACAGCATGAACGATTCCCTGGGCCCACCCGAGCGGTTCCCACGGGTAGTGGCCAGCTTTGGCGATCCAGCCCTGGGAGTAGTAAACCATGTAGGCGTTGACGATCGCCATAAGCAGTAATCCAAGGAGGTAAACGACCTTCTTGGCACCCAGTGGCAGCAGATCTATGAAGAATGTGATGGCAATATGCTCGCGCCGGGATATGCAGACGGCACCGCCAATGGCACTCGTGAAGATAAAGGCGATAGTTACAAATTCGTTGCCCCCGATAATGGTGCTGGCAAACACGTAGCGGAGCACAACCAGTACGCATACGAGCAACAGGAAAACTGCGAAGGCAATGACAAGCAACGCCTCCAGAATGCGTGTCAGCCAATGTTCAATTCGAATGATCTGATCCATTTCGAAGGCCCCGCCAAATTGACAGACGGTCGCCGACGAGCGGCGACCGCCGGGACAATTCCTTATCCGCAGGAATTGGCAGCTGCCCTGGCAGCTTCATATTCCTCTGGAGTGAAAGAACCGTCGTCAAGATAGCTCTGGTAAACCGGCTGTACGGCTTCCTGGAAGGTTGCAAGACCTTCCGGTGTGACTTCGTTCACCTCCATGTGCTCGCCGAGCTTTACCAGCAATTCGTCTTCGGCAGCACGAGCCAATTTGTCAGACAGGATCAGGGTCTCGACCGCAACCTCGTCGAAGAGTTGCTGAAGATCGGCCGGCAGTGAGTCATACCACTCCTTGCTGACCAGAAGCGGGTCTGGGCCAGTCATATGACGCGTCACAGACAGGTACTTCTGAACTTCGTGGAGATTGTAGTTGTAGATGTTGGCTGGCGGATTGTGCTGGCCATCGATGGTTCCACGCTGGAATGCCGAATATACGTCCGAAAAGGCCATGGCGGTGACATTTGAGCCAATTGCCTGCGCGACGGCAGTGAAGAATTCTGTCTGTGGTTCCCTTATCTTGAGGCCCTGCAGGTCGGATACCTGAGTGATCGGCCGCACGTTGTTGGTGTACATGCGGAAACCCTGGCTGATGCCCGTCGCTGGCACATGGTACCCGTTGGCGGCTGCACCGGCCTGAATTCCCCTGGCAAAGTCGCTGCGCACCAGACATTCCATCTCGTCCCAACCGCTGACCAGGAACGGCATCAGGAAAATGTTGAATTTGGGGTTGGCATTGGCGAAGAAGCCACCGCGTGTCCCTTGCAAGACGCCGGTGGTAACCTGATCGAACATTTCCTTCTCATTGCCAAGTACGGCGTTAAAGAAATTCTGGACTTCGATTCGGCCCCCCGAACGCTCTTCCAGCTGTTCCTTGAAATAAATCATCGACTGTGAGCGCGCTGCCTGTTCGGGCTGCGAATTCCCATACTTGAAGGTAAAGTCCGCCGCGGCAACCGCAGACATGGAAAGGAGAATGGCGGCCGCTGCAGCCAGGATTTTCGATATCATTGTCTTGTTTCCCTCATCTAATCCGGGCCCAAACTGCCCGTGCGGGCGGCAGGATAGCAACCAGCCCGTTGCGCATCAACTACTACTGCCCCATTGGTGTAAATTGATGTAATTTGTGCCTGGGGAGCTTTACTTCCTGATGGACTTTGATGCACTATAAAGCCGTAATTCGCAGCAACGCCCTACCTGATGAGACACTCGCGAGCAAGAATCGTAGATATTGCAAGGCAAGCCAGAGTTGGAACCGCAACGGTTGACCGTGTTCTCAATGACCGTCCGCATGTCAGTCCGGCCACCAGACATAGGGTGTTGTCGGCAAAGTCAGCACTGGAAAGGGGTACTGCACAGGTCTTGCCGACCCGCCGCTGGAAGCTGCAAGTCTTCCTGCCCGCCGAGGCCGGGCCATCAACCGAATTCCTGGCGCAATGTTTTAAGGCAATTGATGCCAGAGGACTTGCCGACATCGAGTGTGAGGCAATAAAGAAGATCGAACCGGATGCCCTTGCTACCAAATTGAACGCCTGTGCCGGCAGACGGGTCGACGCCGTTGCCTTCCAGTCACTGGATGACCCGCGTGTACGCAACGCTGTCGCCAATCTAACGAGAGTGAATATTCCCTGCCTGACGCTGTTATCCGGGCTTGAGAACTCTGGTGTCATAGGACGGATCGGCATTGACAATCGCGCCGCCGGACGGACGGCAGGCTTCATGATGGGAAGGTTGCATGCACTGCCCGGGCGGGTTGCCGTCGTAACCGGAAGCCTTCTCTACAGCATTCACGAGGATCGCGAGGTTGGGTTCAGATCAATTCTGAGACGGGAGTTCCCTCACCTCAGTATCGTCGGAATATGCCACGGCTATGATGACATCGACAGCAACTTCCGGGCCGTCGACGAGTTGCTCAAGCGCAACCCGGACCTGTCGGGAATCTACAGTGTTGGCGGCGGCAACGAAGGAATTGTCGGTGCCCTGCAGAAACACGGTTCTGACGTGATATTCATCGCTCACAATCTGACCTACAAGACACAGGGTTACCTGCTCTCGGGCAGCATGGATATCGTGCTGCATCAGAACATGCGCAAGGTGGCCGAACAGGCGGTGGACACACTCATTGCCAATTTACAGAAGCAGTCACTTGCGATCGAGACGTTGCCAACCGAAATCATTACGCGCGAGAATATACTGGGCGCGGAGTTCGGATAGAGCTCGGCTGGCTCTGGACCTTCGGCCGACATCACCTTGGATGTGCCGGGGTTCGGTGCCGGTCAAACGCCATTCTGCCATCCTGACGCGTGACATATCCTGCAGTGCCACTCCTGGTCACAGGTTTTCGGAAATTATCAGTTGAAAATCCAGCGGAACTCTGGACAGCTCCTGCTTGCGACCGGTAAGACAGAGAGCCATCGACTGTGTCACCTGGCGGGCAAGCACTTCAACCGGGCTGGCGATAATCAAATCCACTATGCCATCAAGCAGTCCCTGGCAGGCGCAAGGGCTCCGGCCATGGCAAATGTAGAAAATGTCCCTTTCACGCCCTGATTCCCGCAGGGCGCGGGTGGCACCACTAACACCGCCTCCACAATGATATAGTCCTGAAAGTCGCGGGTTGCGCGACAGTATCTCGGCGGTTGCCTCGTATGCGATCTCACCGTCGTCCAGGAATATCAGTGAATCATGCAGTCTGGTCCGCGGAGAATATTCGCGCATGTAACCCCTGAATCCGAGCTCCTGTGCTTCGTGACCCAGGTATCGGTGCGACCCGACCAGGAGGCCGACCTCGTGGCGGTCACCAGCCGGATGGGCCATGAACCATCCGGCGGTGCGACCGGCCTTTCGGCTGTCGATGCCAACATACCCGGAAATCTGCGGTGCACTGAGCTGGCTGAGCAACGCAAATACCGGCACGGAGCCATCTGCACACCTGGCTATGGCTTCGGTGATCCTCGGATGATCGATTGACACCATCGCCACGGCATCCGATTCGACGCTCAACTCGATCAGCGTTGAAGCGAGAGCATCTGGTGACAACACCTCGACAAACCGAATATCGACTTCGGCCCGAATCTCAGGGCACATTGCGGCAGCTTCGCGAATGCTGGTGGCCAGAGACTGGTAGAACCACTTCTGCCTCTTTTGAAGAATGAACCCGAGCTTCCTGACAGGTGCCAGTTCCCTGACGCGATGCTTGATCAGTCGTGCCGCATGGTAGTTCAGTTCCTCGGCTGCGGCCAGCACCCGCTCCGCAGTCGCTTGCCGGACAGGGGCACGCCGATTCAGAACGCGGTCAACCGTTGCCGGACCAACGCCCGCAAGCTCTGCAATGTCACGCATTGTAGGTCGGCGAATGGTCAGAACCTCGTGATTGAATTCATCAAGCAAATGTGGCGAGGGTGATAGTTTTGAGAGAAAATGTCAATGCCGGTTTGCGTCGTTGAGCCGGGCACGCTAGCATCACCCGACCGCATGTTGGAGGCATGGGAGGAGCGAAACCCGTGGAACGTGAGCCGATCTTTCGTGACTACAGTCTGACCGGAAAGGATTCCGGCCCTGGTTTTACACCTGGAGAATGGTACAGCAGCCCGATACCCCGCAAGCGCATGAAGCAGTTGATGCGGCGCAGCGACCGGAAGGGACTAATCAACAACGCTCTGTGGATCGGCCTGACCATTGCAACCGGATGTCTGCTGGTCCTCGCCTGGGGCAGTTGGTGGGCCCTCCCGGCTGCATTAGTCTACGGTGTGTTCTATGGTTCCGGAGCCGATAGCCGCTGGCACGAATGCGGTCACGGAACCGTCTTCAAGACTCGCTGGCTGAACAACATCTTCTATCATCTGGCGTCATTCATGTCGCTAAAAAACCCCTATCTCTGGCGCTGGAGCCATACGCGGCACCATACCGACACGATCATTGTCGGGCGCGACCCGGAAATCGCGTTTCCCAGACCACCGAGCCTGTGGGGAATGTTCATCAACCTGCTCTATATCCGCGCTGGACTCAAGGAATTCGACAGAATGGCGCGGCTTGCTTTCGGCATCATGACTGAAGATGAGAAGCAATTCTTGATCGAGGCCGAGCGTCCACGAGCATTCTGGACCTCGCGGGTGCAGCTTGCCATTCACGCTTCCATTGTCGGCCTGTCAATTGCAACCCAGAGCTGGCTGCCGATGATGCTTGTTGGTCTGCCGTCCTTTTACGGTTCCTGGCTACACCATGTTCTGGCCGCGACCCAACACGCCGGCCTGGCCGAGGACATTCCCGATCACCGGATGAATTCACGCACCGTCCTTATGAACCCGTTCTTCCGTTTCATCTATTCGAACATGAACTATCATGTCGAACATCACATGTATCCGATGGTTCCATTCTATTCGTTACCTGAACTGCATGAGGAAATCCGGGATGACTGTCCGCCGGCCTACACGTCGGTGCTTGCAGCCTATCAGGAAATGATACCGGCCATGATCCGGCAGCAGAAAGATCCCAATCACTATGTCCGGCGACCGCTACCGCAGTATGCAAATCCGACCCCGCATTATGTGCGTCCCAATATAGTGTTTGCAAGCTGAATGGAGAGAGAAACGTGAGCCACTGGACCCAAGTCTGCGCAACCGACGACATCGAGACCGAAGATCTGATCCGGTTTGATCATGGCGGCCAGACCTACGCCGTCTATCGAAGCCCTGCAGACGAGTTCTTCTGCACCGACGGGTTGTGTACTCATGAACATGTCCATCTAGCCGATGGCCTGGTGATGGATTACATCATCGAGTGTCCTATGCACAACGGCCAATTTGATTATCGTACCGGAGAAGCAAAACGTTCTCCCGCCTGTGTGTCCCTCAGGACCTACGCGGTCAGGGTGGAAAATGGATATGTCTTCGTCGACTTCGGCTAGCAACATGAAGCGCATCTACGACTGGGACGCCCGGCCAGCGCAACGAAACTATACGGCGGCCGACCTGCAGTCCCTCAAGGGAAAGCGCAAACTGGTTCAGACCACAGCCAATTCCGCCGAAGAAGCGGCCGCCGCCGCCGATGCAGGCATTGACCTGATCATGGGCAACGCTCACAATACGACCGCGGTGCGCCAAGGTGCTCCCAGCATGTACTTTACTGCCGCCATTGGCTTACCCGACTTTCCCACCGAGGCCGATGTCCTCACCGCGGCCTTTGCAGCCATGAAGGATGGTGCCGATTCCATATACACGGCGCGCGGCCCCCACATCGTCGAGATGCTGGCACGCGAGTCGATTCCAGTCATGTGTCATCTGGGTCTCGTGCCAAGACGTTCAACCTGGAAGGGTGGCCTGCGAGCGGTTGGCAAGACATCCAGCGAAGCCTATGAACTGTGGCAAGACTTCTGCCGAATGGAGAGTGCTGGAGCGTTTTCGGTAGAGGCCGAGGTAATTCCCGACCGTGTCATGGCCGAGATAACTCGTCGTACCCCTCTGATCACCTGCTCGCTCGGCTCCGGGCCCGGCGGAGATGTGATCTACCTGTTCCAAAATGACATATGCGGCGAACAGCCAACGAGCCCCCGCCATGCCCGGGCCTTTGGTGATGTCTTCAGCCTGACTCAACAGGTCCGCAAGGAACGCCGGCAGGCTCTCAGAGGATTTGCCGGAGCAGCCCGAAGCGGTGCCTTCCCGGCCCGGGCAGAAATGGCGGTCATTGACGACGCAGAATTCGGGAATTTTCTCGAAGCACTTTCCAAAACCTGCTGATACGAATTCCTGAAGGCCGGCCAATCGTGAACGGGTGGCCTCACTAGAAGTATTCGCTGCGCCCTTCGGGCAATTTCTGCCTGTTGCCAATTATCGTTGTATTGCAACACCGGGCGCGATAGCTTCAACCCGGCATCAGCTGATCAATTCATAGATACAGGTCTTCGACAGTTGCGAAACTTTCAGCTCCCCGGCCGCTCGGCGGTCCTGGCTACCAACGGCATGTGCGCCACCTCGCACCCGCTGCCGGCTCGAACAGCCGTACGAATTCTCGAAGATGGCGGGAATGCCATAGATGCAGCCATAGCGGCTGCTGTGCTTCTTGGCATCTGTGAACCACAGTCGACTGGAATCGGCGGCGATTGCTTTGTGCTGTTCAAGCCTGCCCATGGCGACTGCATAATCGGCCTGAACGGTTCCGGACGGGCCGCCGCCGCCGCCTGTGCCAGCACACTTCGCAGCCGCGGTCACAGTATGGTCAATGAATTCAGTACTGACGCCGTCACTGTGCCTGGTGCCATTGACGCTTTCTGCCGATTATCGGAAGATCACGGCAGGCTTTCGTTGGCCGAAGTTCTGCAGCCCGCCATCCACTATGCCGAGAACGGCGTGCCGGTTTCACCGCGGGTTGCGCATGACTGGAAAACTTCCTCGGCGAAGCTGCAGGGGGATGCCAGGCGCGTATACCTTCCCCACGGACGCGTCCCCGAAGTCGGGGACATTGTGCGTTTTGTCGGTCAGGCGGAAGTGTTGCGACGTGTAGCAAGCCAAGGGCGTGATGGCTTCTATGTGGGTGAAATTGCCGATGACATGGTCTCCAGCCTTAATGCATTGGGAGGGGTTCACACCAGGGAAGATTTTGCAGCAACACGCTGCGAGTATACGAAACCTATTTCGACTACGTACAGAAATGTTGAGCTCGTAGAGCACCCCCCGAACGGTCAGGGTGCAGCTGCCATTGTGATGGCCAATATTCTGGAACAGTTCGACCTGTCGGCCATGTCACCATTTGGTGTGGAACGCACGCATGTTGAGGTCGAGGCGGCGAAGCTGGCCCTTGATGCACGCGACAGGTTTATCGCGGACCCCGCCCATGCGGACAGGCTTCCACATCTGCTCGACAAGGAGACGGGTCGAAAACTGGCTGAATTGATAGCCCCTGACAAGGTGGTCAGGTGCGTCCATGACGTAACTGCGTCCATTCATCGTGACACGGTGTACCTGACGGTTGTAGACCGGGATCTTATGGCTGTGTCAATGATCTATTCGATCTTTCATGGCTTCGGGTCAGGTCTTGCATCGTCAAGATTCGGGATCAACTTTCACAATCGAGGGGCCGGTTTCAATCTGATCCCTGGCCATCCCAATGAGCTGGGTCCGGGCAAGCGTCCAATGCACACGATTATTCCTGCCATGCTGAAGTCCGGCGGCCGCGTGACAATGCCGTTTGGGGTCATGGGCGCCCACTACCAGGCAATCGGACATGCACGGTTTGTCACCAATTTCGTTGACTACGGTCTAGACCCCCAGGCGGCCCTTGATGGACCACGCAGTTTCCCCGATCAGGGCGAGACGCAGATTGAGCTGGGTTACGCCGAGTCGGTCCGTCGGGAGTTGGGCCGAATTGGCCATAAGGTGGTAACGCCTGAGGCTCCGCTGGGTGGAGGTCAGGCCATCTGGATCGATTATGAACGCGGCACGCTTGTGGGGGCTTCGGACGCGCGCAAGGACGGATGCGCGCTTGGGTATTGAGTTGACAGTTGAGTGACGACTGGATGATCCTGTGCACGCCGCCCCATGACCAGACCTGCCAATCGGCTAGCACCTTTACCCAGATAACCCGACAGCAAAGGCGCGACCTCGGCCGGATTCGTGGAATGGAGAGGTCGCAGCCGACCCGGCAATACCTGCAGTTCCTGGCCCCGATTCCGGATAGGGGGGTCAATTATAGGGTGGGAAGGATTCCCTTTCCCCATAAATGATGATTCTATGGGTTGTTTACGACAACAATCCGAGAGTCTCTTGTGAATTCGTTTGCCATTGCTCTCTTCTGCTTTCGCGCTGTCCTTATGACAGCCTTCAAGTGGAAACAGTTTTGGGGTGGTCAGAGATTATCCAGGATAACCGCAATAACAGTGGTCGACCAGGCCAGTCACTGCCATCAGGAGACAGCAGGGCGGGTGGTTTAACCCGGGGGTCAACAACAGCCCATTTGCATTGTTCTGCAATTTCTGTTAATGAAATCTGCCCCTATTGACGAATAGACCTACTCTCCACCAACACTTGGCCGACCCGGGATCGAAACACCGAAGAATGCTACAATGAGTGACGAAGAAGAAATTGAAGGGCAAGATGACGAGACAGTATCCTGGGGCGATTACCCCTTGGACAACCTTTTGATTCGATCGGAAAACCGCACGATTTACGACATAATCCGACGAATCAGAAAGAACCAATTCATAATGGATCCTGAATTCCAGCGCGATTTCATTTGGGACGAGCAAAAGCAAAGCAAGCTAGTCGAATCAATCGTGCTGCGCATTCCCCTGCCAGTGTTTTATCTGGCAGAGAATGACGAAGGGAAAATGGTTGTCGTGGACGGCTTGCAACGCCTTTCAACTTTCAGTCGCTTTCTCGACAATAAATTACGATTAAAACTCCCTGATAGGAGCGAACTAAACAAGAAAACGTTTGAGGAACTTACAACTAAAATCCAGAACCGCGTTGAGGACTGTAACCTGACACTCTACGTGATCGACTCGACGGTTCCAGAACGTGCTCGTCTTGACATTTTCGAAAGAGTCAACGGTGGTGTTCCTCTAACCCGACAGCAAATGCGCAACTGTTTGTACATGGGTGAGGGTACACGGTTCTTGAAGAAGGAGGCCGAGACCGAGATCTTCAAAAGAGCAACCGGGGAAAGCCTGGGTACCAAGCTCATGAGAGACCGAGAATTCGTCAATCGCTTTTGCGCCTTTCAACTCCTCGATATCAATAAATACAGCGGCGACATGGACGATTTCCTGGCAAAATGCTTGCGGAAAATGAACGACATGGGAACTGCTGAATTGTCGAGACTGTCGGCAGATTTCCGTCGGAGCCTTGACAACAACTTCGCGCTTTTTGATCGGCATGCATTCCGAAAGAGTATCCTAAACGAGAATGAAGGACGAAGCGTGCTGAACGCGGCATTCTGGGATGTCATGACAACAGGATTGTCACGCGTAGACAGATCTAAGACAGACCTGTTGGCAGACACTATCCGCAGTTCAATCAAGGATCTTCTGAATAACGAAGAATTCAATAAGGCAATTTCCCATAGTACTGGTAATACCAAATGGGTCCACAAGCGCTTCAATATGGTACAGAAGATGCAGTGTGAGGTGTTTGGTGCTATCTCGCATTGATCTGAAGCGTTTCAAATGCTTTGAAACGCTTAAGTTGCAGATGCTTCCCTTGACTCTTTTGTCAGGTGGGAACGCGAGCGGCAAATCATCGGTAATGCAGGCCTTGGCCCTCTTGAACCAAACGATGCGCGAACATGAGTGGTCGTCGCACCTTGTGTTGAATGGCGCAACTGTTCGTCTTGGTACTGCAGCGGATACAATCGATCAAGTTTACGGACGCAGAGAATGCGAGATATGTTTGTTTGATGACGAGTCGACGCGATTCGGGTGGGTGTTCGCAGGTGATCGCTCCGAAATGTCCTTGGCGGTTAAGCGAGCATGGGGAGAAGCGCCAACTTTCGAAGATTGGGACCTAGACGACAATACTGGTTTGCATCGTCTGTTGCCTAGGCATGTTAGCAGTCATCCATTAGCCGAGCGTTTATGCCGCCTCACCTTCCTTACGGCAGAAAGGCTCGGCCCGCGGGAACAGTATCGATTAGACGACCCTCAGTTGACATCGGTAGTGGGACCGAGAGGCGAGTATACAGCCAGCGTACTCCACTCTGGTCGAGACTACCCAGTTCTCAGAGAGCTTCGGGACGAACAAACGCCTCCGACATTGTTGCGTCAGGTCGAATCATGGATGGCTAAATTCTTCCCTGGTTTTGGGATGGAAATTGAGCAGGTTCGGCGTGCCAATGCCGTCACACTGGGAATTCGTACTTCAAGAGAAACAGACTTCCTGCGCCCCGGGAATACGGGTTTTGGGATAACGCAGATTCTCCCCATCGTGACAGCCGTATTGTCGGCATCGGAGGGTGATACCATCATGGTCGAGAATCCGGAGATCCATCTACACCCTGCGGCCCAGGGAGCAATCGGCCGATTCTTGGCACAGGCAGCATCCGCAGGTGTTCAGGTGATAGTAGAAACTCATAGTGATCATGTGCTGAATGGCATTCGCCGTGCCGTCAGAACGGATACACTGTCAAGCGAAAATGTTGCGATTTACTATTTCAGGCCACGCACCGAGACGAAAGGAGACAGTATACCGCAAGTAGAAAGCCCGGACATTGATGCCAATGGAAACATCGACAATTGGCCAGATGGATTTTTTGATCAAATTGACATCGACATGAACTTCTTCGCTGGGTGGAGCTGAAATGGAGCTCTTGGCGAACGACCTGTCATTTCATGAGCAGTTCCACACCGCAAGGGACTTTCATGATGCCATTACACGGCTCATGGGCTTGTGCAGAACCGCAAAACAATTTCGCCACCAAATCTATTCCCATCACAAATTGCCGGCGCGCTGCCCCATGCCAGGCAGTCCGATGGGGCAAGTAGTCGGAAGTTTCCCTAACAAGAGTATAGAGCGAGCATTCATGCGCTGGATGACAAATAACTTCCACCCGCATCAACACCGTCCGGGCGACTGGTACGAATGTAATGGCGAGATTGTAACCGAAATAGCCGCAGGATATGCGGCCTCCATGAGACATCAGGATGTTGACTGTAGTCTGGTCAGTTTGGAGCCCACGGACTGGAACTATTCTCCAGTAAAGGTCGTATTGCGTGAAAATGACCAAGAGCCGGTTGAGTGTAAAATCGAAAACTGCTGGAGTGTGCAAACACTCGAAGAGGTGTTAAAGCAAAAGCCCATTCCCATAAGCTCATGGACTGACTTGCAAGAGGAATCAAGAGCCAGTTTTGCGGGATTATGTTTTGCAGAAGATTGTTTCGAACCTCTTGACGGTGTCCCGTACTCTAAGTGCGCAGCCGATAGCTTTCGCAGGCTTCTCAAAATACTCAATCGGCTAGCACTGGCATTCGACACCGATGGCAGGCGCAATTCCGACGGCCACCGCATATATAGGGAGTTTTTCACGGGTGACAGGGCTTGGTTTTCTGATTCGTCTGATTCCGAAAAGAACCGCTTTCGCAATGAACTGACATTTAGAATACCCGGAGACAGTGATAGCAAGTTGTGCGGTTGGCACGGAAAGGTGCGGCACCAGACCTTGCGTCTCCACTTCTCGTGGCCGATCCAGGCAGGTGAGCCAGTGTTTGTGGTTTATGCTGGCCCGAAGCTCACCAAGAAATGAACCAATACAACCTTTCTTGGCTACTGCTCCGTCCCATTGCCTGATCAAAGCATCTATGCCAGTATCGTCTTGATGGTCTTGTCGTAGAGAGCCAATTCAATGTCATTTTGCGGGTTGTAACTCACGTGGTTCATCGACTTGATGATAACTGGCAACTCCGCAGTAGGCAAAGCATACCGTATGGGCCACATTGGCCTGGCGGGCGAAACACAGGATCTCGCGCATGCCTTTGGCAAGGGATAAGTGTGAGATTTTGGCATGTGACTTGGCGGTCCGGGCGTGCCTGCCAGTTGTGCAGGGCAGTGATTTCGGGATGTCCCCTTTATCCATTGGAGAGGACGGTCCGGTAGAGCTTGCGCGCGGCTTTTCACGTTTAGCGGATCAACGTCATGTTTTGGCTCTGGCTCGATTGGCGGGCGACTTCCAGTAACAGCTTTGTCCGCTGGCGGGCACAGGTATTGTTGTCGGCATCAAGCATGAGTTGCAATTCGTGCCACAGGTGGACACCACACAGCGCATGTTCGCGGCTGTCACAGGACAACCCGGGTTATGGATAAGCAGACCAGTTTTTCACCTTGATGCCTGGTTTGCCCTAGCAGCAGGTGACCGGACTGGGCAGAATTCGTAACATAGCGCGGCTCACTCAAGGGTGTCGGCTGTGGTTGTGACCACGAGCCGCCGCTTTTCCAACCCTCTTAGACGAGGCCAAAATCGTTGAAACAGCAGAAAAGGGCTATGGTGGATGTGATCATGGGGGCTCTTCTGAATTGTTGCAGGGAAAGCCCGTGGCATCAGAGATAATGGGATAAGGAGTTCCCTCTCACGCCTAACATTGACTCCATTTGTCCGGAATCGGGGTGAGAGTTGTTCTATCCTGAGTTTCCTGCTCGCAACGAATGATCAATTAAGGGCGGTTGACAGTTCGTAGCAGCCGTCGGACAGATCGCCAAACAAATTGTCCACGGCCGGATGAAGAACCGGCTGACCCGACTCGTCGACAACCAGATTTTGTTCCGACACATATGCGACATAATAGTTGGTGCCGTTTTCAGCGAGCAGGGAATAGTAGGGCTGCTCCTTCTTGGGCCGAATTTCTTCGGGAATGGACTGCCACCATTCCTCTGTGTTGGCGAACTCGGGATCGATGTCGAAAATCACTCCCCGAAAGTCGAAGCGGCGATGCCGAACGATTTGCCCAATACCGAACTTGGCTTCCGTAGCTAGCATTTCCCGTCAGGCCCCCTAACAAGTCTCCATGAATTCATATGAACTGCAATTTCATAATTCAAGCCTGTGCTACCGACAGAGGGACATGAAACGATACAATACGGAGTAGTAGGCCATAGCGTGCAAGACCATCAAATGCGAATGTATGGCTTTCAAAGCCACGCGGCGGTCAATGTCGCAACCAGTCTTCCTGCGAAGTCACCGGGGCAGCGTTTCAGGTCAGGTCCACCTATAGTCGACAGACCGCATCACTCGCTCTTTCATGCTCCACGACGCTCTCATCAACTAGCGCAAGCCAATATTACCGCGTCGGGTACCAGATGCAAGACTTGCCAATTCGAGGACGCCCTGTACGCATCCCACAGCCAGTTGGTATTCGCAAATCAGTGCGTGCAGGTGAAGGGAAGAATTCAGAGGTCAGGCAACCGCCAGGTCAGCACATTCATCCCCTGAGGAAGTTGAAATCACACCCTTCGTCAGCCTGCAATACCGAATCGAGGTACAACTTCGAATAACCACGGGCTGCGGCTGCGGGACGAGTCACCTCCAATGCCCCGGCTCTCCGGCGCAGTTCGCTTTCCTCGACCATCAGGTCAAGGCGACGACTGGCAACACTCAGGCGAATTCTGTCTCCCGTGCGAACCAATGCCAGGGGGCCGCCTTTTGCTGCTTCAGGAGAGACGTGAAGTATGATTGTGCCAAAGGCGGTGCCGCTCATTCGAGCGTCCGAAATTCTGATCATATCCTTGACGCCGGACTTTGCGAGGCGAACCGGGATAGGCAGATAACCAGCTTCGGGCATACCTGACGGACTGCTCGGGCCGGCATTCTGCAGAACAAGCGCGTCCTCTGGCGTGACATCCAGTTCCGGGTCGTCAATGCGCGCATCAAGGTCCTCCAGTGACGAAAATACCACGGCTCGTGCTTCCCTTTCGAACAGGCGACGATCGGCGGCTGCACGTTTCATTATAGCCCCGCGAGGAGCAAGATTTCCGAACAGGGCAACCAGGCCACCTTCCTTTTGGCGCGGGGCATCAAGGCTGGAAATGATCTCCCGATCAATCCTGGAATTTCGTTCGGCGTCCAGTCTTTCGCCCAGTGTCTCACCAACGACGGACAGGCACTCGAGATTCAGTAATGGACGCAGTTCCTGGAGAACCGCACTCATGCCACCTGCGGCAAAAAAGTCCTCCATGTATCCAGACCCCACAGGCTTGAGATCGACGAGAACCGGCGTCGAGTCACTCAACCTGTTTAGATCATGCAGCGAAACTGTGATCCCAAGTCGACCTGCAATGGCCGTGAGATGGATAATAGCATTGGTTGAACCGCCAACTGCCAGCAACACACGCAAGGCATTCTCCACCGCCTCCGGTGTAATGATCTTGTCGGGAGTCAGGTTTCTGGCGATCAGGTCAACAGCCGCCGCACCAGTCGCCTCGGCGGCGCGCAAGCGATCCGAATGAACCGCGGGAATGGCCGCAGTGCCTGGCAGCAGCATGCCAAGTGTTTCCGTCAGGCAGGCCATAGTGCTGGCCGTCCCCATTACCGCACAAGTGCCGGCTGTGACGGCCAGCCGACCTTCGACGGCTGCAATCTGCCTTTCATCAACAGCGCCAGCCCGATACCGCGCCCAGAACCTGCGGCAGTCTGTGCAGGCACCGAGGCGCTCACCTTCATGACGACCGGTCAACATTGGCCCTGCAACCAGCTGTATGGCAGGTATTCCTGCCGATGCGGCACCCATCAGCTGAGCTGGTACGGTTTTGTCACAACCACCCATCAGGATAACTGCGTCGATCGGCTGGGCACGAATCATCTCCTCGGTATCCATTGACATCAGATTGCGAAACTTCAGGCTGGTCGGGTTAAGAAACACCTCTCCAAGTGAAATGGTGGGAAATTCTACCGGTAGCCCGCCAGCCGCGAGTACGCCGCGGCTTGCAGCCTGTAGCAATTCCGGAAAATGGCGGTGGCAGTTGTTGAAACCGCTTGATGTATTGGCAATGCCGATGGTCGGTCGGGCTAGCATTGCGTCGCTGTAGCCCATCGACTTTGCAAAGGACCTGCGAAGATAGAGTGCAAATCCACGGTCTCCATAGTTCGTAAGGCCGCGTGTCAGTCCATAGTGCTGTCTGGAATCAGCCATGAGCTATTCTCCGTCGGGCCAAAGCGGTCAGGTAGAATGCCGCCGGTTTATCTGCCCCTTCCAACCCGGTTTGGACCCCAGGCAGAGAGTAGGACTCGACTGAACTGCTCATGCAGGTTTTCCTCATCCGGTTCGAATATTTCCAGGCTGGAAGTCTGACTCAAGCTAATCGCGTCATGTTCTGATGATGCAAGTACATCACTCAGCTGACACAGCCATGTGGCATCGCTCATTCTCGCTAGAGACGCAATAACTTCATGGAATATGTACCGTTACTCTTTGGGGAACACGGTTTTCAATGTGTCCTGTAGCTCGCCTTGCGCCAATGCCACATGCGCCGGGTTCACCGAGGCGCGCCGAACACTTGTGTTCCATGGCGGAAACTCTGCGACTGCCACAGCGGTGATATATTCTCGCCACACCGGTTCCCATTCATAAGGGCAAGAGCATTCATCATTACCGCGTTGACCGCTGTCAACCCGAGCGATTGTTGCGGCCATTCTCTGCGGTGCTACCGTCTTTTTGCAGGGGTTTTCACTACACTTCAGATCAGGATGCTCCAGCATTCCAGGATAGGCACTCTTGCAACAGGTGCAATTGACATCTACAACGATTGTGGCCTCAAGTGCAGAATCACTTGATTGCCTGGATTCGGTGTAGTGCTTTCTCCGTTCTCATGACGATGTAGACGCCTCTTGCTCAATCCTGAAGTGACCGTTCTTATGCCACAAGCCATAGAAGGAAGATC
This sequence comes from Paracoccaceae bacterium, assembly GCA_958296035.1. Lineage (GTDB taxonomy): Bacteria > Pseudomonadota > Alphaproteobacteria > Rhodobacterales > Rhodobacteraceae > MPNP01. The sequence goes on along the minus strand of OY282431.1, from coordinate 236,440 downwards.
GATATGAACCTGTTTTTCCCCCAACAATTTCCCCGCAGCGTAGGAACAATTGCAGTCGTCGCAGTCGCTTGCTTTTTCGGATGGATGGCAAGTGTTGAGATCGCCTTTTCCGAAGACGTTGCGGTTCGCACACAAGCGGAATTGCGCGATCGCATTGCCAATTCAAACCCGATGATGGCGGCATTTGTCAAAGATCGGCCGATACTCGGGTGGAAACTAGAGAGTGACCAAATCGAAGATCTCCCGGAGGCAATCCGGAGCGCGTTGGGCAGCGTTGATCAAACCGGCTACACAGCGGCCTATCTTGCAGAGAACATTGGCAGCATCGTGGCCTTGCAAATGACAGGCAGCGGTCCGGACTTTTACATAATCGGCAAGGAAACTTTCGACTCAAGCTATCAGACTGTCGCAGTCGAGCAAGTGATCGAAAAAAACCAAAAGCTGATCGGTCGCCTTGAGGGTGTGCCCGATGTCATGCAGATGCTCAACTCACGGCACCCGTCTCTTGTCGGGGCGCTGAAAACGGTACCGGTAGACATGATCAGGTTCTCGGATATCGGTTACGGGATAGACGAAACCATCACCATACAAGCGCCATGGGGAGAACAGACCAAGCCTGCAGGGAAGGAAGGATTTCTTATCTTCGACACGTCTGAGGATCAGTACTACATGGTCAACCAGGATGAAGACGGCAATCCTATGAACTACATTCCGGCAAACTAGCCGTAGCAGTTTGGAAAACCCGCTCCTGACCAAGTCACGTTGAAGCGGGCCGCTAGAGACCGGTTGGCTGCTTTATCAGGCCGCGGAGGGGCTCGAACTCATTGTCGAGGCCGTCAGCGAGGGCATCGTCCATGTCGATGGCACGACGTCGCTCAGCGACACTGTCGCCGGAGCCAGTTTCAGGTGTTGTCCCGAAGATCCGGGGGCGAGAAATCGCAGCGGCCGGTCGCGATGGCCTGCCGCACCCCCAGGTTCCGGGGCCCGCTGCTGCCGGCTCCGGAGCGTCCCGAGGGAACGCGCCAGGCCTGCTTCGCAAAGGCAACAGATCTCATTATGGCATGTTTCTTTGCTGCCAGCGGTTGTACCGGTTTTCGGGATTGGTGATCGGGAAATGATGTAGCCAGGCGTGTCGGCACTCAAGCCGGGTCGCGGCGGCCTTTCGCCTGACGGGTTTTGGCCGCAGTGCGGGCTTTCTGCCGCCGTGTTTCGGCCATTTCGCATATGGCCTGCATGGCGAAAGCCAAAGGTGTGCGCGTCACCGGCGCCGTCAACAGTGTATCCTTGCCAGACCCCGAAGATTTGCCGCAAGTGATTGCCGAAATTGACCAGCGAATTGAGGGCCACATTCTCTATCTTCCAGCGGGCTCTGCCACAGGCGGCCAGATCGCCGACATCTCCGGCGTTGATGTCGAGACCGGTGATGAAGGCAAGGCGGGTGCACCGCCCGCTGCGAGTTTTCGATGACTTGTTGCGAACTTGCGCTATCGGTGGCTCCGGCGAGCTAACGCAGTTGTTACTTGGAATCGCACGACAAATTCTCAAATTGTACAGGGTCGGTATTCGTGCTGTCGCGATTTCAGGAGGTATTGTGAATCAGAACTTAGATTCAGCGGCGCAAAGATATCCAGTCAATCTTTTTGTCGTCGAAGATGATCCGGGCTTTCGTCAGGAACTTGTAAACCGACTGCTTTCAGAGCAGGACTTCAAGAACTTGAAGATCAGCAACATCGGGCAAGCCGGCAATCGGGTCGAAGCACTAGAAGCCATCAGATCTTCGCCCCCAGATCTCGTGATTCTCGACGACTGCATTCCTGCCAGGCTAGGCGTGCGCGCTACATTTCAGGCCAGGGAAATCATTGATGAATTGAGGGAGGGAGGTTTCAAGACCCCGGTCCTGGTCATTACGGCGCTCCAGGACAGCGCTCCGTTTGATGAGTCCGACATGCTTCGAATGTGCGGTAGCATCGACTATGTGAACAAGCTGTCACCGGACCTGTTCAGACTGGTTCTCGCCAAAACAAAGAATCTGTTGATGCGGACGCAGTTTACGCGGTCTGCCAAGTTGATTGTGGGACCGTGGCTTTATGACCAGCAACACAGCCGATTGCGGCTACGCGCCGATGCGGGAGTAAAGAATTTCGGGCGCTATACCTCACGCAAGTTGGCCCCCAAGGAGGCCAGCATACTCAATCACCTGCTGACCGTGGGCGGACGTTCGGTCACCAAGAGTGAATTGCTTAAATCCGTTTGGGGCCAGAACGATTACAACACCAATACGGTCGCAACCACGGTCGGGCGTCTGCGCGCCAGCCTGAGTATCGAGGGATGGCCAAATTCGATTGTCTTTGTCCCCGGCAAGGGGGGAAACAAGGCGGAGCCGGGAGGCTACCGACTGAATTACCAGGCAGCTCCCGCCCGGATGCAGGCACCAGACTAGTCCCTGGCAAGCACCAGGCGATATTCTGACGAACAGGCAACCAGGAACTGAAATCCTCGTGGATTCGCAACTGGCCTTTCGGACCCGAAACCACTAGCACGCCTGGCAAGCAACCGAATGCAACATGTTTGGAGGCTGAGTTGACAGACGGAACCGATAACAGGCCAGGCAAGGCGCCGGTTACGGCTCTGGTTGTCGAAGACGACCGAATGCATCGCCAGGCTATTTGCAGATTGCTTGAAGGAGACAATTTCGTCGCTTATCGTACCAGCAAGATACTGCAATCCGACAATCTTGAGGATGCCCTTGAATGCAGTAGCGGGGAACCAGTCAATGTGGCCGTGATTGACTATCACTTCCCGGCTTCGCCGGGCTATAAGCCCGAGCATAATGGTTTGAAACTGTGCAAGGAATTGCGTCGGCGAGATCATACTTTCCCGATAATGATAGTAACCGGTGAGGCGCTCTCAGCTGATGACGAAGCCAATTGCCTCTACGGTGGCGCCAATGACTATTTGCGAAAACCATTTGACGACCACGTCTTTCTGTCACGGCTGGAAAGTCTGCTGCGACAACATGAAAGGGCCGGACAGGCAGAGTTGAGGATCGGGCCCTGGCTGCTTTGCCCGGAAAGACAGCAACTGGTGCAACAGTCGCTGCACGAGAATCTGACCAAAAAGGAAATGCATCTGCTGCTGACGCTTTACAGGGCCCGAGGCCTGACCGTACCCAGACCGGAACTGCTCAGCGAAATCTGGAACTTCGGCTCTGCAATCAAGAGTCATACTCTGGAAACGCACATCTATCGGCTGCGCAAGAAACTGGAAAAGGACCCGAAACATCCGGGCTATCTTGAAACCTGCGCAGGCGGGTACAGGCTGAGATTCGGCCCCCCGAACTGACCTGGTTGCCAAGTGTTTCCTGCCTCGGACCAATTCTCTGTTGAAAGGCAGAGGCCTGGAAGGTTAGTCCGAACACTATTGTTGGCCCAAGAGTAACAGACACAGTTCATTATTCCGGGCGTTCGAACCCTTCACTTGGGCAGTTGCCGGTGTCGGACATCATGCTCCCGCCTGACGTGTGGACCAGCTTGTTGCCGGTGGCAAGGCTTCGGGTTCGATGCGTCGGCAAGTAGAACCATTACAATAGCAATTCGCATGCCATGCAGGCGAAAATCCGGGGGCCAGCGTGAATACAGAGTTTGATGTCGCAGTCATTGGTGGTGGGCTAGTCGGGTCTACGCTCGCAGCAACGCTTGCCAGTAACGGATTGCAGGTTGGTCTCTGTGAACGAATGCCGATCACACACCATCCACAACCTGCCGATACTGGTCGTGCATTTGCGTTGTCGGTGGGTTCATCGAATCTGCTCCAGGCCGTGTTTTCTCAAAATGTGCTGGCTGGACAAGGCCAACCGATAAACGAGGTCAAGGTGTCGGAAGGGTTGCCAGGTCAAGGAGCCAGACCCTGGGTGCTGGAATTCAAGGCCGGAGACATTGGTTGTGAGAATTTCGGCTACATGATCGAGGAGAGGTTTCTGCAACAGGAGATCAATAGTGTGGTCAGCCTCTCGGCACTTGTTCAGCGCCTCGCACCGACGCAAATTGTACGCACCGAAGTGAAGCCTGCACATATCAGCCTGTTTACCGATTGTGGGGACGAACTGATCGCCAGATGTGCCATCGCCTGTGACGGGGCCAGCCGCGCACTGGCCAGGGCGAATGGATTCAGATTTCACAAGAAAGATTACGGACAGGGCGCAGTAACCTGCACCGTGCGGCATGAGTATCCGCATGACGGAATTGCTCACCAGTTCTTTATGCCGTCGGGACCGATTGCCATATTGCCACTTCCGGGAAATCTCTCAAGCGTTGTGTGGACAGAATCATTGGAGAGAGCAAGGTACCTGGGTACGCTTTCCGACGCCGGCTTTCTTGCCGAATTGCTGCCAGCGTTCGGAGGTTTTCGCGGACAGCTGGAACTTTCTGGGCGTCGCCAGGGCTGGCCGCTGGCCATGTCTTTCTCGCGCCAGCTTTGTGATCAACGTCTGGCGCTGGCCGGAGATGCGGTACGCCAAATCCATCCACTCGCAGGGCAAGGATTGAATTATGGGCTGCGCGATGTGGTGGCACTGGTGGAAGTGCTTGTCGAGGCGCTGAGACGAGGAGAAGATATCGGCAGTTCCGATGTACTCGAGCGCTACGCAAGATGGCGGCGCTTCGATTCAATGACCATTGTAACCGCGACCGACAGCTTCAACTGGCTCTACTCAAACAATAACCGCCTTTTCGAATTGCTTCGTCTCGCCGGTACTACGGTCATCAATCACTCACCCCAGTTGCGCCGCGCGATCTTGCGACACGCAGCCGGCATGTCAGGCGACATCCCCATGCTGTTGCGAGGTGAAATGCCTTGACCACCCTCGGGTAGCTTTCATCATTGCTCATTCTATGCGGCGAGCTTCGTCAGGAAGCATGATCGGAATGCCGTCGCGAATGGGATAGGCGAGTTTTGCCGACTTGGACACAAGTTCCTGACGCCGCGCATCGTAGAGCAATTGCCCGTGGGTCAGCGGGCAAACCAATACATCAAGAACGTTTTGCTCAATGCTCTCCCGATCATCCATTTCAGGTTGCCGATCAGGCGAAGATCAACGATGACAATCGTCGCCGGGCGCGCAACACCAATGGGTCGTTTGGCTTGAGCGATTCAAAAATGCGGAACAACTGCTGTTTTGCGGCTCCATCGTTCCACTCCCGGTCTCGCCTGAATAGCTCCAGTAGCTGCTCTATAGCAAGGTCGACGTCGCCACTGGCATGCATGGCAATAGCCAGTTCCAATCGTGCCTGATGGTCGTCAGGTGAAACATCAAGCCTTTGCAGCAAGCTGTTGATCGGTCCTGCTGCACGTGCCTGTTTCGCCAGCTCCAGACTGGCCCTGGCAGATTCAATTTGTTGAGAGGTAGCAATCGCTTTCGGCACCGACTTTAACAGGCTTTCAGCTCTTTCATGGTCGTTGAATTCGATATGCGTCTTGATCAGACCGGCAAAGGCAGCGGCATTCTCCGGTTCCTTCGCAAGAATGGAGGAAAACAAATGGTTCGCCTCGACAAGAGCTCCCTGGTCAAGGAGTTGTTCCGCCTGTTCCAGCCCACTCTCGGCGCCATCTCCTCCTTTGGCATCGAGAATTTTCTTGATGAACCTGTTGATCGCAGAGCGCTGCTGGGCGCCAGCAAAACCGTCGATTGGCTGACCGTCCGCAAATGCAAAAACTGCCGGAACCGACTGTACTCCCAATCGCGCTGCTATATTGCGGTTGGCGTCGACATCAATGCGGACAAGCTTGATGCGGCCACTCGCCTCATTGACGGCGGCCTCAATCTGAGGCCCCAGGGTCTTGCAAGGACCGCACCATTTTGCGGTAAAGTAGGCCAGCACCGGAACGGACTTGCTGGCTTCCACGACATCCTGCATGAATGTCGCTTCCGACCCTTCCTTGACGTGGCTGGCACTGGTATTCTCGAATCCTAGCATCTCTAAGTTTCTCCTAATCCGGGAACCCCTTGGATATGGGAGTGTACATCAAGATGTACAACAGCTAGGCAGCACTCCGTTCGACCCGGGCGATTTCTGATTGAATCAGGGTTGCTGGCTAAAGGTCGAAGGTGGCCATGACCGGGGCGTGGTCGGAAGGCCTTTCCCAGCCGCGAACAGAGCGTAGAATGCGCGCCGACAAAGAGGAAGCGGCCATATCGCGGGTAGCCCAGATGTGGTCAAGGCGCCGCCCGCGGTCGGACGCCCTCCAGTCGCGAGCTCTATAGGACCACCAGGAATACAGTTTTCCGTCTGGAATATGCTTGCGTGTAATGTCTACCCAGTCACCTGCTGCCATGATGTCGGCAAGTGCCTCCACCTCGACAGGTGTATGGCTGACGACCTTCAAGAGCTGGCGGTGCGACCAGACATCGTCTTCAAGCGGGGCTACATTGAGATCTCCGACCAGGACGGTTTGTTGTCGCGGAGGATCACTGAACAGCAACTTCATCGCTGCCAGAAAATCCAGCTTCTCGCCGAATTTTGGGTTGGCCTCCCGATCGGGTACAGCACCGCCTGCAGGCACATAGCAGTTTTCGATGCTGATCCCGTTGCCGAGGCTTACCGACAAATGTCTTGCCGACCGATTGCGAAGGAAGTCCACGCAGGACTCTTCAGCGAATGCGTGCAGCGACAGGACCATGACGCCGTTGTATCCCTTTTGTCCTCGGATGGCGATGTGCTCATATCCCAGTGATCTGAACTGTTTTGTCGGCACCAGATCAGCCAGTGACTTCGTTTCCTGAAGACAAAGGACGTCCGGGCTGTGCTGGCGAAGGAATTCGCAAACCAGCACCTCGCGTAGCCGGACCGAGTTGATGTTCCAGGTGGCAATCTTGAACTTCATTTCAGCGAAGGAATTGTCCGTATTCCAAACGCCGTATTCCGCTGTTCAGTGAGCAGCTTCGAATTGTAGCATTCAGCCTTGCGGCGGGTGTGTGAGCCTGTTCCATAAGTCCACAATAGGCGAACACTGACCGCTATTCTACCAATTGTCGAGGATAATATCCTGCTGCCGATGGGCGGCTTTGACGGCCATGACCTGAACCGCGGGCAACCGGAAGACATGCTCTTCCACTGAGCTTGAGCCGCATATGGTTGTGATGAGCCTGTCCAGGACCCCGGCAACCTGTGCCGAGTACAGGCACGCCGATGGGCTCCAAGTTGGAGGCTGCGCTGGAGGAAGCGGGCGTGTTGCCGGAACTGACTGCGGGTTCTGCTGTTTTCCGTCGCACCCTTATCGGTGAGGGCAAAACGGCTTCCAACCCAGGCTGGCCCGCCGCTGCGAACCCATCCCAGGCGGACGTTCCCCCTCTCCATCGCGGTCCAGCAAAGGTAGGGCATAGGCGCAGGGACAGCGTCCTGGTTCCTGAACTGCCGTTTGAAACAAGAAAAATGAGTGTGTGAAACGGATAATATCCGCATTCTTGAGCTTATGACTCAGGATCCGACTCGAGATGGAGTAAATAGCCTCCCTCTGCGGCAACGATATGCGCTGGCTGGCCCGGGTCGTCCTCAAGTTTCTGGCGCAAGCTGTAGATGTGTGTATCCAGGGTCGCGGTTTGTACGTTTGCCTTATAGCCCCATACCCGCTGCAACAATGTCGCCCGGTTGATCACCGTTCCGACATTCCGATACAGCTCGTTCAAGAGTTTTAGCTCCAATCTGGTCAAACGGGTCGTACGGCCCATTGCGTCCTCGACGTGCATTGCACCGGAATCAACGGACCGACTCCCAACCATGTATTTGAGACCAGCTTTCTGCTCATGTTTCCGCAACAGGGATCGCAGGCTGGCCAACAGATCGAACAGAGAAACAGGACAGGACAGACTCTCGTCAAATTCTTGAGCAGGTTGCCTGGAGGCAAGGTCATTGGGTTTCTGCAACAGGGCAAGATGTCTCATGTTTCCTCCAGCGCTTGCCGGCAGCCAATCATCTGTCCAGTCATTGCACCAGATGCATACGGCAATGTCATACTCCGCAACACACTGCGAAGCTGAAGTGGCATCATCGGCCACGTGTATTGAAAATTCTCCACTGTCACCGAGCAACTCCGCTAGCGCTGTACTGCCGCGGCTGTTTCCCAGAACAAGGATACCAGGCGTTTCCAGGTCGACCTCCATGTCCAGCAGTATGAGTGGTCATTCATTGAGAGTGGTCCGGCGCAACCAGATATGTCGCCGCCGAGCACATCCATCCGGACCATTTACCACGTTCATCTGAATTCAGTAAACTGCAAGCAATTGCCCTGCCTTGCTCGACAATCGACGGCTCTGCTGGCTGTTCGTCTCAAGTTGCAGGCCGCATGGCGCTGCTGACAGCACGGCGTTCATTGCCTTCTGCCACATGATCGAGAAGCCAGCCGAGTCGGAGGTAACGTCCCGCCTCGCGCGGAACAAAAGGCGCATACGTGGTCAAGAGAAAGTGTTTGCGATCCAAGATGGCACGGGTCTGAACAATGCCACCTGTCCCGGATGTAGCGGCTTGCAGGTGATTGGCAGGAACCAGATCGGCAAGAGGAACATTGGACTTCACACGTATGCCACCTCGGCGTAGACCGATGCCGGCTATGCTCTGGTCCTCATGCGTCCGGGTATCGAGGCCTTGAAGATCCCTTCCGAGGCGACCCACTACGACTATCTTCCTGGCAAACACTATCCTCGGATCATTGCAGTCATGCGCGGCCGGGCCGCAGTGGTCGCATTGGTTCTGATATTCTTGGGCATCGGGCCCCTTGTGCCTTCGCGGGCTGTCGCTGGCTCCTTCGATCGGAATCACAGTCGCCTGACGCAAGACTCGGTCCAGCCCCCTGGCAATCAGCGGTCCCCCGCGCAGGCTGAAGTTCAAGACCCGGGCCCGAGGTCGAGACGTGCGTGCACCCGCCATCATGGTGTGATCCTGTTCGGAAAAGGCCTCCAGCAGTGTTGAAGGTACACGAATAACGGCCGAGCTGCGGACAAACCTTCTGATGGGTCCACCAGCTTCGATGCGGTGAGCGAAGATTATCATCACGCAAATCCGCTACTGAATGACAGTCTTCCCCGATGTATTGAAATGTTTCTTCAGATTAACGCCTTTGGGGGCGCAGGCAGGGGCTTTTCGAAACTGTACCGGAGCTGCCCTGCGCAATCCATCAAACGGGTTTTTCGGTTCCGGGCACCTCGTTCAACATACACGTTCTGACAAATGTCGGCGTGCAAGGTGTTCTCGACGGTGCCCGAGTCATAAACAAAGAACAGTCGTTTCCCGTCGCCCTTCAGTTTCCGGACGTCCCCGGCACGGGTCGCAATGAACCGTAGGTAGCAGTTATAACGTGCATCGTTGCCCTTGCTTGCCTTCAAAGGCTCAGAACCCGGCAAAAGCACGCGATCTACGAAGAAACCCCTAGTTGCAGGATAGGGGCGAAAATATGCAGGCTTCAGTTTGCCGTCACGGTCAACCGGTTGTTCTCAGAAGAGAGTGCATACCAGGATTTCTGTATCAGCTACCGGTCCAGGCGAGTGCTCACTGACCGATTCGCGATCCCGCGCGCAGTCGGGAAACCGCTGGCGATGGCGAGCGCACTTGCAGTCCCCTTGGCCGTATCAAGCCTCCAGCTCCAAACATGTACACGACATGAGATTGCCGGCCTCAGGCCTGATTCTGAATTCGCAAGACTCGCAGCCCGTCCTCTGGCCAAGGACCAGTCACATTCACACTGTCATTGCCGTATTTCTCTTCTAGATTTCCAGGCACTCCGCGAACGGCAAAATACGCACACATGCCGTCACCCTCGAACATCACCTCAACGAACACCTTCGCATGCCTGATATCCCGGTAAATACCGACGTCGCCTTCGGTGCCTTCTTCCGGGTAAGGCAGTGGAATGCCCGGGGTCTTCTATCCGGAAACGTCAGAACGTCGTTGACCGCTTGCTGTGATGGGGACCCAGCGCCGCCTCCACCCCAGTTCCAAACCAGGGGCGCGTATCCTGTAGTCTCCAGCCGCGGCAACATGATACCATTCGACAATTCTTACATCTCATCAACTCCAAATTTCTCTTTGCCCGCCGCCTTCATCGGTACCACATTGAAATCAACCGCCCGCCTTGAAGAGAAAGCGAGATTCTGAAGTCGCTTTCCGTCCTTTCGACGCTGAGTACAGCCTCTCTGGATTTCCTTGCCATTCGAATTCTCTGCAGAGATATTCCGTCAGGCACCGCACCCTTCCTGTTCAGCCGGCAATTCTCACCGGCAGATCGCTCCGCCAAGCCGACTGGAACGGATGCGCGCTCCGTGTTTCCTGGACTTGTCGTTCAGCCGGCTTCCCGGAGCAAGCTGACCCTGCTCTCTATATGAGTCACAGTTCAGCCACACAGCCTGCCGTTCCCGATACCACAACATGTCGCATCTTGCCCTTTCGGCGATCTGCCGCTAGTGACGAGCAGCACGGGACAGCAAGATCCCGACACCAGAGGCAGAAATGCAGTTTCCAGAACGGTTTGGCAGGCTGCCGAGCTATACTTTCGGGCAATTGCGCGCATTGTTAGACGCCCACGCGCCAGGCGGTGACGTAATCGACGTTTCCGTCGGAGACCCGCGGCACGCATTCCCGGCCTGGATTTCCGAAGAAATCTCTGCCAATAGTTGCGCCTTTGGCAGATATCCTCCAGCCTGTGGCACATTCGAGCTAAGAACGGCCATTTGCGACTGGATTGACAGCCGTTACCAGGTCGAGTTGGATGCCGATACCAACGTTGTTTCGACCTGCGGTTCCCGGGAGGCACTTTTCAACTTCTGCGTAGCGCTGTGTCCGGGTAACAATGATGGCTGTATTGGCCGAGTTCTAATCCCCAACCCATTCTATCAGGTCTATCTTGGCGGGACAGTTGCGAGTCAGGGCATTCCTGAATTTGTCGAAGCCAGCGAGCAGAACGGCTTTTTCCCGGACTTTGCGTTCCTGGGCAAGGAAACTCTCGATCAGACATCGATTGCGTTCGTGTGTACGCCTTCCAACCCACAGGGCGCGATTGCGTCGCTGGAGTATCTTGAAAACTTGGTTGCCCTAGCGGTCAAGCACAACTTTCGCATCTTCTCGGACGAATGCTATTCCGAGATATACAGAGACACTGCGCCACCGAGCATCCTGCAAGCAGTGCGCAATCTCGGCGTAGGTCTAGAGCACGTTGTCGTGTTCAATTCGCTGTCCAAGAGATCAAACCTGCCTGGTTTGCGCTCCGGATTTGTTGTCGGCGGCAGCGAGACAATCGCACACCTGAAACACTTTCGTTCCTATTCGGAACCTGCCACCCCGGTTCCACTGCAAATGGCTGCAGCCAGGGCCTGGCGCGACGAGGGTCACGTTGCAGCCAACAGGGCAAGGTACCAAAGCAAGTATGAATTGGCAGAGGATATCCTTGGTGAGTTTCAAGGATTTCGCGGGCCTCAGGCAGGCCTATACCTGTGGTTGAATGTTGGCGACGGGGAGAAGTTCGCCCTTCGCCTGTGGAAGACAAGAGGCATACGCACCGTGCCGGGGGCCTATTTTGCTACGGAAGCCAGAGGCATCAATCCAGGTAAGCCGTATGTTCGTGTGGCACTGGTGGCTGAAGAAGATGAACTCGAACGGGGATTTGAAGGAATTGGGGACTGCCTCAAGAGCGGAGCTTTTTGAACATGGTTTACGAGGTCAAGAAACAAGAGCACATCATTGGTGAGTTCCTGCAACAGCAGTTGAGGTCAGTGCTTGCTCAGCTTTTCGGAGTCGGGCTGATGGCACTGTCATTCACCCTTGCTCTGGCCCTAATGACATACTCGCCAAGCGATCCGTCGATCTTTACGGCGTCTGACAGGCCGGTTCACAACTGGTTGGGAAGGCATGGTGCAACGGTAGCCAGCGCTCTGATTGTCGTGCTCGGCGCAGGAGCCTGGTCGATGGTAGTCTTTCTGGCAGTGTGGGGAACACGATTTGTGCTGGGCAAGAGTGCCGGCAGCATGATTTCAAGCTCATTCATGATTCCTGTGGTCGTTGTCCTCGCGTCGATTCTATGTGCAACAGCACCGGAGTCGTTGTTCAAATACAATCCTGGAGGATTCGTTGGTGATGTTGCGTATGCAGGAATCCTCAATGCATGGTGGGGAGAAGCGACTGCTGCCAAGGGATCGATTCAGTTGTGGCTCGGCGCCCTCCTGCTGCCGACCGGACTGTCAATGCTTGGATTTCCTGTCTTCAGCACAGTGTGGAATTGGTTCACCTTGCCGTTTCAGCTCCTGGGCAGCAAGAAATCCAGGGACAAGAAAAAAGAACCGGTTGCGTTCGGCGAGGCCACGCAAACCGAACCGGACATCGAGTCCCCCACCTTGCTGTCTGGCAGTGCAGGAGCACGTCAGAAAACTCAGCCGGAGCCGAAACTGCGCCAGTCGCGCGCGCCATCCAGGCGTCGTGGTTTCAGGGGTTTGGGTTCTGTTGTCCGTCTTTTCACTTTTGGCAACCCTCGGGCAGCGGATACTGATGCAATCCGCAACCGCGAGCCGCCGGCCTTGGGTGCAGGAAAGGACACCGCGACACCGATCGGCAAAGGCCAGCAACAGCAGATTCCAGGGTTCGAGAAGGTCGTGCCCCCGTCGCCGCCAAAAGAGGAACCGACGGCCACGTCAAGGGTGTTTTCGCCGGTCAAGAGGCGCCGACCAGAAAGTAGCAAGAGCAATTCGGAGAGGCATCCAGCGCTGGGCCTGGACGTCGGATCCAATGCGTATCAGGGACCGCCGCTCAGGCTTCTCAAGGACCCTGCTGAATCATGGGTTGTACGAGACAGCAATGACTCGTTGGAGCAAATGGCACGCATGCTGGAGTCGGTTCTCGAGGACTATGGTGTACGCGGCAAGATCGGAATGGTTCGTCCCGGACCTGTTGTGACACTTTACCAGCTTGAGCCGGCACCGGGCGTAAAGACCAGCAGGGTAATCGGTCTTGCAGATGATATCGCCAGATCGATGTCGGCCTTGTCGGCACGTATCTCAACCGTCCCCGGAGAATCGTTTATCGGCATCGAATTGCCAAACTCGACACGCGAAACCGTGTATCTGCGTGAACTCGTCTCCAAGCGTGTATTTGGCGATGCCAGGGAAGACCTGCTTATCGCGCTGGGCAAGAATATTGGCGGTGATCCGGTGATGGTTGATCTGGCCAAGATGCCACACTTGCTGATTGCCGGTACGACGGGGTCCGGCAAATCGGTGGCGATCAACACCATGATCCTGAGTCTGCTGTACCGATTGGGGCCAGAAAAGTGCCGCTTGATCATGATTGATCCCAAAATGCTCGAACTCAGCATTTATGACGGCATACCACACCTGCTTGCCCCAGTGGTAACTGATCCAAAGAAGGCAGTTGTGGCGCTCAAATGGGTGGTCGCGGAGATGGAAGAACGTTACCGGGAGATGGCAAAACTCAACGTTCGCAATATCACCAGCTACAATGGCCGCATGAGCAGCATGAAGGAGCGCGGCGAGTGCTATGTTCGAACCGTGCAGACCGGTGTCGACAAGAAGACCGGCAAGCCAATTTGCGAAACCGAGCGGATGGATGCCAACACGCTACCGTACATTGTAGTCATAGTCGACGAGATGGCCGACTTGATGATGGTGGCCGGCAAGGAGATCGAAGCTTGTGTTCAGCGACTGGCGCAAATGGCACGGGCTGCCGGAATTCACATAATCATGGCAACACAACGGCCATCGGTAGACGTCATCACCGGAACCATCAAGTCCAACTTTCCGGCGCGCATTTCGTTTCAAGTATCATCCAAGATCGACAGCCGAACAATTCTCAACGAACAGGGGGCCGAACAGCTGCTCGGAATGGGAGACATGCTCTACATGGCCGGCGGCAGCAAGATCGAAAGGGTTCATGGTCCTTTCGTGTCGGATCGCGAAGTGGAGACAATCGCCAGCCACCTGAAGGCTTTTGGCGAACCGAATTATGATCCTGCAATAATTGAGGGACCGGATGAAAAAGGTGAAGCCGAAATCGACGCCGTACTTGGACTCGGACGAACCGGCTCGTCCGATGACGAAGCTTATGATCAGGCGGTCTCTGTAATATTGCGCGACCGCAGGGTTTCAGTATCCTATATTCAGCGCAAACTCAGTATTGGCTACAACAAGGCAGCCAGGCTTGTCGAGCGCATGGAAGAGCAGGGGCTGGTCAGCAAGGCAAATCACGTCGGCAAGCGCGAAATTCTTGTTCCAGAGTAGGATAATTACATGATCGGCTGCGACGCTGTCCGTGCCAGATCGTCAACAGCACTTATCAGCACCGCACTCATCATGGTATTGGCCACATTTACCACCGCCGCTGCGCAAGAGAGCGGTGGAGCAGAAACCGCGGTCGAAATACCGCCGGTTTCCCTTGACGATTTCAATGATTACCTTGAGAGACTCACCACTGCCGTGGGGACCTTCACCCAACACAATGCCGACGGAACAACCTCAACCGGGCGAATATACCTCAACCGGCCATGGAAGATGCGTCTGGAATACAATCGTCCGGATGCCATCAGCATTATTGCCAATGGTTTGCGCCTCACTGTTCTGGACAAGAAGTCGAACTCCGGGCCGGCGGAATATCCATTGACCGGGACCGGATTGCACTCACTGCTTGCCAAGTCTGTCAATCTCGCAGATCCAAGGTTACTTATCCGATTTCGCACCGACGAAACCTATAGCGAAGTCCATTTGAGGCACACCTCAAGGTTGGTGGGTGGCCGGTCCGTGATCTACTTCTCCAACGATCCCATTTCGTTGCTGGGCTGGAGTTATATTGATGACGACAGGCGCCAGACGACTCTGATACTTGAAGAGTGGCAGGAGGGAGTCAGGTTGCGAGGGAGCCTGTTTGACCCGGCACAGCTGTCCAACTGAGCACTTTCCCGATTAATCAGCCCGACAAGTTCGGAGGCAGTTCCCAAACAATTGGGCATCGATACAGATGCAGGCCGATACCAGGCCAACTCGTCTGGATGTCGGTGGTTGCGGCGGATTGAGTCGGCTCTGTAGACCAGGCCCCGAAGGTATCTGGGATGCCGAAGACGGCAGGCACCCAACCACGAAGTGCTCGAGCAGGAAGGTTTGGCATCGGGGCAACGGTTGACGCAAGACTTCTGGGGGCAACAGGTGGGTGCCAGCTGATCATCTGGAATCGGGCCTTGAGCTGTCGGCGGCAGGATCGTTGCAGGAAGCGGGTTTGTCAGCCGTACAGCAACCATGAAGCACTGTTTCAGCAATGGTTTCAGCCGCGGTTGCAAAGTCTTTCCTGGTCAACCGTTGCTTGTCAAGCGTCCTGGCTGCGACAAATCCGTAATCCGCATAGAACTGGGTTGCCGACCAAAGCATGATGAACAGGTGATAGGGGTCGATGGCAACCAGTTTGCCCTGTCGTATCCAACCCCTGACGACTTCAGCGCGCTGTTCGGTAATCTGCTGCATATGGCTGCGGTGCCTGTGCGTAAGAAATTTGCCTCCGCGCAGAATTTCGTTGGCGAAGAACCGGGATTCAACGGCATGCGTGCGAGAGTATTCCAGCTTGGCGCATATATAGTCTTCGAGCGCCCGGCTCGGTTCTCGGTCTGCCCGGATATGTTCGAAAGCGCGGTCCCACCTGGCGAGAAGCTGTTCAATAAGCGTCGTGTAGATGCCTTCCTTTGACGAGAAATAATAATAGAGGTTGGCTCTCGGCAGGCCGCAATGTTCGGCAATCTCTCGGAGCCGTGTGCCATCAAACCCCTTTGCAGCGAACAATTGTACTGCTGAATGCAGAATTTTGGCTTCGTTTCGACTCCGAATCCTGGCTTCCGCTGGAATTCCCTTCCCCTTGGATGCCGGTTTCGTCATGTTTGAAACTTCTCCATTGACCACAATTCCGGTCATAGTCCAGATTCCTGGACTTCCGGGGGCCGGACGCCGCCGCAAACCTAGCAAATCCGGTCGACCGGAAACAGCACCTGCCTCCCTCATTCAGATACCGGGTTGCCGTGACAGCTCTTCGGGTACATCTTCGTGCAAGCAGCCTGGTCACTACTTGACATGTGTGTCAACTTTCTCTGTTTCTGAAGTTGACATTAGTGTCAACTAATCACATGGAAGGCGAACAGGAGCAGCTAGGGGACCGCAACATTTGTTACGCCTGAGAGACGTATTGATCGAAACCGTGCAGGGCTGGCGCAAGGACATTGATCCAGCCTGGAGCGGTATTGCCAGCCTGGTCGACCTCGGCTTTGACGAGGTGTGTTCAAGTCTTGTGATGGAATCCTGGGAGCCGGTTTTTCCGAGTCGTCGCAACAGGTGCCTACCCGGGGAGCCAGAGGGAACTCACATGCTCAAAGCCTTTGATGGCATAAGGCCGGCAAAGGTTCGTTGCGTATTGCTGGGTCAGGACCCCTATCCGTGCCCAGCCTTTTCGACAGGCCGGGCTTTCGAGGCTGGCAACACCGCAAACTGGCGCGAACTCGACAAGATGTTCTCGAAGAGTGTGCGGGCATTCCTGTTGCAGATCGTGCAGGCGCGCAGCGGCCGTCAGGGGGCAAGCGACTTTTCACAGTGGCCAGACATGCTCGCTTCGATTGAAGCCGGCAGGATACAACTCGAAGAGCCGGCGCAACTTGCAGACCGATGGGTAGATTCAGGTGTGTTGCTGCTCAATTCGTCTCTTACACTCAGCAGATTCAGCGTAGCAGTTGACCCGCACCAGTCACACGGACATCTGCCGTTCTGGCGCCCCCTGATTCTTGCCGTGCTGCGTCACCTTGCCGCCAGGGATGCACCACTGGCGATCATTACGCTGGGCGACGTGGCATTCGACAATGTTCAGCTCTCCGGAGTCTCCTCTCATGACTGCGTTTCTGTAATCAAGCAACCGCATCCTGCCTTTGCTGACAAGTTTCTTGCCTGCCCCAATCCGTTTATTGCCTGCAATGCTTTTCTGCAGCAGGCTGGTTCCAGGCCCGTCGACTGGTAGCCACCATGGCAGCCAGATCATTCGACTGTATCGTTGTAGGCGCAGGGTAAGCTGGATGCGTCGTATCGCACCGCCTGTCAAGAGATCCTGAATGCCTGGTTCTCCTGGTCCCGTCAGGCTGGACGCGAGCAGCAAACAGGGTGAGCACACTTCTGAATTCACAGGACCAGGTTCCAGCGTGGGCCGTATGGGGTGTGCCGTTTGGAATTCTCGACGTTCTGCTCTCCAAACGACGCTAAGCGACGCATCTATTCAGTTGCGACCGATAACGGCGTTCGACATGGTTGACACTCTTGGCGACTTCCACCAGCCAAGGTTTCTTCCTGTAAGAGCCACGAGTGTAGCCCGCATGTCCTTCATGATAGGCAAGGTACAGCCGTTCGGCATCTCGCTTGCTTATCCCCAATTGGTCTGACGAGATATTCGAATACCAGCCAATGAAATCGACCGCGTCGCTGTAATTGTCGCGCCTGGCCCCAAATCGACCGGCCCTGTCCTTGTACCACTTCCAGGTACCGTCGATGGCCTGAGCGTATCCGTAGGCAGAGGAGACGTGTCCTCTCGGAATTATACCCAAGAAGTATTTCTTGGGCGGTCGTGCGCGAGCCTCGAATTTGCTTTCCTGGTAAACGATCGCCATTTGAACCGAGACTGGGACTCCCCAGCGCCGTTCCGTGTTTGCCATGGCACGATTCCATGCAGGCTTTTGCCTCACTATGGAGCACGCATCCTCAATATTGGAAGGCGTTTGGCCGCCGATAGTGGAGCAACCGGCGAGCAAGATTATCAACAAGAACTTTTTCATTAACAAGTTTTCTTGTCTACGAGTAATTCGTCATGGAGCCCGGACCCGCATGGAATGGATGCTAACATGATCGGGTTTCAACAACAAGCAGACGATTCCGGGTTTGATTCGGGTCAGTGTACACAACCTGTATGGTTACATGACTATTTCAATCTTCGCCCATCCGGACCGAATCCGGTGAATTCAACGGCCCAATTCAGGCTGTTTTCCACCACTCCGTGACAGATACCATCTAGCTCAGCTTGCAATAACCGATGACATGCGATTCACTGGTCCCGACATGAAATCGCAGGGGACTTTGGTCATTCCCCTTGCCTGGGAAAAGAAGGAGGAGGTGCCCCATGTACGATTCAGTCACACTCTCAATGGGCATGGATAGCACAATTTGCAACGCAATGGAAAACAGGAGCAAAGGCTATGTGGTTGGCATCCGCTTCCCTTCCAACCCCGAGTGTACGGGCCTGCACAAGCCGAAGCTGGCCGATGTGAGGGGTCTGGTAGAGAAGCTCGAACGGAGTCGCAATCTGGCGACACGTCAGCTGGGCGTGACGCCCCCTGTGTTGCCGACCTGTGAGGTGACCATGAGGGCATCTGGCTGGCGCGTCATCTGACCGGGGTGCGCTTTGCCGATTGCGAGGCTCGCAGGGATCGGCTGACAGGGTCGCTGGACCTGATTGCCATCAGCCCGAAGCGGTGATGGTTTGAACCCTGGAATTCTGACTGCCAGGGTTGGCATACCGTGATATACCTGCGGGCAGGAAGCCAATGGGGAGTTGAATGGGTGGCCTCTGTCATTACCAGCGAGAACCAGTTGCGCGAGGCCTGCCGGGAGGTGCTACGACAGTGGGCGGTAACTTGCGATAGGCAGGATAGGAAGCCCGGACAGTAATTGTCGCCGGCAATGGATTTTGGTGAATTTGACCACGTGGCTAAGGTACAGGCAATACAAATGGCGCGCGCACTCGACGGTCAGGACATTTTTGCAAAGGCGGTAGGTGATCTGGCCCTGGGATTGCCAGTTGTTCTTTATGACAATGAGCAGGTTATGTTCGTCCTTTCTGCCGAATGTGGCCGTACGGAGTGGCTTGACGATTTCATCGGTCGACAGGATACGGTGCTTGTCCTCACCAGCCGGCGGGCAAACACACTTCGAGCCCGTGCCTACGATGGTTCCCTGGCGAGAATAGTTGTACCGGACGATGTCAGTTCTGACTGGATAAGGGCTGTGGCCGACCCCTCACTGGACTTGCAGTATCCGATGAAGGGACCGCTGTTCAGCCAGCGTGGAGGTCAGGTTCATCTTTACAGGACGGCACTCGAGATGGCGCGGCGCGGCCGCATGTTGCCGGCTGCGCTGGTCTGTAGAGTCCGCTTCGGGACCGAGCAGGCTCGCCGAGATGGCTTTACGGTGGTTTCTTATGATGCTGCCATTTCAATTCTGGATGAGCCTGTCAGACCAATTCCGATCGCTCATGCCGATCTACCCTTGCTTGATGCTGCCAACTCGCGAATTCATGTTTTCCGAGGTTCTCAGGGAGCAGAAGAGCATTGCGCCATTGAGGTAGGCCACCCGAACAGTAACATGCCAGTGCTTGCCCGCCTTCATTCTTCCTGCTTCACCGGTGACGTATTTGGATCTCTCAAATGCGATTGCGGCACGCAGCTCGAGAAGGCAATCTCGTCAATGGCTGCCAACGGAGGCGGCGTTCTCCTTTACCTGAACCAGGAGGGGCGTGGCATCGGACTGGTCAACAAGGTGCGGGCCTATGCGCTCCAGGATCAGGGATTCGATACTGTGGAGGCCAATCACCGGTTAGGTTTCGAGGATGACGAGCGTGATTTCCGGATGGCTGCAGGCATGCTGCGGCACCTGGGATATGTACGGGTACGGCTGATGACCAATAATCCGGCCAAGATCTCGATCTTGCGAGGCGAAGGTATTGATGTTGTCGAGCGGGTGCCCATTCCAGGCTGGGTAAACCCGCACAATTCGGCCTACCTGGCCACGAAAGTCAAAAGGAGCGGTCACTTGCCGTGACTCCAAGATCCGGCGACCTGGTAGTCAACCGCTGGCGGGCACGATTCAAGGGGAGAGACATTCCGTGTTCAGTTGGCAGAGCAGGCATTACAAGGGACAAGGCTGAAGGCGATGGTGCCACACCCCAAGGCACCTATGAATTGTCAACGATTCTGTTTCGGCCAGACCGCATAAGCAAATGCCTGCTACCTGCAAGGGCGCGGCCGGTCAGGCTCTATGAATGCTGGTCAGATGATCCAACAGACCCCGGTTACAACCGGCTGAAGAGGCGGCATTTGCGAACCACATCGCCATTCGGCCATGAACGTCTGGTTCGCCCGGATCCGTTGTATGACCTGCTTGTAGTTGTGGACTACAATCGAGGGCCCACCATTCCCGGGATGGGTTCGGCGATATTTCTGCATTGCTGGCGCCAATTGCGTGCACCAACACAGGGCTGCATAGCATTCGAACGCACAGACCTGATCTGGATTGTCAGCCATGCGGACGACCGAACCAGGCTGATCGTCAAGCCCTGAACTGCTGCCTTCACGCGCTCATGAGATTTGGCAATTCAGCGAAGCGCGTAGTCGCGAGGCCCAAATACAGCCGTACCTACGCGCACATAGGTTGCACCCAGCTGAATCGCAGATTCAAAATCTGCGCTCATGCCCATGCTCAAATCGCCTAGTTGACAGGTCTGCGCCAACTCAGCGAGCAGCCCGAAGTGCAACGCTGCTTCCTCATTCACCGGAGGAATGCACATCAGGCCAGTAACCGGCAGATCAAGGGGTTGAAGCTCATCGAGAAAGGCTTCGAGTTTCAGTGGATCAATACCAGACTTCTGCGGTTCTGCACCTGTGTTGACCTGAACCAGCAGCTGCGGACAACGGCCCACTGTTTCGGCGACTCGCACTATCTTCCTGGCGATGCTAAGCCTGTCCAGCGAATGAATGACGTCGAACAGCTTCACAGCTTGACCGACCTTGTTGCTCTGAAGCGGACCAAGAAGATGGAGTCGGCAATCGGGATAAGCCTGCCGCAGATCTGGCCATTTGCGGACTGCTTCCTGAATCCGGTTTTCTCCAAAATCGCGGTGACCCTGCTCCAAGACCTCGCGAATTCTCGGCAATGGTTGCAGTTTACCTACCGCCACCAGCGTTACCGAGTCCGGTTCCCTGGCCGCTGCAGATTCTGCGGCACGTATCTGGCTCTTGATTTCAGTGAGTGACATTTTATGCTCGTCCGGAAATGACGCCTCTCCCCACTAATGCCTGGTCGGGCAAATGGGGCACTTTAAGCAATTGTACTGTTTCGGTTCATTGGCCGAGACGCGTTTACCACGGTGCATGCAAATTGTCAGCATCGTCCAAATTGACCAATTCTCAGTCAACATCCTGACGTCTCGTGGAGGCCGCATCGCCTACAGCTATACCGGTTACAGTCTCGCCATTACACTCGAACCAGTCCTCCAGCCCAGACAGTATCAATGCGGGATGCTGCGTGCAGTTGGACAGTACACCCAAACAGCAAGTGATCAGTGAATTTGACAAGCCGGGCTCACCATTGCGCGAGTCTGACCTGTGCTGTGACTATCTTCCGATTGCCGATTGCTGGAACAACATGTGCTGGGTAGTCCGTCCTGAAGTCACACGAGTACAATCGTTGCAGGTCGAAAGGTTCGTCAGGTCTTGATGATCCGAGAAACTCAGAATCTCACTAGAGGTACCGTCTTGCCGTAAGCCGCCAATGGTGAAGCGGAGTGTCTATGGGCGGGTGAGGTCGAAGGTGATCTGCGTGGGCCAGTGCAACATGTGACGAAAGTGTGATCAAGGGTCTTGCCGCAATTCTTGCTTCACCATCGGCTAGCTGGACCGACGAATGAGGACAAAACGTGCATTGCCACTACACCCTTCAGCCTGGCGCCTAGTGATTGTAACTTGCGATTGTCGTGCCAACTTTGTAGATGAGCCCGCTACCATACGGGAATGTTGATCTTATGACGAATAGTCGATTGGTATCGCTCTTGGTTGCCGCCATGGTAGCCGTCAGCCTATCTGCTTGCTCTGGCTCCGGTCTCCTGAAGAAGGATGACGGCACGTCTATATTCGGCTCCGGAAACAATTCCACCAAAAAGGAGGAAGAGGGTCGCCCGACGCGGCTACGCGATGTCATCTTTGCCCCTGACCAGACCGAGTCTCCGACGCGGGTGAATCGTTACATTTGGACCGCATCTCTCGACGTACTGGATTTTCTTCCAATCGAGAACATCGATCCGTTTACCGGTGTGATCGTGTATGGATTCGGCAAACCGCCAAACGGCACCAAACTGTACAGAGCAACCGTAAGGGTAAGCGATCCGGCTCTGGATGCGCGCTCTTTGAGGCTGTCGCTCATGGATGAGAACGGCGTTGTGGACCCGGCACTGGAACGGGAAGTCGAAAACGCCATCCTGTCACGCGCCAGACAGCTTCGCATAGAGGAACTCAACCTCTAGTAGCCCAGAGTCACGCAGGTCTAACGCTGCGGAATTAATATGTCTCAAACAGATTTCCCGAAACTGGAACGGTACTGGCAGAAGCGTTGGGACAGAGCTGGACTCTTCGTCGCCAGCGAGGACAAGAACCGTCCCAAGTACTACATACTTGAAATGTTCCCGTACCCATCGGGACGGATTCACATGGGGCATGTGCGCAACTATACAATCGGCGACATCATTGCCCGCTACCGCATGGCCAAAGGATACAATGTCCTGCACCCCATGGGATGGGATGCCTTTGGAATGCCTGCGGAAAACGCTGCACGAGACAACCGCAAACACCCGCAGCAATGGACCAAGAACAATATTAGGGACATGCGGCGCCAGTTGAAATTGCTCGGGTTGTCTATCGACTGGAGCAGGGAGTTTGCCACATGCGACCCTGAATACTATGGCCAGCAACAAGCCATGTTTCTTGACATGCTTGAGAAAGACCTGGTGTACCGCAAGACCGCCACGGTCAACTGGGACCCGGTTGACAGGACGGTACTGGCAAACGAACAAGTCATCGATGGCCGCGGTTGGCGCTCGGGCGCACAAGTCGAACAGAAAAACCTGACACAGTGGTTTTTCCGAATTTCAGACTTTGCCGAAGAATTGCTGCAAGCTCTGGACGACTTTGAGGGCTGGCCGGAAAAAGTGCGCCTCATGCAGCGCAACTGGATCGGAAAATCCCACGGGCTCGAGTTCGACTTCGAAACAATCGATTGCTCCGAGCCACATAGGAATTTGCGTGTCTACACAACCCGGCCCGACACCCTGGCCGGCGCGACGTTTGCCGCGGTTTCCCCCGACCACCCGCTGGCCATGACTCTCGCCGAGAGCAATTCCGAGATTGCCGATTTTATCACCCGCTGTCGTCAGACTGTGGCAACGGAAAGCGAACTCGAACTTACAGAGAAAATCGGTATCGACACCGGCTTCAGGGTCAGACACCCACTTGATGCCAGCGTCGATCTACCGATTTGGGTGGCAAATTTCGTTCTAATGACCGTAGGCTCAGGTGCAATTTTTGGCTGTCCGGCACACGATCAACGCGATCTCGACTTTGCCCGAAAATACGGCCTTGATGTCATTGATGTCTTTGTGTCGCTGAACAATGGCGGGCTGGTCACTGACGAGGCCTATGTTCCACCGAAGGATGAGGAAGTCCGGTATATTGCAAAAATTGCCGGAAACGACGTCCAGACCGGCCATGAGGCGATTGCCAGCGCAATCTCTCACTGCGAGCAACTTGGCATTGGTCATGGTGTGGTTCGGTACCGCATGCGAGACTGGGGCGTCAGCAGGCAGCGCTACTGGGGTTGCCCGATCCCGGTGGTACACTGTGATTACTGCGGTGTGGTCCCTGAAAAGCGGGCCAATCTTCCTGTTATCCTGCCTGAGGACCTGTCTGTCGACGTCCCGGGTAACCCGCTGGATCGGCACACCGAGTGGCGAAACTGTGCTTGCCCGAGGTGCGGCAAGACCGCGCGGCGCGAGACCGATACCATGGATACTTTTGTGGACAGTTCCTGGTACTTTGTGAGATTCACTGCCCCTCACGCCGAGTTGCCAACGGAGCCCGAAGCTGCCGATTACTGGATGAACGTAGATCAGTATGTGGGTGGCATCGAGCACGCCATCCTTCATCTGCTCTATTCTCGATTCTTTGCCCGTGCCATGCATCTAACCGGCCATCTGCCGGCCAGATGCATCGAGCCATTCGAAGCCCTGTACACACAAGGGATGGTCAACCACGCCATTTATCTGACCCGCGACAGTCGTGGTTTTCCGATCTATCACTTCCCGGAGGACGTCGAGATTTCCGGCGAAGATGCCAAACTGATCGCCACCGGAGAAAAGGTGGAAGTTGTTCCTTCTGCCAAGATGGCGAAATCAAAGAAGAACGTCATCGACCCGGAAAAACTGGTTGCCAAATATGGCGCTGATACGGCGCGCTGGTATATGGTTTCGGATTCCCCGCCGTCGCGCGACATTGAGTGGACGAACGCAGGTGTCGAGGCCGCTTCGCGGCATCTGGCCCGCATGCACCGCTATGCGGCCGAGCTGGAGTCAACGGCTGAAAGGAAAGCAGATTCGGGCTCCGGCCTTCGGCTACGCAAGTTGGCACACCGTACCATCGAGGCTGTATCGGAAGATATTGAAGCCTTTGCGTTCAACCGGGCCGTGGCCAGGCTTTACGAACTCTTCAATGCGATAACGCGAACGCAAGCCACTATCGAAACAGGGCGGGAGTGCATGCGCATCCTCACCCAGTTGATGTCGCCGATCACGCCGCATCTGGCCGAAGACATGTGGCAGTTGCTCGGGCACGAAGGACTCGTTACCGGAACGGCCTGGCCCGAAGCCGACCCCGAACTGCTGGCTATCAACCGGGTTACATTGCCGATTCAGGTTAATGGCAAGCGCCGATCACAGCTAGTGGTCGAGCCCGGGCTTGCGGCTCAAGTCATCCAGGAACTGGCATTGTCCGACCCTGCCATTCGGCGCTATTTGTCGGGGGGAGAGCCAAGAAAGGTCATCTATGTGCCTGATCGAATCATCAATGTCGTCGTCTAGATCATTTTCCCTCCTGCTGCTCATTCTGGTTGCAGCCTTGGCTGCATGTGGATTTCAGTCGGCAGTCGTCGACCGATCTGGAACTACGCCAGCATTTGGATCTACCAGCGTCAAGGTAGCTGGTGACCAGGCCGGCTACGAATTCGAGAGGGTGCTGCAGCGAAAATTCGGCGTGGCCGGCGCATCGGCACCGTATCATCTCGAGGCCACAATCGAGATTTCGGGAGGCAAAGGTGCCATTCAGGGTTCCGGCGGGCATTATCGTTACGAGCTGGCTGGCACGGTTTCATTCACTCTTGCGGATGCCGAGGGCAATCTTCTGCTTGAGCGAAGGTTGATCGAGTCGGTGAACTGGGGATCCGGTCGGGAAGTCCTGGCCAACCTTGCTGCCCGACAGGATGCAGAACAGCGGCTCTACCGCGAACTGGCCAATCGCATGTTTACTGCTGTAATTGCTGCGCAGGCCGGCAACAGGCAGGAGGCGCCGCCGCAATATGGCACTGTTCAGGGCTGAAAGCACGTTACCAGCAAGATGTTTCCGGACAGTATGGCGGTCGCAAACGACCCGACCGTCACCATGCGGTAGGATACACCCAGCGGGATTGTTGTGAAACTCAACGCCGTTCAACTGATTCAGATGCTTTCCAGCTCCTCGACCAGGATTGTCGGTTTTCTGCTCTATGGGAACGAGCCGGCGCGCATTGCCCAGCTACGGGACCGAATCGTAGCAAAGACGGGCGGGCCGAATGCTGTTGCCGAGATGCGTGTCGAACATGTTGACGCCAGAGAGATTCCTTCCGATTCAACCGCCATTACCGACCTTGTACAGACAACGAGCTTTTTCGGCGGCCAGCGCATTGTGTGTGTCGAGCATGCCTCCGGGGCTACCGGCGCCTGCATAGATCACTGCCTGGATGCCTGGAATGATGGTCATGCCCTGCTTGTCGTGACCGCGGGCAGGCTGAAGCCGGCTTCCAGGTTGAGAAAAAGGTTTGAAGGCGATGCCCGTCTGGCGGCAGTCGCCGTATATGCGGACAAGCCGGGCCACAATGAGGTCCGGTTTCTATTGGATGAAGCCGGCATTCGCGAAGCCAATCCCGATGCATTGCAAGATCTGGTTGGCGTGGCTGGTGAACATGACACATCTCAGTTGCAGAATCTTGTGGCCAAGCTCGCACTCTACAAGCTTGGCGACGACAGCCCTCTTGCGCCGCAAGATGTCGAGGCTTGTGCTCCTGAAGTCGGCGAGCTGGCACTTGAAGATGTATTGAATGCCGTTGCCGACCAGAGGCCAGCTGACATTGGTCCGGCCATTCGAAAATTGTCCAGGGGCGACCGCAATGCTGCCAGGATGTGCATCTTTGCCAGAATGCTGTTCAGAAACATTCTTGAAACGGCCAGCCATCCCCAGGGGCCGGCGATTGGGGTAACCTTGATTCGACCTCCACTTTTTTACGAGCGCCGGACCCGAATGATCCGGCAAGCAAGGCTCTGGGGCGTCAAGGGGGCACGCCAGGCGTTGCAGGAACTGTCTGCTATCGATCTCAAACTCCGTACTGATATCCGGACGCCTGCAGTTTCAGCGGTTGAACGCGTCTTCATGCGGTTGGCATTCAGGAGGATAAGGCACTGATCGTCTACGGAACCAGCCACAGTCGCGCCTTCAGGGTGTTGTGGATGCTTGAGGAGCTCGGACTGTCCTACGAATCCCAGCCGGTCATGCCGCACGATGTGGACCTGATAGAGATCCACCCGCCCGGCAAGATCCCCGTGTTGGTCGATGATGATGCGGTAATCCCGGACAGCACCGCCATTTTGCAGTATCTGGCCGACTCCAACGGGCGCTTTTCGCATCCATGTGGCACGCACCAGCGCGCCCTTCAGGACAGCCTGACCTGCCGTCTGCTTGACGAATTCGACGCCTGTTTGTGGGCAGCGGCAAAACACAGCTTTGTGTTGCCGGATGACAAGCGTGTGGGGGACCTGAAGCCGACACTGAAATGGGAATTCGGCAGGGCTGCACGCTCTCTGGTATCACAGTATGCGTGCAACCGATTCCTTATGGGCGACGAGATGACAGTTCCGGACTTTATCCTGACGCACTGCCTGATTTGGGCAGGTGTCGCCAGGTTTGGTGAACTCCCGCCTGCACTCGCATCATACTTCAAGCGAATGCGCCAACGCAGTGCATTTCGGCGTCTTTCAACGCGTTGAACCCACCTCCTTGCCGGGGAATTCGATCCCCTCCCCGGGGTGGGGACTGGCTTGAGACGAGTTGTTGCTGTCACGATCCAGCCGACGGTCGGGCATCGGCCCCATTGCGGCTGGCAAGTCTTGCTTGCCACAGGGCTGAAGCAAGGTGATGTCTTGATTGTCAAACCTGACTTTGTCGGACGATCTGTTCCTTGATCCTGAGTTTCCGCTTTTTGAGTTCGGAAATGTACAAGTAATCCGCTGAGAGCTTCTTCTGCTCCTCTTCCACCATCCTTGACAACTCTGCATGTTCCTTCTTCAACTCGTCCAGATGGTCCAGCGTTGACATCAGCTGCGTCTCCTTCTTAAACAACCGAACATTGGCTCAGCAACCCGTGGTTGGGCAGGGTTTATATGTAACACTTGAAGACCAGATTCCAGTGCTCGGCAGCGGCTCAGGCTGAGACAGTTCCAAAAAGTGTGCACCGCTCTGGCGCATGCAGAGGCGGGGTTGCTTTCATCAAGCTGGCATTGCTGTTCAAGGCCATCCCCCTCGTCCGCATTCGCTCCATGAACCCTGATTGACGCGAACCTGGCAGCCCTTTCCCCTTGACATGCGTTGCTGCCGGAGTGCTCTGTACTTTTGTAGATGTTCCATGTATTCAGCATGTGGTCGAGAGTGCCACCTGCCTTGCTTCGCGGCAATTGCCGAAAGAGCAAGATTCAGGACGAATTGGTCCAAAGCCAAGCGAATTTTCCCAGTCGACCTGCCCGCTGTTTCCGAATTAGAGTCAAGCGTCGTGAATATTCTCTCTATTGCAACTGCCTTCATGGCAGTCTTTCTGTCCATGGAAATGCCCGATGGCTCACAAGGAGCGGCACTGGAAGTTTACGAAGGCTACAGGGCTCAGCTCGAATCTTCAGGATTCGTTGTCGAAATCGGCAGCGAGCGATTCCAGGATGGCCAGGTCAGTTTGGAAAACGTCGATATTTTCCTGCCCGATGGGGACCTGAAACTCACCACCAAGAGCATGACACTGACTACCGAACCTGATGGCCGGGTTAGAGTGCAAGCGCCGCGTCTCATCATGACGTCAGTCATCCCAATTGATGACGGCATTAGCACCATTTTCGACCTCGGAGAGCTCGACATCAGTATCCTCAAACGACCTTCCAGGGAAATCGTGGAATTGTCGATCGACGTTATCGCGGTCAGGATTGAGGGTGATTTCCTGAACAGCCTCACGAACATCAACGATCTGAATGTCAATATCACTTCGGTTCTCCTGCCAGCTGACATGAAATCCGTTGACTTGAGTGTGGCGTTAGGCAGTCTAGGCACAGTGTACATCATGGACTCGAACCCCAGGTTTGATTGCAATTACGAAGCCGAGCTGTTCAGTCAGTCCATGTTGTTCGACTCTGGAGTTCTTGGACCGGTTGGTAGAGATCCTGAATCGGGGGTTTTTCAGTATCAGGAAGGTCCGTCTACGCTGGATGTCTACTACATTTGTGCGGAGCATAAGGTTGGTGTCAAGCTGGCGGTAGACAAACACCGGTTGTCACTGGTTGCTAATCCTCCAGAAGAGATCCGATTGGATTTCAATCTGTCGAATATGGAGGTGGACGCCAGCAGCACTGAATTGTTCCCCGCATTTGTCGAGCTCTTGTTTCCTATCAGGGTTGAAAGCGTTGATCTTGGCCTGTCCTATAACGAATCGGAACACAATTCGCAGATCGGGGTTCTTTTCCATCTCAACAAGTTGAAACCGAATGAGAGATTTCTTTCGTGGTTGAGTCCGAATGATCGTTTCTACAGCGATTCCATGTCGCTTTATCTTGATGGCATTGGAGACTTGCTTGGGAAGGACTTCAATGGACTGAGCCTGAACAAGCTTGATCTTGACCTGTTCGACTTCGCGGTCGATTCAGCAGGCGAATTTAGCGGTCCAGTCTACGCGCCCGACAGTGCCGATAAAGTCGCCAATTCCGGCAATTTCGTAGTCGAAGTCAGAAACCTGCACAAAATGCTTGCTGTTCTCGTTGGGACAGGATTGCTGTCCACGGATACGAGAAATGAATTCGAGGCCTTGTTGCGGTTATATGTACCAGATACTTCACCGTCAGATGATTTTTACCAGTTTTTTGTTGAATTCAGGGGACCACGGGGGTGGTTCGTCAATGACAAGCCGATTTGACAAGATTCTGTCCGTGTTGGAGGTCTGGCTGCGCCTGTGCCCCGGCGAGAGCCGGCGGTGGCACAACAGACGCGTGTCACCAAGGCGAATTGGCGCCGCCACACCTTTCATCGTTGCACAGGGTGTCCTGGACAATTGTGGCTGATCGACAAGTTGGCAGCATGGGTCGTGACAACTATCCATGGGTTCAGGATGAGCAACCATACCCGTTTGGTGCAATAGCCCATTTTCTGAATTCCGACTTCCAGTTGCTGTTTCGGGGAAGCTGCTGCCGGCGGGCGGGCCGCGGGTTCATGTTGGCACCAGTCCCAGCCCCTTCCTCTGGCTTCAATTGCCGGCAGGTGGCTTGTAAGGCCGAACCGATACGCACCTCACTTTGGAGAATTCGAAATGGGTGACAAGTTGCAGACAGTTGCTGAGGAAATGCTCCGCTTGTCAAAGGAAAAAGGGTCCACAGCCGCCGATGTCAGAGTCGTTCATTCGAGTGCGGTGTCGATTGAGGTCCTTGAAGGCGATCTGGAACATGCTGAGAGCAACGAGTCAGTTTCCGTTGGTCTACGAGTGTTGGTCGGTCAACGGCAAGCCTGTGTATCGGGCTCCGACCTGCGCCGCAGCGCGCTTGCCGAGCTGGCCAGCAGGGCAGTTGCCATGGCCAAGGTAGCCCCCATTGATCCGTTTGCCAGACTGGCGACCGCCGAGGAAATTGCGGACTGTACCGAATCGTCAATGCTTGAGTTGCATGATCCCTCGCCACGCCCAACACCTTCTGAATTGGAAGATTTGGCCTGCCGTGTCGAATCGGCCGCCCGAGCGGTGCCAGGTGTCTCCAAGGTTGAAACTGCCTCGTTCGGTGAAGCTTCCAGTGCAGTCCAAATGCTGGCGTCAAACGGATTCGCTGCCAGTTACCGCCGCAATTCCCGTTCAGCCGGCTGTGCCGCTATCGCCGGTGAAGGCCTTGAAATGGAAACAGATTACTACGCCGAAACACGGGTGTTCCATGAGGATATGTCCAGTCCGGAAGAGATCGGTGCTAAGGCCGGGCGGCGTGCAGTTGAGAGGTACGGTGCGCGCCGGCCCGGTACCGGTGCATTCCCGGTAATATTTCACGAAAGGGTAGCCGGTTCATTGATGGGGCATCTCGTCACGGCAATAAACGGTTCGGCTATCGCAAGAGGCTCCAGCTGGTTGCTGGATGCGATGGATGCCGAGGTGCTGCCCGCCACTTTGAGCCTGAGGGAGGAACCATGGCGAGTCAGATCAGGTGCTTCGTGGAAATGCGACCATGAGGGGTTACCAACCCAGCCCAAGTTCCTGGTGGAAAACGGCCGTCTGTGCACCTGGCTTCTTGATCTGGCCACTGCCAGCGAACTGGGTTTGGAGAGCACCGGCAATGCGGCGCGCGGTCTGTCATCACCGCCACGACCAAGGGTCAGCAATCTGACGTTGACCGAGGGCAAGGCCAGTCTGGAACAGATTGTCACCGAAATGAATACAGGGCTGGTCGTTACTTCGTTGATAGGCTCGACCATCAATCCGACGACCGGCGATTACTCTCGAGGCGCTTCGGGATACTGGGTCGAAAATGGCGAACGAAAAGGACCGGTGTCGGAATTCACGGTAGCGGGTAATCTCAAGAAAATGTTGCTGACACTGCAACCGGCCAATGATGCACGGCCTTTCAGGCGATTTCAGGTGCCCAGTCTGCTGGTCGAGGGTCTGACGGTTGCAGGAGAGTAAGCGTCCTTCCACTCAATTGGGAAGGCCGAAGCAGCCATCGGATTGTAACTGAAAGATCTGAACGACTGCCGAAGTCCTGGAACATCCTGAAGTTCTCACGATTCAGGAAGGCGACACCGGGCCCTGGCTGCCGTGAATTGGCCGGTGCCAACATTCTGCAAGGCAGGACGAATCCCTGTCAGCTCGGCGCCGGCGGTTCCTGTCAACAGGTTACGAGTTATCGTGACTGCCGCGAAGATGATCCGGAACCCCTGTTGAAACAGCACAGATCAGCCAGGACCGGCCGCAAAGAAGCACAACTTCCTTATGAAGATCGCATTGATTCATGAAGCGTGTTGAGTTCGTACCAAGGCAAGTAAGCTCCTTGCAAGGGGCACTTGTTTCGGCCTCCACTGGCCGGGAAACCGGGGTTTATCTTGCGCCAGGACCGGGTGTTGGGACAGGTATGTCGTACAATTCAGCGTTCACTATCAAAGGATACTCGATGCCATCCCATGACGCCCTGAGTTCTCGCCTGCCGGGGCGTCACGCCGGGGGCCAAGATATCGATGTCATTGCCGACCAAGATATCGCCGCCCAGGGCCTGGCCGGTCAGTTTCGGCGCTAAGGGGGCATGAGTTCCTCGCCGTCAGCTGGTGCCGACAATCGCACGGACGCGTCAGTTCAATATTCTGTGCAGCAGGTTGCGGCTGCCGTCGCAGCAGAGCGACAACATCGTGCGGACGCGTCGGCGGCCGTCCACAAAAGGCAACACCGCTAGCTCAGGTCAAATGGATAACGGCCGTCCAGACAAGAGGAGAAGGTGATGAGACTGCATTTGCAGTCACCTACAATCTCTCGCCGGAGACAATCTCAAGCAGTCGCATGACACGATCGGCAGAGGTCCGCCCAAACTGAATGAGAAGTTTCTTGCGCCTTGCTGTTGCCAGCTTAAGGGCAGACCCCTCTCGCAGGACCGCAGCGTCATACTCGTCAGCGATCATCAGGCCGACATCCTCGGGCAGTATTGCCACCGGAAACCCGGCATCGACGGCGAACAGGAACCGGTCGCAATGGCCCAGGTAGTTCTGCCACTTGGTGTCGGTCACATAGTCAATGCGCGAGGATTTGCACTCGACAATCCAGAACTCTCCCTTGGCAGTCAGGGCCATGACGTCAACCCGGAGACCCCTGGCCGGGGAAAACTCCCCGAGACAGGCGAAGCCGCGCTGATAGAGGTGTCGACAGACACCACGCGCCAAGAGCTGGCCGGGCCGTTTACTCTCGGACATGCAGTTCTCTCCACATCACACGATCAATTCATGGCGAGGCAATAAAGCGGTGATGGATTGCGCATGCATTGTACGTATTTGCAGCATGTTGACTTTTCCGTTGAACGCTGGGCAGGAACCTAAAGGGTATCGCTTGTTTTCTTAAGCGGAATTGGTAGCCACAGGGGCATCTGAGGAGACAAGTGACGGGTACCCCCTGGCAGGGATCAGGCCTGCAAGGTCGCTGCTCTAACAGCGAACCGCCGGAGTGCCCGTCCGGTGCGTCTGTCGGTTTCGCCATAGGGGCCTGTACGGTGCCATAAACAATACGCTGCAGGTCGCTGCAACCGGAATACCGTCGCTTGTCCCTGGTCAATCCCATGTATTTCCACACACCCGGCTGTGGTAACAGGAGAACAATATGCTCATTGATGCCGCAAACGCGCAATAGACAGAACTGAAGTTCCACGCATCCTTTCTGGACCGAGATTTGGGCTGTTGGCAATTGTTCTGGTTCGCATGCCATCGTGCTCAGCGCGGCGGTTTCGCAGTAAGAACCTCTCTTCCGTCAATGGATTGAGTGCCTGCCGCTTCCCTGTCTTCTTGCATCTAGCCGTCGTGTCTGCACTCGAGGACAACGGACCGTATTCGAAACGCTACATCAGGTTTCTGGAGGTGACTGACCAGCCTGCTCTTGAAAGCCTTGCCATCATCATGCACCACAGTGGCGTTGGCCGGCGATGTTTGCCAACGAGATCCCGAGCGTGACGACGTTGTCCATTGCATTTGCCGTGAGTGTTGATTGCCGACGGTAGTATATGAGGTGATGGTCGGGAAGTTGAACAGTACACCTCCTCAAAGAGTCGTTGGACTGCGGACGCAAGCCCTTGGAAATCGGAAAGCAGATGTTGCGAGCGTGTTCACCTCCCCCGCAGTGGCGGTGAAGTTTCTGAAGAGAGGAGATCTGCTCCGGCGACATTTGGCAAGAGTAAACTCAGCGCTAGTCGTAGTTCACCCCGGGGGCCAGCCCGATACCTCGCACGGTACCCAGGCAAGCTGGAGACAAGGCAAGAGAGACAACACTGTACAAGGGCAAGGAAGACCGATGACAGCATTTGCTCGACCGGAAAGCGCACAAATGCGACTCGTCGCAGGGCCAACCTTGTAGAAGATTTGATAACAGGCAAACCCGCGGCTCGCTACGCTTTACCATGCGAACCTCATACGATGCGTATCTGACAACCAGCGACGCGTTCACTGCGCTTCAGGTTGCGGAAACGGCATGTATCGCGTCAATCCGGGTAGGAAGTTTGCGTCAATCAAGATAACAATATCTGATGCCACGGCATCTGTAGTCTTGCGATTCATGCGCTGGCTTGCCATCGCCTTCCAGATTGATCCGCACTCAAGGCGAATGTTGGCTCTCGCTATTGCGGCGACTTGACATTCACCCATAGCCTTTATCGTTCAGGCAGAAGCAGGTTGCTGTGCCAGCTCAAACATATTGCCTGCAGATTGTTGCCGGGTTGCAATTTTGCAGCTATCTTTGTCACAGATTGCGACTGCACCTCGCTTCGATCTGTTCGTAGGCGCCAAGGTCGGTTCAGTGGCGATTACAAAATGAATCCTGATAGAATCTTGATCAGACTGGGCGAGGGAGTATGATTATGGCCCGAGGACTTCACCTGGTGTTTGGAGGCGAACTGGTTTCCCCTGACCGGAGAAAGTTCCGCAATCTGGACAATGTCGAAGTGGTAGGACTGTTTCCCGACTATGCGTCTGCCTATGACGCATGGAAAGAAGCATCACAAAGGTCGGTGGACAGCGCCCTGACCCGCTACTTCATTGCGAAGCTGTATCGACTCCTTGATGAGAACAAACCGAACAGCGAAGAGCGGAAGCAATAATCCTGATGACCCGCTCTGGCATCAGGCAATTCTAGAGGCCTCCTCGGTCTGCCAAACATCTGGTGGCCTGGCAAACCCGAGTCATGAATCAACCTGACTTCTGGTACCAGCCAACGGGTGGGCTCGCAGTAATTCTGACCCCGGTCTCCTGGCTGGTAGCGCAAGCAGCGCGATTGCGTCTGAGATACGCGACGAGATCCAAATCACCAATCCCGGCAATCTCAGTCGGCAACCTGGTAGTAGGCGGAACAGGAAAGACACCGCTGGCCCTAGCGTTGGGCAGTCGTCTCCTGGAGGCTGGCGCAAGGCCGCATTTTATTACCAGGGGATATGGGGGCAGGACCCGCGGAACCGAACTTGTCGACGTAAGGAAACATGATGCACGGTTGGTGGGCGACGAGGCTCTGCTGCTGAGTTCAATTGCTCCGACCTGGGTATCAAGAAACCGTGCGACGGCGGCATCAAGAGCGGCTGACCAAGGTGCAACTGTAGTTATTCTCGATGATGCACACCAGAATACCAGTCTTGCACCAGACTATTCATTCATTACCGTCGATGCATTTCGTGGATTTGGCAATGGAAAGGTCATGCCAGCCGGTCCGCTGCGTGAAACTCTGAGCTCTGGATTGTCCAGGGCAGACGCCACAATCGTCATCGGAGAACAGGAGGCCCGCGACCGGGTTGTTCGGACATGGCAACATCCACCAGGCTCAATTCTTCTCAATGCAGAGCTGAAACCGCTGGCAACAGGACTTGAACTGGAGGGCGCAAGGGTTGTTGCTTTCGCCGGTATCGGCAATCCCGAAAAGTTTCGGCGCACACTGGTGCGCATGGGTGCAGAGATTTGCGAGTTTATTCCCCTCGCTGATCATCAACCTCTAGGTGTCCAGCTGATGACACGGCTCGAGACCAAGGCAAGGGCCAAGTCAGCGCAACTCGTCACGACCGAAAAAGACGCAGCCCGATTACCCCAGGCTCTGCGCAACCGTGTGCTGTCGGTGCCGGTTCGACTCAAACTTGAAGACTGGACAACCATCGACCGGGAATTGACGAGAATCGGCGCGCTAGGCCAACACTAAACCTCTTCCAGGAAGAGCGGTTGACAAAGCCGGAATTTCGCTGTGCGGTGCTATCACTGTTCTGTGGAAGACTGGCGGTTGGAGGTCCACGTTTCAGCTAATTGAGGGCTTTATCCAGAATGCTGGCAAACTCATCATAGCCCATATTTGTGTATGTCTTTCCTTCGATGACAAAGGATGGTGTCCCCCTAATGTTGTGCTTCGAAACAAGTCTGTCGGATTCCCTGGTTAAAACAGAGACCTTCTCTTCGTCCCGCAGGCATTGGTTCAATTGTGTGTTGGACATTCCCAATGACCGGGCAATTGAAGCCAGTCGCTCCACCAATTCCCTCCCGGTGGGCTGGTGTGACCACTCGGTCTGCTTGGCAAGAATCAGTTCGACCAAATCAAAATACTTCTCGGGCCCTCCACAGCGAGCCACAACGGCTGCAATCAGACCGTATTGGTCAAAATAGACTTCGACAATTTCAAACCGTATCTTGCCGGTGTCAATGTAGTGCTTCTTCAGGTCAGGGTAGATGCTTTCGTGGAAACTCGCACAGTGTGAACAGGTGAGTGAGGCAAATTCGGTAACAGTGACACTAGCTGTGTCGCTGCCGACAGTATGAGCCGGATACTCGCCGATCATGACCTCACGGCTTTGGGCCGTCGCTTCGATCGCTCCGCCGAGGAGGACACCGGCTGAAAGCAAGTATGCAATGGTCAATCTGGACGCATTGTGCATTGATGAATATGGCATGAGTCTACTATTCTTCCTTCTCTTCCTCGTCTCCTCTGGAGAAAACGTAGGTCCCTAAATCGAACAAGGCCTCGCGCAATTCCTTGTTTTCGATGGACTGAACTGTGTCCCAGGACTGTTGGCTGGCGTCTTCGAGGATGGCAACCAGTTCCGTAGAGGAACCGGTCTGGTTCTTTGCGAGTTCAGCGTGGGTTGTGTGTATGAGGCGTACCCTGCCGATAGCATTATAGCCATAGGCACGGTTGACCCGTTCAATAATCAACTCCACCTTCATTGACAACTCCTGGGCACGGCTGCCAGGAACTTCCAGCACAAGAGTTCCACCCATGGTCGGGCTTCTTGCCCAGCTGACCTGTACCGGTCGCGACATGGCACCGATGTCCTTGCCGACCACATCCGCCCACTCAGTCAGGAGGCGAGAGATAGTTATACCTCTCTGCTCGGCTATTCTTCTGACGCGGTCTCTCGTCAATGTGGAGACAGCACGAAACCTTCCACTGGACCTCCCTGAAAAGTCTGTAGAATTCTTGGTATTGGGCACGCGCGACATCTCCTTCCAGGCCGTCCTTCATACCCGCCTTGAGACAGAAACTGAATGGGTTCCCGCCGTCCATTTACAGCAAAGTTGCTATTTTCTCAATTAACTTGCTGTCAACATGTCGTTAATGATTGTCTGGCTGCCTGACAAGGTGGGAGGGCTTTACCTACTTAACACTGCAATCGCGACGAGTGCCGGGCCTTTGATACAATCTGCCCTGCATTACCGGCGCATGGTGCTTTGCCGTCCCCCGGAACAATCAGGCGTGGCAATTGAAAGGCGGAGATTTTCAAGGTGCTGTTTCCAGCAAGATGAGAATACGCCGCTGTTCTCACCGGCAACGTGCGGATTGGAATGCCCGGCACCTTCAGAAAATTCGGCCTTGGGTGGCTGTCCCGCCGTAACCACGCGTCAAGATCATTCAGATCCAGATTATTGTCATTGCCATTTTCCGCAAACCTCCACCATGTGCGATTCTTGTGAAGCAATGAAGGCGGCGTAGCGGTACTGTCGACAGGTGGACATGCGGTTCCATTGACCAGATTGCGATTCGGCATTGGCGGCAGACTTCCAAACCACGACACATGAAACATGTATCAAGCACTCTGAACCAAAATGAAATTCCCTTTCGAACCTGATTGGGCAATAACAACGGCAATTGTCGTGAGGACGCCTCGGGTTCTATATGAACAGGCAATCAAAGCACCGCTTTTGGAGGTTCACATAGGCAAGTGTCCAAGGTATTCGCAAATCGAACTGGCAAATGAGTGTTCCTGAGAGTTCCACTTCAACCCTTCCTGGCAAGAAGAATCTAAGCGAAGTTGTTCTTGCCTGGTATGACCAAAGTGCCCGAGACCTGCCCTGGCGCGTTCGTGGCCAAGGCACTGGTCGAGCCAGCACCAATGAGATCTATCGCATTTGGCTTGCCGAAATCATGCTCCAACAGACCACGGTCAAGGCGGTAATTCCCTATTTTGAAAAGTTTGTGACGCGTTGGCCAACTATCCGGAAGCTTGCCGCCGCGAGCGAATTCGAAATAGTGACCGCCTGGGCGGGACTGGGCTACTATGCCCGGGCACGAAACCTTCATGCCTGTGCCCGGATCGTTGTTGACCGATATGACGGAAGATTTCCCGACACCCGATCAGAGCTGCTCCAATTGCCGGGGATTGGCCACTATACGGCAGCGGCCATAGCCGCCATCGGGTTTCAGCGGTGCGAAACGGTTGTCGATGGCAATGTGGAACGCGTCATGGCAAGGCTTCACAAGGTTACCGAGCCATTTCCTCAAGCCAGACGCACAATCCGCCGGCTGGCTCGAACACATACAACTGCTCACCGCCCCGGTGATTACGCCCAGGCATTGATGGACCTGGGTGCCACAATCTGTCGCCCCCGTAAGCCAGCCTGTCCGGTTTGCCCCTGTCAGGACATGTGCGGTGCCTGGGCATCGGGGCTGCAGCATGAGCTGCCAATGCCCAAGCGTGCCGGGCGAAGGCCCACTCGGGAGGGTCTTGTTTATGTTGGTCGCCGGCGCGACGGAGCCTGGCTGCTCGAAAGACGTCCACGGAAGGGATTGCTCGGAGGGACTCTCGGCTGGCCAGGCAGTGAATGGGTGATCGGCGACCCGCAGCATTCGCCGCCATGCGAAGGGCGCTGGCGTACTGTCGAAGGCGTTGTTCGGCATGACTTCACGCATTTTCGTCTGCACCTGGTTGTCCTGGTGGCTGAGCTGCCCAACTCGGTGCGCCCGAATGCGGGGCGGTTTGTTGCGCCCGAAGCATTCGATTGCCGCGAGCTGCCATCGCTGATGCGCAAAGTCGCCGAGCACGCCCGATCTGACCCATGCTGGCTCACGACAGCCGGGCGCTCAGCCGACCGGAGCGAGGCTGCAAAGCCGGCTTCAACTTGTGGTGCGTAACAGGTGTCCGGAATTGAGTTTCCGCGATTTCATCTGCCCGCAAGTTCAGGCCGCAGAAAGTCATGCTTGATCACGCAGATCAGTCTGTCACATCAATTGCTCGGAATGCACTGCAACAGCCTCGGGGACCGCTCTTGGTTCGACCATTGCACAGGATGATCGGTCAGCTTTTGCGGGCAGATTCTGGCCGCGGCACTCATCCCTGAAACCATCGGCAACAAAGTCGGGAGGTAACATCGAACCTGATGCGGCACCTGACAGGATTGCGGCAGGCTACCAGGACAGCAGATCAAGCAACGCGGTAGAAGCTGCGCAAGACAGGTCCTGGCCAACCCGGCCAGGCAAATGGTGGCGGCCTCGACAGGATTCGAACCTGTGACCCACCGCTTAGGAGGCGGTTGCTCTATCCTCTGAGCTACGAGGCCATGCCGATGCGGTTACCGTCAATGTCACCTGTGAACACATCAATACGGTTGCGGTACAATTTGTGAATTGTAGTTCTTTGTCAACATAATGCCCGAGTTCAACAACACCGGTTTGCATGACACGCCGGTCCAGTAGCAGTTCGACTCGACTTGCCTGGGTACTATTCAAGATTGTCGGAACAAGGTGACGAACACACTCGAAAAATTTGCCCCAAGGGAATTGCGGGAACTTTACGAACATGGTTTCGACGAGATTATCGATGTTCGATCGCCATCCGAATTTGCCATTGACCACATCCCCGGTGCGGTCGGCCGTCCCGTTCTAGACGACACGCAGCGTGCCATCGTTGGTGAAATCTACACGCGACAGAGCAAATACCGTTCCAAGCGACTGGGTGCAGCCTTTGTGGCACGTAACATCGCCGACATTCTGGAACATCAGCTGGATGACAAGACCCAGGATTTCAGACCTTTGATCTACTGCTGGCGCGGTGGCATGAGATCCGGTGCGCTCGCAGAAATCTGCCGCCAGATAGGATGGCGTCCATCTGTACTTTCGGGCGGATACAAGACCTATCGGCGACTGGTCGTGAACTATCTGTACAACGGAAGGCTCTCGGCTCCAGTGATTCTCCTCGATGGTTATACGGGCTGCGCCAAGACTGCTGTACTTGCCAGATTGCGACAGCTTGGCCGACAAACTATTGATCTCGAAGCCCTGGCGAAGCATCGGGGGTCGGTCTTCGGCGCAACCGGGTCCGAACAGCCTCACCAGAAGCTGTTCGAAACCAGGCTGACACAGGAATTGCTGAAGTTGAACTTGAGCATGCCGGTGTTCATCGAGGCCGAGTCGAGCAGGATCGGCAAGCTGAACATTCCACCTGTTCTATGGCAGGCCATGAGGCAAGCCGACAGAATAGTCATTTCCGCCCCGCTGGCCGCAAGAGTCCGTCATGTAATGGGCGAATTCGCACATCTGCGGCAAGACAGAAACAAGCTTGTGGAGATCATCGAGAGGCTTCGTCACTACCATTCGAACAGCACGCTTCAGGAATGGCAAGAGTTGGCGAGCACACGAGAATTCGAATCTCTGGTGTACCAGTTGATCACCAGGCACTACGATCCAAAGTACAAGAGGCAATCCAGGCAGAGAGCGCATGAGAGAATTGGCAGCTGCGAGGCACAGGACCTGACCCCTGAGGGAATACAGCGGGCTGCAATGGAAATTGAACGGTTAGTGTGATCTTTCTGCGAGCCTGACACGGCAGAACATTGCCGGTGTCGATTATCTCCCCCGGAAGTAATGCCCCATCCCCTATTGCGGGCAACAACACTGGTGTCCATTCCTGGCGCGATCTTCGCTGAAGACCTTCTTCTGTCCTGGACGCAATGAGTTTCAGCGGACCGAGATGACCGAAGAACCTGCGACTATCCTTCCGATCACAAACACTTTCTCGCCGGCCCGATTTAGACAGTGAAGCGTTTCATCAACGGACTCCGAGGGTATTGCCGCCAGGAAACCACCTGAGGTCTGGGGATCGAAGAGAAGCCCCGGTTCCGTACATCCGGCGGAGTGAATGCGTGAAATTGCCCTGGCATTGTGCTGCCACAGGCTTGATCTTACGCCCAGGCCGAACAGACGGTTCGCGCCATTCATGACAGGTATTGCATCCCATTCCAGTTCAGCACCCGCCGAGGATTTTTCCAGCATGTTCAGAAGGTGTCCGACCAAGCCAAATCCACTGACGTCTGTCAGTGCATTGGCTTTCCGAGCCAGAATTTCTGCGGCGCGGTGTGAGGATCGAGACATCACCGACAGAGCATCGACAACCTCTTCCCCGGAGGCAAGTGATACCATGTGGGCGGCAAGAATGGTTCCCGAACCAATTGGCTTGGTAAGCAGGAGTTTGTCCCCCGGACGAGCACCGGCGATGGCAACTGTGCGCCCTCCGGGCGTGCCAAGGACCGAAAAACCTATGGTAAGTTCCGCTCCCTGGGTCGTGTGACCGCCGATAATTTCGACGTCCTGCTCTTCCAATGCATCGCGGGCAGCAGACATGATCTCTCGAACCACGCCTCGTTGCAGGTTTTCCGACATGTAGGGAATGGTCAGTGATACCAACGCACTGTGAGGAATTGCTCCCATCGCCCTGAGATCATTGAGCGCATGAACTGCCGCAATTCTCGTCATAACCCATTCATCATCAAAAAAGGCTCGAAGATGGTCAGTGGCGGCAAAGATCTGTTGGGAGGAAATCTCAACGCAGGCAGCATCATCTACAAGATTGGAAAACCCCTTGTCGCCACCAGTGCGCA
The DNA here is from genome assembly GCA_958296035.1 of Paracoccaceae bacterium. Classification (GTDB taxonomy): domain Bacteria; phylum Pseudomonadota; class Alphaproteobacteria; order Rhodobacterales; family Rhodobacteraceae; genus MPNP01. Next base: position 195,190 of record OY282431.1, on the reverse strand, counting down.
GAGGCTCGAGCGCCGCATCAAGACTCTTCTGGCTGATCTTTGCGCCGCACCCGCCACACAGTTTCTGCCCTTCGATTTCGCCCTTGTCGCCGGTCGGCTTTGGCGCCGGACGAAATACCTGATTGGCCGTCGCGGGAAATGAGAATTTATTCATGAACCGTCGATCGATTCGGTCCTTCCAGTTCCACATCGCGTGGCCAGACATTGCCACGCCGAACTTGGACGCCACCGCAGTCCTGGCACCGGTAGACACGATCTTGAGAAAGTCCCCCTGGGGCCGATAGGGCCGCAGTCGGCTGCGAGCCAGGCTGGAGCGGAGATTATGGCTGAGCACGGGAGCCTGTCTTATGGCAAACACGCCGGATTTCTGGAGCGGTCTCTCCGTGAAATGGCAGCAGTCGCCAACAGCGAACACATCCGGTGTGTTGGAAGATCTCAGGTATCGGTCAACGCAAATGAACCCGTCTTCGGTGCGAAGGCTCGACATCTGCGGCCAATCGTGAGGTCTGGCACCCGTCGCTCCAACCACGAAATCGGCCCTTAACCGGTTTCCACCTTCGAAAACGACGTGGCTTCGGTTGATTTCGGTCACGGACCTGCCGCACAACCGGATAATCTCGTACTGGTTCAACTTCCGCATTAGCAGGGACCGGCACAGGCCTGACACTTCGCTCAGAAGTTGTTGTTCGCGCTCGCAAATGGTTACTCGCGGCTTCGGAACACCCGCTTCGCGCAATCTGTAGGACATGGCCAACGCCAGTTCGACACCTGCCACCCCGCCTCCCAGCACAACCACACCGGGGTCAGTGCTCAAGGCCGCCAGATTCTCCAGGAATGCATCCCAACGAGCTGCAAAACCGGCCAACGGTTTGGCAGGACTGGCATGTTCCCTGTAGCCGGGGATCATGTCGAGCTTCGAATTGACCCCGATGTTTATTGACAGGATATCGTAGGGCAAGGATGGCCGCCCCTTCAGCCGCACTTGCTTTTGCTGACAGTCCAGCCCGACCGCTTTGGCAACCACCACCTTGGCGCCGACGCTACCCCCCAGTCGGACGATGTCTATCTGCAGTTCGTGCCGCTGGTAGTGGCCGGCTATATATCCCGGCAGCATGCCGGTATAGGGCGCGGTTGCCGACTCGTTTACAAGTGTCAGGCGTGTTCCAGGAACAGGATTCCCAGCCCATTCAAGCAACACCAGTGCGTGGGAATGGCCTCCACCAATCAGGACGAGATTTCGGGTAAGCGGTCCGTCGGAATACATTCCGGATGTTGCTTTCTGTCCTCGACGGTTCAAGCAACCGATGGATCCTGACAAGGGCCAGTTATTGAAGGTCTAGGCAATTTGCAGGTTCAAGGCACTGGCGACAAGACCATGAAAATGATGGAGCGCATGCTCGCCGCGACCATCTTCCGACGGACCGGCGACGACAGGTCCTTGCGAATACCCTTTCGATGCAAGTCCGCGCTGGACGCTTTCGCAAAGGACAACATCTTCCACAACCAACGTGTTGTTCACGTAGTTTCGACGTTCACGGTGTACTTCGCCAGACCTGGTCAGTCTGTTCCCGTCAAAACACGTGGTCGCGGGACCCGTGGGTCGAATAGCTGCAATGTTGACCTCGGCGGGGCCAGGCAACATGTTGAAAGTTGTATTTGGCCATAAGTACCAGAATGCTGCCAGCATGACGTCCCGGTCCGGGTCCAGCCTGTAGGCCGAGTTGTCCTCTCGCAAGTCTTCGCCGAGTTGCCGCGCCCAAAGGTTGTATGATTCGTGTCGATAGCTGTCGATGCAAATGAGGTCGGCGAAGCCCGGATGGGCATGCTCGCAATGGTAGCATTCGACAAAATTATCCACGACGACCTTCCATCCGGCATTTATGTCCACTGACCGGCACTGATCATCGCTCGGCACGGAGATTTCGTCGAAGAAAGGTATCCTCCGGCGAACATCGGCTTCCAGATCACCGGCCATTGCTGCCAGGGGAATTGCTTCAGGGTTCAAATTGACAAACACGCAATTGAGGAAAATCTCCATGCGAACCTGTGCAAGGCCGAATTCGTCACGGTCGAAGCCGGGCCTGAGATGCGTGTTTGGAGCACCTCGCAACTTGCCGTCGCGAGAGTAGGTCCAGGCATGGTAGGGACAGACGATTGTATTCTTCACATTGCCTCGACCGTGTGGAAGCAATTCGTGTGCCCGATGTCGGCAAACATTGTGGAAAGCCCGTAGTTCTCCGTCACTGTGTCGGATTACAAACACATTCTGATCACAGATTTGGACAGTAACGTAATCACCTTCCTGAGCCAGGTAGCTTTCGTGCGCAACATATTGCCAACTGTCGAAAAATATTCGCTCCCTTTCCATTTCGTAGATTCCGGAGTCTGTATAAAGCCACGAAGGCAGAGTGTACGAGGCTTCCGGGCGTCCCTTGACCGGGAGGGCTGAATTCACCTCCAACGAATTTCTTGTCCTGGAGCGAATGCTATTCATCCTGGGTAGCCCTGAGTTTGAACACAAGCAAATGTTCCTGCAGTTAATGGATCAGGGTACTGCCGAGCGGCAGTGGCATCACATAGGTGCTTTGTCATGCTGCCGTATCGACAGAACTCGCTGGAGTCAACCACTACAATGCGCTGTGCGCTGCCGCTCACATTTGGAATTGGAGTGTCGGCAATCGCAAGATTCATCGGTCAAGACTGTATGCTGGAAGCAACGTTCTCACAATGGAATCCCGTCGAATTCGACAATTTGGCTGCTACAAATTGCCTGCCCTGTTGACGATTGCCTGCCATGAATCAGCCACGAAGGTATCCCATCTGTTACCAATTCCCAGCGGGTCCCAAATGGTTCGGGTACAACCCGATGCTCATCCTGGGACCACCCGGGGATTCCATTTGCCAGCTCGTTCCTATCCACGTGCAAGACTTTCGTCTCCTTCCAACCAGGTTCGGGGCCATCGGTCGGCGGGCGAACAAACGCCAACTCGCCGGCATCCTCCAGACATTCTGACCCTGTCAAGCAACATGACACTAATCCTGCCTGGAAATAACCGGTGGCAGATTTCAGGGAACCGGGGTCACGGTTCAATCTCAATGCATGGTTGATGCCATGCGATCGGAGATCTTGATGAAGGTCTGTCAAGCCATCTGCGCATTAGCTTTTGCATTCTCCATGCTCAGCGCCATTGGCTTGCCCACAGTCTGCGCATGATTGCGGCTGTGCCGGATTGGCTGCTGCTCTACAGCATTGAAGGCGACTGGGTACAGCTTGCGCGGACCGGAGCGCAGTCGGACCTGTTCCACGAGTGACTGCCACTTCCTGGCATGACTCACCTGTCCGGGAAATATCCGCGGCGCCGGAATGACCGGACATTGGAAACGGAACTGGGTTTGCGGACAGGATTCTGGGCATTTTGGGGCAGCATCCTGCCAATGCGGCGGCTGTCCGGAAAACGGTTGTCTCGCGGACGGGTGCTGCGCAGGTCGCTGCAAGAAAGGAAAATCCCGATGCGAGTATTTTGGCTTGCCTTTGCGATCAGACAAACAGGCAGGATAAATCAGGGCTTATCACCACATTACGTCGATTGTGCGGCCGTCACTATGATTGCACACTCCAACACCTCCTGTCGACGTAAACCCGGTGCTGTCCGCATAGTTCAAATTGCAGCGCATCGTTGAGCCTTTATCGCCAAACATGACCGCCACAATTCTGCTGCTGTATGAATTTGCTACCGCGAAACCCCCAAATCCAGATATTATGGTGGATTCGGAATCAGCGTAGACACCTTGTCCACTGAATGATTCACCATCAACACTTGCCGTGAAGTAGTCGCGGTCTAAACCTTGCTTGTATTGAAACTCCACACGCTGCCCGTCATTCCTCACAACACCGTCCATTTTTCCACTGCATGCAGCCATGGCCAGTGAGGCAAGGAGACCCAACGCTGCTGCTCTTGTGAACAACCCGTATATGTTCCCTTTCGGTAACTCTATTCCCATTCACTGTCCTTAGAATTCCGCGGGGTGGATTACGCGGCCCTTCCATCATTTCTGTTTGCCGTCAGGGCCACCTCGGTCCTACCTCAAACCATCCGGTGGACGATAACGTATAAACCACCAATGATAGTGATCAAGACACTGAGGACGGAGAGCAACCAGTGGCAAGCAACCCACTCAATGGTCAGACGGACACGTCCACCGTGCATTTGCCACCACGTCGTATCAGTCTTGAGGCTTCGATGTTGAGCCCAAGTAGCAAAACTGGCCAACAGTTCAACCTTGCGCAAGGTTGATTGGCGCAGACGAACATAGTTGCGGTCTTTAAATGCCTTTGCCTCTTTCTCGCCTGTCAGAAAATGAGGCGCCAGCTTACTGTTCCTTGGCATAAGTTTCTCCAACCGCGGGTGGCCGATGTAGCAGGTTCCGTAAGTGTCGATCAGAAGACGGGCCAGGTCGAACTTGTTCCTGTTGTCAATGATAACGGGTTGACCGCCGAGAACTCTAAACCTGTGCTCAACGGCTGCAAAGCTATGGTTGATGTCGTGCATGTTCCAATGAAGATAATTCGTCCCTTGCCGCTGGCCGACGTAGTCGAAGAATTCCTCAAGCATTTGCTTTTCTAATTCGTCATAGCATCTGGAGATATGGTTGAAGGCAACATCCTCTCGCTCTGCGACCTGAGGAATGGAGAATTAATTTGTCTGGCCTGAATCAAGCAGCCGGATTGCAATGGATGTGATACGGGGAGACTGCCCTTCGGGACGGTCATAAAAGCTCTCGCAGGAGTAATGTATGGCCTGCACATTGGCGGTATCCGCAAACAGGCCATCCAGCGTTGCCAAGCCTGCCTTTTGTTTTCTTGGATTAGGAGCGGATGTCATCACGACCTGTGCCAGGGTAGTCCCCTGTAGATGCGCCGCACCTTTTCGAAGCAAAGATCAAAGTCCGGCAGAACCCCTGTCTCCGGTTCGTTGGAAGCCCACCGCTTGACTTCCGGGTTGTCAATGGGACCGGTATCGGGCTTGATTCCATGGGACCGACACATTGTGAGAATACAGCAATTCTCATTATGGCATTGTTCCTCTGTCATCAGCTGCTGTACCAGTTTTCGGGATTGGTGATCTGGAAGTGGTGTAGCTGGGTGCGTCGTGACCCCAGCCAGGTCACGGCGGACTTTCGTCTGGCGGCGACGAAAGCGGCCATACCGACATCGGCCATGGTTTGGCGGGCGTTGTTTCGGTGCGCTGGTCGGGCATGGTCGCGCCGTGGGATCTGCGAACCTCGATTTGTGTTTCGAGCGGTTGTATCTCGATATTGAATTAGAAAACAGGACACAAAGAAAATCCTATCGGATCTATTGGTACCGAAATCGTGATGAATTCCATTGGCTCAAGCCGTAATGAGAATCACTGGGTCAAAGTGGAAAACAACTTGAAATGGGTCGGTAGACTTGCTCGAATCAGGTCAGAAATGGCAACAACAGCACTTTGATGACACCAAACGTGAATCTCGCCCACCACTTCCCATCGACTTGACCGTAAGACGTCCACAAATTACAGACACGCCGTTGGATCAATGTGCGGCGGGCGAATTCTCGCGTCCGCGTGGGCCCGTAGCTCAGCTGGTAGAGCAACTGACTTTTAATCAGTGGGTCACAGGTTCGAATCCTGTCGGGCTCACCATTCCCGTCGCCAAACAGGGTCTTTTCCCGCCAGCATTATCGTCTAGCAGGATGGCGCCATGTCGCAACATGGTGGTTTCTGCTGTGTTGGCCAGTAGCCTGCAATTGACGTCCAGTGTCGGGTCGCCGGATGGCCGAGAGATTCGAGGAGTGCATGGTTCCATTTCCATCCGTCCTTTGCCAAACGCTTGCGCCCAGCCAGGCTCGCGGTCACGCCCGTTATGTTCGGTCGGTCCCTGTGACCGACCGCTGCGATGTGGGCTAACAAGAGGATGCTGACATGACCGGGTACGCCAAGGTGTTCCGCTTCAGCAAGATGCATGGCCTGGGAAATGACTTCGTCATTATCGATTCCAGAAATCGGGCACCCAGAGTTACATCAGCGCTGGCCAGGGCCTTGGGCGACCGTCACAGCGGCATAGGTTTCGACCAGCTCGCAGAAATTACCGGGGAGGTAAGCCAGCCCCCGCAGCTAGCATTTTTCAATGCCGACGGATCTGCATCCGCCACTTGTGGTAACGCCACCCGTTGCATTGCCCGAATGTTGATGGACCAGACCGGCAGCAACTCAATTGATCTTCAAAGCGAGCGCGGTCTGCTTCGGTGCCACCGCCTCGACAATGAACAGACGGCGGTCAACATGGGAGCTCCGCTGTTCAACTGGGAAGACATTCCGCTCGCCTACAAGGCTAACACCCTGTCACTGCCCATCGAAGGTAATCCGGTGGCGGTGGGCCTGGGGAATCCCCACTGCGTACTGATTGTGAAAGATCCCGAGGTAACTGATGTTGAATCGTTGGGACCGAAATTCGAGCGGCACCCCATTTTCCCCGAGCGAAGCAACGTGGAATTCGTCTCGGTCTCGTCAGAACAACAGATTCGCATGCGGGTCTGGGAAAGGGGTGTCGGTATAACGCGTGCCTCTGGCTCCGGAGCCTGCGCCGCAGCTGTAGCTTGTGCCCGGCGCGGGCTGGTCGGCAAGAAGGTCGTTGTAGTTACGGATGGCGGTGAGCTCGGCGTTAACTGGACACAGCACGGAATTACTTTGAGCGGTCCTACCTCGCGCGTTTTTGACGGCGAACTTGCCGCCGATCTGCTGGACGAGATTCATGGCTGAGTCAGGCATAGAAACGGTTACTTTGGGGTGCCGGTTGAACGCCTTCGAATCTGAATCCATGCGTGAACTGGCCTGCGGCGAGAATATGTCCGGAACCGTCATCATAAACACATGTGCGGTCACTGCAGAAGCCTCGCGAAAGTCCAGACAAGCGGTCAGGCGCTGGCGGAAACTCCGTCCACACAGCCGTATTGTTGTCACCGGCTGCGCCTCGCAGGTTGATCAGAAAAGCTTCGCCGACATCGAAGGTGTTGACGTCGTTCTTGGCAACAGCGGCAAGCTGAACCGCGAAACGTGGAGCGATTTGGCCAAGAACAAACCGCTCCTTTCGTCCGGACCGCGTATGGTCGTCGATGACGTGATGGAGGCTGAAACCCTTTCCAGCCACATGATCCAGGGTTTCGGCAATCGTGCCTGCGCCTTCGTGCGCGTTCAGGATGGCTGCGACCACCGCTGCACATTCTGCATCATACCTTACGGCAGAGGGCGCGCCAGATCGGTTCCTGCAGGACAGGTTGTGACCCAGGTAAAGACACTGGTTCAGCATGGTTATAAGGAAGTCGTTCTGACTGGTGTAGACCTGACCAGTTGGGGGTCTGACCTGCCAGGCAGGCCTGCATTTGGCAATCTCGTTCATCGCATCATCAGGTTGGTACCCGAACTGCCCAGACTGCGGCTGTCATCCATCGATCCGGCCGAGATTGACGATGAGTTTATGGACGCATTTGCGTCAAGCAACAGGGTCATGCCGCACCTGCATCTCTCCTTGCAGGCGGGAGACAACATGATTCTCAAGCGCATGAAGCGCCGTCACTCACGGGAGGTTGCGATCGAAACGTGCAATCGGGTCCGGGCCATTCGCCCAGACGTGGTGTTTGGAGCTGACCTCATCGCAGGGTTTCCAACCGAAAGCGAAGAGATGTTCGAAAACACCTTACGACTAGTGGATGAGTGCGAACTTATCTGGCTGCATGTGTTTCCATTTAGCCCCCGTAATGGCACACCGGCTGCAAGGATGCCGCAGGTGCCTGTCCCGCTAGTTCGCCAACGAGCTGCGCGCCTACGCCAGACTGGCGACCGGCGGAGAGCTCTCTACCTGGACAGCCAGATTGGGTCGACACACTCGGTGCTGGCTGAATCTCCCTTGACAGCTCGCAACGGCCAGTATGTCGAATTCAAACTCGACAAGCCGTGCACTCCGGGGAAAATCCACGAGGTTGTGGTCACTGGGCACAACCGCCGCCAGCTTGCCGGAAGCGTGGAGCAGCACTTGTAGCCCACCAGGAGGGCAATTGATGTGTTGGGCGAACCTGTTCGTCTTCAGTTAGTTGGCCAGAAAGAAACTTGCCGACATGTGACTGTTGTGGTCGGCCAGATGGTGCAGCGTGAGGGTAAGGTACCCGAATTCTGGATAAGCAGGGGTTATTGTTCACCCTGGTTCCCGATTTGCGCAAACAGCAGGTGACCAGACTGGACAGGATGTGCAGGAAGGCATTGTCGACGGAACGGTGCCTTGTATGCTCAAGTTCCATATCTCGCTTCAGGGTCCCGAACAGGGTCTCAATGGTGAAGCGCTGGCGCAGCAGCATCTTGTCGGCAATGGGCATGAGATAATTGCGCCTATTGATGCGAATACGAGTCAGCAACTGCAACCCGCGTCGCCACAGCCGGTCGAAGCGCGCCCTGGCGATAGTGCCCTTGTCTCCAGGGATCCTGCCCTGGAGCCCGACCGTCAGTGCCTCCAGCGGCACCCGGTCATCGGTGTTGCCGGGTGAGAACTGCACGGCCATCAGCTGGCCCTTGCTGTTGATGACCCCATGCATCCTGAAGCCGTAGAACCACCCCATTGCGGTGCGACCCTGTGCGGCCAGTCCCTTGAACACCCGATCTGCGGGCGTTGTGGCAGACCGCCAGCCTAGTGCTGTCGACGATATATGTGCCGGTCTTTTCGCTGCCTTGGCACAGGTGGTGGAGCAGCAGCATGGTGGGCGGCAGCAGTCTTGGCATCAGGGCTTTAAGGCGTCCATAGGAGGGGAGGTCGCCGAAGCCGTCTCTGTACTGGCCCTCTATGGCATGAAGCCGGAAGCGTTTGAAGTTGCGGTAGGGCGACAGGTGGAACAGGGTCATGATGACCATCATCTCGCCCAGTGTGCGCCTGGTCTTGCGGATGCGTTTTCGTGTGGTGGGGACAAGGCGATGTCTTTCCCATTCCTCGCAGAGGCAGCCAAAATCGTAGAGACAGCAGAAGAGCGCTATGGTAGATGTGTTCACGGGAGGGATCCTCGGATTGTTGTTGTGAACAACCCATAGAATCAACATTTATGGGGAAAGGGAATCCCTCCCACCCAAGAATCGACCCCCTCTTATCCAGAATCGGGGTAATTGTCGGAGCGTTTGGCATATATCTGCAACCGGTCGTTATGTCGGTCAGGAAAAGGCGCGGTTATCTCGACACAGTTTCCGATATCTCGGACAGTAGTCCTGTCCTTCAACAAGTCCGGGTACTTATCCAGCTGACTTTTGACATCCTGGATCATGCTTGCTCCTTTCGCCGAATCCTAGGCGGATTGACGATGCTAAAACGCTCCATGAAATATCGAAGTGCCGGCAACTCTCGACAAGTTGCCCGGCATTTGGCCCTTGCAACAAGTGGTAGTGAACCAACGATCCGGGATGTGACCGGGTCATTCTTGGTCGCTTAAGCTATCTGCAACCAATACAGGAGAACGCTAAAGGTCGCCTTTCTCTACACGTAATCAGGCAAAGACCTTCTGGTATTCATTGCGAAGAACTGACTTTTGCACCTTGCCAAGTGAGTTTCTGGGAAGCCGGGGCCTCAGAATAATCTGCTTGGGTCGCTTGTACCCGGTAAGATGCTCTTTAGCCTCGGCGGTGATTTTGGCTTCCAGCCCGGTTCCGGTATGGCGGCATTCGACAACCGCCAGCACACCTTGCCCAAAATCCGCGTGCGGCACCCCGATCACCGCACTCTCGACCACGCCCGGAACGCGGTCGATTACTGTCTCCACTTCCTTCGGATAGACATTGTAACCTCCCGAGATGATCAAGTCGTCTGCCCGCCCCTCGATCACGAAGTAACCGTTTGTATCCTGACGAGCCAGGTCTCCCGTAACAAAGTACCCGTCATTTCGGTACGCCTGCCGCGTCTGTTCCGGTGCGCCAAAATAACCGGAAAACAAACCATCGCTTGCAATCTCCAATATGCCGATTCTTCCGGGTTGAACTACTGTGCCACATTCCGGGTCACAAATCCTGGCCATTACGCCGGGTAACGGGAACCCTACGGTTCCGGGCAAGCGCCTGCCTTCGTATGGGTTTGACATGATCATGTTGGCTTCGGTCATGCCATAGCGCTCGAGTATCCTGTGTCCGGTGCGTGCCTCCCACTGGCGGTGCGTCTGCTCAAGCAGCGGGGCAGACCCGGAAACAAACAGACGAAACCGCGCCGCAAGTTGAGGTGACAGAGATGGATGTTGCAGCAACCTTGTGTACATCGCGGGAACACCCATGAAGGCGGTTGCCCGCGGGATGGCATCGATCACTTCCTGAGTTGAAAACCTTTCGACAAGATGGAGGCTGGCTCCGGCCATGAGGGCGATGTTGGTTGCAACGAACAATCCGTGCGTATGAAAAGCCGGCAGGGCGTGTATCAGCACATCTTGGGCAGAAAACCGCCATAACCTACACAGTGCGTTTGAGTTGGATTCCAATGCCCGGTGCGAAAGCGTAACACCCTTGGGTGTGCCCGTTGTTCCCGAAGTATAGAGCACCGCGGCGATGTCTTCACTGGACCGTTCCGCCACCGGGGTTTGAGACGATGCTCGGCACTGCAGGTGGTGCAGGGTGTCTGCGCCAGCTCCATCAATGGTCACAAGCTTGCAACCGCCAATCTGCTCGCACAGTTCGGCGATGTCATCAAGGCGGTCTCGGCTGGCAACCACAATTCGGGGCCTGGCGTCGTCAAGAACATGCTGCACTTCGTGCCGCGTGCTGGCCGGATTTACTGGCACAAGGACAGCGCCCGCGGCTAGAGAAGCCATGTACAGCTGGAGAAAGCGTACTGACTTGGGCGCAATGACAACAATCCTGTTCCCAGGAAAGATTCCCAGTGAGGCAATCCCGCTAGCCAGTTGCCGAACTTCGCCGAAAAACTCGCGGTAGGAAAACCTGCCTGCCGCACTGTGGGCAATCAGAGGTGCATCCGGGGTGGAGTCAAGCCCGGCAGCCAGTGCGTCATATAATGAATTGGTCATGTCCGGCTACAGATGCTCATGGTTGTAAATCAACCGGTTTGCAGTATTCGCAAACGCAATCGGGATGGACCTGGACATGCAGCAAACTGCGTGATTCGGAATCATCCGGGAGAACCGTAGTGGCGGCGGAGCCAGCCTCTCGGTCAACTGCCCTTTATGGGCACCACGTCGAGGCTTCCATGTCAAACCCCAAACAAACTGCTACCGCCGCCGAACGGCAATTATAGGAAACTCACTACAAGAATCAACAATCACTCCGCATGATCGCTCCGCTTCCCTTCGAACCGCGCCATCTCCTCCTTTATTGCAGACTGTCAAACACCGCAATACTTGCCGCACCTCCGACCGTGGTGCCGTCCATGGCAAACCGTGAAGAGAAGAAGAATAGACTTTGGATGATCCACAATCCGATGGAATATGAAGACTGGTCGTCGTCGCCAATCGGCCTCTGGATGCACCTTGTGCCTGCTGCCTTGCGTTGTCCGGGATTGCGTCACCCAATGTTGTTGCGAATTCGCGCAACATTGGGTTAATGGGCAGGCGGCGCAGGGTAAAGTTCCTGACGCTAATGCCCTCGCTGCTCGTAGTGCTTCTGCATGTAGCTCTGGACGGGCGGTCCTTGGGGCAATAAACACAGAATGCTTGCGGATGCTGCCAATCCTGGTGGCAAAAGAGTTTCGCAAGATTGGCGCGGAAGTCCTAGCGGGGAGGTATTGAGTTGTCCGAGGCGAACCAGGTCGAGGGGACACGACGTGACTTCATTTATTACGCAACGGCAAGCACAGGCGCGATTGCCGGTGGCGCAGCAGTCTGGCCTTTAATCGACCAGATGAATCCCAGCGCCGATGTTCAGGCGCTGTCGTCAATCGACGTCGACGTATCAGGCATAGATCCCGGGACCCAGCTCACCGTCAAATGGCTGGGCAAGCCCGTGTTCATCCGGCGCAGGACCCAGACCGAAATCGATTCCGCGCGCGGCATCTCGATGGAAGATCTGGTCGACACTCTGGCTCGCAATGGAAACATTGATCGCGAGGCGATCGCTCTTGACGAAAATCGCTCCCTTGACGAAAGCGGTGAATGGCTGGTCATGGTCGGCGTTTGCAGCCATCTCGGTTGTGTTCCGCTCGGAGACGAAGCCGGAGAGTTCGGTGGTTGGTTCTGTCCCTGTCACGGCTCCCACTACGACACCTCCGGACGCATTCGAAAAGGACCTGCACCAGAAAATCTGGAAGTTCCCAAGGCTGCCTTCATTGATGAATCTACGATCAGGCTCGGTTAAGGGAGAGGCACATGGCGGGCATTCCACACGACCGATACGAGCCGAAATCCGGCATGGAACGGTGGCTGCACCGACGGCTGCCCATAGTTTCGCTGCTGTACGACACGTTGATGATTCCGACACCACGCAATCTGAACTGGATGTGGATCTGGGGCATCGTGCTGACTTTCTGCCTGGTTCACCAGATTGTCACCGGAATCGTATTGGCCATGCACTACACACCGCATGCCGATATGGCGTTTGCCAGCATTGAGCACATCATGCGCAATGTGAACTCCGGATGGGCCTTGCGATATTTGCACACTAACGGCGCGTCGTTGTTCTTCCTGGCTGCATATTTTCACCTGTTCCGGGGCCTTTATTACGGGTCCTACAAGGAGCCGAGGGAAATTACCTGGATCATTGGCATGCTGATCTACGTGCTCATGATGGCAACCGCATTCATGGGATACGTTCTTCCCTGGGGACAAATGTCTTTCTGGGCGGCAACGGTGATATCCGGGCTTTTTGGAGCCATTCCGGGAATAGGAGACACCATCCAGACCTGGCTGCTTGGTGGTCCCGCCGTAGACAATGCCACATTGAATCGCTTTTTCTCGCTGCACTATCTGCTGCCATTCGTAATTGCCGGCCTCGTCGTTGTCCACATCTGGGCCTTCCACACCACCGGCAACAATAATCCGACCGGTGTAGAAGTCCGACGCACGTCTCGTGCCGAAGTCGATCGCGATACAGTTCCATTCTGGCCTTACTTCGTAATCAAGGACCTGTTTGCCCTGGCGGTCATATTGACCGTGTTTTTTGCCATCATCGGATTCATGCCGAATTATTTTGGCCATCCCGACAATTACATTGAGGCCAACCCGCTCGCGACCCCGGAACACATCGTACCAGAATGGTACTTCTTGCCTTTCTATGCCATCCTCCGGGCGTTCACGTCCGATGTGTGGATTGTGCAGCTTACCAGTTTCATCACCGGAGGCATCATTGGTGCCAAGTTTTTCGGGGTGATTGCCATGTTCGGATCAATCTTCGTGATGATCCTCGTGCCGTGGCTCGACACATCATATGTCCGCTCGGGGCGCTACCGACCAATGTTCAAGTGGTGGTTCGCTCTGCTTGTGCTGGATTTCATAGTCTTGACCTGGGCTGGCAGTCGGCCAGCAGAGGGAATCTATGCCATTATCGCTTTGGCAGGCGCTGCATACTGGTTCATTTTCTTCCTGATTGTGTTACCCATTCTCGGTGTGCTTGAGAAGCCTCTCAAGCAACCAAAAACCATCGAGGAAGATTTTCGCGCACATTATCCGGCGGTCAAGGATACCGCTACCTTGTCCAGGTAATCGTATCATGGAACACTCTATGGCCCACAAGCATGTTGTCATCCTGTCGGCGCTGTTTCTGGGATTTGCCAGCAGCTGTCTGGCTGCCGGATCCGAAGTGCACATCGAGGATGTCAGTTTTTCCTTTGAAGGGCCATTTGGCACATTCGATCAACAACAGTTGCAGCGTGGACTCGTGGTCTACCAGGAAGTCTGTGCTGCCTGCCACGGTCTCAGATATGTGCCCTTCCGGACACTTGGCGACGAGGGCGGCGTCGGGTTAAGCGCCAACGCCGTAAAGGCCTTTGCCAGCAATTTCGAGATCTTCGATGCCGAGCTAGATGATTTTCGTCCGGCTATTCCCACCGACCATTTCCCGGAAAACGATTCTGTCGGTGCTCCCGACCTGTCCCTGATGACCAAGGCGCGGGCCGGGTTTCACGGACCCGCGGGCACTGGACTGGCGCAACTACTGCGCGGCAGCGGGGGCCCTGAATACCTCGCGTCAATATTGGTCAACTATACCGGGGAAGAAAAGGAAGAGGCCGGCTCCATTCTCTACGAAAACACCGCTTTTTCCGGCGGCTGGCTTTCGATGGCGCCTCCGCTTTCCGACGGGCTCGTTGAATATGCGGATGGATCTCCGAACTCGGCCCATGATCTGGCAATGGATGTGACAGCGTTCCTCACCTGGGCAGCCGAACCGAAAATGATGGTACGAAAGCGCATGGGACTTACTGCTGTTGCCTTGCTGATACTGTTGTCGGTGCTGTTGTATCTGACTAACAAGCGTTTATGGGCACCGATCAAGAATCAGCGCGAGACCTGATATTCGCAGGAATTCCATGACTTCCTGGTGACAACGCGTAAATTCAGAGCATGAACAGGTAAGAGCAGGAGTCTGTTGCCCGCGTCCCGGGAGCACCGTCCGGTTCTGGTGCAAAGTCGCAGCCTTCGGAGCCTGCAGCCTGGGCGGTTTGGGAACACGGGCTTGAGCCACGCCACTGGATCAACTTTTAGCCACCTGTCACATGAGGTCAAAGTTGGTCTCGGCCATCTGTTGGATCAAATTCTCACCGACGGGGCCGAACCGTTCAAAAGCGTTGTTCTGGCCGGAACAGGGAAATAGTGCTTGGCCGAAAGCACTGCCACCCCGACCTTCTCAACAGAATGACACTGAACCATGCCGGGACCACATGACAGCGAGAGCAAGAGATCTGTCATTCCTGCCCACCTGATACGGGAGGTGGTCATGCCGTACGAGTACCAGAAACCGCAAGACTGGTTCGTTTCCAAAGGTGCAGAACAGAATACGGCGGAAAGGGAAATACCGGAAGATCTGCCGAACCAGGCCACGGCCGAAGCTCTGGAGGAACTGGACGCCGGGAAAGGTCATCGTTTCGAGAATTCTGAAGCCATTCTCGCCGACCTAAACATCTGAACGTACAAACCCTAGTCAGCTCCACCCGTATTCGCACGGATGTTCATTTGGCAACGAAGCACTACAAGGATATGGCGAAGTTGCGCACCGTGCTGGAAACGGTTGTGCGGCTGGAGGTCCTGCCTTCCAATTTCCGGGATCATCCTGTGCGCGGTGACTGGAATTCTTATCGCGAACTGCACATCGAGAGTGATTGGTTATTTCTGTATCGCATTGTCGAAGATGAAGCGCAGCTGGCCCGAACCGGCACCCAATCGGATCTGTTCCGCCAATGATTCTGATCGGGGTAGGTATGCGGGGTGCCCACACTCACGCTTCAGTCTCAGCGTTCCCCATTTGCCGTTCGAACGCCTGCCGGACCAGGCCCATCACATAGGGCAGTTCTTCCGGCTTGCTTAGGCCCACCTCTACATCACCATTACTCCAGCGACCAAGGTTGGTAACGTCCTTGGCCAGTCCTTTCGGATCATGAAGATCGTGAAACTGCATATTGAGTGACAGGCGAATGCGACTTTTCTGCGGTACAATATCTACGAAGTTGGTCTCAGCCTTGTAAGCGACATAGACCTTCAGAAACTCCTCCGTGATGCACGGGTTGAGCGCCAGAACATCCTTACGAAAGATCTCGAACAATCTATGCATGGGGGAACCGGTCGCGAGCTGCGGATGGTCATCGATCGTGTAGCCCGCTGGTTTCTTGCTGCGTGGACGGTACGACTCAAGTACTTCGGCTGACAACAAGGGCACCGCCCATACATCCGCGGCCTCTTTGGCAAGGTCTTCGGCGCGGTTCCTGATAGCCGTTTCGTCCCACTTGTCGAGACTGCTCAGACCCTTGTTGAGTTTTAATGGGCTCTCCCGGAATCCCCCTTTTATGTCACGCTTTTCCGAAAAAGGTCGGTCGGAGTATTCGGAGTTGTAGCCAGTGAGCGTAAGATTGCCGGGTGTGTGCAACCAGGTCTCCTGAACGCGCTGCCACTCGGATCCGAGTTCGTTCCGCCACTTCGCAGACAGATTCTCGGTTTGCGGTAGTATATGCTCTATGGTGTATTCGTCGGCTGGAACACGCTCCTTGCGGCCATGATTTTCAAGGCGGCGCAGCCAATAGCTTCGACGAGGAAAGTTGTAGAGATCACGCATGACAAACTCGCGCCTGAACTCTTCGTTGTTCGGGAACCGGCGATAGGAAGGGAGCATCAGCAGGTGAGCCTGGATGGTCTCAAGGTACCGGTCTTTCCGCAGCGCCCGCCCGAAAGTGGCGAAAGTCTTGTTCAGCGAGTTTGTGGGAATTTTACACACCGCGCGGCGGAATACGTACGCCTCGACCAACCGGACGGCCGCCTCGAATTCAGCGCTTTCGAGTTTTCCGTTGGCAAAATCGTCGTAAAGCTCAAGCAAGAACGGATAGGCGACATCTACCTTCAGTTCTCTCAAGTCACGAAAGACCTCAGCGAGCTTCTTATCGGCTTCCTTGCCCAGTGCCATCGCGCAGTAATAGCCTGCAAAGGTGTGGATATCCGCGACAAGCGCATCCACGCCGTCAGCAGCTTTGTCAGGCGTTCGTGCAAGAGACTTGAACGCTTCGTATACCGCTCGAACGTTCGGTATATCTCCCGTTCTTAGCGTCAAGTAATGCCGCATGAAGCTGTCGAAATGTTTGCTGTACCCCTCACGGCCAAAACTCACCTCCATCGGCCGCCAGTGTTCCTCGTACAGCCGAGTCTGGTGAGCGGGCTCCTGCCCCATGAGGATGAAGTTGCGAATCAGGTCGGCCTGGGTCAGTTCGCGCCCGGTCGAATTCATGCTCTCAAAGATGAGCTGAGGATTGTCCTGGTCTCGACTGAGCGCGATGTCAACCACAACTAGCTTTGCAAGGCCGTAGCAAAGTGTGGGAAGGTTGGCACCAAGTTTCTTCACCTGCTCCTCGAAGAAGGCGAAGTTCTTAATGACACGCAGGGATTGATCGGCGGGCTGTGCCTTCTGCTTAACCAAGGCCAGCAAGCTCGCCCTGTCGGTCTGAGTGAGTAGTAACTTGAATTCGCGCTCTCCCTCCTCCAGTGGATTCAGCAGATAGTAACTACGCAATTTCTTGGCCGAGAAGCCTTCAACGGGCTGGCTATCTCCCAGTTGGCGTGCCAGAGCTTCGAGAATCAATGTGACCGTGGTCAGCCTCTGCTGGCCATCAATCACAAGCAGGGGTGGCTGACTGGATACCTGGTACAGGCCTCTCTCGATGTAAACGATGGAACCGACAAAATGGGCTAGAATGTCATTGTCTTTGCCGGTCCGAACGATGTCCTCCCATAGCTGGCGACATTCACGCTCGGTCCATGAATACGTACGCTGATAGATCGGAATGACGAACTGTGGTGACTTCTTGAGGAAGTCCAGAAATTTGGCTTCAGTGGCTTTCATGGTGTTGTTTCCCTGACTTTATCGTCTCACAGCAGGCAGAATTTACCAACTTGCCCTGATATCAGATTGCTGGGAATCAGCATAGCCCATCATTCGTTGCGGGGGCCTGAATTCCGGTAAATCGCTCACAGCACCGGTTTCCAGCGCAAAGAGCGAGGGTAGCGTTCTGGCAAACCTTTCTGCGCTTTGAAGACACTCTTCACCGGATACCCGTATCCCGGCCGGATTTCATGCTTGCTACGCCTTGATTTTTCTGTCCCCATGTCTGAATCGAACAGACTAGCCTCAACATGGACAATGAGCAGCCCAGATCTTTTGGAGAACACAACTCAGTAACCACGAATGGGGGATTGTGACTGTGCGTGCAACTCAGACAGAGGGGCTGAAACGGCCATAACGACCCCTCACGGTTACATTAGTGCGTGTAGCCCAAATCCTGCAAAAAACGATTAAGGCGACGCGGTGACATGCCCACTGTTAGCTCTTTCGCTGATGTTTCGACTACCACAATGTGCTGGATTCTCTTCAGTCATTGGCTCTGGGGTTACTGCAAACATTGAACGGCCTTTGTCGTCCCTCGCAGCGCGAAGTTGGCCAAGGTCGAACAAGATCGACCACGCATCTTCCCGCTCAACGTCTTCGCCACTTGCCCGCTCTGCCTGCAGCCTTGACATTTCAATTTCGGCCTACGGCTGAAGCTGGTCTGTACGTGAGACGCTTACAAACCTGTCGCATCCTTTCAAGTCAGCGCGGCGAAAAGCTGTTGGCAATCGCTTGTCACCATAGACTGTCAGGTCTGCACTCACGTCTTCGTCAAGCCATACGAACGAAAATGTGCCTTCAAAATCCAATCCTATCGATGGCCGCCGTGGGATGTTCTCCTGCGCCAACTTCGAAAGCATTTTAAGCGCAAAGTGCTTAGCGTTTTCTTCTGGAGCATGGCTTCCTGGACCTTTCCAGCCATCTGAATGTCTGCTCAGAGTCTTGATTCGGTCCTGCAAATCAAAGTACCAGTCCGGAAACCGGTCAGTTATCAAGCCTTTAGCCCAAGGGGCCGACCCGCTGGTGTAACGCACATGCAATGTTCGCGGACCATGCCGCCAACCGTCTCCTAGAGAAGCCCTGGGTTGCCTATTCTGATAATATTGGACGGTTGGCTGGACTGGCACCAGATCGGATAGGGTTACCGTAAAGTAATCAGAACACCTATTCGAAATCACCACTTCCTCGACACCGGGTGGTAAAGACTGTGTGGAAGGTGCAGTGAACAATGGTAACTTCCTATAATTCGCTTGGGGTTGTCTCGACTGTGGTCACCGTTGGCTCGCTTTCACCGACATCGTTCTTGTGAGTCAATCGCAGGTCGTATTTTGTACTAGGCTTAAGACCTACAAACGAGCACATATTGAATGGCGTTTCGAATCCAGGACTCCATGCTTCTGCTCCTGTTTCTCTGATACGAACGACCGAAGTGACGCCCGGCTTCCAGTTGGCTTCTAGGGTACGTCCCAGCCGTTTCGGTAGTGACACATTAATCATGCCTCTATTCCACTTAAGTAAAGGACCCTTGGCATGGTTCGCCATTCGTTGGGCTATGGTCACGTAAGTGCCATCAAGTCTGGGTGCGATCTGGTCTGCAATTATTTGGTCTAGGCCAAGCAGGGATCCTAACGGAACAATAATGCGTATGGTGGACGCGTTTCCAACGCCAAAAAGAGAGAGGTGACTTTCATGCATCATTGCCATCAACTGCCAATAGGCATGGGTTGAGCGGAAATCCCGTTCTCCACCGGGCCAGGAGTTGTTTCCGTTCCTCTCTGGCACCTTGTCAGTGCTGATTTCCATCTCGAGGTCGTGAGAATTTGCCTGGTTGTAAATGTCGCACAGAGCCTTCCGGGAAGCGGATGGGAGCGCATCAATCAACTTTGCAAGGTGAGGCGTGCAAGTGCTTGCCGGAAGGGCATCCTTGTTCTGAGTCAGAAAACTCAGCAAACGAAACGAATGCACGCCGGCGAGGCCGAGGTTCGTCGTGACAGACAGGCAAGTACCAAATTGACCAACGATAGCACTCACCGGAAATTCTGAAACCCTGCGTGCAACATGGTCAGGCGGCACAGGCCTGCCGTGTTGGTCAATCTCCAATTCTCGATAACCGTTGATCGCTTGCAGCACTGGATCAAGGTTTTCCTGGCAGCCTTGAAAACACGTTCGCCATCTCGAACAGGAACGGCACGAGTGGATGAAGCTTTTAGGTGTCAATTCCAGTCATGGTCAATTCGTGTCGTAGCTTCTGGCAGTATAAACCGGTGCACACGATCGACGAAGCTAGCTGCGACCTCCATTACGATCATTGAGATGGGTTCAGGTTCAACCGATTTGATGTGCTCCCTCCAGCGACCCGGGGTCCGTTATCTCACCCTTGTTGAGTCTGTGCACCAAGTCGACCAACACACTATCCACAACTGAAACACGCAGATTTCGTTCCGGTCACAAGGCTGTGGCGTCCAAGAAAGCTGACTACCCACATTTTCGTAGTCTCATACTTATCGCCAAACCTCTTGCATAATTCGTCTGCAGGGTCCCGACGCTCTTGCATGAGACTATTTGGAAAGCCGTTCTTCGCCTGTTCATAACTGGATTCATCGTGGAAAGGGCAAGGAAACGGAGTATGACTTTCTCGTCGCCTCCGATCGGATCATCGAAGTCTTCTGCTGATTCGTAGAGTTCCATTAGTGAATCCAGGTGAAAGTCTGCTGGGGTTTGAGGAATTGGGACATTGGCCTGAATTGGCATAGAGACGAAGCATCGGCTCGTCTTGAGAATGTAGATCCGTAGGTCGTCAGCATCCTCCATACAAATTGTAGATATCACACTAAGGGTCTTGTGCCACAGCAGGCTTTGCTATCCTTGTGTTGTAGCAGTCGCTTCGGGATTGCACCGGCAATGGCGAAGCACTCCTCTGCCTGGTCTTGCAGGAAGCAAAGCGGTGATTGAGAGCATCTCGTGCGCTTTTTCCGGCTTCAGATGCTCTCGTCTGTTCAGCATTCAATCAGATGTTCAAGCAATTCGGAAGATTGTCCCGAGCAGGTCACGAGCAACTTCTTCTTGGCTCTTGTGGCCGCCACAAAAAGAAGTCGCCGTTCATTGTCCTTGATATCCTCTCTGGCCGCTTCGTCGGGTGCCTGGTCAAGTGCGACCTGGAGTGGTACGATGCCTTTGTTCACCGCGACAATTGCCACTGCCAGGTATTCGAGACCCTTCGCCCGGTGCATTGTTGCAAGTCGAACCCCTGGGCTCCGTCCATCATCCGCTTGATTGCGCTCGATATTCAGGACGTCAATATCCCAGCCCTGCAACTCCTGCCTGAACGGTTCCAACTCTCTCTTTGTTCGAGCGATCAAGCAGATCGAGCCGTTTTTGACCGGGTCCGGCAACTCCCTTTCGAGGCGATCAATCCAGTCCACGACGGTTTGTACTTCTTTTTCCCTGTCGGGAGCACCTGCGACTTCTGGAGGAGGTCCGTGGTAAAGACTATGGTAACCCTTGTTGTTATCGGACGCGCCATCCAGATCATCAATCTTGAGCCCTTTGACAATCTTGACTCCCCAGTTTCTGATTTCTTCGGATGTGCGATAGTTGACCCTGAGCTTTCGCCCGCGCCCCATGATATTTATGCCACATCGGCTGAGAACAACCTGGCTGCCGTAGATGCGTTGATGGGTATCTCCGACAATGAACATACTGTTGGTGTCACCTTCATCGCGCCGCTCTGGTACGATTTTGCGTAGCATCCCGAATGCTGCCATTCCCATATCCTGTGCTTCGTCAACGACCACGCTCCGGTATTTGCGACGTGCGGAACTTTCTTTCTCTAGTAACTCTCCAGCCTGCCTATAGGCATCATCGGGCTCTATCTGACCGTGTTCGTCGAGTATTGTCCTGTAAGCTTCAAATGCGCGCCAGATTGACCTTCGCTTTAGTCGGTTTAACGGAGTACCGCGTCCTGTCCTGGATACAGTCCGGTATTCGTCCCAAGTCGTGATGGCATTCGCCTGGACAACGTTCCGCCACTCGCTACGCAAGAATCTGAGGTCGAATTCGCTTGTGCCAAGTTCCTGCATCGCTTCGCGCCAGTAGACATCAAGAAACTTGCTCTTGCTTCCAGGAAATACGATCTCTCGCCTGTCGCCCTTCAAGTAAAGATACCTGCGTACCCAGCGATCGACATTGGTCACCTCGATTCTTTTTAGAACCGAGGTGTCGCAAAGTGATCTGAGATTATTTTTTATGTCCTCAACCAGGTTGGTTGTATAGGTGGTAAACAGGATCCGTTCATTGTCGTGTTGCAACCAATTCCTGGCCAACCATCGCGCCCTGTGCATGGCCACAACAGTCTTTCCCGTGCCGGGACCACCGAGCACCCGGACCGGACCGTTCCAGTTTCGCTCAACAAGTTTTCGCTGCGCAGGGTGAAGAAAGACTCGCCACTTCTCGAGTGGCGAATCCAGCATGCGCTGGAGCTCCGTGTCGTCGTCGACTACCCAGTAATTGCGCTTGCTGCCGGTGGTTTCGAGTGCTTCTCGAAAGTCGTCCGGCTTGAACGGCTTGTCGATCTGCGAGCTTTCCAATTCATTGACAATGTCAGGATACTTGAGGCCCATTGCCTTCAATTTCAGGCTGTCGAGCGCGTCAGGTGGAAGACGATCCGGATGTTCGTTCAGTTCTTCATATGAGTTTAGCGATCTGACCCACGGGATCTGTTCATCTGGTACGCCTAACCTTCGCATCTTGCTTTCCGACAAATCACTGAACAAGCTGCCGGAGTCGGAGCCTTCCGGCGCACCTTCCGAAGGCGATCTTGTAAGTTCGGTCACCGAAAACACCTGGATTGCACCCGTCTCGGCATTTACCGTCGCTCGGCGTTTTGTTGCCCAGGCATAGGCCTTGTCATGATTGTCGATCCACAACAGGATGAAGAGGTTTCCTCTTGACAGCTGAAGAAGGATGCCGCGTAAATTCCGGTCGATCCGAACACTGCGAAAACGACTGTCAGCTGCATTCCTGATGGGCTTCAAGTTTACCTTGGCCGACCGGGGGTTGGATTTGAATTTTTGGATGAAGCTGCTTGCGCGTGCAGAAGCATTGCTGGAAAGCCTTGCCAGACAGTCAAAAATGTCGGCACTTATCGCAACTGTTGGGGTCGATACATTCATTGCGGTGCTCCCGCCTGCCGCTCGTTGCCAAGTTGCTGCAGCAGGATATCCGGATTTTCGATAACCGGTCCGCTCTCCAGCACTTTCCAGTCGGGCAGTCTTGCAACATCAACCTGATCCTCCTGGACGACGGCTACTTTCTGCTTTGGCCAAGCCAGTTCCGCTTCACCAGTTACGCGGCTGCCTGCTACAAATTCGTACCCGACCTCGGGAATATCTGTGCCTGCCGCTCTCAACCGCCCGACGACCGTGCGCATATCGTCTTCAATCAGCTCAAATAGTTCGGTCCAGTCGTCATCAACTTCTTCAACGCGCTGTTCATCAAGCCGCAGGTAGATTGCTTCCGGATCTGACTTGGTAACAGCCAGGATGGACGGCGAAAACTGCATCAGGTTCAGGGCATGCAACGCTGTGAGCCACTCCTGTTTTGCCTCCGGCGAGTCGGGCCGCATGTTATTGTACAGGATTGTGGGCAGTGACCTGTCCGAAGCCAGCGGAGTCGGGAGTGAGGCAACCAATGCAACGCCCCCGTCGGCAAGAAGTGCAAAGTGCTTGTGTTCACCACGAACTTCCAGATAGGATTCAATATCAACACCACTGATATCTTCCATCAAGCTTGACAACTCGCCCTCCTCCTTTTTGGCACATTGCGAAAATAGAACTGACCATGACAGCATGTTTGGAAGCTGATTCCAGATGTCGTCGTCGGGACTGGCAAGCAGTTCATAAAGTTGCTCAACTGAAGATTTTCCCAGAATCTGCTTTGCCCGGCGGAAACTTTCCTCACCGAAGACCTGCTGGAGTTGTGCAGGCATAATGCTACAGCCATTAAACAAACCGAGATGTCCTGTATTGGTGGCAGCCACGACGTTTTCCGCTGCCAAGTCATCATATCCCAACGCCCAGACCAGATGTTCGCCCCGATGTATCAGCGTCAGGCGCTTGGAGAAATCACTGCTTATGCTGACTCTGTGAAACGTCCAACCGTCAACATAGACGGCTATTGGTTTTTTCCTCTTCGAAGCTCGCCGCGGCCGTATCAGAAAATCGGCCTGGGTGCGTATTCCGGAAACATCGCCGTCAAGTAGTCTGACCTGGGGCTCGATTTCCCATGTCGGTGAGTCCTTCTCAACGCGGAGGATGTATCCGGGTTTACCATTGACCAGCATCTCGCGGAATACACCGCCACGCCGCGCTGCATCTTTCTTGAGTCGTTCGATGAAAAGAACCTCCAATTCGCTCTCGAGAAACTCGTTGCGGCGTATGTCATCTATTGTTGCAGCGGGTTGGAGAGTGTGCCAGTTCTCCAGAATTTCTGCGAGCATCTCGGCCGCACACTGACGGGATATGGAGGCCTGATGATATGATGTTCCGTAGGCATATACGCAGTTATAGCACCCGTCGGCGTTCCAATCCTCTGTGCACTTGCACGATTGCATGTGCGAATACGCCTTTTCGAAAACTTGCCTCAACTCGTCTGGCTGTGCCAGAAGCTGTTTGAGGTATCCGGTTCCTCCCGGCACAGCATCATACAGGTACAGAATTCTCCGGCTATCTTCTTTTACCGAGGAAACACTGATTGTGTGTTTTATGTGGTCGACATTGCCTTCATAGTGAAGTCGCAGTCCGAGATTCAGGCCGGCGACAAAGGAATTGCACTTTTCTTCCACGCCAATGGAACCGACCGGCAAAAGTATGCGCACCGCTTCGGTTGAAAACTCTCGATATAGTCCGATGTGTTCACTTGAACTTTTCGCCCTGGAGCCTCGTCTCGAGGGACAGTAAGGACTGTGCTGTTGTTGTTGGCCCTCAACGTCTAGATTCAGAGCTTTTCCACAGTCGGTGCATATCTTGAAGGGGGATGCCGAAACTGTATGGTCGGCGAATCTGAAATGTTCGCCCATATAATCAAGGCGGCCGAAATTGACTTCCCTGAACATGCATCGCCCAACGAACTCAAAACCGAATGGACTGGCGGCATCCTCAAGCTTGTATGCATATTCTATTGCCTCGGGTCCATGCAGTGGAATGAGTTCGCACCGGAAGTAAGTTGATCTTCTCCCCTCGGAGGTGTCACCGATGCGAGACTTTGTGATATCCCCGTTGGCAACAGCCTTGTGCAGCCTGATCAGTTTCTTGCGCTGGGAAAGATCTTGCCAGCCGGTGTCATTGCAGGAAGGGCAGACATCGACTGGTGAACTGATTGCGTTCTCCGCCGTCATGTAGGAACAGCGCGGGCAAAACCTGAAGGTTTCTATATCGGCCCGGCTAACGTTCAGTTCGTCGATCCGGACACGGTGTTTTTCCGCATAGAAATATGCTCCCGGAGCGAGTTCACGCAGTCCGGCAGACGCGGGACGAACATATCCGAAGATTTTTGGTTCCCGCAGTTTTCCGTCGCTGGCCTGACCAAGCCGACGAAGGATTGATTTCAGATGAATGCCTGCTTCCGGAAACGCGTAGTTGGGTAATATACCGACATCCGTCAGGAAACCGAGGATGTCCCTCTTTCCGAGCATGTTGACCTGAGAACGAAGGGCTTTTCGTTCCTCCGTCAGCTCTTCTGCGGCCTTTTTGTTACCTTCCAGGTCAAGACCTGCCCGCCGGAGTCTGCGAAGCGCCAAGCCAGCTTCCTTGAATCGATCACGCAGATCTTGCCGTTCCCTTTGGGCGCCTGTGAACGCATGTGAAATCCACTTTTCCAACTGGCTCCAGGGACCAGAGGCGAATTCTGCCAGGCGGTCACGAGTGTCTTCACCATTCGCTTCAAGTTCCGGAAACAATGACACAAACTTCTGAACAATTTTGTCTGAATTGGCTCTCAGGTATGTGAGCCACGGCAACGGAAACTGCTCCTCGCTTTGCATTGCAATTGCATCAAGGCATGGGCCGAGCTTTGGCAAGGTTGTCAGCGTAATGTTGGTGCTTTGATTCCATTGATCCAGAGAAAAGGCTGCCAGCTGTCGCTTGAGGATTTCGGTTGCCTTGAGGTGCACGCCGGGTGGGCGCACGGTGCCAAGCAGCATGTCCTGCGGGTCTGCCCAGAAATAGAGGTCGTGCGGACGTCCGGTTGCAACAGCGAGATTCAACGAGTTGCCGTCTCTTCGTCCACTTCGTCCGATTCGCTGAATGTAGTTGGATGGACTCGGCGGCACAGAGCACAGGGCGACCGTAGACAGATCCCCGATATCAATCCCCAGCTCCAGAGTGGGAGTTGCGGACAGCAGGTTTGGATCCCATGCGCTTTGCTGGCTCTTCATGAAACCCTGTTCGATGCTGGTTCTGGTTTTCCTGTCCAGTAGTCCGGTATGCTCGCGTGCGATCACTCTGCGAATCCGGCCGCCACGATAAACTGCATCGGAATACTGTCCACGGCATTCGGCAGCTGACAGGCGAAGCACACCTTCGCAGGATTGTCTTGCACAGGGTATGGTTGACCAGCTTTCTGCGTAGTCTTCAGGTACCAGGCGTTTGTAGTGACAACGATCGCAGCGCATTTGCTGCACCTGCCCACAAACAATCAACTTGTTGGGCCGCAGACCCCATGCGACAAATTGTGGCCGAACGCCGACAGTTTCTTTTTCGACCAGCCCATGCCTTTGAAGCAATTCGAACACCAACTCGTACACATCAGCATAGCTGCTCGGCGCGAAACCATCTTCCTTGAGGAAAAACTTGTCAGCCCAGCCGGCATACCAGTTCGTGACGGTTGACCTTGCATATACGTAATCGAACCCACTTTGCTTCCTGGAGGAAGGGAAACTGGGTTTGGGAGCCCGCGGAGACAGCTTCGGGTATGTGTAAATCAGCCGGTTCGCCTGTCGGAAACCGTACCAGTTTGCCTTTTGCTTCAGGAAACCGCGCATGCGATCGGTGATGACGGCGCCGCGCAGGCGCATCCTCTCGACGACGACCAGTGCAAAGGAAAACCACGCGCGCTTTGAGAATCGTGCAAAAGTATCCCCCAGCCTGTCTCTCGCAGTCTCCTCGAGGTCAGCAGCAACTCGCTCGATCACGCTGATATCAGGATGGACGCAAAGCAGACCGAGCGTTTCGAGTGCATGTGTATATTGTGACCTGAAGGTCAGCTCGGCAAACGCTTCGAATTCGAGCCTGTGCCCTAGATCGCGAAGAAGTCCGTCCTCGCGGTCAAGCCTGCCGGTCTCCAGCAGTCCCTCAAATTCTCTCCTCCACTGAAGGTCCTGAGGAATGAAGGTTGCGACAAAGGGCGCATCTCCGTCCTTGCGCAGACTTTCTGGAAACTCCTCAAGCAATTCCTCCAGTGACATGACATTTTGCCGCCCAGCCACAAACTTTCGCAAAGAAGCCCTGAACACGCTGGAAAAGCTTCTTGCCTCGAAGAATCCGGCACGGAGCGCCGCATCCTGAACTGAATCTGAAAACGCCAGCAATTTTGGATCATTGTTAAGGTCAGAGGCGAACAGAATTGATTGCGCAACGCCCAAAAGTGTAGTGGACCGAGCTCCCAAGATCTGCATACCGTCGCCATTCCCACAGATTGGGCAATCCATGGAGACGCTAACATCCCCGTCCATGTAGGTCTGAGGTGAATAGAGGTGTGCATCAAGGACTTTCTTGTCCTTGCAGGAGCATCCACTGCTGTGTTTCGCTGGTGAATATTCGAGGCAATTGGTGCAGATAGACACGTATTCTGCAAATTCGGAGGTGGAAACATCAGGTTTCGGGCTCAGGAGATATTTTAGGCTTCGGCTATTGCCTTGAAAAAACTCTCGATAAATGTCCCCGAGTGTCGTGCTGATAGCATTGTCACCCACCTTCTTGACGCCGATCCAGCCTGTTTCGCCGCACTCCTTGCAGTGAACGATTGGCAGGTGGGAAACATCGCCAGAATTCAGATCATCATGGTGAATGAGTTCAGGCTTATCCGAAACAGACGCAACCATGCGCCGCATTTCGCGTATCCAGAGTTGAACACGCAGATTGAGAAAGGGCCTGGTGTGGGCCTGCGCTGCGCCGTCCGAGTTTTCCGGGTTTGAACGTGCGTGAGATATCAGCACCGCCATGGCGTCCACAAACAATTCCAGTTCATGGTCCTGATAGTGTCTCAGATGAGCGATTTGTCTCAACCTGCGACAAATCTCGAAATACGAGGTCGGCTGTCCCAGATCCCGTCTGAGCAGGTCTTGAAAAAACACGTGCTTTTCTAGCTGGGTGGCCAAATCACACCGCCACTTGGCACTTGCAACGTCCTGATCGGGTTGTTCGTCGAACCAAAGCTCATACAGGGCTGCGATCAGGGAAGAAGGCGATATCACGCCTTGAAATAACGTCTCAAGACTGGCGGGTTCCGGGAGCGTCGATAGAGCCACTTCCTTTTCGTACAGATACTCGCTGACCGCCACCCGGTCCTCGGTGATAACGGCATCCTCGTCGAAATGCTCTCCAAAGACCTGGCTGGCGTAATCCCGAATCCCCTTTGAGTTTTCGTCACCGATTGTGGCAGAAGTTCCAACGCAGCGCAGATGGCCACCTGGGCAATCGAGTCGGGCCTTCAGCCGTCGAATCAAGCAGGCTAGATCGGTTCCTTGCGCTCCATCAAAGGTATGCAACTCGTCCACAACGAGAAATCGCAAGGTTTCCGGTCCATTATCAGCAAAGAGCGGTTTGTCGCGCGGACGAACCAGAAGATAGTCCAGCATCTTGTAGTTGGTGATCAGGATGTCGGGTGGACTCCTCTGCATTTCGGCGCGGCTGGTAATGACCTCCGTGTCTGACATCGTGGTGGTCGGGTCGGGCGGTTCCGCGTAGACATAGAGACCAACCCGTGTGCGGCCCTTGAGCTTTGGAGTCTTCCAGATAATCGATGCCAGTCGCCTGGCTTGATCGGTTGCCAGGGCGTTCATCGGATAAATCAGAATGGCCTTGATGCCAGCTGCTGATCGGTTGCGGATGAGATTGTCGAGGATGGGCCAGGTGAAGCACTCGGTCTTTCCGGATCCGGTACCGGTTGCGATAATGGTCGAGCCTGGTTGTTTGCCCGCAACTCTGCGAAATGCCAGTTCCTGGTGGCGATACGGTTGGAAGCCAAGGGGTATATCGGGAAAGAATTCGCCGGCGGACTCTCCCAGTCGATAGGGCATTTCCAGCGTCAGATAGGGTCCCTTGAACAGGTTCCTCCTGTGCCTGAGAAAGTCTTCGACGGAGGTCGAGAATCTTGAAGACGAGGAGGCAAAGGACTGACGGAAGTAATCCGCCAGTCCGTATTTAATTTGCCTGGCAAGTATCGAAGGAAACACAGAGCGTGTTACTCAACAAAGGGTTCTGGCGTTGCGATGGTCATTGTCCGCAGACCCTGTTGGCACCGCTTTTCATTAGCCGGGGTGCCAAGAATTCCTGGATCCGAAGTTTCGGCCATTGCGTGTAGCTTCGCCGTTCCTTGTCGTGGGGAGCCCTTATTGTGCATATTTGGGATAGAACACCTCCCATGCCCTGCGATAATCCCTGATCCGATCAGGCAGTGTAAACGGCGCCTCGTAGAGTGTCGTGCACGCCACAGGACCACCTGGCAAGGCACCATAGCTGAAGTCTCTTTCAACGCGCCCTTCCCTCATGCCCCGCACTCGATCCCATTCCCTCCTGCTCGCCAGCCCGACCGTGCCCGAGGACCGGCAGGTCCACACAATCCTGCCGTTCCGGTCATACCAGGTATCACGATCATAGCCTGCCAGTACCGGAAACATCATCCGATAGACCTGCACGAGCTCCTCGAAAGTGAGACCAAGCGTGACAGCGACCAGTACGTCGATCTCAAGTACGGCCTGCCGCCGTGCGTAATCCGTTCGCAGCCCTGATATACGGGACCATTCGCCGCTATCGACATCCGGCAGGCGGACATCATCCGATGTCCAGGGGTCGGGCTCAAGCCGGGATGCGTTACGGTTCCAGAGTTCCCGGTACCAGGAGGTGAGGCAACAGAGCTGCAGGGCGCGAAAGCGTGCCGTGTCCGGCAACGCGACCCATGGCAGTGCGTTCAGCGTAGTTTCCTTGACATGAGTAAAGCCCGACACCTTGATCTGGAAGTCCATCGGCAGCGATGACCACAGGGCTGATGCTGTCAGAAGATCGGCATCGCTGGCAAAGGCCGCACTTTCCACGGCGTCAACATGTGCAATCCCCGGCGGATAAAGGGCCGGAATCAGTGTCCGTTCGTTGGTGGCATTGACTCGTCTTCGGAGAAACACCCGATAATAGTCGGTATGCCTCGTCCCTTCATCCCACGGGATGACCGGCAGGTCCTGCCGATAACTCTCGATGTCATCGCCGGGCCTGTAGACAGACCGGGGCAGATAGTCCTCGGGCAGGCCCTCGAGATGCAGGGGCTCAAAGTCCGCTTTTGTCGCACCCTGCCGCGGCGACTTCGCGAGCGGATTGGCAACGAAGAAGTTGGGGCCGGTCAGCACCACCTCTTCGGGCCTCGACCTGAACCCCGGCTCCCGGCGAATGCGTCCGCTCTTTTGGGCACCGGTCTCGTGCCACATGCTACTGACCACATAGCCCTGCGTGCCGCTGGCAAGCCGTTCGGGCAGCCGGGACAGCTTCTCGAGGACATTCAGCACCTTTTGCGAATGCGGTGCCGGCATCCGCGTGGACAGCACCGCCTTGTAATCCGGCCCCTCCATGAGAGCTGCAAAGATCGAAAGCGTATCAGGATCGACATCGATGATGCGCTCGGCATGACCGCGCAGATCCCGTTGGCCCCTTTCATCCTTTATGGCCGGCACCGCATCGCCAATGCCGTCATGCTCGAAACATGCGTCGAGCGTCTGCGGCAGGAAGAGGTTGAACACGGCCCTGAAGTCTGGCCGACCGGCCTTGCCGCGATAAATGTTGACGCTGTATTCGACATGGTGATCTATGTCGGCAAACATCCTTGCCTTGATCGAATTCCTGAAGTGGAAGTGAAAGGCCAGGCGTCCGTAGATCGCCTGACGCAGCTTCGTGTCCCTGGTGCCGGTAAAGTGCCCGCCGGGATGCAGAAGACCGATGATGCCAGACGGCCTTGCCAGACCAAAGGACCGCTCGATAAAGCACTTGTAGAGATTGGGCTGGTTTCCCCTGTTGAGCGGATAGTTCTGCCCACTCGCCAGGAAGCTGCGCATGCCTGCAAATGAACGAAAATCCGCCAGATACTGCTGTCGCCATGACGGGTTGGCCAGCAATGCCTTGCGCCTCTTACTGGTCTCGAAGGCAGTCGTGCTGTGCATGGTGAGGGACGGATCAAACCTGGCCAGATGCAGCTTGTCCTCCCAGCCCAGCATGATCCAGGGCGGGTTGCCCAGCACCAGATCAAATCCACCCTGGCGCAGCAAGATGTCACCAAACTCTAGTGGCCAGTGAAAGAAACGCTCCCTCTCCGCGACATCCCTGACAATTCCGAAACGTTCGACCCCCGCATACAGGGCATCCACGTCAAGGGTCTCGTCGACCCTGTCCAGCAAGCTTTCCGGCACTTCAGACAGGACACGCCGCAGCACCTCGCTCTCGATCATGTCAACCCCGGCCCGACCCGGCCTGCCGCACAGAACCAGATACAGGTCAGACAGCCAGGTGGCGCGTGACGGCAACAGGTGCGCTGCCTCCAGCGGCCAGAACCACAGCGCACACCAGTAGTCCATGACCAGCTTCAGACGCCGGTAGGTGTTGTTGTCGCCGGCACGCAAGGCCTGCATCCCGGCGGCCTTCTGCCCGTAGCGGCTGGTCGTGCCCGCCGCCTCCCGGCCAAAGATCTTTATCGGATCATTGTTGCTCTCCCGCCAGCTCGCTTGGCTGGCGGAATTCGCCGCCAGCAAGCGGTCGATCTCTGCCGACAGGTAACACACAAGCTCGATCTCGTGCTGCGCCAGCGGCACTTCCAAGGCCTGCCCCCAGCGATTGTAGCGCCGCACACTCGTATCGGTCTCCCGGTGGCCAAACCCCTCCAGCTCGACAGCGGCCATGGCCGGGTCCGGCAACAGGAAATGATACACCTCATCCCTCTGGCGTGGTGCATCAACAGCAAGCGGGCGTGGCGCATGGCTGAACCACAGCCGCTCCTTGGCCTGCCCCTTGCCAAGCCGCCCGGTCGCATGCACCGCACAGCGCACCCCGACCAGCGAATTGCCGGCATAAAGCTGGTCCTTGAACCACGGCACAAATTCACCCGCATGGATGCAGTTCAACCACAGTGATATCTCGCCCAGCTCGCAGGCCACCGGATTGAGATCAACGCCGAACACGTTGCGATCGGTAATGAAGGCCCGCACCCGCTGACGCTCACGGGCATAAGCCGCATGCGAAATGCGCTCGCCCGTCTCCTGCTGCTTCCGCTCCAGATAGGCATCCGCCAGCTGATTGACCGCCTCGACCAGAAACGCCGCCGACCCCATCGCCGGCTCACAGATCGTGATGGTCAGCAGATCATCGGCACACCGACCCGCCAGCAATGGCCGCAGCGCATATCTGACCACACAGCGCGTCAGATGCTCCGGCGTATAGTAGGACGCTGAATCCTGCCGGTTGCGACCCGACAACCGGTAGATGAAGCTGCCCTTCGGGTACACTCTGGCGCCGTCACCATTGACACCGACGATCTCGTCGCTCGCATAGCGGCCAATCTCGCTGCGGGGCACAAGGATGGTCGGCGACAAGGCATCGGGCTTCGCCTGGCCCGCCTTCTTGACCTCCACCAGGTCGGTGTCCGCAAAGAAACCTGTGAACGACAACAGCGTCTCGTACACGGCGCCCAGCTGGTTGATGCCAAGCTGCGCATAGGAAATCCGCCCCCGCCGCTGCCGGCCCGTTGCCTCCCGTGACAGTGACAACAATTCGATCACACGCTGCAACGTCTCATTGTCAAATCGGACATGCCTGAAATAGGGTGTCGTATCCGGATCAAAGAGCTGTGCCCGCACCGGGCGCATGTCAAAGTCAGGCGCCTCGGCATTGGCCGAAACCGGCAGGTCACTGTACGGCGTGCCCGCATGCATGAGGGCAAACAGACGCTCGATGCTGTCGTGAAAATATGTCCCCCGCTTCGCCTCGTCGCTGACCAGCGGCGTCAGCTCAAGCTCGCGCAACATCTCCAGACTGTAGCCCGTCCGGTAGGCCGCCGACTTCAGTGGCACAAAGCCAAGCTCGGGTCGTGCCTCGATGTAGAACAGAAACAGCAGCCGATACATGAAACGCAGACAGTCGCCGGTCAATGCCGCCACATCAAGGGCCGGGATACCCTGCCGTGTCATGTAGGCCGTCTGCCCCCGACGCTTCTGACGCGCTACCCATTGCCGCGCCACCTCGCTGCCGACCAGCTCAATCGCCTCCTGCAACGCATATTTGAGGCTCGCCGACACACCATGCGCATGCCGGTGCGACTCGGCGTCAAGATGGTCGATGAACGCGACCTCGCTGGCCGCCGGGGCCAGCGATTTCCGGTGCAGCAAGGCCGCTACGGCGCCCAGTGTGGCCGCTTCGCGGCGGCCGAATATCTCGTCCAGATCAAAGCGCAAAAGACGGCTCTCGCCCCACTTGTTGCGGTCGATCAGCACCATCTGCGACATCGCCAGAAGAAGCACAAAACGCGGTGGAGCCTCCAGCCCGAAGATGCCGGCGGTGATCGCATGCTCGTAATCGCCACGACGCATGGCAGGGAGATGGCTTACATCACCCGGCGCCAGTGCCGGCGCAATGTGTAGAGACAGCGGATCATCCATGAAGTCATCACCCGCCGGTGACAGGACCTCGACGATCCACAGAATGTCAGCACCGTTCTGGCGCCGACAGCGAGAGACCAGTGGCAGCCAGAAATCCTCATTGTCGATAACCTGCTCAAGACGGCGCTCATAGCCCAGCACGTCCAGCAGCCGGGCTGCAAATGTCCGGTAGTGCCTGAGCCGCCCGGTTGCATCGGGGCTGTCCCGGAATTGCGCCGCAAGGCGGAGATAGTCGCTGGCCAGGCGGCCGAGGCGGCGGTTCGGGGTCTGGCTGGCGCGGTCGGTCCCTGCAGCCCAGTCGGCCAGACGCTTTCTGATCTCGGCGGGAAACCTGCTGGCGAGATAGTGATCCGAATAGAACTCGTTCCTGTTGTTGATACCGACCAGATCAATGGCCATCAGGCAAACCTCGCATCACCGCGACCAGGCGCACATACGGTGTCGGGTCCTGCGAAGTCTGGCGGGTCTCGGCCTGCCACTTCCAGATTTCGTCAAACTGCCTGTCGATCGCCTCAAGCTCCTGCTTCTGACGCGCTGCGGTTACCTTCGCAATGCCGCCCTGTGACCGATACTTGGTCTTTATCGCCGCGGCGCGGCGAAGTTGCAGCTTCTCGTGCTTGTCCAGCTCCTCGATAACGTCATCGTCAATTCGCGCTTGCTCGCGACTACAAAGATCCCGGATATAATGCCGTCCTTCGGTTACTGCATCGACAACAAGCGTTTCAAGATCTGCGATTTCGAGGTTGCCGGTATTGGGAATCGGATTCAGAAGATCAAGTTCAGGCATGATGTCGGCAAACTCCATAACGCCTTTTATGCTGAATGATCTTCCTCTGAAGTCCACGCCGTCATGCCGTACAAACCGTATGCATGGCCAGGCATCAATTAACGGCTGGCCACGCCGATTGGGAACAACCCCGTTCATGATGAACAGAACTTCATCTGCCGAAAGACCACTGCCAACAGCCATCACTGGTACCTGGCGGCCTGGAAACAGTCCGGCTGTCTTGTCACTCAGCCACTCGACGACCGGGTGAATCTCCCATAGATACTGCAATTCCGGCCACGAGCGCTCGTCATTCTGGCGAGCTGCCTTGATGCCGCTCGCTATCTTCTCCAGGTTGCTGGTCAACCTTAACCTTCCCTGCTGCGGCACCGCCTCGCGTGGCATCCAGCGCGTATCAATCTTCGATGATGTGCCGCTGCCGTAGTGTCCTCTCTCCAGAAAGTCCTGGGGCACGTCGAACGCTATGGTATCCCTGGAACATTCGAGGCCACCGGTAGCAAACAGGGTGGGGCGCAAATGCTCCACCGCCGATTTGCAGAAGCTGAACACATCCTCGAACAAACTGGGTAGGGCTGAGGCCTGCGTGTCGGTGGTCGGCAAAGCCTCGCTGTTAC
Organism: Paracoccaceae bacterium; assembly: GCA_958296035.1. GTDB lineage: Bacteria > Pseudomonadota > Alphaproteobacteria > Rhodobacterales > Rhodobacteraceae > MPNP01. The sequence continues at coordinate 160,312 of OY282431.1, read as the reverse complement.
TGAAGCATTGGGCAAGCAGTTGTTCGAACGAGTCTTGCCTGTTGGCGTTTTTGTCGAGCCTTTCGGAAAACCCCGCTGCTCCCTCGCCGCGCCGTATGGCACTCTCGACCTCGTCCTCCTGTTTCTTCCTTTCCTGTGAATCAAAGAAGGATAGCGGGTCCCCAAGGCTCTCATATATCGCCTGATCCTTTTCAATCAGCACCTCAAGAATGCGAAAATCGCCCCCGATGAGCGGCTCCTGGCACTCGGTGCACAAATACCAGATTAGTGGTGGGTTCTCCTGGCCATAACGGTCAATGCGCCCGTTTCGCTGCTGGAACGTCATCAGCGACCACGGCAAATCGAAATGAATCAGCCGATGGGACTGAAAGTGCAAATTGATGCCTTCTGATGCCAGATCCGAGGCAATCAGAATTCGAACAGGTTTCGTCTGTTGCCCGAAATCATCAACTCGCTGCTGAATGTCCTGGTCCGACATCTGGCCATGCAATGTGACAACCTGCTTGTCGGACATGTTCAGGTCATTGCGCAACGCCTGGGCCAGCCAATTCAGCGTCGCGATGCGCTCGGTGAAAATGACCAGTCGGTCGCGGGAGTTCCGCTTCCTCCAACCCGTCTCGGTGAGCAACTGCAAGAGACGCGTATAGCGGCTGAACGAGTCCTTGCAGATACGCTCGACGCGTTCCAGGAGGGATGCGAGTTCGCCAACCTCAGCAACGGCGACTGGGCTATCTTCAGCCTCAAGTCTGCTGATACGCTTTCGAAGCGATTCGGCGCAGGCCGCCGGGCTCGAAAACAGCGCCTTCTCAATGGTGAGAATGAACAGACCTCGTGACCATCTGGCACCATCCGGCATGTTGCTGCGTAACCTTGCCAAAACCGAATAGGCTGCCTCCTCCTCGGACGATGCCGGGACTTGCAACTTCTCGATCTGGCGTTCGGGAATAGCTCCGCCCAAATCCTCGCGCACTTCGGGGGATGTGCGAAATCGGCGCAGGAACAGCCCTTTGATGTCATCCGGACCATAGGTTTCCACATCTGCGATCGACGTCGGATCCAGCATCGTCATCAGACTGGCAAAGCTACGGCGACGGCCATCGTGCGGTGTTGCCGACAGCATCACCAGTGAATCAGAAACTTTGGCCAGTCGCCTGGCAAGTATGTGGCGCTGGCTGCGCCGACCGCCCGCGTGGCTGCGCTCGGCAACATTGTGCGCCTCATCAATGATGATCAGGTCCCAGTACGCGTTCTCAAGTGCCGACCTGTACTGCAGGTCATTCTTGAGCGTGTCGATCGAGATGATTGCCCGCTCGAAAAAATGGAACGGATTGTGGTTGCCTGGAATCCGGTTGCGTACTCGGCGGATGCCGACGCTGTCCAGGCGGGTGAGTGAGATGCTGAACCGGCACCAGAACTCCTTCTGAAATTGCGTCAGCATACTCTTGGTGGCGACCACAAGTATTCGCTTGGCCCGACCGCGGCGGATCAACTCCGCCGCCAGCATGCCTGCTTCCAGCGTCTTTCCAAGTCCCACATCATCAGCAATCAACAGTCGAACCCGAAGCGATCCAAGCGCTTTACGTACTGGTTCCAGTTGAAACCCCAGTTTATCGATCGCTGCCCGATCGGCAATGACCGGCTCAAGCCCTGTAGGAATGGCGCGCAGCAACTGCCCTTCTACGAACAGGCGTGCATCCTTGTAGTATGATGACTTGTCAGCGACGAGTTCGACTTCTGTCGGATCGACGATTTCGATGCTGCGCTCAAGCCCTTCAATGAAAATGGCATCCTTGTCTCGCACGACCTCCGACAGGCCAACGCACTTGATCACCTGCCCGGAGCGGCTGTTGAGGGCGGAACGCCTTACCCGCCACTCGGCATCCCTGACCCGAATGCGGGTTCCGGGCACAATGTGCTGAAGACCTGGCATATGGCTGGACGTCAAGGTCGCATAACAAGGAGATGACTGCGCACGCCATGGGGTTGCCCCTCGCCTTCACTGATGTGCCATGGCAAAAGGATGGTCATAGATCGACACCAGGTTCGAGGTGTACGTTTTCCAACACATCCGGAGCAATAGTAGCGTGAAATTGAAGGCGGGGCATGACATTGCGAGTTCTTCATGGAAGTCTGCCAACTGACACTTGTTAATCTTCGGGTCAAGCAGTTTGGTGAACCAGGGGGCACATCTCGTATTGCGTCAAGACCTGCCCAACCTGCACCCATCTGGATTGATTCGGGTGAATACAACAGCCCATTGCAGGCTGAATTCCACGACGCCGTGACAGCTCTTGGCAAACGCCAAGAGGTCTGTCACAGGACACCCTCCCGGACACCAAAATCAGGGCTTCCCTACAGCGCCAAAACAGGAGGTCTGGGCACCACGCTATTACCCGAGAAGGCGACCTCCCGAGGACCGTATCCATGCATTTCCAAAACCACATTGGCCAGATCTCCAGCTGGTCGCTGTTACGCCGCGCGGGACTGTCCGAAGGACCACCGAAAGGTCCCGTTGCAGGCCAACAATCGTCCCTGCGGGAAACAGGCGATAGCCGGTCTGCGTGGGTGCCGAAATATCGCAACAAGAGAATGACACCCTGAGCCAGTGTGAGTTGCCAGGAAAGCTCGTTCCGCAACCTGCCTTGGCGCGGCGGCCTGCCATAGCGCCTTGTCCACGATACGAAGCTCGGTGACGATCCACTGTTCGGGCAGGTTGATGGGCGTGACCAGTTTTTCGGTGTCCGGGTACTTCAAAGAGTGCTGGCGGGTCCACACCAGGCGGTCGATATAGAGTTCGTTGTAGAGCCGCCTCGACGGCCTGGTCTATTGTGTTTCAAGTGGCAATCTGTTCCGCGCTGCCGAAGAAATCCGCCCGGGCGGCATCAGGTCGCCCGAGACCCTGTACTTCAATTGGCGGAACAAACCTTGCGCCGACAGGTACACCTGCCAGGCATATCAGGAGTAGAAACCCTGGCATCGTTCATGGGCCGGCAACCATTCGTTTGGCGACCAGTCAGGTCAGAATTGTGCAGGTGTCCCGAGCAGGTCCGGAATCAGCCGCAACTGCTCGACCGACCAATTGAGCTGCTGGCGGCCATAGGTATCAAGTTCATGGGGAGCTACACTGTTCGAAGGCCGAAATCCCCTCTCTAAATCGCGTAGTTGCTGTTGCAGAATTTGTCCGAGCAACATGCCATGTGCAGTTACCAGATCGTCGATCTTGGGTTCGGAAACAATGTTAAGTGCCTTGAAGGCATAAAGGCGATGCGCCGTAGAACGCGAGTGGAGCCCATGCTCCAGGGCGAGCACCCGGGCGGCTGAAAAAATCGGCATGATGCCGCCCTTCTTGAGATCAATCCGGCCTCTATCCAGACGCCATAAACCGAACAACCGTCGAGGTGCCTTGAAATCCGTCGCTCGCATTGCCAGCAGCCTCAGAAACATGCGCGACGCCTGCGCAGTTGACATGGCCTGGGTTCGAACTTCGTGAGCCAGCCGGAAGTTGCCGTGTACCGGCATGGCGTCAAAGAAGATATCGGACGACAGCAAATCCTCCGGCCGACTTCGGTTCACCCAGTGCTGCACAGCCAGGCACCAGCCCCTGGCATCCCGGCGCCATTCCGGATTGGAGGCCATGACGCCTCCATCACAAAGGCTGACACCAACTTCATCAAGCATTTTGGATACGTCGCCGGCAAGGCGGGATAGAATCCTGTCCCTATGGCCTTCTGCATCATTCTTGACGTGGACGATCGCATTGTCCTGATCCATTGCCAGCAGACTTTCACCGCGACCTCCCGATCCCAGTACAAGCATCGCGTAACCTGTGTCTGAAATCTCGTTGCCATTAGCCTCCAGATTGCGTTCGGAAAGAATGCAGGCTCGTGCCGTCAATGCCCTGAGTTCCCTGGATATGATTGCCGTAATGGTGCGGGCGTCCACGCCTCCCGCTGCAAGGGATCTGACCACAGTAGTGAGACCGAGCCAGACCCGTCCAAGTTCAGCGGCAGACTGCGCGGCGACAATTTCCTGCCCAAAACCTGCGGCATTGTCCGTGTATCTTGCAAACACATCTCTGGCGCTGACCACGCCAACTACGCGGTCGCTGTCGTCAACAACGCCGAGATGGCGAATCTGCTTTTCCTGCATGGTGATAATCGCCCGATACACAAATTCCTTGCGATGAATTGTCAGCAGCGGGCGACTGCAATACCTTCCTATTGGCTGCGAAAAGGCCGCATTCCTGTCCGCTCCAAAGGCTTGAATCAGGTCCTTTTCGGTCAGTATGCCTTTCTCGAGACGACCCTCTGGTTCAACAAGGATTGAGCCGGCCCGGTTTGCCACGAGTCTTGCAAGCGCATCAGACACAGTAACATCGGGTTTGATAATGAGCAGGTCGCTCGACATGAGATCCTGCACACGCTGTCGGTAAATGAAGCTGTCGACTACCGACACATTTCCTTTGGATGGAATACCAGTCCGCGGTTCGCCGCCAGACCGATGGTAAGCGACGCGACATGCCCGTTCGGCTTGTCCCACGCTAGTTACGCCAGCCTTGTGCAACTTTGGGACAAGCCGCTGGAACACTTCCGCGGTCAGTCTGGCGTCATCAAGCGCCCGATGTCGATTTTCGATCGCGAGCCCGAGCCAGGCCGCTACAGTTTCCAGTGATGTGTCCGGAAGATCCGGTCTGAGCACCCTGACGAGCGCCTCGACATCCAGACTCCTTGGTTCCTGCCACACGAGGTTGCAGCGAGAGGATTCAGCCGCAAGCACCGCAAGATCAAACCAGAATGAATAGCCAATATACAAGCGTGGACCGGCCCAGGCAGAAAACTGCTCGAACCCGGTACGAAACCTTGCCGCGCCAGCGACATGCTGGTCGATGATTCCGTGAATCCTTGTCGATGATTCGGGAATGGGCTGTTGGGGATCAATGAAGCACGAGAAGGACGCATCGGGAGAAAGTATTCCGGACTCTATGCGTACTGCGCCGAATTCGATCACGCGATCTTCTTTGGTGTTCAACCCTGTCGTCTCAAGGTCAAGCACAACTGCATCAATGGACGCAAGTGGCAGTCCGGCTGTTTCGTTCAAGGGCAACCTTGCAACCATGGAAATCGCTCCCGATGCAAGTTGAGAAAGGGTTCTTTGCTTGGCGTCAGTCTACGACCGGGAACCGCCGGCCAAGGTACGGAACCGGGCAAGAATGTCTACGGCAACGAAACCAGCACCCGTAACGGGCAGATCACAATACTCGTGAGGGAAACACCGCCACGGGAGAATGCAATCCTGAACCTTCAACAATCCTCCAGATGCGGGAAATAATCCTCGCAATGGCCTTCACGGTACACATCGGCGGTACTGCAGTGCAACCCGCCTCCAAACGCATAGGCATCCCGCAGTTCGACCTCAACGACTTCAAACCCGAGTTTGTCAATTTGGTCAGCCTGGTAGACTTCGGTTTTTTCGACACACACCGTCTTGGGGTCCAGGACCAGCACATTCATTGATAGCCAGGTCGAAGAGTAACATAGCGGTGGCGGACTGTTGTGTGCAGGTTGCGCTGCATCCAGTATTTGCCAGTCACTGTCCTCGAACATTTGACGCTGCTCATCTGGCAGGCGACGCTGCGGGTTGTTGAGCAGCAGGCCCGGACGAAGTGGCGTAAAGGTTGCATCGATGTGGATCGGATAGGGATCACCGGGAAAGTTCACGGCGTGAACGCGGTGATCCGGAAAATGCCGACGCAACCATTCAATACCTTTCAGGTTGGTTGTAAATCCGTGCTGTACGACCAGATCACGACCCAATCGCAGCACATCAGCAGCATCAAACAGCGGTTCGTGCTCGGTTGTCACGAAGTATTTCTGGCTCGTCCACTCCAACCTCTGTTGAACGCTGATACGCACATCAAGGTAGTCCGGCCGATAATCCGCGTCGGTCAGACGTGGCTTCGGCGCCGCCTCATGCCTGAAGTTTGGATCTTCTTCCCAATAGCGCTGGAGCAATGGCCGGTAGCAAAGATACTCGAACCATCGACAACGATAGGACATCGTGGCCTCGACGATTTCATTGCCTACAGTTAGCAGGACATCTCTCGGAGGCATGCAGCCAAACTGGGCGTCTGTGTGAAAGTCCGGCGTCGTGATCGGTTGCGAGAAATCGATGGGTATTGGCCTGTCAACCTTGATGCCGCGTTGTTCAAGCTGGGCAGAAAACCGGTCAAGCAGTTCATTTCCCCGATCAATGCTGTCCTGAGTGCGCTGTCCCCACATGCCTCGCATGTCCGAGTCTTCCGGCACCTTTGCATCAAGAGCTGGCTCGGGAGGTGGAATGTGGCTGCCGGTGGCACGACCGACGATTACGTGCTTGAGCGGGTCCCACTCATTCCAGCTGCTGACGACGGTTCCCTGGACCGCATCGCCGTTTGCATGGCAATTTACTGTGTCTTCCATTTTGCGGGACTCTCTTGAATGTTTCGAATTGCGGCACCGAAAAACGCAACTGCTGCCCGTACCACCAAGGCCGGATGCGCCGCAAGCCCGACCGTAACGACACAATGCTGCTCGACGCTGCTGCCATGTTGCAGGTTCTATTCGGCCTTGGCATTCGATCGCAAAAGGCTTGTTCTTGCCGCCCGCTTCCTGTGTCGCATCGGTCCTGCATTAATCTCTCGCAGAAAAGCTGATCGAATTCGGCCCGGCTGTTTCCCCTTGTTGTGGCAGGGGAAAACCGGGCGCAGGGGGCCTGCTATCTTGCGTGGCGGTTGTATGGCTTGCCAACAGGAATAGCAGAATTCATTGCAGCCTGATTCCTGGACTGCTCTGGCGGCTGCTTGCTGTACCTCTGCCTCTTCCATTCCAATTGGCCGGTCAACATGCAAGTACGACCGGATAAACTGGCATTTGCGGCAACTGTTCCTGTCGACAGCTGGACTTGCGCCAGTTAGCCTGCCGTCGTGTGTGAATTGGCCTCTGGTCCGGAGTTTGGTCGAACTTAACAAAGTGGCAATAATGTGGTGAACACTGTAACTCTTTGACGATTCGTGCAAAGCACGTACACAGACCCAATTGGCAACCTGGTGCTCACAGGGGCCAATTGCGCTGACTGGGCACAGTTGGTGATGAACCACGAAAACAAGACATAACAGGAGAACGGATCATGCGAATTGTCACACTGCTTCTGGCGTCATTGGTGTTTGCCTTTGGACTGGCGGCCAATACGGCATTGGCCGAGCGTATTTTGCGCATAGATGAAGCGCCAATAGGCGAAATCGACCCGCACAAGGGAACTGATTTCGCCGATACCGTACTCGCTATCAATCTTTATGATACTCTGGTCTATCCCAAACAGGGTGGTGCCGGAGTCCAGCCACACCTGGCAACCGACTGGACGATTGATGGTGCCGAGTACACGTTTACACTGCGTGATGGCGTTACATTCAGCTCGGGAAACCCGGTTACGGCAGCCGATGTGGCCTATTCGTTCGAGCGTCTGATGGCCCTCGGTCAGGGGAGTTCTGCACTCTTTGCCGGAGTCGTTGACTCGGTCGAAGCTGTCGATGAAGGAACTGTCAAATTTACGCTTACCGAGCCGTTTGCACCCTTCCTTGCCTCGCTCGTACGATTTTCTATCGTGGACATGGCAACGGTTGAAGCCAATGCCAAGGACGGTGACTACGCCAGGGAATGGCTGTCACAGAACAGTGCCGGTTCGGGGGCCTACATGGTCGAAAGACATGACCCGCAAACTGAAACCGTGCTTGTTCACAATGCCAGCTACTTCATAGACCCGGTCTCGAACCATCCCGAAAGAGTGCGTTACCGGTATGGGCTTGACGCGGCAACGGTACGCGCCCTGATGGCGCGCGGCGAGCACGACATTTCCAGCCAGTGGTTGCCGCCGGAAGTATTCAAGGCGTTGGCAGCTGACGATGTGGCCCACCTGGTTACCGAGGCAGGACTGACCGGAGAGTACTTCCAGCTCAATACGCGTCGTGCGCCGCTGGATGACGTGCATTGTCGACGGGCCCTTGCCTATGCGTTTGACTACAACACGCTTCATCAACTTGTGAGGATTAACGAAGACACAACGCAGGGCCGTCCCATGAAGGGCGCACTTCCCGCCGGGCTGGTTGGATTCGACCAGGGCAAGCCGGACTTTGCCACCGATATGGACAGGGCCAGGGAAGAACTTGCACAATGCGCCTATGACCCGGGCGAGCATCCCCTGGACATCGCCTGGATTGCTGAAACCCCGGCGCGAGAAAAGGGTGCACTGATGATGCAGGCTATCTTTTCCCAGCTGGGATTTGATGTTTCAATCACGCGCACGCCCTGGACGCTTGTTACCGAGCAGGTCACCAACCCTGACACCGCGCCGCACGTGATCGAGATTGCAATCTCGGCACTGACTCCGGACACCGACTCCCTGTTGTTCAACATGTACCACTCATCGGTTCCGCACACCTGGATGTCTTCCTCATATCTGGCAAGTCCTGATCTTGATGCTCTTCTGGAAGCCGGACGTATGGAAACAGACCCGGAGAAGCGGCATGAGATCTACTCGGCAGCAGATGCCTGGCTGGCAGAAAACGTACCCGGCATCTATTCCTATGAGTTGTTGTCGGCTTATGCCGTACGACACGGTGTCGTGTTCAATAATCTGGAAGATTCGTCACGGACTTATCCGGTTTCGGGCTTCAACGGCCTGTTTCAGGATGTTTCCATCAACGAATAATCGAAAGACAGGCACTCCGGACCGCAGTGTTCGGGGTGCCATCAGTCGGCACGTTGAACAATTCCCCATCGGTCATCGGGGTGTGTTGACACAGATGTGGAATGGCGCTCAACAAGTTGGCAGGACCAGCCGTATCGACCTCGGAGCGGCTGCATCGGCCAGCCGGCCACCTGAATCAGGCATTGCAATTCCTTCGGCAACAGTGCGATCAGCCTGTTTCCCGGGTGCCGCCTCTGTTTGTGCGTTGTCATCAACGGGATATGAACCGTAAGCAGGCTGTTGCTGAACCTGATGAGGCAAGGCCCGGAACAGACAATCAATGCGGAAAGTTCAGCCAATCGAAATTTGTCCTGCCGCCCTGGACTCCAGAGCTCAGACCGCCGGCAGACATTGTGACGCGGTTCGGGCCGTTTTCAATCTGCGAACTGTGGTTTCGAAGCCATCGAGACCTTCGTGGACGCCATAACGGCGCCTTGTCGGGGCACTAACGATGACCCTGATCCGCTTGAATCAACCATGGGGAAGGCGATGCCGCATTCTCGGACCACGGACAGACAAGACGTCGAGAGTTGAATGACGTTGGCCCAAGAAATTCGTGTGCGTGCATGGCAAGGTTCCCAGGACTGGTATTGGTCCTGTTGCCGAGACAACCGAAGTCAGTCGGGTCGGACTGTCAATGATCCCTTGACCGGCTGCAAGCCTAGGGTGAACCCCTGGACCATCAGAGGTATTCTGACACCAGGCATGAATTGCGCATGGGAAGCTGAATGATCGTATCACGTGTCGCGCGCCGGCTGGGGTCGACGATGTTGGTCCTTCTGGGCGTCTCCCTGCTGATATTCCTGATTGCCAGGGTAATCCCGGGCGATCCGGCCCGGATAGCGCTCGGACCGCGCGCCACAGAGGAACAGGTTATCCAGATGCGGGAAGTGCTGCATCTCGATCAGCCGGTTATCATTCAATACGGGCATTTCCTGACTGAACTGATGCAGGGTGACCTCGGGATTTCGCTGTACACCAACCGCCCGGTCATGACCGATATCGCCCAGTTCCTGCCTGCCACACTGGAGCTAGTCTTGCTGGCAGGTTTCTTCATGGTTGCGCTCGGGCTGCCTCTGGGGGTCCTGGCCGCCCGGTATCGAGGCGGCTGGCCGGACAATCTGATACGCGTAATCACGCTGTTGACCGTATCTGCGCCTGCCTTTGTTTGGGCAGTCGTGCTCCTGCTCATGCTTTCGTACTTCCTGCCCCTGTTTCCAATTGCCGGACGCATCCACGAAACCATTTCGATACCGACAGTCACTGGATTCATGGTTATCGACACCCTGCTTGCAGGGCATTGGCGAGGCTTCGTATCGGCACTACACCACCTGTTCTTGCCGGCATTTGCTCTCTCCTTGTCCGGAGTCGGCCAGGCAGCGCGGCTGACCAGGTCCAATATGATCGAGACCTATGACAGTCCCTATATCGAAATGGCACAATCCTACGGATTTCCCGAACGGAGAATCGCGCGGAGTTACGCGCTGAAGCCTTCACTTATTCCCTCATTGACGATTATCGGACTGGATTTTGCCGCCTTGCTGGGCAACGCATTCCTTGTCGAGAACATTTTCGCATGGCCAGGGATATCTCGCTATGGCGTGGGTGTTATCCTTCAGAAGGACCTGAATGCCATTGTAGGCACCGTAATGATTATCTCGGCGACATTCCTGATCGCCAACATCATTGTCGATGTATTGGTCACCCTTATCAATCCCCGTATCCGCTATGCGGAGCGATCCAGGTGAGGCGGACATTCGTCATCCTGGTACGCAATCCACTATCCGTGATTGGGCTTCTGCTCATTGGATTCGTACTATTCGTTGCCCTGTTTGCTGATTTCATTTCGCCATACCCGGAACACGCTGGAGCTGTCGTCGACTTCCTGAATGCTAACAGACCACCAAGCGCCGAGTACTTGCTCGGAACGGATGGAGTCGGGAGGGATCAGCTTTCGCGTATCTTCCATGCCTACCGCATCGCCATTGTCCTCGGTGTGGTGGTCCTCGGGATTTCGGTACCAATCGGCGTTCTGATTGGCCTGCTGGCCGGATATCTTGAAGGCTGGGTGGAATATATCCTCATGCGGATTGTAGAGGTGTTCCTTTCCATCCCGCCGCTGGTCCTGGCACTGGCTATCATGGGTGTGCTCGAACCAACGCTTGTCAACGGCATGATAGCTGTGACGGCCATGTGGTGGCCCTGGTACGCCCGGCTGGTCTACAATATTGTACGGGGCGAAAAAGTCGAAGGATATGTCCTGGCAGCCGAGGTTATCGGTGCCAGTGTCCCGCACATTCTTTTCCGTGAAATCCTGCCAAACTGTCTCCCGGCAATCATTACCAAGATGACGCTGGATTTTGGCTTCGTCATCCTGATTGCGTCGTCGCTTTCTTTCCTTGGTCTCGGCGTGCAGGCGCCGACACCCGACCTGGGATCCATGGTCGCGGATGGCACGAAATATCTTCCCGACATTTGGTGGCTGACGGTCTTTCCGGGACTGGCGATCCTGATTGCCGTGTTCGCTTTCAATCTTGTTGGTGATGTCTTGCGAGAAGTGCTGAACCCTGACCAATGACGCAAGACCTGACCCTTAGCATCCGCAACCTCACCCTGTCCTTTACGAACTGGGAGGGGTCAACCCAGGTATTGCACGGGATAGACCTTGACATCCGACCCGGCGAACGCGTGGCGCTGGTCGGTGAAAGCGGTTCCGGAAAATCTGTGACCGCAAGAATTGTTCTGGGCACACTTCAGGAACTGGCCTCTGCAACGATTGCAGGTGAAGTGATCGTTGAAGGACGCAGGATGCAGGACATGACCCCTGCTGAATGGCGCAGTCTGCGCGGCACTGACATTTCGATGATCTTTCAGGACCCGACGGTAGCGCTGAATCCGGTCTACAGGATCAGTCGTCAGTTTCACGAGGTATTGCGGCGCAGCCAGCCGAGCATCAAACGGCGGGAAGCGGAAGAACGCTGCGTTGCCATTCTTGCCGACGTATCTATTGGCGACCCTGCAAGGGTCCTGGAGAGTTATCCTTTCCAGCTGTCCGGCGGCATGAACCAGAGGGTCATGATTGCCATGGCGCTGATCAACGAACCCCGGCTTCTGCTTGCTGATGAACCCGGTACTGCGCTGGATGTTACGGTACAGGCACAAACCCTGCATTTGATGCGCGAACTTGTTGAACGGCGGGGTACATCGGTATTGTTTATCTCGCACAATCTCGGCGTGGTTCGAGAATTCGCAGACCGACTTTACGTGATCTACAAGGGGCGCATTGTTGAACGTGGACCCACCAAGGCGATTTTCGAGAATCCGCGCCACCCATACACCAGGGCACTTCTTGCCGCGATCCCGCGCCTGACCGGGAGTGGCATTCCGGACATTGATGAAGTCTCCGAGGCCTATCACGAACCCTTGGTTGACCATGAGAACATCGCGGCATGAACAGTTTGCCTCTCCTGTCGCTGTGGAATTTGACCAAGCAGTTTCGGGTCGGAAAACGTGTGATCACGGCCGTAGAGGATATTTCATTCGATGTAGGAGAAGGCGAGTGCATCGGCATCGTGGGCGAAAGCGGTTCCGGCAAGACCACGATAGCAAACCTGATCCTCGGCCTCTATGCTCCGACTTCCGGCGAGATTCTCTTTCGCGGCGAAGTGCTGCCTTCCCGCCGGGAACTGCGACATCGGCGGATGATCCAGCTGGTTCAGCAAAACCCCTATTCGGCGCTCAACCCGAGACGAACCATCGAGTCTTCGCTGCGGCTTGCACTGGATGTGCATGGACACTGCGCACCTTCGGACCGCGCCGACCTCGTACACCAGCTCCTGGAAGAAGTTGGCCTCGACGCGAGCATGGGTCGGCGCAGCCCGGCGGCACTGTCGGGTGGTCAAAGGCAGCGTGTTGCCATTGCCCGGGCCATTGCCTGTCAGTCTGAGCTTGTCGTGCTGGATGAACCGACCTCGGCACTGGATGTCCTGGTCCAGGCACGTGTCCTGAAGCTCCTCTCCACCCTGCGCAGGAGCAGGAACCTGACCTACCTGTTCATTTCCCATGATATTTCGGTGGTTCGCAACATTGCAGACCGGGTCGCAGTGTTTGATGGCGGCAGGCTCATTGAATTCTCTGATGTCGAGAAGATCTTCTCTGCTCCCGAGCAGGAATACACGCGAAGCTTGCTTGGCTCTGTTCCCGTGATCGATGAGGACGAGGCCAACCTGCGGGACAGACTCTCGTTGATCAGTACCTGAGGTGCAGGAGCCCTTTCTCCGGGAGCCATTTCTGCCTTTTCACCCTGGACTGCCTTCGACTTCTGCGGTTTTGCGCGGGGAAATCAACTGTCAGGTAAAATCGCTTGCTGACTTTCTCGCCGCGGGATCATGTCCTGGCAATTTTCAATTGTTGATATTGCGTACTGCTGCCCAAATTAGTTTATAGGCGCGCCTGTATGAGTCTGGCAAACCCTGCCGGCCAATGACAGGCAGACAGTTATCGGTTTGGATCTGCTGCACGATTACGGGATGTGAACTGTGGATTTTGCTGCACGAAGCAGGCTGGCTGTTTTCTGCGCCATCGGCGCGGCAGCATCGTTCTCGCTGGGCGATGCGATTGTCAGGATGCTGAGTGATTCCCTTCCTCTTCACGAAATCATATTCATTCGCACCCTTGTATCGCTTCCCTTGACTATAGCTGTTCTGGTTCCTCTCGAAGGAAGCTGGAGGCTCCTGCGTACCAAGCGTCCCATGTGGCATGTCTATCGCGGCTTGGCGGTGGTGATTGCAACACTTTCCTTTTTCAGCGCCCTGGCCGCGGTTCCGATTAGTCTCGCCGCCGCCGTGTACTTCACGGCTCCGCTCATGATTACCGCATTCTCTGCAATCCTTCTGAATGAGAAAGTCAATCGTCGCCGCTGGGCAGCCCTTGCTGCAGGCCTGATCGGTGTCCTCCTGATTATTCGGCCAGGAACCGGCGATTTCCAGTGGACACTGCTTTTGCCTCTAATTGCCGCCTTCGCCTATGCTGTCCTGAATACAACAACCAGAAGTGTTGGTCTCGACGAACCGGCGAGCACGATGAGCTTCTACATACAGATTACGTTTCTGGTATCGGCGATAATGTTTGGTCTTCTTGTCGGTCACGGACGCTTCGCGGGAAGTGGAAATCCGTCTCTTGAATTCCTGCTCAGGGCCTGGACCATTCCAAAGACCGATGAGCTTGTTCTGATCGCAGTGACAGGGATTACGAACTTTGTCGGCGCTTACCTTATATCACAGGCCTACAGGCTCGGTGAATCCGGACTGGTGACCCCGTTCGAGTACGTTGCGTTGATCACTGCAGTGTTTTACGGTTACCTCTTCTGGGATGAAATTCCGGATTTTCTGGCGTCAGCCGGAATCCTGCTCATTCTCTTTGCAGGCGTGTATGTTGCCGTCCGGGAAGCAAGGGTCGACATTGTTTCGACGCTACGCCGCAATTTTCTTCGCTGGTGAGACCCGGCAACCTCGAAAGAATGGCGGTTTGCCTTGTCTATGACTGATGGACCTGGCCAATTGCCGAGATGTACCGGGACACTGCGCGAAAGCATCTCATTGCGAGCCTGTATACCGTAACAACAAACGTCCGCAGCAATTTCGAGGATGCTGCCGACTGCATCTGTGGGAACCAGCCATGTCATTCAACACATTTGGAAGAATGTTCAGATTCACGACCTGGGGAGAAAGCCACGGGCTGGCAATCGGTGTCACCGTCGATGGTTGTCCGCCTGCAATTCCCCTCAGCGAAGGCGATATCCAGGAATGGCTGGACCGACGGCGTCCCGGGCAAAACAGATATATGAGCCAGCGTCGAGAACCTGACCGGGTTGAAATCCTCTCCGGTGTGTTCGAAGGGCATACAACGGGAACCCCGATTCAGCTGATGATTCGCAATGTTGATCAGCGGCCCCGGGATTACTCTGAGATCAAGGACAAATTCAGGCCAGGGCATGCCGATTACACATACTGGCACAAGTACGGTCTGCGCGACTATCGTGGCGGCGGACGCGCCTCGGCTAGAGAAACCGCTTCCAGAGTCGCTGCCGGTGGTGTGGCACGCGCCATGCTGCGCAAGCTTGCGCCGGATATCAAAGTCGTCGGCTACCTGGTTCGCATCGGCGAACATGCTGTCAACCGGGACAACTTCGATCTGGATATTGTGCCCGGAAATCTCTTTTGGTCTCCGGATGCCGAGATCGTCGAGGTTTGGCAGGATTACCTCGCCGCCATTAGAAAGTCGGGGAATTCAGTGGGTGCCACGATTGAAGTCCGAGCGTCAGGCGTGCCACCGGGGCTCGGGGCTCCGCTGTATGGCAAGCTGGACGGCGATTTGGCTGCTGCCATGATGTCGATCAACGCAGTGAAGGCAGTAGAAATCGGTGCTGGCGTAGAGGCCGCCAGGCTGCGCGGGAGCGACAATGCCGATGAGATTGCGGCTATTGGCACCTCTTCGGTTGCCTTTTCCACCAACAATGCAGGTGGCATTTTGGGAGGCATTTCCTCGGGTCAGGATGTGATTGTCCGCTTTGCTGTCAAGCCGGCCTCGTCGATTCTGATTCCCAAAAAGTCGGTAACCACTGCGGGTGAAGCCACCACGGTTGTTACCAGGGGACGGCATGATCCTTGTGTTGGCATCCGGGCTGTGCCTGTTGGCGAGGCGATGATGACATGCGTGCTTGCCGATCATTTTCTGATGCATCGGGGCCAGGTTGGCTGATGAGAGGAAGCTGCAATGCCAGGTCAGGTCATCGCGCCACCGCACTCTTATGAGGCGCCTGTCAAGGCAAGATCGGCCTGGTCGTGGGTTACTCCTGCATGATGCATCCTGTCTTGTCGGTTGAACGGCTTCCGCCGTGGCGAGCGGCAGGACTGTCGGGTCGGAACGTCATGTTTTCGGTGCGCCGCAACGTGGCAGTTCTACGCTTGTCCGCACCAAAGGTATGCGGCCCATGGCCGGCTTGCTTCCCCGCAGCAACCCAAAACCGATGCCGTCGGCCGGGCGCAATACGGGCATCACCCGGCGGCCATGGATGACCGCCGATCCAATACCGGCCCCGGTGGCGGTTCCCGAACGCGCCGATCTGGTCCACAACCTGCACCTCGAGCCGGTGACCGACCGGGCCCGGCTCCTGGCGCGTCTCATGCATGACGAGCATCCGCAGGGTGCGGTGCAGCATGCCGGCCGGCAGCTGCGCTATCTGATCGGCTCTGATCACGGCTGGCTGGGGGGCTTTGTGTTTGCCAGTCCGGCCCTGAGGCTGCGGGCCCGCGAGCGCTGGCTGGGCTGGACTGAAGCCGAGCGGAAGGCTTCCTTGAGCCGGGTGGTGGGCATGTCCCGCTTTCTGATCCGCAAGGGCGTGGCGTGTGGCAATCTGGCCTCGCGTGCCCTGGGGCTCTGCGGCCGGGGCGGCTGTCTGCGTTGACGCTGATGGGTCGGGACACGCCGGAGTTGCCGGCCTGCGACCTGCTGTCGGAGGCCGAGATAGCGGTGTTGCTTGACTATGCGCGGGAGCGCCGACTAGCCGAGTACAAGCTCGGGTTGTCGGAGATATCGCTGGGTCGGGCGCTCTTGCTGGTGGCGCGCATGGGGGGCTACCTGAACCGCAGGAATGATGGCCCACCGGGTCACCAGGTGGTGTGGGAAGGCTACACGCGTCTGGCGACCGGATCACAAGTCATGCGCCGTATGGCGGAGAATGGAGCGGAGAGTGCGTTCAATAAACTGAATGTTCTGCCAACTATTGGATAATGGGCAGGACGCCCCAAAGGACAGGACCCCTCTTCAAACCGGTGCTGCATGCTGCAGTCCAAATTGCGGTTCGGTCACACATCCACCCGGCATCCCGCGCTATCCCCGTCGGGCCGCTCGGGAATTCGTTTTACTGCTGTTGCTCACGCCTCTACGTCAGGACGCCAGCTGCGCCCCGGTCGGCACCAGCCCCGAGGTGACATAACGCCACAAGGCAATCCGCAACGGGCGCGCCAGGGCAACAAGCGCTCGCTAGTGCGGGCGACCGTCGCGGGCCGGGACATGGCGCGCAAACCACTGCGACAGGGCCCTGCCCGCTTACACCGGGTGGGTGTCAATGCCAGGTCAAGATTCCTCACTTGGGGTCGTCTTGTGCTCTCTCTCGGCGCGGCGGCGCCGGAGGAATGATAGGGGTGGCATGAGCAGCCTCGCGCTGCCGCTTGACGAAGCTCTCGAAGAGATCGCCACTGCCGACATCTTCTGGACATGGACCTGAGGGGGGGGGGATTGTACAAAGTCGAGCTTAGGCATGGTCGTTATTGTCGACCTTCCAGACAGAATTTCGCCCGCCAGCGGGCCGAATGCGCGTCAGACCATCCTCCGGCCTGTATCCGGTTGCACCACAGTCGTTAGGCGGCAGTGGTTTCGATTCTCTGTCTCCAGATCCCCAGCGCACGACCCACACGTCTGGTGGCGGGTTCAAGACCTTCGAGATGCGCACGCAGACGGCTACACAGAGAGTGGACACAATCGCGAGCCTGACGGGCATCAATACCCATCGTCACACCCGCCCGGACGAAGTCCCGGGACGTCAGTCGGTTCCTCTTGCCCGCTAGCGCAAGCGCCATCTCGTCCTGTGCAAGTCCCGGAAAAACCCGTGTCGTCACGGCATCATAGGTCGGCGCCAACCGTATGGACATGAAATTCTCTACGTCATCCGGCGCAACTTTGAGGACGGCCATATTCTTCAAGTGAAAGTCACCATCGGCTATGAGCCACGCGAATACGGCCCGGCGATGCAAAATCGCGACATCCGCTTCGGCGTCAGTGGAGACTCCCCGCAGGCTCCGGGCGACCTGTTCGATGGAACCGTCGTATTTGTTCGAGGGCGCGAGCCCCCGAATAGATGTCATGTCTTCCAGTGCGATGTTGCGACGATCGTTGCGATCTTGTCGGATATCGAAACGCTCAACCAGCAGCGCATCAGGCAAATCGTCCGGCATCGAAACGATTGCGTG
Organism: Paracoccaceae bacterium; assembly: GCA_958296035.1. GTDB lineage: Bacteria > Pseudomonadota > Alphaproteobacteria > Rhodobacterales > Rhodobacteraceae > MPNP01. The sequence goes on along the minus strand of OY282431.1, from coordinate 142,502 downwards.
AGCGGCCGTCTCAAATCCGCAGGCCTGAGCGGCGATCAGGCATGCTGCTTCGACTTGGGCAATCTCTTCAAAACCGGCGCCCGGCGATGGTTTCAGGATATGCGTAAAGGCACGCTGTTTCTGTGCCGGCCGCAGTATTCCGTCATGTGAGAGGTTCATCGGCGCCTTGATCTGAACGCCTGACAGTCGTGGCGTTGCAACCGACGCATATAGTCCGGCAATGCGGTCTTCCAGCGTCTCGTCGAATAACGGCGAAGGCCCGAAGTAGCCACCGCAAAACTTGCCCTCCCTCGCAAACCACTCGAGCCGTCCTTCCAGAACGTCCGCCGGGAGAGCCAGAAGATCATCTTCGTTCTCGGAAATGATGATGTTTGACATGTACCGTTTTCCAGCTATCCGTTCCTTCTCCGACTTTGGCTTCAACACGCCCTCAAGCCAGCCTTCGGGCAGCAGGCTTTCGATGAATGGCGGCAGGCGACCCGGCGGACCAGCCCGCACCGGCGTTGCACCCTGGGTTGCGGTCGGTTTCCAGCGCCGGGCCGATCCGTCATGTGTCAGAAGGCCGATTTCTTTGCCGTGCCATCCGACATGAAGCGCTGTTCTCGGCACCGGTGCCACTCGCAACGGTGTGATAATCAGTTGTTCCGCGCGCCCCGCCTCCGCCTGCCATCCATTGGCTTCGCCCAATTGCCGGCATTCGATAATCGCCTCCTGTTCTCCGCCGGCATCCTCGACTAGACGCGCGGCTATATCGGCTTGCATTTCGATCGGCATGGCGGCGCCCGCTTCACTACGCCGCCGAAAGGATTCCAGGTAGCGAAAACGCAGCGTCGAGCGTCGAACCCCTAGTTCCCCCATCGGGTCGGCGGTTTGAACAGTCTCGGTTTCGGGCGCAATCGGGGAACGCGTTTGTACGATTTCCAGATCGCGCAGCCGCGTGCGTGCGTTACGTCTGCCGCTCAGGAAGAGGCGCCTGTCCGGCGTCGGCGCCAGTCGCTCGGCGCTGGCTCCGCAGAGATAGGTGTTCGGGTAGAGATAGGCGGCAATTCGGAGCGCGTGATCGAAAAGGACAGCATCGGCGTCATCCTCCGCACCAATATAGATGCCCCGCATGATCTGAACGAGCCTGCCGGTCGCCTTACCATATTGCACGCGGTGTTTGTCGATTGTTTCGCCGACGAGATACAGCATTTCCAACTTTCGCGAGTTCTCGATCAAAGATCATGGGAATTACCTGCAAAATATCAAGAACTTTTCACTTTCTAGGACTTAACATTTGTAAAGATTAGAAACTAATACAAGGGAGGTGCGCGCTGGAACGCCGCTGCCATATATGGTCTGATCCGTGTCGCGAAGCTGAAGCGTGCAGATCATCCGGTCCGGCTCGCCGACACTCCGAAATCCCTCCCGGCCAACTCGGCACGAACGGTCACGACGACGGGTCTGGACGCCCTGGGCGGCGGTGGCAAGGGCACGCGCGGATTGTTGGCGCATTGCGGTGTGGCCGTCAACGGGGTTGGTCGTCCGTTGGGCCTGTATACGCTGGATGCGGATTTTCGGCGTGCCGAGGGCAAGGACAGTGGTCGCTGGGTGGCGGGATTGCGGCGTGGTCAGGCGCTGTCGGCGGCCTGTCCCGAGAGCCGCGTGGTGACGCTATGTGACCGGGAGGGTGTTTTCGAGGAATTATAACTTAGCATTGACACCTGTCAGCTGCGGTGTTCGGCTACCAGGCCATGCGGGTCTGGGAGGCGCAGGGGACGGTTCGAGAAAGGCCTTCCGGGCGGCCCCTGGACCCCGGGGCCGGTGATCTTTGCCCTCGTCGTCGCCCGGCAACGCCTGACGTTCCTGCATGAGAGCGGCCCCGGGGCCGGTCCGGCGCCAGCGGTTGTAACGGTTGGCGCCGGGCGTGTGTCAAGGCGACAGGATCCTTCCCCGGGCCCGCTGTTTTGTCGGTCCGCACTTTCGGTCGTTTCGTGCTGACGTGGTCCTGATCCGATTGCCCTTCCTTGCCGGTCTCTCTCGCCGCTTCGGCGCCGGCGGCATGAGCGCTGCACGGGTCCTGACAGGCGCCGGTTGACTGCCGGGGGCAGAGATGGCAGTCTGGACCCCTGTCATCACTACAGGGGTCCACCAGGCCCTGATCTCCAGACACGACACTGCCTTTTTGCTCATGTCAAGTGTGGGACATTGATAGGCGCAAGGCTGGCCATCTGTCATGATGCCCGCAGCAATCGGCCGTCGAGCTTCCTGCCTGGTGAATCCAGGCGTTGGAAGAAATGTCTCCACACCCGACATCGTTCGATGAACGATTCCATTGGTCCAGTTGACTTGTGCCTGTCTGGCGGGAAGGAGAAGCGCCTTTGTCTGCAAGATTCGCAGTGGACCAGCGGTGGGTCGCGGACTCTGGCGGTCCTTGATGCATTTGCAACGCAGATCAGGAATGAGCAGTTCAGCCGCTTACAACCACCACCTGAGCGACAGCAGACTGAGGCGACAATTCTTTAAGCCTTACCATGCCCAAGACAGAATTGTTGTTGCCAGAAGTTGTCGGTATATCCCCGACGATACGTTCACTTCCGTCAGCCAGGAATCAATGGGGGAAAAGTGAAGCAACCATTCCGGCCGCGAGTGCGGCCCAGAAATATCTCCTTTTCTTCCGGACCCTGCCGAAAACCTCCGAACTGGCACGCTGAGGTCGTATACAATGTAGTGTCGGGACGGTCGCATCGCTCCCGCGCAGCCTTGTCGAAGATCCAATACGCCATCCGGCTCATGAGAGATCTCTTGAGGCTGCCCGAAGATTTTCGCCTCGGGATTGTACCGGCTTCCGATACAGGCGCAGTCGAAATGGCGTTATGGTCGCTTCTCGGTTCCCGTCCGGTAGATGTTCTGGCTTGGGAGGCCTTCGGCAGAGACTGGCTTGCGGATGTCGTCGAACAACTCAAACTGAATGCGACTGTCCACGAGGCTGAGTATGGTTACCTTCCGGACCTGTCAGCAGTCGACAGTTCCAACGATCTTGTATTTGCCTGGAACGGGACCACTAGCGGTGTAAGGGTTCCTGACGGCAACTTTATCTCCCGCGATCGCGCTGGTCTGGTTATCTGTGATGCCACTTCGGCAGCTTTTGCTGTCGACTTGCCGTGGGACCGACTTGATGCAACCACATTCTCCTGGCAGAAAGTTCTTGGTGGAGAAGCGGCCCACGGCGTCCTGGTGCTTTCTCCGAGGGCCGTCGAACGACTCGAATCATGGACCCCTCCATGGCCGATGCCAAAAATCTTCAGGTTGACCAGGAACGGGCAACTCAATGAGTCTATCTTCCAGGGCTCGACCATAAACACGCCGTCACTGATGTGCATTGGCGACCTGATCAATTCACTCGAATGGGCACAGAAAATCGGAGGGTTGCCAGCCATGATCGCCCGGGCCGACGCCAATGCCGATGTCATTGCCCGTTTTGTCGAAACAAGCCCGTGGCTCGAGTTCCTGGCTGCAGATCCTCAAACGCGATCAAATACCAGCGTTTGTCTTCGTATCAAGGATCGGCGCGTGCCCGCCGATCATATGGCCGGATTTGCCAAGGCCATCACCGGACGGCTGCTGGAAGAGGGTATTGCTTGCGATATTGAATCGTACCGTAGCGCTCCGCCTGGATTACGCATTTGGTGTGGTGCTACAGTAGTGCGAAGTGATCTGGAGGCGCTCATGCCCTGGCTCGAATGGGTCTGCCAGGTCGAGATTGACAACCTGGGTTCATTGCGCCCTTAATATCCCGATTTGGCAAGCGACGGGGAACCCCGATGACCATCAAAGTGCTCTTGTCCGATCGGTTATCGCAATCGGCACTGGAAGTCTTTCACCAGCGCGGCGTTGCGGCTGATTTTCGGCCCCGTATTGGCAGTGATCCGGTGACTCTGGCCAGCATTATCGACCAATACGACGGTCTTGCCGTGCGCTCAGCAACAAAGGTAACAGGCGATTTGATCTCACGAGCCAAACGCCTGAAAGTGGTCGGGCGAGCCGGGATTGGCATTGACAATATCGATCTGACCGCAGCAACTCGCCGCGGTATCATTGTAATGAACACGCCTTTTGGCAATTCCGAAACCACAGCTGAACACGCCATCGCATTGATTTTCAGCATTGCTCGCCAGATTCCGCAGGCCAGCCATTCTACCAAGTCCGGCAATTGGGAAAAGTCACGTTTCCTGGGCTCCGAGCTGATTGGCAAGACTGTCGGCGTTATCGGTTGTGGAAATGTCGGGGCTGCAGTTTGCAGACGGGCACTTGGGCTCAGGATCAAGGTGGTCGGCCATGATCCATTTCTCAGCTTCGAACGAGCCCGCCAGATCGGCATCGAAAAAGTCGAACTTGACGAGCTTCTGGCCCGCTCTGACTTCATCACACTGCACGTTCCCCTGAATGACAAGACCAGAAAACTGATCGATGCTGGTGCCCTGCGCAAGATGCGGAAAGGTGTACGCATCGTAAATTGTGCTCGTGGAGGCATCATAGATGAAGCTGCACTGTTAGAAGCCATAAGGTCAGGTCATGTTGCGGGAGCTGCGCTTGATGTGTTCGAACAGGAACCGCCCTTTGGCAATCCGCTTCTCGATCTGCCGCAGGTCGTGGCAACGCCTCACCTGGGCGCCTCCACCACCGAAGCGCAGGAGAAGGTGGCGGTTCAGGTCGCCGAGCAAATGTCGGACTATTTGCTGACCGGGGCTGTCAACAACGCCGTCAATATGCCTTCAATTTCTGCCGAGGAAGCCGGTCGCCTGAAGCCGTGGATCTATCTCGCGACCCATCTGGGAGCATTTGTTGGCCAGATGACTGCTGAACCCATTCGTGCTCTCAATGTATTGTTCGACGGCACTGTGGCCGACATGAACACCGATGCGCTTAGGGCTGTGGCGGTTGCCGGTGTTCTCAAGGTCTTCAGTCCGGAAACAAATATGGTTTCGGCAGAAACAATCGCCAAGGAGCGAGGCATTGTCGTATCGACGACAACCCAGACCAAGTCGGGTGTTTTCGATGCCTACGTCAAGCTTACCGTGGAAACCGACAACTGGAAGCGTTCGATTGTCGGCACGGTGTTTTCTGATGGCAAACCCCGCTTCATCCAGATCAAGGGCATCTACATCGACGCCGAAATCAGTCACCACATGCTTTATACGACCAACACTGACAGACCAGGGATCATTGGCAGTCTAGGCAGCATTCTCGGCAGTCACGACGTGAACATTGCCAACTTCAACCTCGGTCGACGGGGCATCGGAAAGGATGCCATCGCCCTTCTGTCGCTGGATAGTCCGGTGCCGCAACAAGCCATTGCCTCACTGCACGACAGCGGCCTTTTTGAACTTGTGAACCCGCTTACTTTCGAGTTGCAGGAATAAATGTCTATACGAGTTCATTCCATGTTCTCGCCATAGGTGCAGATGTCGACTGCTGCACCAGGCCGCTGTCGATAATTCTATCATTACCCGTTCTGGAGTCTCTGCCAAATCAGGAGGCCCGTTGCAGCGGCGGTCATTCCGCAGAACTCCAACCGCAATTCGCCACGGCGGTACGGGCGCGATACCTCCGGAAGGCGCCATGCAATCGAGCGATTCTTCAAGACTGCCCGTAACTTTCTGTCGGCGATGCATCTGGCCATCAGGCACATTTTGCTGCGGAGGATCGCCAACCAGTAGCTGGAGTCCGCAGCCTGGCATGCTGCAGTAACAGGATGCGCATCCGACCCTCCCGTCAATTCGGCAAACCTGCTGCTTTATCCATGCGGTGACGGCCATGTAAAAGCCTTGAATTGGCAGTCTGCGGATGGCTATTAACACGCTCGACCAGCCGGGGACAGTAAACTCGAATGTTTGGCAGATTGAAAACGGCCTTAAAGGGCGACAGATTTGTGCCCACGACCAAATTCTTTCCAGACCTCGACACTTCGCAGCTCATCAGAGAACTGGACCCGAAAGGCAAGGGAATCCAAAGGGGAAAATCCGAACTTCCCGCAAGCTCCAGCAGAACGCTGGACCATGTTGAATTGGAAATTGTCGCCGCAATTGAACAACACCGGCAGGAATGCCTTCAGGCATTTAACGAGCATTGCGATATCTATAGGCGGAGGCTGGAAAATATCTCAAGCCTGCGGACCGAAATCGAGTCGGCAGCGACCAAGGCACCAAGCGAATTCAAGAGCTATTGCCAAGAGTTCGAATCAGAAATGCAGGACCCGACCGACAAACTGCAGGGCAATGTGCGGACGCGTTCCAGTTTTCAACGCAAACACCGTCTGACGCGCTTTCCCCACCACTATTGGAGCGGCGGCGTTCGCTGGCTTGCACTGGTCATACTGTTGATCCTGATCGAAAGCATCCTGAACGGTTACCTATTCGCACAGAAAAACGAGCTCGGCCTGCTGGGCGGTGCGTTCGCGGCAGCCCTTGTTTCGGTAGCGAATGTCGGCGCCTCCAGCATTCTGGGATTTTACAGCCGATTCATTAATCACCGCCGAGTGTTCGCCAAATTCTATGGCCTCGTTCTTTTGGCTGGTTGGGGCATGTTCATATTCGTCTTCAATTTTGGCGTGGCGCATTTCCGCGACGGAATGGTTCAGAACCTGACCTGGAACCAGGCGGCGGAATTGGCGGTCGAGCGCATCCAAACGTCTATGCTGAGTGTAGCTTCCATCGAGTCCTGGCTGTTGATTACTATTGGATTCCTGATTTCCGTCGCCGCGCTGCTGAAAGCCTATTACGCCGACGACCCGTATCCAGGATACGGCAATATCCAACGGCAGGTCGAGAATTCCAGGAATTTGTACGTGGGCGAACATAGCGAAACTCTGAAGGAGCTTGAATCCCGCCGAAACGAGATTGTCGACGATCTTCAAGTTGCCGAAGAGGAGACGCGCAGGCACGCAACCAATTCCGTCGATGCGTTGTTCGGACGCACATCGTTGACCAAGCAAATCTCCTCCCATCTGGGGCACTGCGAGTCCGTAGCTCAGCAACTTTTGCAAATCTACCGGGATAGCAATGAAGAATCCCGCACGACTCCAGTGCCCGACTATTTCCGCGACAGGTTCGAATTGCCGCAAATTGACCTTGACGTCTCCAGCAAGGCCAGCAAAGATTCAGCAACGGTAGAGGTTGATAAGCTCTCGGCGTTGATTTCCAGAGCGGTCACGGAAACCAACGCAACATACGAATCAGCTATCATGAATTTTCCCAGTGCGCGGAAACTGGAAGAGAAATTGTCTGAAGAAGGCCGCGCTACCTCATGAGTCGTAGAAGAACGCGTCGCGGCTCCCGCCGGAAAGGACGAACCCGGCGCGGCGGTGCATCCAATTGGATATGGTGGCTCGTGATCCTTGTGGTTCTTGCGGTAGCCGCCGGGGCGGTGGCCTTGTTCCTTTGGGCACAGAACAGGGACAGCATTGATCCGGCCACTCTCTGTCCAAGCCGCGGCGAAACGGCTTATCTGGCAGTTGTACTTGATCTTACGGATCCGCTGCCACGCCCATTGACTGAACGGCTGAAACGGGAGTTGGAAAGGCAATTCGAACTTGCGGCAGTGGGAACCTTGATTTCTGTCGGAATTGTCCGCCCTGATCTAGCTGAGCAAGGGCCTAAATTCTCGACCTGCAAACCGCAGTCCGGCGAACAGGCCAGTCAAATCTACCAAAACAAGTCGATCATTGAGCAGCGCTACCAGCAGAGTTTCCTTTCGCCCCTCAGTGAAACTGTCAACTCCATGATGCACGCAGTCGAGCAGGACTCGTCTCCAATCATCGAAAACGTGACCTCATTGGTAGCGCACCAGACCGGGCTGCCGGACAAACGTATCCCCAAGACGTTGATCCTGGTCTCCGATCTCGTCCAAAACAGTGAAACCCACAGTTTCTTCAAGGGGCACGACTGGAACCGTTTCCGCCAGTCCCGAGCCTATGCCAACCTGTCTGGCGTTTTGCAGGATTTTGATGTCACCATTATTCGAATTCCCAGGCCGTCCTCAGCAGCTGTGAATTTTCGGGAGGTCGAGGATTTCTGGTTGCGCTATCTTCACGCACAGGGAGCGCAATTGAAGACGCTCGACCGTACGACACTCGCTGGAATCTAGGATCAGCATTTGGCACTCCGACCCTGGACTGTACGACATGGCGGCAAGTCCCTGCCGGTGGCTGCAGACCGCTTTGTACTGCTTTCGGCACTGCTGCTCGGCGCTACAGGAATCATTTTTCTGAAACAACCCTATTGGACTCTGTTTCCGGACTCTCCGCGGGAAACCAGCACCGCAACCTTGATCGCGGCTGCCTGGACCGCTGTCGTGCTGATCGCCTACGCTATAATTGTCCGGCTCACCAGCCACACCCAGGTGGAGCCGGAGATCGTCGGTGACAACTGCTACTATCTCGGGTTTTTGTTCACGCTGGTCAGTTTGGCGGTCACGCTGTTCGAACTGGGTTTCGCAGTGACCGACGAGGACTTGCTGAAAAGCATCATTTCCGGCTTTGGCATTGCCCTGAGTTCGACGATCATCGGAATCGCGCTTCGGGTCTGGTTCTTCCAGCAGCGGACCGATCTTGTCGCCCGCGATCGGGAGAACCGGCATGAGATTCAAAAGGTCGTCCGCGAATTCCGCGCCGCCATGGCTGAAAGTTCCGCCCAGCTGAAAAACTATTCGACGGAATCAGTTCAGCTGACGGCAGAGCGTGACAAGAAGATCCGTGAAGCCACCGACAAAATTATTAAAATGCAACTGTCAGCCTCCAATCGGCTTATTGCGGAGGTCGACAAGATCGTTGATCAGCAGCGACGGACTCTGGAAGATAGCGCCGAGCAGTTCATAAGAGTTGTTGAAAGGTCGATGAATCAGGGATTCAGTCGCATTGAAAATGACATCAGGTCCGCCCTGGTTGGACCAGCCGCTGCCGCATTTGCCGATTTGGAAAGAGCAACCCGGCTGCTGGCACAGAAGATGGACCAGCTTCGGGAAAGGGATCTGCATGCCGCATCTGAACTTGGCGACGAAACGCTGAGAACTTGGCGGCAGCTGAACACGATCACAACGGAACTCATTCGAACAGCCTCCGAAACCGCACAAACGCTGCATGCCGCGATTGAAAATGACATCAGGTCTGCCCTGGTTGGACCAGCCGCTGCCGCATTTGCCGATTTGGAAAGAGCAACCCGGCTGCTGGCACAGAAGATGGACCAGCTTCGGGAAAGGGATCTGCATGCCGCATCTGAACTTGGCGACGAAACGCTGAGAACTTGGCGGCAGCTGAACACGATCACAACGGAACTCATTCGAACAGCCTCCGAAACCGCACAAACGCTGCATGCCGCGACCGAAAAAAGCGTGAAGGCACGCACCCGAACGTCAGGGAGCATCAAATACGAACTCCATGAAATCAGTCGAAAGTTGGATAATTTCATTGAATTGCTGACCAAACTCGCGAACGAGAAAGAATCCATCCTAGAGCCAACCCCTCCCACTATTCGGAGTAACGGAAAGCCTGCCCAGGATGGCGGCCTGTCCGAAAAATTTTCCGTCGGACGTTGGATTGTCAGGCATTTCCTGTAGTTGATCGCTTCACCAACAGCTTGCGCTGTTGTCTCGGAAACCAACTCTCTCCATGTGAGATGCTAGCGTTCTTTGCCGCTGCAACCACCGGTTCCCTCAAGGCCACCGATAAGTTTGAGGTACTGCGCAACGACAATCTCAAGAGCCATTGCCGGTCCGGGATCAGGGCAATACGCACTGCCCGCCCATCCGGCAGCTATAGCGGTTTCATGTGCCTTCGTAGCGTCGGGAATCCTTGTGGAAGGGTCTGGGTGTTGTGTGCTATGATTTCGATTGTGAACTGAGAAACCAGAACCCGCGTGAGTGAGGATACTATTTCAGTGCCACCATCGGAGCATCCGATGTGCAAAAGAAAGGCGGGGACTGATGACGGCTGAAATCGCTATCTTGAACAGAACTGCCGTGGCACTTGCCGCCGACAGCATAGCCACTCTGGCTGGACCATCGGAACGAAAAACCTACGATTCCGCTGAGAAGATTTTCGAATTGTCCCGTAATCAACCCATTGGATTGATGGTGTACAACAATACAGAATTGTACGGCATTCCTCTGGAAATTCTGGCACGCGATTTTAGGGAGCAGATTTCGGTCGAAGTTGCACACCTGACCGAGGTTTCGCACTAATTCCTGAAGTTTTTGCTGGATTCGGGTGCCAATTCTAAGCCCGAAGATTTGGAGTGGCAGTTCGTAATCTTGATTCATTCCGAGCTACAAGACTTGAAACGTGCTGTTCTGAACCGACTTGTACAGGCGAAAGCGGGTAAGCTGTCATCCAGGGAGGAGTTGGAGCGCTTTCTGGAAGATGGGATTTATGAAGTGATCAGGATAGCACACGCCAACCGTATACCAAGTTTCCTAGAAGATGTTTCGCTAGACAGTTTTACTGAACGATATGGAATGACCACTGATTACCTGGTGGACTCTATACTGCTGTCTAGTAGGCAGGGACTGATCGGCAATACCGTAGACAACAAGCTGCGAGCCAGGTTCCATGAAATGGCTTATTCACTCGTTCGATCCACGAAAAAGTCGCAGATGTCAACAGGTCTGGTGTTCGCCGGCTTTGGCCAGAATGACCGCTTCCCCTCGCTCCATTCTGTCGAGATTGATGGCACCTACTTTGATCGCGTGCGAATAGTCGAGGAACAAAAGGAGGATATTGATCGCCGTGACAAGACTTCTGCGATCGTGCCTTTTGCGCAAAAGGATATGCCGGAACGGTTCATGTTTGGCATTGATCAAGACTTTGAGAAGAATATGGGGAAGATCGTTGCAGACTTGACTGCGCAAGTTTTGGGCCAGACGCTGGACAGTGATGATGAAGTCGAGCGGAACAGGATTGTGGCTACTGCAAATAACGTGTTCACGAACAATATCAAGAAACTAAAGAACAATTCTGCCACCGAACTGCTGTCAGTGGTGAAATACCTTTCCAAAAAGGATCTTGGGGAGGTGGCTTTTCTGCTGGTCGAAATGACATCTCGAAAACGACGCTATTCCAACCAATTGGAGACTGTTGGCGGGCCGGTCGACGTAGCGATTCTCACGCGGCACGAAGGTTTTATGTGGGTGAGGAGAAATCACTATTTTAGCATTGATTTGAATCCAAACTACAAGCAACGCCTAGCCCTACCGTGTCATGATAACTGTGCATGGCAACAGGTCATGAGTCGTGCCGCAATGCGTGCCTTCGGCCGGCCCTGAACCCGATCCGGTGGCCGAGCGCGGCACTCGAAAGCCGGGTTTGCCCGTGCCACATGATCTGGTTCCCGGGCTCCGCATCATGCTTGCGATCCCTGTAGCCGCCGAGATGGGCCACCAGACGCACCGCATCGCCGAGCCGGTCCGGCCCCGCCCGGGCATGCTCCCGGGCATAGTCGCGCAAGAAGTCGAGCTCATGATCGGTAAACATCAACCCCGGCTCGCAGTCGGGCACCTGCCGGCCGAGCAGCGTCATGACCATGATGCGCCAGGCAATCACAGCATTGATCGCAATCGCCCGCTGCAGCCGTTCGGCAGTGCGGAACAGCAGAAACTCGACCCGGCAGCCGGACTTCAGCAGGCGGAAATAATCTTCAATTCGCCAGCGCTGCAGGTAATAGCCGATCACCTCGGCGGCCTCTGCGGCAGAGCCGACCTCGAGCGTCGTCAACAGGTGCCACTGGACCGGGTCCTCGCCCGCAGGTGGTGCGGTCTCTTTGATATGAACCGCCGACAAGGTTATCGCTTCGCCACCCGCCACGGCCGCGGTCGGCGGCAGTGTCACACGACGATAGCGGAGCTCGCAGCAGGCCAGCCGCTTGAGGCGGGCGGGCCTCGCCGTCTTGCGGCTTGACTTCGGACGGGCTGTCAGCCCTTCGATCTCGACATTGATGCGGCCATCGGGTGCCCCGCCACGCATGACCGCAAAGAGCTTCGGACGGCCCTTGCCAAGCCCCCGGTTGTGCCGCGCCCGCACCAGCAAGTCGACCCGGGGACGCTGCCGCTGGGCCGCGAACATTGCAAAGCAGTCGCCCTCCCGGTCACACACCGAAATCACCCGCGTCTTGCGGCTCACCTCGCGCGACGCCCTGGCCATGTCGCTGAACCCGTCGAGCCAGCGCCGGGTCTTGCGACGGGACTCGGCCCTATCAATGTCCCACACTTGACACGAACAAGAGTTTGTGCCATGTTCGGCGATCATGCAGATTGGGCTCCGACAGTTTTCCGCCGATACCGTACAATGGTTCAAGTCAGCCTGTAAACAGGGGACGCACGCCCGCGCCGAGCTGACCCGCAATCTGTGCCGCCGCGAGGCGTGGCTCGACTACCGCGGCCAGCCCAGCCTCGCGGCGGCCCGCAAGGTGCTGCCTCGCCTGGCCGCCGAGCTCGACGTTGCCCTGCCGCCCCCGCGGGCGTATACTCGCACTGTCCGCCGCCGGCCGGCCGCCGACTATCCCGACAAGACACTGTCCTGCACGCTGGCCGAACTTGGCGAGGTGCAGCTGGTTGCCGTCGAGACGGCCGACCGGCATTGCTTTGCAGCGATGATCGAGAGCCACCATCCGGCCGGCTGGCGCCCGGCGCCGGGCGGCCTTTTGCGCTACTGGATCGTGTCGTCCCGCCACGGCCGGCTGGGCGGCCTCAGCTTCGGGGCTGCCGGCTGGCAGTTGCGCCCCCGCGATGCGGCCATAGGCTGGCGCTGTGATGCCCGCCGGGCGCATATCGACAAGGTGCTGATCAACCGGCGCTTTCTGATCCTGCCTTCGGTTCGGGTTGGCAAGCTGGCCTCGCAGGTGCTGCGCCTGGCGTGCGAGCGGGTGGCCGGGGACTGGGCGTTGCGCTATGGCGTACGGCCGCTCCTGGTCTACAGTTTCACGGGTCCGGGTTATACGGGGCTGAGTTATCGGGCCGCTGGCTGGCGGTGCTGCGCCGAGCGGAGTTCGGGTCGGCGTTCGGGTGTGCGGCGGGCGGTGTGGCTGAAGCCGCTGGCGGCAGGCTGGCGGGCGGGTTTGTGTGCCGAGCCGGCGCCTGTCCTGGGGTGTTATGGTCCGCTGTACTGCGAGGGTGCGTGGGCGGAGCGGGAGTATGGACGCAGCAGCTATCCCGACGGCCGCGTCAGGCGCCGTCTGGCGGCGATGGGCAAGGCGTGGCTGGAGCGGCCCGGGGAGCCGTTGCCGGTCATCTTTCCGGGCCAGGCGGCGCAGAAGGCGGCCTATCGGCTGCTGTCGAATGCGAGGGTGCGCATGGCACACATATTGGAGCCCCATTACGAGGCGACGGTGGAGCGCTGTCGGCGCGAGCCGTTGATACTGGCGCTACAGGACACGACGACGCTGAACTATGGCGGTTTGTCGTCGACGACGGGTCTGGACGCCCTGGGCGGCGGTGGCAAGGGCACGCGCGGATTGTTGGCGCATTGCGGTGTGGCCGTCAACGGGGTTGGCCGTCCGTTGGGCCTGTATACGCTGGATGCGGATTTTCGGCGTGCCGAAGGCAAGGACAGTGGTCGCTGGGTGGCGGGATTGCGGCGTGGTCAGGCGCTGTCGGCGGCGTGTCCCGAGAGCCGCGTGGTGAACATCTGCGACCGGGAGGGTGATTTCTGGGAATTGCTGGAAGCGGCGCGCCAGAGCGGTGCGGAACTTCTTGTCCGGGCCAGCCGCTCGGCGCGGCGCCGCGTCTTGCTGTCTGAAGGCAAGAGCGAATGTCTGTGGTCGTATATGGGCCGGCAGCCGGTGCTGGGGCATCGCAGGATCAGGCTTGCGGCCAGTGGCGGCGTGCGGCGACGGAAGGCTCGCAAGGTCCGCCTGGCGTTGCGGGCTGCGTATGTCGACCTGAAGCCGCCGGTGAAAGTAGGTGGTCCGCCGTTGCGGATGCTGGCGGTGTCGGCCCGCGAGGTGCGCAGGCCGACGGCAGCGGTGCGGCGGCCGAAGACGGTGCTCAGCTGGCTGTTGTTGACCACCGGGGGATCAGCTGATGCAGCGGGTGCCGAGGAGGTGGTGCGTTTCTACGAATTGCGCTGGCGCATTGAGCGTTTCTTCCATGCCCTGAAGACCGGCACGCGCATCGAGGACCGCAAGCTGGACCGCGCCGATGATCTCGGGAAGTGTCTGGCCTTCGATGCCATCACCGCCTTTCGGGTCTGGGACCTTGCCCTGCTGGCGCGGGAGAAGCCCGCCGACCCGGCGGGCAAGTATGTGCCTGCCGACGAGATCAAGGTGTTGCAGGCGCTGGCCTGGAAGCATGGCTTTTGCAAGTCGCGGGACCCGCCCGAGATGACCATGGAGCGGTATGTGGTGCTGACGGCGGGCCAGGCGGGGTTTCATCCCTCGAAGCGGCAGCCCCTGCCGGGGACGCAGAAGCTGTGGGAAGGGTTGCAGATCCTGTCAGCTGCGGTGTTCGGCTACCAGGCCATGCGGGTCTGGGAGGCGCAGGGGACGGTTTGAGAAAGGCCTTCCGGGCGGCCCCTGGACCCGTCAATGCCCGGGGCCGGTGATCTTTGCCCTCATCGTCGCCCGGCAACGCCTGACGTTCCTGCATGAGAGCGGCCCCGGGGCCGGTCCTGCTGTCAATGCTAAGTTATAATTCCTCGTTTCTGCTAAGTTAGTGATCCCCACTTTCGGTCGTTTCGTGCTGACGTGGTCCTGATCCGATCGCCCTTCCTTGCCGGTCTCTCTCGCCGCTTCGGCGCCGGCGGCATGAGCGCGGCATGGGTCCTGACAGGCGCCGGTTGACTGCCGGGGGCAGAGATGGCAGTCTGGACCCCTGTCATCACTACAGGGGTCCACCAGGCCCTGATCTCCAGACACGCCACAGCCTTTTGGTCATGTCAAGTGTGGGACATTGATAGGACTCGGCCGCCTCGGAACGGGGCTTGAGAGCATCGAAGCCCAGACGCATGAGACCCAGAGGAAGTCCGGTCTCGGTCACCGCCAGGGTGGCGTGCATGTGAAGACCGAGGCGCCGCTTTCCGGTCTGGTTGCGGCCGATCACCTGCAGACCGTCGCACCCGGGACGGGTGGCAAAGTTGAGATCCGTGCCATCCTGGATCGCCAGCACCGTCTTCTGGCTACGCATACGCATGATGCTACGCTCACGGTGCGGCTTAAGGATGTTCTGTGGCGTCACCGCCGACTCGACCGGCTTCTCGATCATCCGGTAAAAGGCATTGATGGCGGTGCTGTCGGCGGCGCTGCTGGCATTGATCTTCTGACCCGGACAGGCCGAAAGCAGCCCCGCACTCTTCACCAGCCGGGCCGTCAGGCGTTTGTCACCCAAGGGAGCACCTCCAAACTCGTTCGCAGCCCACTCTTCTGCATTCAGACCCTCGCCAGGCTGCAGCGCCGGGGCATGATCAACCCACGGCATGCCCAGCTTGCGACGCCAGCGGCGCTCCATCTCGTAGACAAGGACCGTCTTGCGGGTCTTCGCATGGCGCTTCCTGCAATCCTGGCGGCCGCGACCGATGGTCTTGCCCACCGACAGGAAGTTGGCCGCCCGCAGACAGATCCCATCATAACCGTGATCGGCGAAGCTCTCCACCACATACGGACGGTAGGCGTAGCGGGCCTCGAAATCGTGCGGCACACGCCGCAGGATGCGCCCCAGCACATGGCTGGCGAAATGTGGAATCCGCACCGCAGGACGGATCAGAAAGCGGCTCAGACAGATCACGCGATGCAGATGACCCCGGCGGCCGGCATCGTCCCAGCCGATCCAGCGATCACGGGCAGCAACCCGCAAGGCAGCGGCCGAGAAGCCGGCCGCCCCCAGCCAGCCATGCGCCGAACCGACCAGATAGCGGAGCTGGCAGCCGGCAAAGGTCGTCATGCCCTGCGGGTGCTCGCGCCCGATCAGCGTGTTCCACACCGCACGGTCCGGCGACCTGTCGATCAGCTGGACGTGCAGATCTGCAACCCCGGCAAGCCGCTTCGGAACCCCGACCGGCGCCGGTACATCGCAGTCAAGCTGCCGGGGCCGGTTGTTGACCGCCGGGGCGCGGGGCGGCGGCAAGACAATATCCGGCACCCTGTCGGACAGCGTCGCCAGTGCCTTCATGCAGCCGGCAAGCTGGGGACGGCCGGCGGCACTGTAAAATGCAAAGTCCTCGCATACCCTGCGACCAAAGGCCGATCGACTGGCAAACTTTTCCTGCGCCAGGATCGCTGCTATACGGGATATTGCGACGTCGTTTTGCAACCTGCGACTGATCTGAGATTGAACCATAACAGGGCTGATATAGCATGGCGAAATCGAGTTGTTCAGTCCAATCTTTCATGACACGGTAGGCCTAGCCAAACAATGACCAAGAAATGGGGCAAAACATGTGCAGCGAAAGATCCGAGGAAAAGCTGAAAGCCGCAACAGAAGCGGAGAACATAGAAATTGTGCTGCAGCATATATTGGGCAAACCAAAGGTTGATGTCGTCAAGGCCTTTTCTGAGGAATTTGAAAAGGATCTCAGACGAATTCTTGGCGACCGGTACCGGGAGCGTCCAAAAAAGAGGCGAAGGATTCTACATCTGATTAGTTGACCGTTCCGGCATTCGTTGCAGGATTTCTTGAAAGCCATGTCTGGTAGCGATTATGATCGCTTCGCGACAAGGCGAATGGCGAGCACAACCGGATTGGTTACAAGGAGCAAGCAATCGGTTGACGAGAGGACTAAGTTTCCTGGCACCAGGTTCCGGAAACCGCTGGTCAGCCACATCGCATAGGCGATGTGTCAGTGTGCATGACTGCGAACACTTAGCACATGGTCGTATAATTCAATTTGCTGAGCTTGGCGAAAGTTGTACCACGTTTTCCCGAATTTTGGACAGCAGCGGTCATTCGATTCGACGACGTATTCTTGGCGGAGCGTGCCAGGCCGGTCCACATTGTGGTGTGAATTCTTGCCAATGGGTGTTCTCAAGGCCCTTGACGCTGATGTAGCCGTTCGTCGGACGAAGGGCCTGCGGATGAGCCATGCGTCGGACAATGCAACATGCCATCGAACCTCTGATCAAGCGACTATCTTGTATGTTGTTTGACCTGTGATTGACACGACCGCGCTCGTCGGCTGTTGCAGGATCGGCCCCGTATTGCCAAAAGGTTCATGATGCAGTTCCTATCCAATCCTGGAGAGGCCTCCCGCTATTACCGCCGGGGAGCCATCATGGGCCTGACAGTCGCAGAAACATTTATTTTGCTGGTCTTTGCCCTGTTGCTGATTCTACTGCTGTTGGGCAACGAACTCCACCAAGAAGAGGAACGTGAACCTGACCCCATCGTCGATGCGAAAGTGGAGGAGCTTCTTGTTGTTGTTCAGGCTCTGCCCGATGAAGAGCGTCTGTATCTCATAGAATTCTTGGCCGGCACGGGCCTGGAGAGCAGGCTGGAGGAACTACGCGAGTTTGAGGAACTCCATACATCATCAGCCGGTCGGGGTCTGACCCGTCATCTGGTGGGATTGAGCCCGAGCCAACTGCTCGAACTCAATGAATGGATGCAGTCTTCGGATTTCAATGAAGTGTTTCGCCAACGCGACCATCTGGCGGAGATCATGGAAGCAGGCCATGAGTTGCAACATGTCAGCGAGTTGCTTGAATCCCAGGCGGGCCTGGAGAGCAGGCTGGAGGAATTACGCGAGTTTGAGGAACTCCATACATCATCAGCCGGTCGGGGTCTGACCCGTCATCTGGTGGGATTGAGCCCGAGCCAACTGCTCGAACTCAATGAATGGATGCAGTCTTCGGATTTCAATGAAGTGTTTCGCCAACGCGACCATCTGGCGGAGATCATGGAAGCAGGCCATGAGTTGCAACATGTCAGCGAGTTGCTTGAATCCCAGGCGGGCCTGGAGAGCAGGCTGGAGGAATTACGCGAGTTTGAGGAACTCCATACATCATCAGCCGGTCGGGGTCTGACCCGTCATCTGGTGGGATTGAGCCCGAGCCAACTGCTCGAACTCAATGAATGGATGCAGTCTTCGGATTTCAATGAAGTGTTTCGCCAACGCGACCATCTGGCGGAGATCATGGAAGCAGGCCATGAGTTGCAACATGTCAGCGAGTTGCTTGAATCCCAGGCGGGCCTGGAGAGCAGGCTGGAGGAATTACGCGAGTTTGAGGAACTCCATACATCATCAGCCGGTCGGGGTCTGACCCGTCATCTGGTGGGATTGAGCCCGAGCCAACTGCTCGAACTCAAAGAATGGATGCAGTCTTCGGGTTTCAATGAAGTGTTTCGCCAACGCGACCAACTGGCGGAGATCATGGAAGCAGGCCATGAGTTGCAACATGTCAGCGAGTTGCTTGAATCCCAATTGCTGGTGTCAACGGCAGTGGCAAATGACGTTCGGCAGGAAGTTGGTGAAATTGTCGAGACATACGGCGGCAGGATTGGCACGGACGGTGTGATTTCGCTGCCGACCAGTGGCAGTTTCGCGGTCAATCGGTCCGTGCCGACAACCGAGTTCAAATCATTCCTCGACGATTTCTGCCCGAAGCTTCTGCAGTCGATGCAACAGCATAAACACTCGGATCATATCGAAATCATCCGCGTTGAAGGCCATGCTTCGTCTGAATGGCGCACTAGCAATTCGGAGCGGGAACGGTTTCTCAACAATCTGGATCTCAGCCAGCGCCGGGCCTATGCGGTTTTGGCCTACTGCCTCGACACGCTGGTGGAACCAGGACTTTTCGAATGGGCCACCAAGAAGATCACCGCAGTGGGATTTTCCTCGGCGCGTCCTGTTCTCAACGAGGATATGACCGAAAACAAAGAAGAGTCCCGCCGCGTTGCCTTCAGCTACATCGTGAACTACGAACCGCTTAAGTGATCAATGCGGGCCACTCACCTTGGCCTGAACAAGGCCGGAAAGGCGTCTGACATGTCTCCCTGTCCGTGGTCAGTGATCGGGCGAGCAATGGGATTGCGGCCCGGCAGCGAGGTTCTCAACGACGCTGGACTCACGGCCAAACCGGCAGTCTTCAATACGCAACAAATCCACTACCTCATCAAGCTGGTCCCGATGCGGACCTTTCAAGCCTGAACACGTAAGGGTTGGATATCGATCACATCGCCGGGCGAGCGGTTGCCAACGAAATCGCAGGCCCGGGAATTACGACAGGCTTCTCAGGCGTGTGGACGGTTGGAGTGACCATGCTGCCTGCTGGCAAACATTGCCCTTGAATTTTGTCACCCGGATATCAGTTCAAAGGAACATCGGGCCTGCCGCACGCAACCCCTGGAAGAATTCATTGCCCTCACTTTTTCATGAGTCATTGCCTTCTGCAGCTGGCATGATACCTGTCAACTGGCCCGACACCGGGATTATTGGTCTTCCTGGTGTCTGGGGGCCTGGTTGGAGACAGAACCATGACCAACACAGAAGACTCACGCGATTCCAGCACTTCGCAGACCCGGTTCCGTCCCACTGAGGCCGAGGTAATTCGGCTACTTAAGGAAACCGCACAGCAATACGAGGAGTACATACGTCTCGCGGAATTGGCTGACATTGTCGAGGCGCCCAAGGTCAACCGCCCCAGATACGACTGGGACCATCCGATCGGACTTGTGATTAGGGAACAGCCGGATGCCTGGTTGGTCCGATCTTCATGATGAGTTGAACAACACCAAACCCGGGAAACGAGGCGCACACACTACTGGATTGTCACGCGGTTTCATGGCGCGTATCGCACGGCGATATAATCGCAACGTCCTCTACTACGCTTCCAGCTTCTTGCAAAAGCCCGAGACCCCGGCTCTAGCGATGGTCAAATGGAGGACATCAACGGCTTCATGGCCGGTGTTCACGGCCTCTATTCCAACATCGTCGACTATCTTCGGAGTAAGTTTTCCTCCATCAACGTACTTATCCCTACCTACGCTATGTCTTCGCGCCTCATGACCATAAAGCGAAATTGACCAAGATTGGTTGCCGGTGCTCTCCGCCAAGCCCGACCGCATTAGGATGATCGGCGCCAGTCCATAGGTCGGCACGGCGTCAGACCGGCAGGCGAACGAGTCAGTAAACAGAGCCGGTCCATCGGCGAATATTCTCTGCAACTGGTACAACCTCCTGAATCGACGGAGTAACTGAATCGATCAAGGCTATGCCATTTTCCGCCGTGGAAAGGGAAACCACCGTCTTCTTGTCATTTCGTTGTCGGGATAAGTGCACTAAATGCCACCTGCTATCGTAAGATTCGCTGTAGAGTATTTTTTCGGATAGCCTGTATCTCTGGATTCCCCTGACCAAGACAGGAGCTGCTGAGGCATAAACAAATGATGTCCGCGGGTAAGAATGACATTGCCGGCAGCCGGCAATTGCTTGAGCGTCTGATCGCTTACAGAACAGTCAGTCGAGACCCCAACCTCGACCTGATCGACTTTGTGCGAGCTACGCTGGCGGCGTCCGGCATCGAATCCAGACTGGTCTTGGACAAGACTGGTACCAAAGCCAATTTGTTCGCCACCACCGGGCCTGCCTGTCTGCCGGGCGTAATGCTTTCGGGTCACTCGGACGTTGTTCCTGTTGACGGGCAAGGCTGGTCCTTTGAACCATTTCGTCTGACCGAATCCAAGGGCAAACTCTACGGTCGCGGCAGCGCTGACATGAAGGGATTCATAGCCTGCGCAATTCGTGCCATGATGCTGGCATCGCGGCTTGATCTCGCCACGCCGCTGTGGCTGTGCCTTTCCCATGACGAGGAAGTCGGGTGCATCGGTGTTCGCCGACTGATTTCGATGCTCGCTAGCGAACGCCTCAGCCCTCACCTGTGCATCGTGGGTGAACCCACGTTGATGAAAGTGGCGGTAGGCCACAAGGGGAAGACATCGTTTGAGGCGAATTGCACCGGCAAGGGCGGGCATACGGCCATGGCACCGAGAGCGCTCAATGCACTGCATCTCGCCTGCGACGTTGTTGATTTGTTGCGGCAACAACAACGAGAGCTGGAAGCCAACGGTCCCTTCGACCATGCCTTCGATATTCCCTATACCACGGTACACGCTGCCCGCATCGAAGGCGGCATTGCGCCCAATATCGTAGCCGAAAGTAGCCGGGTCGACTTCGAGATAAGAAATGTTCCAACCCATGAGATCGACACGTTGTGCGTCGGGTTGGAAGACCGGGTCAAACACATTGCAACAGGATATCGCCACAGGTTTCCCGAAGCAGACATTTCGCTGAACGTGACCAACAGCTATCCAGGCCTGGATACGCCATCCGATCACCCGGCCGTCGATTTCGTCAAGTCCCTGGTCAAGGAGAATAGCACTTTCAAGGTTGCATTTGGAACTGAAGGTGGCTTGTTCAGCAAGAGGCTGGATACGCCGGTGGTTATCTGCGGGCCGGGGTCAATGGAACAGGGTCACAAGGCTGACGAATTTGTCTCCTGTGACCAGCTGGACCGCTGTGACGCCATGCTTGATGTCCTGATTCGGCGTTTGCAATCCGGCATATAAACGGCTGTGACTGAATGCCGACAACCAGACTCACGAGTACGTTGTCAGGCAACGAATAACTCCTCAGCCTGTTGCAGGTGCCACATGCCGGCGTAGCGGCCGTCCCTGAAGAGCAACTCCTCATGCGTGCCCCTTTCGACAATCCTACCATTCTCCAGAACGATGATAAGGTCTGCGTCGACAATGGTCGACAGGCGGTGCGCAATGGTGAGGACGGTACGACCTCGTCTCAAGCGTTGAAAACTCTCCTGGATTTCGTGCTCGGTTTCGCTGTCCAGTGCTGACGTTGCTTCGTCCAGAAGAAGTATGGGGGGATTCTTCAAGAGAACGCGGCTGATGCCAACCCGCTGCTTTTCGCCGCCGGACAACTTTAGCCCCCGTTCACCGACTTCGGTTTGATAACCCTCGGGAAGTGACGAGATGAATTCGTGCAACTGCGCCATGCGCGAGGACAGGATCACGTCTTCCTCGGAGGCAGATGCCTTTCCATACTTGATATTGTAATGGACGGTGTCGTTGAAAAGAACCGTGTCCTGGGGCACGATGCCGATCCTGGCGTGC
This sequence comes from Paracoccaceae bacterium, assembly GCA_958296035.1. Classification (GTDB taxonomy): domain Bacteria; phylum Pseudomonadota; class Alphaproteobacteria; order Rhodobacterales; family Rhodobacteraceae; genus MPNP01. The sequence goes on along the minus strand of OY282431.1, from coordinate 120,419 downwards.
AGGCTTTCCTGGGTCACATCGCGTATATCCTGGTCATCAATCCGCAGCGAACCCGAGGAAACATCGTAGAATCGAAACAGCAGTCGTCCGATAGTTGACTTTCCCGAGCCTGATGGACCGACAAGGGCCACTGTGGTGCCGGGCTCCACGGAGAAATTCAACCGGTGCAGAATCTGCCTGTTTTCGTCATAACCAAAGCTCACGTCGCAAAACTCGATGTGACCGCCACTTACCACAAGCGAACGGGCATCAGGCTTGTCGGAAATCTCGATCGGTTGCTCAAGGAGGTCGAACATGTCCCCCATGTCAATCAATGACTGACGGACTTCCCGATACACTGTTCCCAGGAAATTGAGTGGCAAGGCAACCTGCATCATGTAAGCATTGACCAGGACAAAATCGCCAACGGTCAAACTGCCGTTCTGGACACCGATGGCTGCCATCAGCATGACGATGACGGTACCGGCATTGATTAGCAGTGACTGTCCGAAATTCAGCAGCGCCAGCGAATAGCTGGTGCGCAAAGCCGCATTCTCGTAGCCCGCCATGGCTTTGTCGTAGCGCTCCGCTTCGCGTTTCTCGGCACAGAAATACTTGACGGTTTCGTAGTTGAGCAGACTGTCGACCGCTTTCTGGTTGGCATCTGTATCCTGCTCATTCATGCGCCTTCGTATCTGGACCCGCCACTCGGTGATCCTGAAGGTGAACCAGACATAACAGCAAATGGTTATGACAACCGTCAAGAAGTACCAGAAACCCAGAACGATCCACAGAATCACGCAGACCATTCCCAATTGCAGGATCAGCGGACCGATCGAAAACAGCAGGAAGCGCAGCAACCATTCGATGCCCTTGATGCCGCGTTCGATGACCCTTGAAAGGCCTCCGGTCTTGCGGGATATGTGAAACCGTAACGACAGTTGGTGGATGTGGAGAAAGGTCTCCTTCGCCAGATTCCGCAGTGCTCTCTGGCCGACCGCCGCAAACAGCGCGTCACGCAACTGCGTGAACCCGATATTGAGGGTACGGGCAACTCCAAAGGCGATGGTCAGGAAGACCGCGCCGAGTGATACCAGATGGACCAGACTGGTTTCGGCCTCCAGCGTCAGGGCGTCAACCGCTGCCTTGTAGATGAACGGAATACCAAGCAAGATCAGCTCTGCTGAAAGCAGGGCCAGCAGGGCTGCCACCACACGCAAACGGAATCGCAGATTGTTCTTCGGCCAAAGATATGGCGCAACCTTGCGTATCGTACGCAAGGAACTTTGGCGTGCCGCCTTGCGGGCGCTTTGTTCAGGGGAGGAGCTTGTACGCAACTGACAGTATTTCGGAGGTTCCCGGCCCATCGCATGCCAGCAGAGATTTATGCCAGGGGTCGTGCCAGAATGCGCGGCAGTTCCAGCCACGCAAATCTACTGCAGTCATCCTCTCAGCATAACCATGCGAGCACTTCAGTTTCGCAATTCGCCCCCGGTCTCCTTTACAACACGTTGCACAATGTCCTTGCTGACCCGCGCCAACTGGGCATCGCTGAAGGGTTTGTCTTTAGCTTGAAACCGGACACAAATGGCAAGGGACTTCATCCCCTTGCCGAACTGCCTTTCAGCAGCTTCGCCCGAGAATTCATCGAATACGTCGATTGCCGAGATCAACTTGCGATGTGGACTGGACCAGCCGGCCCGTACTAACCGCTGCGCCTCGATACTGCTTCCCACAACAAAGGAAAAGTCACGTTCAACAGGTTGCAGGTTGGTGGAGTCAAGCGCCGCCCTGGCAATCTTGCGGCGCCTTGGCTTCGGAACCCGATCCAGAAACACCGTGAATGCCGCTGCGCCACCCTTGATGCGCAGCTGGCGCAGGATTCTGGGGTCAATTTCTCCAAACAGTGCAAGCGGCATGTTCGGCCGCAAGAAGGCCATTCCGGTCTTTCCGGGATGCCAACCGGCAGATGTCCCGCGGCCAGTCTTGACTGCGGCCGGCACGCCGATCGCATCCAGCACTACCTCCGCGTCGGCCTTGGCATCAAAAAGATCAACCTGCCGGGTTCTCCTGTGCGGACTGCGGTTGGTGGCACGTCCCACCAGAAGACCCGAGGCTTGCAATCGCTGTTCGCCGGGCTGGCTTCCTGTAAACACCGGACCGATCTCGAATAGCGAGCAGCCAGGTGCGCCCCTGGCCTGTGCACGGGAAGCCGCCTGCAGCAGACCTGGCAACAAGTCAGGACGCATGACTTCCAGTTCCGAGGATATCGGATTCTCGATTTCAACCAATTCGGTATCGGCGACAAAGCCCCGTGCAATTTCTCTTCCGATGAACGAATAGGATACGCACTCGCGGTAACCAAGCACGCCCAGCGTGCGTCGGGCCATTCGTTCCATGCGCTGGCCAGCCGTGACACATGGACGCGTAACCCCTTTTCCCGGGCGCGGCAGTGGTTTGCCCTGAAGGTTTGACAGGGAAACCATGCGTGCTACCTCTTCCACCAGGTCTGCCTCACCAAACACGTCAGGTCGCCAACTCGGAACATGCACAAGAATTTTCTGATCTTCAAGCTGGGGGGAAAACCCCAGGTCGCCTAGGACCTGCAACTGGGTTTCAGTGTCGACCGGCATGCCGACCAGCTGCTCGACGCGACCCGTACGCAAGCTGAGACGCAAATCGGGAGTGGGAACAACGCCGTCCATCGAAATTTCCGAAGCCCGGCCGCCGCATATTTGAAGAATCATGTTTGTCGCCAGATCAAGACCCTCGAGAGTGTAGGCCGGATCAACTCCCCGCTCGAAGCGGTGGCGGGCATCCGAGGTAATCTTGAGTTTCCGCCCGGTGGCAGCCGTCATTACTGGGTCCCATAACGCGCTTTCGAGGAACACCCGCGTCGTATCAGCAGTGCAGCCCGTAGCTTCGCCGCCCATGATTCCGGCAATGCTTTCCGGTCCGCGATCATCGGAAATACAGATCATGCCCGCTTGCAACCGGTAGTTCTGGCCATCCAGGGCTGTCAGGGATTCCTCACCGGTGGCAAAATGGATGTGAATGTCACCGTGCACCTTGTCGGCATCGAAGGCATGCAGCGGGCGGTTGCGGTCGTGCGTAACATAGTTGGTGATATCCACCACGGCCGAAATCGGCCTCAAGCCGATGGCTTCAAGGCGGTGCTTGAGCCACGCCGGTGACTCGCCATTGACAACGCCTTCGATAAGCCGCCCTGCAAAAGCCGGACAGCCACGCTTCTTGACTTCAGGTTCGATCACAACCTTGACCGAGCAAGGAACTGTGTCCCTGACGAGAGGTCTTTCCTCGGATTTCAATTCACCTAGCTTCCTGGCTGCCAGGTCGCGGGCGATACCGCGAATCCCGAGCGCGTCCGGCCGGTTCGGCGTAACAGCGATTTCGACGACTGGGTCGTCTTTGCCGATGAGGTTTGCATAGATTGCACCGAGCGGTGTCTCGGGGGGCAGATCAATTACTGTATCGTGATTGTCGGAAATCCCCAGTTCACGTTCGGACAACAACATGCCCTCGCTCTGAACACCGCGGATTCGTGATTTTTTCAACATCATGCCGGTGCCGGGAACGCGGACTCCGGCCGGCGCAAAGACACCAATCATGCCGGTGCGGGCATTTGGTGCACCACACACGACCTGCACTTGATCGATGGGCCGATCCACTTCCGGCGCGAAGAGATCAAGCTGGCAAACACGCAGCCTGTCAGCATTCGGATGGGCCTTGGTGTCCACGACCCGGCAGACTGTGAATTCCTTGAATTCCTCACTCGGATCATACACAGATTCGACCTCGAGCCCGAGATCGGTCAATGATGCCGTGATTTGAGACAGGCGTGCGCCGGTATCCAGATGATCGCGCAGCCAGGAAAGCGTGAACTTCATTGGAGGTATCCAGTCCTGGAATCTGTCCGGTTCACATACTCACTCGCAATGTCGAATTAAAGTACGGGCACAGCCCATTGCCATATCCTCGACAAGACGTGCCCGGGTGCCCGATTGACGGAAGCAAGCGGGAAGCGTTGGCAGTCGCTGTGCAAGGGCGCTCGATTGGACAAGAGGAACCACGGATATGTCCTCCGGGACATACTTGAAAACAGCAGGATGCCGAAGGCGTTTTGCGATTGTCCCGTCACTGGCGTGCCTTTCGAGGACGTCAGGGCGAGTACAGATGTTTCCCTTCGATTGTGAATAGGTGTTACGGTAAAACGTTCCCATGAACATAGATACCGATCGATGCCGCTCGCCCCGGAGACTACCAGAAAGTTGGAGCTGATAAGTGCCTTTACCCCTGATCGTAGCTTTATTGACCGCTGGAGTGGCGACTGCCGGGCTAGCTAGTAAACAAGTGAAAGCAGAACAGGAAAAAGCGATACGAGATGCAAGACTTGACGCTGTGGAAAGGTTAAGGAGAGAGGTAAATCGAGCGCTGAATGACCTGGAACATTATGAGCGCAAGTCGTTGCAGCAGATTTACTGGGCATCGGCGTGCCTTGTGCTCTTGGTGCTGTTTCTTGGCACCAATAGCTTCTTGGCCGAGTGGGTTGCGTTTGTTGCCTTGTTCCTGTCGATGTATCTGCTCGCCGATCTCGTCGCGCTGTATTTTTTCAATCCGAAAGTGAGGGAATACCTGGGACTGGCCTGGAAAGACTGGGTTGACAAGGGCCGGCGAATTCGGTGGGCAGCGGTCACGCAAGCGATTGAAAGTGCGGTAATCAGCGACATTCGTGGTCGTGTGGCAAGCGAGGATGTATGGTCGCAGATCAAGGGCAGTGTCGACGACAGAATTAACTCACTCAACACGATAGACACGGTTTTCTACAATATGTTTGGTGACAGTCGGGAGAACCTCGCCCAGAGAATTCAAGACGAGATTCTGAAGGAAGTTGACTTGGGTAGCGTAACAAAGAGCGTTAAGCGGGTTGTCTCGAAAATACTGATCGCACTGGTGGCCTATTCGATCATTGCATTTCTTGTCCGGCTCGTTGTCTGGAGTCTTGCCGGGCTTACATTTTGGCTTTGGTGCATCGCAGTGCCGTGTTTCTTCCTTTGTAGCTTTTTTTACCACCGGTATCGCTTGAAGTCAGTGGACTCCGTCTAGTGTCACGTCACAGTGATTATGACGGTTTGAAACATATCATTTCAGTACCGGGAGATCATCAGGATCAACGAGGACCCTGATGCTCCGGGCTTTCCCAGGGATCCGTTCGATAAGCCCGGCACGGTCGAGATTGAGAACCATCTGGTGGACACTCGGCGGGGTGACCTGGAAGTGTCTCTTCATATCAGCCTCGGCCGGCGCTCGCCCGAACATCTTCGTATAGGCATGGATGAAGGCCAGATACTGGCCCTGCTTTACAGTGAACCCTGTAGTTGGCGACTGGCAATTGTCGTTTGATTGATTCATCAGAGCATCCAACAAAAATGGAGGCAGATATGAACATACGTTATCGGGTCGAACTGGAAAAGTCTGAAAGAGAAGAACTCAAGGCCCTGCTTGCGGGCGGGATACAGAAAACACGCCGTCTGAAACGCGCACAGATCCTTCTGGCTGCCGATAAAGGGGTCCCTGATGCACAGATTGCCGAACAGGTGGTGTGTGGCATGTCAACGGTCACCCGGACCAAGCGCCGTTTCGTCGAGGGCAACCTGGAGCATGCTCTCTGCGAAGCACCTCGCGCCGGTGCCAAACGCAAGCTCACCGGCAACGAAGAGGCCTTGCTGGTCGCAAAAGCCTGTTCAAACCCGCCAACCGGCAATGCCCGCTGGACCCTTGAGTTGCTGCGTGACGAAATGGTCCGGCTTACCGATCACGAGAGCCTCTCGCGCGAGACCGTGCGTCGACGGCTTATGGAGAACAATCTCAAGCCATGGCGCAAGACCATGTGGTGCATTCCCAAACTCAATGCCGCCTACGTCGCTGCCATGGAGAATGTTCTCGATCTCTACAGCGAAACACCTGATCCAGATTATCCCGTGGTCTCATTCGACGAAAGCCCGATGCAACTGATCGGCGAGACCCGAACACCTGTTCCGGCCAAACCGGGTCAACTCGAGCGTTACGACTGCGAATACCGTCGTAATGGCACGGTCAACCTTTTTGTCTTCCTTGATGTCCATTATCCCTGGCGCAAGGTCAAGGTTACCAAACGCCGGGCCTCGGCCGACTTTGCTGCCTGCATGCAGGAACTGAGCGATGTCCACTTCCCTGAGGCCAAGAAGATCAGGGTTGTGCTCGACAACCTGTCAACCCACACACCGGCAGCACTCTACAAGTCCCTGCCACCCGCACAAGCACGGCGTATCCTTCGACGTATCGAGTTTCACCACACTCCGAAACATGCCAGTTGGCTCAACATGGTCGAGATCGAAATTGGTGTGCTGGCGGGTCAGTGTCTCAAACGACGAATACCCGACCGGGAAACGCTTGAAACTGAGATTGCCGCGTGGGAGCAGAAGAGAAACGATGAAAAGAAGCAGATCAAGTGGATGTTCACGGTCGATAAGGTCAGGGAAAAACTGGTGAAAGCCTACCCCAAAATCGATGATTGCAAACCGCAATCCAAAGAGTCAAAATCACTGTGACGTGACACTAGCAAGATCGGTGAATGCGTAATACTTTGCTGCCCGAATATTATTCCAGGGTGTCGGTTTCTCCGGTTGAGGGATGGGTTTTCACCAAGATACCATGAGGTTTGCATTCAGCGCACAAAGGTTTTCCGCAGGGTGCATACAATGCATCGGCAAAGTCTCTGTTCACCCGAACAGTTGAATGCGTTGGCAGGGCTGTTCTCCGACGGTTTCAGCCGCAATCGGCAGCAGGACATTCGGGGGTTGGACATTTCTCCAACTGGCAGGATATCGAGCCGGAGCGAGTGACCGCTTTGCTTGAGAATCGATTTGGGGTGATCCAGTTTTCCAGTCTGACTGGTTCGAAACACAGACCAGTGGCTTGAACAAGCCACTGCTGGAACGTCTGTGGATCGGGTTAGAAGCGAACCGGCACACGGTCACTTCCTTCGACTCCTCAGCAGCGGCCGGCGCTGTTTTCAATCATTACTTCACGCCAGTCACCGTCAAGTTCATTCTGATGGAGTTCATTGTCACGACGAACGAAGTGCAATGTGCTTGAACCTCGACTCTTCACTGACAATTGCTGTCGAACATTCTGTCCGGAAAGGTCTGACCAGTGAACATGTTTGCCTGGTGCTGATCGAATGACATTTGACTAACTGCTGCAACACGCAACCCTGTCATTCTTCCACTGCATCCAGAATCGCAAGGACGACCGCGGTTGCGTTGCCTGCGGCAAGACCAAGAAACACCTCCATCTGGTTAGCGCTCGCGCTACCACCAGCAAGATCGGCCACGCTACGAACAGCTAGGAATGGTATGCCGTTCGCCCAGGCCACGTGGCCTACGGGGGCACTCTCCATGTCCAGGACGCGGGCACCATAGGTTCTGAACACGTAGGCGCGGAACGCCGCGTTATCGACAAATGCGCTTCCAGACACGCCCGAACCACCGACCACAATTGTCGGTGCGTGGTCAAGACAGATGTCTTCTGCAGTGCAGTTTTCGAGAGATACACTCGTGGCGACCTCCCGCGCCGCGGTGAGGAGCGCATCGTCAGCAGAAAACCAGAAACGCGTTTCGGGCTCTGCGGCACCTACCCGCTGTACGGTCACCGAGCGAGGGAACATCATGCCGAAGTTCTGGTAAGGATACTCGAAAAACGGCATTGTCTGCCAGCCATCCCCGACTTGCCGGGCCATAAGGAGCTCGAGATATTGTCCCCAGCGATCTGCAATCACCACATCACCGATGTTCAGTTCCGGGTCGACACCGCCGGCGATGCCTGAAAAGACAATTTGTTGCACGCTAAAGTTGTCCAGGGCGGCCTGCGTCGACATCGCTGCATTCACCACACTGATGCCGCTCAGGAACAGCACCACATCATGACCGCGCAGTTTGCCAGTCAAGAATTCGATGCCGCTGATCTCATGTATCGTTGTGTCCGCGAGATTGCTCTTCATGATCAACATTTCGGGTGCAAAGGCGGAAACAATAGCAGTGCGCGGAACGCCGTCCCGGAATCCGTGGGCGGACCCTTCGTTTGTCATTCCGCCCAACACAAGAACCAGCACAGCCAAACAGTAGGCAAGGTAGCGAGAAGCAAATCCAATCATTGACAAACCCCTTTTCACATTGTCCAGATCTCAGTCATTCGGCCTGGCACGCACTGCAGGCGAGACACCAGGTGCAATTAGGCTGCAACAACGCGGTTGCCTAATGGTACTTTCGTCCAGGAATTCCTATCAGTTGCTATCAGCATCTGAAAGTTTCCCACATTCCTCCGCATTCTGACCCTACTCGCTTGAGGGAAGTATAACCGTCTGTTCGGGCGAGGCTCTAGAGCCACAATCGGCGTCTTTACGAGCAGCCATACGCCGGAGGGCCTAGCGGATAACGTCGCCAGGCGCTGCAAGCTGCTCCTTTTCGGCGAACGCACGTCATCGCACGACATGCGAGCCAACCCGTTGCGGCTGTAGTTTTCGATCATGTCCGGCGGTCTGGTCGCCATGTGCCGGGGAATCCTTGGGTCGCGTATTCGGTCTGGATTATGTTGGGTGCGATACGTTCTCCGGTTTCTGCAGACAAAACGCCAATTGGACTGGCAATGGTAAAATGACCCAAGGCAGTGGTAATTCCTGAGGCAGCCAGAACGCTGGCCGGGAACCATTTGCGATTAATGTGCTCCATACCAGGCAGAATCCGATTCAGGATTTCGCAAGGCTGCAGGGCCCAGGACCGATTGATCGCATCTTGTCAGGACACCTGAAGATGCTTCCCGTATCCACAACTTGTTCAAGATTGTGCGGCGAACGAGACGCCTCATGTGGTTGCCAATTCCGCTTGTTAAGTACATACCCCTTGGCAACGGGAGTTGACCCGGGCAATCATCACAGAAGACCGGAAGAAGGGTCAGGGTCGCCAGTATGAAGAGACAACGTAGCCTCAAGATCGTTGCAACACTTGGCCCTGCATCCAGTGACCGGAATACAATCAAGCACATGTTCGAGGCGGGCGTGGATGTCTTTCGCCTGAACATGAGCCACGGTAGCCACGACAAGGTCGGCGAACTCCATGCCCATATCCGTTCGATCGAAGAGGAGGCCGCAAGACCGATCGGCATAATCGTAGATCTCCAGGGACCAAAGCTGCGGTGCGGAACGTTCGCCAACGCCAGCGAATTACTGGAAACCGGTCAGAACTTTCGCCTCGACCTGGACCCGGCAGATGGCGACGCGACAAGAGTTTGTGTCCCGCATCCCGAAATATTCGAAGTGCTTGCTCCGGGCATGACACTGCTCGTCAACGACGGCAAGATTCGACTGAGGGTTACACGCAGCACCAGCGACTTCGCCGACTGCGAAGTCATGACGGGTGGCACAATATCCGGCAAGAAGGGCATCAATGTGCCAGATGCCGTCCTTCCCCTGGCTGCTCTTTCGCAAAAGGATTTGGCTGACCTGGAATTTACCTGCAACCTCGGCGTGGACTGGCTTGCCCTTTCCTTTGTGCAGCAAAGCCAGGATGTTGAAGTGGCCCGCTTCCTGGCACGGGACAGGGCGTTGATCATGACCAAGATCGAGAAACCCGCTGCCCTGGAACGCTTTAGCGAAATACTCGAAGTATCCGACGGCATCATGGTGGCACGTGGCGATCTCGGCGTTGAGCTTCCGCTGCATACCGTTCCCCCAATCCAGAAGCGACTGGTTCGACGATGCCGTGCAGCTGCCAAACCGGTGATTGTCGCAACGCAGATGCTGGAAAGCATGGTCGAGAACTCGACACCAACCCGGGCTGAAATATCCGATGTGGCTTCGGCAATTTATGAAGGGGCCGACGCTGTCATGTTGTCGGCAGAATCGGCCGTGGGCCGCTACCCTGTCGAATCCGTGGCAACCATGAATAGCGTTGCTGTTTCGGCCGAGAGCGATCCCACCTATCGGGAAATCATGGATGCCTCACGCCGCAGCAGTCGCGAAACGGTTGCCGATGCAATTACCGCCGCAGCCCGCGAGATTGCCGAAACCACCGACGTCAACGCCATTTGCTGCTTTACACATACCGGTACGACGGCGCGGCTCGTCGCACGCGAGAAACCGCGCGTCCCGATTGTTGTCATTACGCCCTTCGAGAGGATCTCCCGCCGTTTGAGCCTGCTTTGGGGTGTTCACTGTGTGACATCAGAGTTTGTTCACAGCTTTGACGAGGCGGTCGAGATTGCAACCCGCGTCGCCTTTGACCAGAAATTCGGCTCGGGAGACGACCAGGTTATCATAACCGCCGGCGTACCGTTCAATGTTTCGGGATCAACCAATATAGTTCAGGTTGCAAAGATTGTAGTCACCTAGGCGCCAGCCTTGACCGCAATATTCTAGGTAGAGTCGAGGGGAGGCGCCACAGCATTCACATGTAGAGCAGTTTGGAGTTTTCGAACCCGTTGAGGCCCTGTTAGGCTAATTCCAGTGACCCTGCCTTGCCTCCTTCCTACCCTCTCTCGGAATCAGAGCCCTTCCCTCTATCGACATTACCCGGCTTCCTCAGTGCTACGAGCCTGTCCGCCACCCTGCCGGCCCGGCCTGCCCCTCTCGGGGCACCGGTTTGGTCTGTGCGTACCGCCAAGACAGGGCTTCCTGTCTTGAGACAAGCAGCACAGGGCAACCGACTGACACATCGGGATCTGGTTGCCCAAGTCTAGTGTTGGGTCCACATTGAAACGATTCCGCAATTCTCTGGACTGTGATTCACTGTCTCCCGATGTCCATCGCTCAGTTTTGAAAAGGGAGCAAAGCCACAATGTCCAGGAGCGCGAGACCGAAGATCAAGCTTTCCGACAAAAACCGCACGCGCCTTGCGTTTATCAAGACACATCCGCAGTCACGCAACAAACATGTATGGCGGACCGACATCATCCTCAATCTCGATGCAGGCCACACCTGGCAGATACGGTGAGAAGAACAGGAAAGGCGAAAACGAGCGTCTGGCGCTGGTGGGACCGCTTCCTTGCCGAGGACGCCGACGCCGCGCTGCATGTGGTTGTGGACCATCAATCTGCCCACAAACCCGCCGCGGTCCACGCATGGTTGAAGGATCACCCCCGCTGGACATTCCACTTCATCCCGACCCCCGCTTCCCGGACCAGTGCTGTCGAGGGTTTCTTTTCGAAGCTGGCCAGGTCACGGCTCAGGAACGCCATCTTCAACTTGCTTGATGCGTGCATTGCAGTGATCAAGGGATACATCAAGCACCACAACGAGAACAACGCCCACCCGTTCCGGTGGAGCAAAGAGCCCGAGGGCGCTAGTCGCATCGTGGAAAAGAGGTCATCAGAAGCTGCAGGAGATGGCATCATCTGTTTGAATCAGACCACTAGTAACCTTGACGCCTGAGACTGCCAGTTGCTTACCCACGGCTGGCCTTAAGAAACTCTGTCTCCGGATAGGGCCAGAGATCTTTTGCGACTGCGAAAAGCTCCTGACCGCGCTCAACAATCTGGTCTTCGCCCCATGTTTCGTACTTCGTAATCTCGCGATTCATGACCAATAGCGAATGATCGAATGCCTCCCGCTTTACGCTAAAGGAGCCGTTCTGCACACTGCTGTTGAGAGGCCTTGTCAGGATTGTAAGATTGCCAAACGTGTTCAACAGTTGCTGCCGTCGATTAATCTGCTCCCAGCGGAGCGCGTCACCTTCTTTGGTATCGATAAATCCCTTAGAAGGAAGCGGCCAGTGCTCTGCCCAATCCGTTGGCAAAATATGTTCCACCGACAGATTTTCGTTGAGTTGATCTGTTTCGTGATACTTATGTCGCTTCGCTCGCTCAATCATCTCCAACACTGCTCGAACACGTCGGGGTGTTAGACGGCCTGGCGGTGGTGCGGGGGGATAGCGCGCTGCTCGACCACGTAGGGGTGTTAGCCTCTGGCTATACATGGGTATTGAAGTCCAAGAGCGCTTGAACTCGGGATCATCCGGAAACCGTGCACTTTCGGAGGTTTGCCCGATCAAAAACATCCCAAGTCTTTCGCTCGAAAAGCCCTCTGCGTTAAGGTGCCTAAGAACGGAAAGGAAAAACCGGTTGTAGTTCTTTGTCGTTAGGCCACAGATCGCTCGCCTCACGATGAACGCAAGAAGAATCGAAAGACACTTTTCCTTCTCGTCTGCACCCAACTCCTCTTCGATCCATAGGCGGAGAACGAGAGGATAAACCGTTGTAACATCCCAAGGGTGAAGAAGTTTCGCAAAATGGCCAAGGGGATCGTTACGGTCTCTCTCCAGTAGACGTCTAAAGACTTTCCCATAGGCCACGAGGTCCTGAAGCTCTGCCTGGACAGAGCCGTAACCACCGTCAGCTCCGGACGCTTGAAGTTTCACGAATGCCTTGTATTCGCTGAACAACTTGGACAAAGTTATCTCGCCTGCGATCTTGCCCGCAATAAAGTTCGCCAAGAAGAACTCTATACGTACTTTCTTGTAGCGCCCTTGTTTCTCCATAATGCTCCAGGATGGGTCCTCGAAATCCTTCCAATATCGGTCAAAAAGCTTTTCTGCTGATTCTCCTCCGGCATCGGCACGGTGGAAGATATTGTTCCGCACGAGATCCGCCGCGAGCAAGGGTTGGCCTCTCTCGTTCAGAGTTTCGAAGATTACCTGTGCATCGTCACCTTCTTCGAGCCTGATTTCGACAACTTTAAATTCTTCTACCAGCGCTTCCCATAAGACATCCAAACGCCTTTCTCGTACCACGCGATCGGCTATTTTGGAGCGTAAACCCTCTTCTGTACCTTGTTCCTTCCCGGTTTCTAATGTTTCCGCGAAGTCATCCTCGAGATCGTCGCTCTCCACGGCATGCTTAATACGTTCGAAAAAGTAACCATAAGCTCCGAGCATATTTGGAACCGTCCTGTATGGATAGATTTTGTCCTGCTTCACATAGAAGTGTTCATGATATTTTTTTCGAAGGTCTTGCCGACCTACCATCAAAATGTCTTGGAAAATGCGCCGCTCGAATTTTGTCGGCCATACTTTGAACTTCTCGATATCGGGATCCTCCATGAGATGTTGCTTCTCATTGACAAGATAGCCCTCGATTAATCCGACACTATCTTCGAATTTCGCCTGTTTTGCGTAATCTCTCGCGGCTGCGAGGAAAAGTTGAAATGTGGTCAATCGCTGTTGGCCATCCACCACCTGAAATGACGTGACCTGTCTTGAACTTGCTGTTGCTCGAACTTCGAGAACAACCGCCCCCATGAAATGAGAAAAGCGCCGCTCTCGGTCGTGCAGACGCTCAATCGCTTTTGTCCGCACATCATTCCAAAATGGTTCCCATTGTTTATCCCGTGTCCAAACGTAATGCCGCTGATAAATGGGAACACAGAACCGTTGCCGGTTCTCTAGTAGCTGCCGGACAGTTACCGGTCCTGCCTTCATATCAATTCCTTTGTCGCATGGGCGAGCCTCCCCAAGCGGGGAATTTTTTTGTTCAGTATACTGCCTTGATGAGCCCGAAACAAATTGGGGTGCCCCCTTGTGGTCTGATTCAAAGAGATGATGCCATCTCCTGCAGCTTCTGATGACCTCTTTTCCACGATGCGACTAGCGCCCTCGGGCTCTTTGCTCCACCGGAACGGGTGGGCGTTGTTCTCGTTGTGGTGCTTGATGTATCCCTTGATCACTGCAATGCACGCATCAAGCAAGTTGAAGATGGCGTTCCTGAGCCGTGGCCTGGCCAGCTTCGAAAAGAAACCCTCGACAGCACTGGTCCGGGAAGCGGCGGTCGGGGTGAAGTGAAATGTCCAGCGGGGGTGATCCTTCAACCATGCGTGGACCGCGGCGGTCTTGTGGGCAGATTGATTGTCCACAACCACATGCAGCGCGGTGTCGGGACCGGTATCAATGGTTGCCTCGACATGGTCGAGGAAGCCAAGGAACTCCTTCGAGCGGTGCCGCCGGATCCATCTGGCCGATGACCATCTCCTGTGCTGTCCGTGGCTTGCCCGGTGGCCGGGAGGCGTCCATCAGAAGCCCGTCGACGCTCTTGGCGAGGAAGCGGTCCCACCAGCGCCAGACGCTCGTTTTCGCCTTTCCTGTTCTTCTCACCGTATCTGCCAGGTGTGGCCTGCATCGAGATTGAGGATGATGTCGGTCCGCCATACATGTCTGTTGCGTGACTGCGGATGTGTCTTGATAAGCGCAAGGCGCGTGCGGTTTTTGTCGGAAAGCTTGTTCTTCGGTCTCGCGCTCCTGGATATTGAGGCTTTGCTACCTTTTTTTGAACTGAGCGATGGACATCGGGAGACAGTGAATCACAGTCAAGAGAAAATGGAATTATTTCTAGCTGGACACAACACTAGTCAACAGAATTTTGGCGGAATTTGGTTTCGCCACCATGCCTCGACATTGCGTGGAATCCAATGCGCCAGCCCCGCTGTGGGGCGAGCACTCCCGCATGAAGAAATCAGAGTCCAGAATGTGGCAACAGGTAGTGTATTCTGCCTGCCCTGAGTCGCCCTCTGGCCTCAAACCCAAATGTGGTCCTGATAGGGACAGGGAAGCAGAATGGTCATGAGGCTGGTGTGGAAACCCAGAAGTCGCTGGTTCGATTCCGGCCTACGTAACCATCAAGATCACTTTGTTGGCGTGCGCTTGGTTGGCGTCGTTCCCTTCACATCATCTGGCTCCGTACCTGCGCTGCCAAACCCGTTTTGCGCCTGTTGATAGTGGTATCCCGGATCAGATCGACAGGAATGGCGCACTCTCTGTCCTTGTTGTCATGCGGCATGGTGCGTTGTCCTCCTGTTCAGATGGGCCGGATAGTAATGCTTGCGATGAATCCACTTGAGCCCTTCGAACTTGGTGACCGTGGCAATTCCCGTATCACCTGCCACGGTGTCAGTTCCTGGCAGAAACGCAAAATACTTCTTGGTCATGTCTACCAAAAAGCCGGCAAGGTCGATAGCATCCTGCACGGGCATTGATGTACCCACCAATGGTGTATGAAATCTCGAAAGTTCGCCAACATCCAGGTTCAACGGTTGCACGATCTGTGGGTCGTAGCCAGGTAGCAAGCGACTGATTGCTCGCCTCTGGTCGGAGTTGCCGAGCTGGACTCAGCCATTGCCCATGGCGAATTGCTAACTTCCAATTCTCGCCCTGCCTATTGTCGTAACAATAGCCGCCGATCCAGAATTCGAACGAATGATCCGGAACTGGAATTGCGTGGGTTTTCCTGTATTCGTCGTGAAAATAGCGGTCAGAACATCTCGCCACTTCCTTGCGAGTGTAGGTTTCGACACACAAGTCTTCCATCAACTTCATGCGAAGTTCCTTGGTCAAGTTGGTGATGGACATGGTGCCGAAATTTGCCATTCCAGTGGTCATTGCCACAATCGGAAAATCCTTGTGCAGATTGAAAACCTTGAGACCGTGCTTCCACACATTGTTCACTTTGGACGTGCCGTAAGGAGTCGTTCTTGTCAGCGAAGTAGCACTGTCCGCCGCGAACACAATGCAGTCATGCACACTGATGGCAACGCAGACCGTCATCGCATGCCATTCCCTTGAATGGCTCTGGTGATCACGTCTTGCATTGCGTGCGTGAGTGCAACAACGCAACCGTTCAGTTAGGCCTTTGTCAAATTCTCTTCCTTGCCCTGATCGTCGTCATCAATGGATGCGATCTGTAACCAGCTTCTTGTTGGCGCTCTCTACATCGCCTGTGGCGATCGGCCTACCGTATGTACACATCTTGTCTTGCGCGTCATAATGGGAGATGGTTCTGATACAGCGACTACGTAATCTCAAGCTGACCGCTTCTTCCTATTGCTCGCTAGTATGTCTTGTCATTCCCGTCACATTCAGATTTTCCATGCTCCGATAGGTTGCTTGCAAATCTGCCCTGACACCATATATTCCGCCAGCCAATCAAGATACCCTGGACTGAGACCGCCGATTTGTCGACGCAGCCGGCCAGTAGTGGCATGCCGGGCTGTGATCTGTTTCCCGACTCATGGAGTTTGAAATGCCCAAGCTAAAAACAAAATCGAGTGCCAAGAAACGCTTCAAGGTTACCGCCAAGGGCCGCATCAAGGTTCAGCAGGCTGGCAAGCGTCACGGTATGATCAAACGATCCAACAAGTTCGTGCGCAACGCGCGTGGCACGACCACGCTGTCGAAGCAGGACGAGAAGATCGTCAAGAAGTTCATGCCCTATTCACGTTAGGAATTAGACATGGCACGAGTCAAAAGAGGCACGGTAACCCGGGCCAGACACAAGAAAGTCATCAAGGCAGCCAAAGGCTATTACGGTCGCCGCAAGAACACCTTCAGGGCAGCAAGACAGGCCGTTGACCGCGCCAGGCAATACGCAACCCGCGATCGCAAACAGCGCAAGCGGAATTTCAGGGCCTTGTGGATCCAGCGCATAAACGCCGCTGTCCGTGAACGCGATAGTCACCTTAATTACTCTCGCTTCATGTACGGCCTGAAATTGAGCAATATCCACCTCGACAGAAAGGTGCTGGCCGAACTTGCGGTTTCCGACCCGTCAGTATTCGACGAATTGGTCGAACGAGCCCGCTCGGCGCTTGATGACCAGACCGACATTGCGTCCGGGACAGCTGTCTTGTCGCCGGCAGGTGATGAATCGCCCGGCTACGCATCGACCAACCCCTGAGCTCCTGCCTTTCGAGCCGCCCACGCGCATCCTGCCGGACAACAGCCAATCTTTCGGAGCGACCGATGTGCGACATAACCAGGATGCGTTCGGATCACTTCGAAGCCGTTACAAATGCGCAGACAGAGTCGGAGCTTGAAGAGGCGCGGCTGCGGGCAATGGGCCGCAAGGGAGAGATTTCACAACGCTTGCGCTCTCTTGGGGGCATGGATCCGGAAGAGCGAAAACGCCAGGCACCTGCGCTCAATGCTCTCAAATCGGATCTGCAGAAGGCAATCGCCCGGCGCAAGCAAGAGCTGGCGGACCAGGCACTCGCCGAGCTGATCAGCAAGGAAAGTGCCGATGTAACCCTTCCTGGAAGGCCACGGCGGCGAGGAACAGTTCATCCAGTCAGCCAGACCATCGAGGAAGTCTCTGCAATCTTTGCAGATATGGGATTCGGGATTGCCGAGGGGCCGGAAATCGAAACCGACTGGCACAATTTCGATGCTCTCAACATTCCGCCGGATCACCCCGCCCGTCAGGAACACGATACGTTCTTCGTACGCAACCGGGATCCTGGCCGACAGCATCCCAATGTGCTGCGGACCCATACCTCACCGGTTCAGATAAGGGCGCTGACCGCCCAGGGCGCGCCGATTCGCGTGATAGCTCCTGGCAGGGTTTATCGCTGCGACTATGATCAGACCCATACACCGATGTTTCATCAGGTCGAAGGGCTGGCCATTGATCGCGACATCACCATGGCAAATCTCAAATGGGTTCTTGAAGAATTCTGCCGCGCCTATTTCGAAGTCGAACAGGCCGAATTGCGATTTCGGGCCTCTCATTTTCCATTCACCGAGCCTTCGGCCGAGGTCGACTTGCGTTGCTCGTGGAAGGACGGCCGACTGACCGTCGGCGAAGGCGATGACTGGATGGAGATTCTCGGCAGCGGCATGGTCCATCCGAAAGTATTGGAGGCCTGTGATGTCGACACGGATATCTATCAGGGATTTGCCTTTGGCATCGGTATTGATCGCCTGGCAATGCTCAAATACGGCATTCCGGACCTAAGGGACTTTTTCGATTCAAACCTGCAGTGGCTTGAGCACTACGGCTTCTCGCCACTCGATGTTCCGGCCCTGCACAGTGGATTGAGCCGATGATTTCCTGCTCCTTTTCACCTTCCAGGCACGAGGGCACAAACGATGGATGAACGCACCCGAACCGAGATCGAAGCGGCTGTATTCAGGCGGTTGCGAGACCATTTGCGCAAGCGCACCGATGTCCAGAATATCGACCTCATGAATTTTTCAGGATTCTGTCGCAACTGCCTGAGCCGCTGGTATGCCGAGGCGGCGGTCGGCCACGGTATTGAGCTCGACAAATCCTCGTCGCGCGAAATCGTCTACGGCATGCCCTTCGACGACTGGAAAAGACGCCATCAACGCGAGGCCTCCGAGAATCAATTGCAACAGTTTGCTTCCAGCCACAAAGAGGCGCACTGACCGCTCGAGTGTCGATGGACCGACTTCGCAACTGACGGCTTGTGGCCGAGGGCAACCGGTTGGATGTCGACGGACTGACACAAGCCGCCTTGCAGCGGGGTATCAGCAGCGAGACGGTAGCGCGGTGCCTTCCGCATCTCCGCCTGGTTGAGGAAATCCATACGTGCTGGACCAACCAGCCCGAAAGCGTTCTTCCACCTCCATCCTATCTTGAACGCTGTGTAACGGAACAGCGAATCTCCGACGGTCGGGTGAAACTTGATGAGCATGCCGACCTGACACGCAAGTTTTCGGGTCTTGGTCTCGAAGTCGGCCCGGAGATTCTAATAGCCATCTGGGGACTCGAAACCAGTTACGGTGCTGTGCTCGGCGACTTTCACGTCATTCAAGCCCTGTCCACGCTCAGCTGCTCTGATACTGGACGTCGCCAGTTCTTTGTTGAAAACCTTCTTGCAGCCCTCGAAATTGTGCAGCGAGGTATGGCTCCGGTGGACTGCTTGCTCGGGTCGTGGGCCGGTGCCATGGGACATACCCAGTTCATGCCAGCGAGCTTTCTCCGGTATGGCGTTTCCCTGACGCACAATGTGCCCGACATTTGGGGCAGCGATCCGTCAGATGCCCTGGCCTCGACTGCCAATTTTCTTCTGGCGGCCGGCTGGAAGGCCGCGCATCCCGTGCTTTCTGAGGTCTTGTTGCCGCCGGGCTTCCCTCATTCCGAACATGCTGACCGCGCCAGTCGGACCGTAGCTGAATGGCAACATGCCGACGTTGTGTTTCTCGACGTTGAAGCCGAAAAACTGTCCGATCAGGTTGCACGTCTTCTTCTGCCCGCCGGCGCTAAAGGACCGGCATTGGCTACCTTTTCCAACTTTGAGGTGATCGGGTGCTACAATCGTTCGCTCAACTATCAGCTTGCTGTATTGCTACTGTCCAGAGGTTTGTCAGGCCGCAGTGGTTTCCAGGTCTCCTGGCCGGACCCGCATCTGTTTCTTGCTCGCCACCAGATCATGGAATTGCAGAAACGCCTTCACTGCGAGGGATTTGACACCGGCGGAATCGATGGCATTGCCGGACCGGCGACACGTGCTGCCATTCGTTGCATTCAGGCCGAGACCGGGCGGGTTGCCGACGGGTTTCCCGATCTAGATCTACTTGCCTGGCTGCGACAAAGGCAGCGTGCCGAATCAGCTGATGGCGGCAACTGACTTCAATTCTCCTCTCGAGTGTTTGGTCGGTGACCCGCATTGCGCACAGCGCTGGCAAAGAAGGTTGGGAGCTGTATTGTTGGCAGCCTGTGGGAGACATGTTAGAATATTATTAGTACATTTATCGAACATGTCCGTATCATGCTGTCATTGCGCGCGCTTTCAATCTGGTTTCCGCGGCTTTCCGCCGAACGCATCTCGCGTCGTCACCGTCTGGTTCCGGAAGAGGCACCTCTGGCAGTGGTGGCAAGCATTCGCAACCGCCAGACAATCGTTTCGGCCACACCGGCTGCCGAGCGCAAGGGGGTCTTTGTCGGACAGACACTTCATGACGGATTTGCGACTTACCCTGACCTGATTACCTATTCTCACGACGAGATTGCCGATCGCACATTCCTGTCGTGCCTGCGCCGACGATCGGAAAACTATTCCCCCTGGTGTGCAGATGACCAGCTGTCAGGACTGATTCTGAATATTGCCGGCTGTGCACATCTATTTGGTGGCGAACCGGAGATGCTGGAATTGATCACACATGATTTTGCAGTCTTCGGTCTGACGGCGCAATGTGCGATTGCCGATACCGTCGGCGCGGCCTGGGCACTGGCCCGCTTTGCCGATGCGCCAACATCTGCACCTGCCAATAGTGCTGTTGGCGATCTTGAGGCACGCGCAACAAGGGTACGTTCGGCAGGACGCAGACAGTCGTTCCGGAGTCGGCCGGAAGGAACCGGCACACTGACAGGCTCGCTGCAACAGACCCGTATTGCCCCGCCAGGGTGCACCAGGGAGGCAATCGCCCCTTTACCCGTGGCGGCTTTAAGGATCGACGAGAAACCGGCCAGCGAGATGGCACGTCTTGGCCTGAACCGAATTGATGATCTGATCGCTATTCCACGTCAGTCGCTTGTACGCAGATTCGGCTTCGAGGTGCTGCAGCGCCTGGATCAGGCACTCGGAATTGAACCCGAACCCGTCAATCCGTCACCGACCGTCCCACATTTTGCGGTACGAATGACATTTCCTGATCCGATCGGACTGGAAGATGATATTGCGGCGGGACTGGACAGACTTCTTACTCCATTTTGCAAGAAACTGAACTCCAGTGACATGAGCGTCAGGCGGATCCGTTTCGAGCTGCATCGAACCGACAATACACGGCAGAAAATCGATGCCGGATTTGCCAGACCCGTCAATACCGAGGCGCAAATTCGTTCCATCCTGTTACTCAAGTTCAATGATATCGATCCCGGTTTCGGCATTGATGTGCTGCGGTTGCTAGCCCTATCGGTCGAACCGGCAACCGCGACCAGACACCAGGGGCACCTTGATGCCCTGCGCGATGCTACAGCACGGGAGGAAAATGAGGGTGGTTTGTCAGATCTGATCGGACGGATCGGAACCCGCGTCGGACTTGATGCGATTACCCGCCTCCATCCGGTTGAAAGTAATATCCCTGAAAAGACCGCTGCTGTTCTTGCTGCAGCATGGTCGGACGCGCATGATTGCTGGTCTTCTCCGGCAACGCCCCGGCCGGCGTTTCTGATGACGCCGGAACCTGTCAACGCCCCTGTCCGGCCGACTCCGCCTCGACTGTTCCGGTGGCGGCACAGGGACTTCATGCGAGCCCATGCCACAGGTCCCGAGAGAATTATTGCCGAGTGGTGGCTGGATGATCCCAACTGGCGGACGGGCACACGCGACTACTGGCGCGTAGAGACCCATTCCGGCGACCGTCTGTGGTTGTTCTATGCCTATGGGACAGATTACGCCAATCCTGGATGGTATTGCCATGGATGCTTTGCCTGACGGAACCGGAGACCATACCGCACCGACCAAACCTGCAGAAACATCACGCCACAGCAGTAGGTCGCAACACTCCGATCGATATGCAGGTCGAACCGTAACAGCGGTGGTTGAATATTTCGATGGGACCGTCGACAGGCATCAAATCTGCTTCCTCGACGACAACGACGCAGTCCGGTTTGACCCAATTTCTGGCTAGCGCGACATCAAGTGCCGCCGGAGCCAGACCTTTGCCATAGGGTGGGTCGACAAAAACCAGATTGCAGGGAGGCTGACGAGGTGGCGGCAATGCGGTTGCATCGCAACGGCAGACAGAAGCGCATGACGCCACACCAAGCCGCGCTATATTTTCCCTGATAAGCGCGCAAGCACGACCGCTGCGTTCGACAAAAACTGCGCTGGCAGCACCGCGTGAGAGCGCTTCGAAACCCATGGCGCCGGTGCCGGCAAATAGATCCAGCACCTGTGCACCGTCAACCCTGTTGCCTAGCCGAGAGTGGATCAGCATGTCGAGGACAGCGCTACGAATCCGCCCCAGTGTCGGACGCAATTGGTGACGTCCGCTTCCGGCTCCAGCCTTTGCCAGCCGGACTCCCTTCAGCCTGCCTCCGGCGATGCGCACAACAGCTGTTCCTGTCAGAACGAGGCGCGATTATCACGAACGCAGCAGCGGCTTGAGATCGGCCGCCGCATTCTCGATCAGGTTTCCTTCGACCCGTTTGTTCAACGCAATGAGTCGCTTGCCGATCATGTAAGACCTGGGGTCGTTGATGGCGTCAACCGCGAGCACCTGATCATCCTTCATGTACCAGAACGAAACCGAGCCGGCTGTGCGGCCTGCGCGGGTCAGAATGTGGTTGCTGCCGAACCCCAAACCGGCGATTTGCAGCTTGGCGTCGTATTGATCCGACCAGAACCAGGGAACTGGCGCATAGTCGCGGGCAGCCCCCATGATGTTCTCGGCAATGCACTCGGCCTGGTCAATGGCATTCTGCACGCTTTCGAGCCGAATGACACGGTCACCAAAAGGAAACTCGGTACAGTCTCCGGCCGCCCAGACATGGGGAATCGAGGTTCGTCCCTGTGCATCCACGACGATACCCTGGTTGGTGATGGCGCCGGCCTGCCTTGCCAGCTTGATATCTGGTGCAATGCCGATGCCGACAACGACGAGATCCACTTCCAGAACCCTGCCATCCGCAAGCTGGACTGTCTCGACGCGGGAATTTCCACACAAACGCTCAAGCCCCTGTCCCTCGATCAGGTCAACACCTCGCTGACGATGGATAGCGGCCATGAATGCAGATGTCTGAGGGCAGGCAACGCGTTGCAATATGCGCTCGGCCGCCTCGACCAGAGTGACCTGCATGCCCAGGGATACTGCCGCCGACGCAATCTCGAGACCGATGTAGCCACCTCCTACGACCAGCAGTCTTCGCCCGGCCTGGCAGTCCGGTTGCAAACTGTCAATATCGGCCACTGAGCGAACGGTATGAACGCCCTCGAGATTCCCGCCGATAGCTGCTGGCAAACGTCGGGGAATTGAACCGGTTGCCAGAACCAGTTCGTCATACGCTATTTTCCTGGTTCCAATATCCACCTTCCTGCCGTGAATATCGACGTGTCGGCAATTCCTGCCAAGGACTAAATCAATGCGGTTGTCTTCGTAGAAGTTGTTCTGGCGCAGATACAGCCTTTCCCGTGCAAACTTTCCCAGCAAATACGCTTTCGAAAGTGGTGGCCGCTGGTAAGGGCGTTCATCCTCACCACAAATGAGCGTGATCCGTGCGTCACACCCCAATGACCTCAATTTTGCCACGACCGAAAAGCCGGCCTGGCCACCGCCGACCACAACTACATTCTTCACTTGCATTAACCGACTCCTGGTCTATTCCAATTCCTGCCTGTCACATATAGGTATTTCATATCAAAGCAGCACCATTGCGGAGTAGGCGAATGACAATTTCAGTTGGCGATGCATTGCCCGAGGCGACATTAATGACCCTTGGAAATGAGGGCCCGGAACAGGTTCCCCTGGGTGACCGACTTGGTAAGGGACGTACTGTAATATTTGCTGTTCCTGGAGCATTTACACCAACCTGTTCGGATGCCCACATGCCGAGCTATACCGGAAACGTGGATGGCTTGAAGGCAAATGGTATCGACAAGGTAATCTGTATCGCCGTCAATGATCCATTTGTCACCGCTGCCTGGGCTGCCACAACCGGTGCCAGCGAGAGTGGAGTAGAGGTCTTGGCCGATCCCGAATGCAGTTTTACAAAGGCACTCGGCCTGGAATTCTCGGCACCGCCAGTCGGTCTTCTTGATCGTTCCCTGCGCTATTCCATGCTGGTGGAAAACGGCAAGGTTGCAATGCTGAATGTCGAGGAAAACCCGGGTGTCTGCGAGTTGTCCTCCGCCAGGACACTGCTCGATCAGTTATCCGAAGGATAGCCTCGCAGACTGACTGGACGCCAACCATCTGATGGCGGCACTCCCTACGGTAACCAGCACCACTCACTGAAGCATTGGACTCTGCTTCGACTCCCGTGCGACTTTGGGGGTTTCAGAAAATCGCAGGGCGGTGGTCAGCCAAGGCAAGGTTGTACCGAACGCGATATGACGTTGAACTGGTCTGTCAGGAAAACTACCTGATGCATTTCGCCAGCCACTACAGGCACTGCATAAAAGTCTGATTCGGGGAAAGCGGCGCGAGCTTAACCAGAGCCTGCGACCTTGGTTCTGCGCTACCTGTAGGCCGCGACGGTTGCGGCTGGGCATGGTTTGCGCGGTCATCGCCTGACAGATTGCGCAGAAACTCCTGCATCCAGATCGGCGGCGCCGAAAAGCCCGCATTGCCGGCCGGCCCAGTAGAGACGGCTGGATGCTGCAGTTCGGAAATGAATTTCCTGATGTCCCAGCCTGATCGGCTTCAATCGCGCATCCACCAGACCCTCGCTTGTTGTCGGAACCGCAGTGGTGAGGCCGAGTTAGTTGGCGGCTGTCATGCCGTCAATGACGGTGCGTGCCTGGTGTCGACGGGTAACGGCACGGATGACCGCGCGGAAGTCGGGCACGTTCAGACGCCCGGTCAGCTCACTGGTGCGCGGGCTGTCGTACAGGCCCCGGACAATGCGGTGCAGATCGTCGGCAACAACCAGGCGTTGCAGGGTCTTGTCAAGGGAATTTTATACATCGGTTGACACATCATGTCGCCACTGTACCCGTTTCACGGGTCACGGAGGTTGCCAGAGCAAACGCCTCTCGCCGTGCAGAAGCCCCGATCCCAGCGGCCATGATGGTGCGGGCCGCATGCAGGTTCGCATGATCCGCATGGCCGCAAGCCACGCATCTGAACGTCCTGCCCTGGCAGGACGCCTGGTGAGCATCCGCGCAGGAATGACAGGTCTGTGGAGTACAGGCAGGGTTGATTTCGACAACCCTGCGCTTGTAGGCAAGCCTCTGCCACAACCGGTGCCAGCGCTGCATGCGAAGTCCGGTCTTGTAGCGGTGGTTTGAGGTCTTCTATTGATTGGCCATCCTGCGTTGATTGCAGGCGATCCTGGTGTCGAGCAGGCGCCTGTCGGACGCCTGCAGGATGTCTGCATTGCCGCTATCGGTAACGACTGCAACCTGTCCGGCATTCATGTCCACGGTGGCGACTAGGATGTTGTCTTCATATTCCGGCGACTCGACCTTGTCGCGAATGGTCACATACCACTTGCCTGCGGCCTTCTTGACGGTGGCTTGAACCGGCCTGCCTTCTTCCAGGCCCTGGCTGCTAATGTAGGCTTCGGCGGTAAGATCGGTTTTATGGATAAACTGGACCATGCCGTCATCAAGTCCGGTGAGTAGACTTTCCAGCCTCCATGCTTGTCAACAATTGTGTGGAGGCTTTTCTTCTTGAAAAGGTCTCCCCGGGAAAGAAACCTTGCCGGATTAAACCGGTGTCACTTGAAGATCGGTAATGAAGTTAACCGGGAAATCTGGCCCCCCTGCTACTGAGATATTCCTGAAAACAACACCGCACCGCCTGACGACGCCTGGTGAATCGTTTGCCGAGAGAGAGGAATGAGATCGAAGGCGGCTTCTTGCCGGAGGCTTTAGCAGCCTCGTATGCCTTCCTGTGCCGGCCTGGCATTTCGTTCCAGACGAACCTGCATGCGCCGGCCTGCCCCGCCTGCTTCCTGGCGTTTGCACGCCAGCCGGGAAGCAGTCGATAGACAATATTGCGGTGTGTGGTAATGGTGGCCACGTGGTCGGCCTTCATCAAGGATGCAAGGTCGTTTGGCTGTGGGAAGTGAACAGTTCCCGCAGCACACATGATATCAGCCCACACTGTCCTTGCAAGCGCTATTCGGCACGTCAACTCATGTATATAATTCCCCTCTCTTTCAGAACGGTGACGGGCTGCTGTACGGTTCCGGCTCGGGCAGCGGTGCCCCCTGATTGGTCAGCCAGGCCCGGAAGCTCGGTATCGGACACTCGACAGTGCCCGTGTCCAGATGCTTGTGCAGAGCTCCCCGATGGATGAGGTGATTGAAGTATTCATTGACAGTCATGCCATCCGGCAACCGCCATCTGGAGCCAGGCCGGGAATCGGCATGCCACTCGATGCTGTCAATGATATCGCCTCGATCATGACTCTCCTGCAGGTCCTGCATGACGGCCGACAGCAGAAACCTGGATCCCTCCATCTGCGGGCTCATGCGTTGCCGGTAGTAGGCAAGCTGTCGCTTCCTGCTCCGGGCCCGGACCACCGATGACTGGACATCCTCAAGGCGACCATCAGCCGCCACGACCTCTTCGGCCAGGGCCATGAGTGCATTCTGCACATGCACCGGCCAGTGGTCGCAGTCTTCGGCAATGCCTCTCATCGTGTTCCGCCAGTCCCCGTCCGGCAGGCCGAAATGCCGGCCCCAGCCGGCAATCAGGTCATCACTCTCGGCCTCGTCAAAGCAACCGAGCGTCCAGGTGGTTCCCTGGGCCGGCCGCGACAGACCGAGTTCCATCGCCCGGTCAACGGTGTCGCCAAGGCCGGCCAGCACCAGCATGATTGGCGCCTGGTATTTCTGATTGTGCACGGCCTGCAAGATGCGGGCATGTGGAGAGAATCGGTCACCAGCCGTGTTCTGAAACTCGTCAATGGCCAGCACCACCGGATATTGCCATTTCTTCACAGGGTGATGAGCCAGCACCGACCTGACAGGATCCGGCTGCCGTGGATCGCTGACCTCACGGCCGTGTTGCACATGCGTCCCACCTATCCCCAGTTGCAACTGCATATGACGGTTGTATTGCTGTAAAACGGTCTTATCCAGACCGGCTTTCAGGGCGCCGGCAAGCAGGGCGGCGAGTTCGTCACCACTCTCAAGACTGTCCGGACCAGGCATATTGACGATCCTGGGCTCACCATCGTTCCGTCTACATGCAAGGTGCCCGAGCACCGAAGTCTTGCCGGCACCCGGTGCCCCGTGGATGATACGGGTCATGCCCTTGTGCTGGGGCGCCCCGGCCGTGTGGCGCTGCCACATGGTCCTGCAGATGGTCTCGATGTCGGCGATGACCTCCTTTCGCCCGGCAAAGTAGGGCGGGTCGCTGCGGTCCCTGGCTTCGATGAATTCCCGCAGGCCTTCAATATCGATCGTCATGCGCTCTCTCCGTTCGGGTCTCTGCCGCTCAGAACCCCGGTGACGGCCTGCTATCGGGCTCCGGGTCATTCTCGTGTGGCGGCTCCCCCTGCTTGATCAGCCAGGCCCGGAAGCTCGGTATCGGACACTCGACAGTGCCCGTGTCCAGATGCTTGTGCAGAGCTCCCCGATGGATGAGGTGATTGAAGTATTCATTGGCAGTCATGCCATCCGGCAACCGCCATCTGGAGCCGAGGCAGGCATTGACATGCCACTCGATGCTGTCAATGATATCGCCTCGATCATGATGACCCTCCTGCAGATCCTGCATGACGGCCGACAGCAGAAACCTGGATCCCTCCATCTGCGGGCTCATGCGTTGCCGGTAGTAGGCAAGCTGTCGCTTCCTGCTCCGGGCCCGGACCACCGATGACTGGACATCCTCAAGCTTTCCATCAGCCGCCACAACCTCGTCGGCCAGGGCCATGAGTGCATTCTGCACATGTACCGGCCAGTGGTCGCAGTCTTCGGCAATGCCTCTCATCGTGTTCCGCCAGTCCCCGTCCGGCAGGCCGAAATGCCGGCCCCAGCCGGCAATCAGGTCATCACTCTCGGCCTCGTCAAAGCAACCGAGCGTCCAGGTGGTTCCCTGAGCCGGCCGCGACAGACCGAGTTCCATCACCCGGTCAACGGTGTCGCCAAGGCCGGCCAGCACCAACATCACCGGGAGATCGTTGCGGTTGTCGTGCAACTCCTGCAGAATGATCCCGGCAGCCGAATAACGGTCACCACCGATATTCTGTGCCTCGTCGATCGCCACGACCACCGGCGCTGACCATTGCGGCGCCAGTGCTGCCAGAGCACCAAGCATCTCAGGCGGCGCCGGGCCCCGACCGGGAGCAAACTGGATGCTCGCCCCGCTGCCTATCACCGCAACGCCACCGGCTGTGACTTCTGGTTTCCGAACCGCAGGGAACAGCTTCCCGGCCATGTCGGGATCCACAACCATCAGCAACCTTGCATAGAAGTCAGCAGGTCGCTGCACAACGGAAGCGCCGGAAAGAAGCAACATGCGCGGCTTCGGGCCGGTTCCGGCAACCGGTCTGCCCCGGGACTGGCTCCACTGCTGCTTGCGGTGCCCGAGCAGCGAAGTCTTGCCGGCACCCGGTGCCCCGTGGATGATACGGGTCATGCCCTTGTGCTGGGGCACCCCGGCCGTGTGGCGCTGCCACATGGTCCTGCAGACGGTCTCGATGTCGGCGATGACCTCCTTTCGCCCGGCAAAGTAGGGCGGGTCGCTGCGATCCCTGGCTTCGATGAATTCCCGCAGGCCTTCAATATCGATTGTCATGACCCTGCGCTCAGCCAACTGGCAGCTTCAGACACTGCCCGGCACGCAGACGGCCGCCCTTGCGAAGGCCGTTGAGCTCGGCAATCTTGATCCACCGCTCGCGGTCGCCGAGATAGCGCTCGGCCAGCGCCGACAGACGGTCGCCGCGCCTGAAGCACACCTTGGCAGGGATCTCTTTCGGCAGCTTGGCCATCAGCGCCGGGTCCGGCGGTGCCCGGCCATCGGCCCTTGCCAGCGCTGCCAGCGAAGTCCGGTCTTGCAGCGGCGGTTTGAGACCTTCTTCTGTCTGGCCATCATGCGTTGATGGCAGGCGATCCTGGTGTCGAGCAGGCGCCTGTCGGGCGCCTGCAGGATGTCTGCATTGCTGCTATCGGCAACGACTGCAACCTGTCTGGCATTCATGTCCACGCCGGCGACAACGATGTTGTCGCCGTATATGCGGACCGCTCCGGGGATGGTGAATGACGGTGTGGCCTTGTAGCGTGACCTGAAGCTGGGGAACCCGCCGCCGTTGAACGCCCGCTTCCAGGCATCGGCCTGATACTTCAGTGTGTAGAGGGTGATGGCGAATGCGTATTCCGAAAGCCACGGCACCGCCTGACGAAGCCTGGTGAATCGTTTGCCGAGAGAGAAGAATGAGATCGAAGGCGGCTTCTTGCCGGAGGCTTCAGAAGCCTCGTATGCCTTCTTGTGTCGGCCTGGCATTTCGTTCCATACGAACCTGCATGCGCCGGCCGGCCCCGCCTGCTTCCTGGCGTTTGCACGCCAGCCGGGAAGCAGTCGATAGACAATATTGCGGTGTGTGGTAATGGTGGCCACGTGGTCGGCCTTCATCAAGGATGCAAGGTCGTTTGGCTGTGGGAAGTGAACAGTTCCCGCAGCACACATGATATCAGCCCACACTGTCCTTGCAAGGCTTTTCGGCACGTCAACTCATGTATATAATTCCCCATGTCAACGGCGGCACAATTCCGAGGTCAGAAAAATCGCCAGGAACTCAGACCTCATCCGGTTTGGTCGCCAGCCGGGCGTGGATGCGGGAACGCAAACCTGTATGTTTCATCAGGATCCTCATGTCTGAAACAAATACCTCAGACAACAGCAAGCGAAGTGTGGAGGTGCCAGAGATTTGGGGGAAGCAGATCTGGCTTTCGCAGCAGCGAGCGAAGGCCGCGATACGGCTGATACAGTAGGGAATTATATCGAACAGTAACATTTGCCTCGCAAAGAAAGCCCGAAATGAGTGACAATTCGGGCTACCTATTTAGGTGTTTGGGTTGCCTTGTTCCTCTTCGATCTTTACCGGTTGAAAGAACGCTTTACGGAGCATCTCCATATCTGCGCCAGGCATGTCGATCTGTTCTTTAAGTTCAGATGCGTTGGGTTGGTAATTACGCGGTGGTAGCGTGATACGGTGTTCATTGTTTCCTCCCTTATCTGTGATTTGCCAATTTGTCTCTTATCTTTTTGCCATTGTAAGGGTCCAGCATTGGAGGCATAGGAGGGTATCGGTTATCGAAATAGTTTTCTATCGACCACAAGTTCATTCGGCTATATTCTGTTGCGCCTATTTGGAACTTTCCAAACTCTGCGACTTCTCTTGCTGCAGCTTCCGAGCGCACATCATTTAGTGAGATATAGCATCCAAATGCAGCATTATCTCTCTTGGTTACATGCAGAAAATCTCTCAAAGAACTTAGATTGAATTTCCCACCTTTTGCTTGCGCAAGTGCCAGCCGTGATTGAAAATTGTCTGGCTTAACTGCAATTTTCCCTTTTCCATCTACACCGCCATCCCCGACTTGCTTTGTATTTGGTGCAAATCCTGGCAGTCTGGTTACCGCCCAGCTCTCAAAGTTGAATGGGCTATCTTTTGCTAGCAATTTGGCGGAATAAAGATCGGCTGGAATGCCTTTGACCGGTATACCTAAGTCTAGTCTTTTGTTCCTTATGAGATCAACAGCAAAAGCAGAAATATCAATCCCGACAAACTTTCTGCCTAAATTGTGTGCTGATTCAATTGCTGTTCCGCATCCACAAAATGGATCCAAGACGATATCGCCAGGATTGCTGGAAGCGGCAATGATGCGGTCCAGCAAGGCAAGTGGTTTTTGGGTCGGATAGCCAAGACGTTCCTTTGACGATCCAGCAATGATCGATAACTCCCATACGTCTCGGCGTGCAAGGCCCTTAGTCGGTTTGTCAACCGTAATTTTCCGTGTACGAGTTTCGGGATCCAGAACCTGTGTTTTCCCCTTGAAACGCTTCAAGTAGCTGTCGCTTGCCGGTTCATAGTCCACATTGAATGTATGGCCGGATCCCACAACGTAAAACAATATGACATCGTGCATGGTCTGGTAGTAGCTGCTTTTCGATGGCCATCGACGATATGACCATATGATTTCATTGCGAAAGTGCAATGATCCGAAAATCGCATCCATAACTACTTTGAGATAGTGACTGGCTGTCGGGTCGCAGTGCAGGTAAATTGATCCGGTAGGCTTTAGTAGCCGGCGCATGTGCACTAGACGTTCAGCCATGTATGTAAGATAACCAAGCATCCCACATTTACCCAACATTGTATGAAAACCGGAAATGGCTTTGTGTGCAGGGTGCGCTACTGCATTGTCAATTCGCGCGAGTCTATCAGCAGCTCCTTCGTCCCATGCCCATGTATCGTTAAATGCACGATATTGAGCATCCACTCCGCCGGAGCGGTTGCCGAACAGAATATTGTACTGTGATTTGGAATTGAATGGAGGATCGAGATAGATCAAGTCAACGGACTGATCATCCCATTGTTCCATCCAATCCAAACAGTCGCCGTAATAGAGAGTATTGGTAGAGAAAGACACCTACCCCCCCCCCCGAGCGGCTGAACTAAGCCCATTATCCTCAATCAGCTGATCGTAGGTCATCCTCTTGCCTTCCATGCCAGTCACAATGCCTGCCATCTGGTCGATTGTATCAGAGTCTCTAACATTGTGCCGACCGGCAAACTCATCCACATATCGCTGCAAGTGCTTCGGAGACATCTTGTGGTATGTCTCCTTGTGCCCTCGCTTGAACATGGCCCAGAACGACTCCACACCGTTTGTGTGAACTCGGCCGCGGACATACTCGCCAGCCGAGTGATTGACCGTATCGTGAGCTCTGTCCAGCCCCCTGTAGGCCGCGACGTAATCGGTAAAGACTTCTGCTTCTTCGCCTGTATTGCCTTCTACAAACCCTTGCAGCGTGTCCTTGTCGGTTGACTGGACAACCTCGGCAGACACATTGTTTGTCTCTCTGTCCTTAGCTCCGACAACGGCTGTCTTTCCAACAGCGCCCCGCCCAGTCAGCGTCTTGCGCTTGGCGTTGGACATTTTCTTGCGCTTCCCGCCAACATAGGTTTCATCAATCTCGACTGGACCTGAAAACAAATTGGCTTCCAACTCATAAGCCTTGCGAAGTCGTTGCAACATAAACCAAGCAGCCTTTTGAGTAATGCCAAGCTCTCTATGCAGACGCATTGAAGAAATGCCCTTGATGTTCGTTGTAAACAGATAAATACCCACTGCCCAGTGACGATACTTGAGTTTTGATCCTTCCATAACTGTTCCGATCTTCACCGAAAACATCTTGTTGTTTTTACAATCTCGGCAACGATGAGTTTGGTTCGGATGCTTGATCCAACTTTGCACATTAGTTGATTGGCAGCGCGGGCATTTCGGGCCGTTTGGCCATCTTTGCTTCGCAATCCATTTCTTGGCATGGTCTTCATCTGCGAACATTTTGGCGACTTCCAGAAGGGTTAAACCGCTTCTGTGTGATTTACCTAGAGCTTTATTCGTCATTTCAAATCCCTTGCGAACCATACCTATTAGTAACAATTCAATCGAAATTGTTAAGCGAAAAAGTTACTATTCGATATAATTCCCAAAACATTCCTGTCTGATTGATAGAACCTGGATAGCCGTTCCACCGATGTCAGATTGGGCATGCTGAAGCGAGTATCTGTCCTGTGAGTCTTAATGTCAATTACAGAATAAAACCCCTCAGAATCCAAGAATGCCAAATCAGCCATGGCACGTCTTGGGAAGGCACCAGAGTACTCTCTACACCATGAATCCAGAAAGGACTCAAACTCATCTGCCACTAAGGGACTCCAAGACATCTCCCACCGCTCTAGGGCTACTCGCCGTTCGTGTAGAAAGAAAGTCGTCCAGGGAATTGATGTAGTTCCCAATCTTGGTTGCCACATGGCGATGATGACCCTGATAGTAGAAACTGGACCTCATCCGAACAGCGTGCCCTGCCCGGAATTGCTGACCTCCTCCTGCTTTACCCTTCGTGCATTTCTTGTTTGTGCAGCTCGAGAGTTGCGCTCCCAAAACACTCCATTCTCATAGCCTTGAATAGTTGAATCTTCACGGGCCGTGCGGAGTCGTTTTCGAGCCCAGCATAGGTACTCCAAACTTATGTCGATTCCGCACCAACGCCTACCTAGCTTCTCGGCGACAACTGCAGATGTCCCGCTTCCCACGAAGGGGTCAAGAACAAAGTCATTTTCCCGCGAACTAGACAATATTAGCTTTGCAAACAACTTTTCAGGTTTCTGAGTAGGATGCTGTGTATTCTCAGGCATGGACCAGAAAGGTACAGTTATGTCCGACCAGATATTGGATGGGTAAGTTAGCCTGTAATTCCCACCGCTTTCCTCTTTCCAATCTCTAGGTTGGCCGTTCTCTCGGTATGGGGCCAGGACTCTACGCTTCAGCTTTACGGACTCCACATCAAAGTAGTATTCGTCCGACTTTGTACAAAACCAGATATCTTCAGTGTTGTTTTTCCAGTTTCTCCTTGCCCCGCGACCCTTTTCCCGCTCCCAGGTAATTCTATTTTGTACTGTGAACCGCTTTTCCAATACAGGAAATACGATAGTGGAAGTACGCCAGTCGGCGCATACATAAACGGTCGCATCAGGTTTGAGCATAGGCTCGAGCAAAGTGATAATGCCTTCAAACCACGTAGCATATCCCTCCCTCCGAAGCCGTCTAAAGTGGTTGCCGTTAAAGTTCTTCGTCAGATTATAGGGTGGGTCAAGAATAAGTAGATCTACGAAACGACCTGGTAGATGTTTGGCGACTTCAAGAAAATCTCCTGCTATCAGTTGGCCATCAATCTCCGACAATTCAGCATCGGACTCCAGGTTCACAATTCCGGCAGAAAGCTCCGCTAGCTCGGTGGGTGTGCAGGTAAGGGTTCGATTCCGGCTTGCACTCATCCCCGTGTTCCCGTGTTGAGGCAGTTTTCCGCATTCAACCACCCATGGTGCAGCCATAGCCCAACCAATTCGAAAGCAACCAACACTGTCTGCGCAAGAATCCCGCGGTCTCGGATACGGTGCCTGCTAGCGAATTCCTGAGTGTAGCAGTCTAAGTGCATTTGGCTGGCCTTGTAGCAGGTGCCTGAAAAAGCACGCTTCATCATGGTCCAAGAGCTTTCTTTGTCGTTTGTAGGCGCCTGCCCCCTGACGTTTTCGCCCATCCAATGTTTGACCATGTCGTGATTGTGGGGAATCCCCTGATACGCCCTGGAGTTGTCTGTGTAGATTTGAGCACCCTTATCCGCATGCACGGCAACAGAACCCTGTAGTGTTCCTGCAAAGGTGGACTCTGCACCACGGTCCCCGTCTTGATGCTGAAAAACCTGCGGCAGTCCTGGCAGCGGCAGGGCATCCTGGCAAGGGAACACGCATGCGTATTGGTGCTTTCGCTTCGTGGGCAGTGTCTTTCCCCTGTCGGCCAAACGATAGACCCAGGCCAGGCCCTGGCCCAATCTTCATCAGGACACTCAAGCTGCAATTCTGGCAGCGTCAACCCGTTTCTGATCATATCGACCGACATGTCGATCCTTATAATCTCGTCTGTATTCGGCTCGGCAAGATTGCTCGGCGTGTCGTTGCGGAAATCGACAAATGGCGGTGGTGTCACCTTTCGAAGATGTCCGTCAAGACGTTCCTTTTTGAAGCTGTCGAGCAGAACACTTCACTGTTGCGGCTCCCACACGGCACTGGCCGTTAGAAGCAGGCATGGGACACCAGTTGCGCCCGTGCCCTTGCAGATTGGGCTCTGAACCAATTTGCCGGCTTACCTGATCGGAAG
This sequence comes from Paracoccaceae bacterium, assembly GCA_958296035.1. Lineage (GTDB taxonomy): Bacteria > Pseudomonadota > Alphaproteobacteria > Rhodobacterales > Rhodobacteraceae > MPNP01. The sequence goes on along the minus strand of OY282431.1, from coordinate 86,045 downwards.
CGACCGAATACCCATTGACCTTGCCGGCACCGTTCGGTGCGCTTCGGCTTGCCTGGACTGGCCTGTTTCCTGGTGCGGAGACTACGCAGGCTGAACACAGGCGACCGAGCAGTGGCTGCGTCGTTTGCTACCTTTCGGCAAGCCGGTCCATCCTGCGAGCGAGCCTGAAATCAAGATCGGTTAGTGATCCCGTGCTATGCGTCGTCAGCGTGACTTCGACCCGGTTGTAGACATTGAACCACTCGGGATGATGATTCAGCTTTTCGGCGAAGAGAGCACATTGCACCATCCAGCCGATGGCCTGCGAAAAATTCCTGAATTTGAACGTTTTCGACACGGCCTTGCCGTCCTTGACCAGAGACCAGCCAGTGGCTCCAAGTTCTGTAATCGCTACCTGAATGTCCTGATTTGCAAGCTTGACGTGGCTCGTCACTGTCTCTCCCTTCGAAAAGGACTGTACTGTTCGGCTGCAGACATTTCGCCTCTGACCTCCTCTGTTTCCTGTTTCAGGTATTGCGCCATCGCCGATCTGAAACCCGTATGTTCGATCCAGTGCAACGAGTAGGTGGGCGTTGGCATGTAACCGCGTGACAATTTGTGTGGTCCCTGGGCGCCGGCCTCTACGCGGCCAATGTCATTGGCAATCGCGTAGTCGATTGCCTGGTAGTAGCAGAGCTCGAAATGCAGGCAGTTATGGTATTCGGCACACCCCCAATAGCGTCCATACAGGGTGTCTCTGCCGACGAAGTGAAGTGCGCCAGCGACATACCTGCTGTCAACCCGGCTCAAGACGAGCAGAACATCGGAACGCATGCTCTGTTGAATCTCTGAGAAAAACTGACGCGTCAGATAGGGCGTGCCCCATTTTCTTGCACCGGTGTCCTGATAGAAGCGCCAGAAGAAATCCCAGTGATGATCCTTGATGTGGTCGCCGGTCAGCAACTCGATGACACTCCCGCCTTGCTCGGCCAGACGCCTCTCTCGCCTGATGTTCTTGCGCTTGCGAGATACCAGTTTGCCCAGGAATCCATCGAAACAGCGATAGTCCTGGTTTGTCCAGTGAAACTGAAGACCATGACGCACCAGGAGGCCGTGGGTCTGGCCGGCCCGGGCTTCAGATGGTGTGCAAAAGGTGATGTGTGCCGACGACATTCCATTGGCGGAGGTCAGTTTCTTCAGGGTATGCAACATCGCCGGGAATGCCGTTGCCTCAAAGCCGGGTCTGGCCAGAATCCTCCGGCCGGTCACAGGTGTGAAGGGGACCGCGCTCTGCAGCTTTGGATAGTATCGACCTCCCGCCTGTTCGAACGCATAGGCCCAGGGATGGTCGAATACATACTCGCCCTGACTGTGGGTTTTGGCATAGACCGGCATGACTGCAATAATATCGCCGGCCAGCCTTGCAACCAGGTGCAATGAAATCCACCCGGACTCGATACTTACCGACTGCGATTCCTCTAGAGCCAGCAGGAATCTGTGGGTCGTAAACGGGTCTGTGGGGCGGCCGGTATTGGCCTCGGGACAGGCGCACGCATCCCACTCGGCGGAAGGGATCTCCCTGATGGCATGGCAGACCGATACTTCAATGGCACTGTCGGTCGATAATTCTGCTTCCATGCGAACAGTCCAGGAATGGTATCAGGGTGCCGGAGCGGTACCCGTTGGTCCTGCGAACACGGTTTGTCCGATCCGGCCGTCCCTAAGCGAGCGAAATCTGGAAGATACCGTCGATTTCCACCGCCACGCCAAGGGGAAGGGACACAACGCCAACTGCTGACCTGGAATGCTGGCCCCGGGATCCCAGCAATTCGACCAGAAAGTCAGAGGCACCACTGATCACCGCTGGCTGATCACAGAATTCGGGGGTTGAATTCACAAACCCGGTCAACTTGATGATCCGGGACAATCGATTGAGTTCACCGCCGCAAGCTGCCCGAACCTGCGCAAGCAAATTGATTGCGCAGACCCTTGCGGCCTGTCGGCCGGCCTCGACATCCAGGGAATCACCGAGACGGCCGACGAATTTCTCGTCTCCACATACTGATATCTGCCCGGATACGTACACCATCTCGCAGCACATTACGTAGGGAACATAGGTGGAAACAGGGCGCGGTGCCTGTGGCAGGGTCACGCCGAGTGACTTCAGTCGTTGTTCTATATCCTGCATGCAATTCCTGTCTCTTTGTGAGCGTTTGGTCATAGCGCAATGAGCCTGCACTCCGGTCTTCCTCTACAATACCCGGCACGGCAGTTCCATGAAATGAGAATGAACGGTCCGGGCGTGCGGCCGGACACGAAAACGCAGGAGATGCGCCTGTGTTCTCCGCTACAGTTCAGGTGGCCAGGGTCTTCTGGGCGGTAGCAGCCAGCAACCTGCAGGTCTTGTCCGGGAGACCCTGGCATGGCCGGCACTAGAACGCGTGCATCCGGTCAGTCCTCTGCCACTGCCAGGACAGCTGGAACCTGCTGGTACTCTTCTGCTTGATCGCATGAATGCCCTGACGTATCCGCGACGCGCATGAGAAGGAGATAAGGAGCCAGGAAGCCGACGCGATCAGGGAGCGGGACAGGCTGCATCGGGGTTGTGGGTTACTGTCGTCTCCGTCATTAGCGTCGACAGGGCCCAGGCAACTAATCGTATAGACTTGGCAGCCCTTAATTGTATTTTCCGGTCTAGGGAATACCACTTCTTTTGCCGATCAAGAGGAAAGCTGCATGACTACAGAACGGTTCGAGTTTAGGGGACATGCCGGAGACATGCTCGCGGCCCGGCTTGACCGGCCAGATTATCCACCGAGGGCGACCGCCCTGTTTGCCCACTGCTTCACCTGTTCCAAGGACATACCCGCGGCCCGGCGAATCGCCGATGCCCTGTCCGGCCTCGGCATTGCGGTGCTGCGATTTGATTTCTCGGGACTCGGGCACTCCGAAGGGGAATTCGCCAACACAAACTTCACGTCCAACGTGGAGGACCTGGTGCTGGCCTCCAGACACCTTGAGAGTATCGGCCTTGAGCCGATGATTCTCATTGGCCATTCGCTAGGCGGTGCAGCGGTTCTGAAGGCAGCTTCCGAGGTCGAATCGGTGCGTGCCGTGGTTACCATCGGTGCGCCCGCAGACCCGAGTCATGTCGCCCACCATTTCGGCAAGAATCTGGATAAAATCAAAGTGGACGGTGAAGCCGAAGTCAATCTGGGCGGGCGGTACTTCAAAATCAGGAGACAATTTGTTGAGGATATCGGCCAGAGCAATCTTCGACCTGCGATTGCGAATATGCGCAAGGCGCTGCTTGTCTTGCATGCCCCTCTCGACAAGACCGTCGGCATCGAGAACGCCGCAAAGATATTCGGGGCCGCGAAACATCCCAAGTCCTTTGTCACCCTTGACACCGCCGATCACCTAGTGACACGCAAGGCGGATGCAGATTACGCGGCATCCGTAATTGCTGCCTGGGTCGAAAAATACCTTCCCAGGGAGAACAAGCGGCACATGGGAAGGATCCCGGACGGAACAATCCGGGTCAGCGAGGATGATGTAAACGGTTTTCGACAGCTGATTTCGGTTGGCGGCAAGTTCCAGCTGATGGCGGACGAACCCGTCAGGTATGGCGGAACAAATGCCGGGCCAAATCCCTATCAGTTTCTGTCAGCGGCACTCGGTGCGTGTACAGCAATGACAGTCCGTCTCTATTCCAGAAGAAAGAGGTGGCCTGTCGAACTTGTCGAAGTCGATGTCTCACACGCCAAATCCTACCAGCAGGACTGCGAACAGTGCATGAAACCCGAAGCCAAAATTGATGTTTTCAACCGGATCCTGCGTGTTTCAGGCTCGCTTTCGGAAGCACAGAAAGGCCGACTTGTCGAAATTGCAGGCAAATGTCCCGTCCACAAGACATTAGAGAGCAGTTCGATAGTCAACACCGAGCTCGTCACCCTGTAGGTGACGTCGGCGTCGGACGCGCATTGCGCAAATGGAATTGACTTCCAGGTCTCTGCCTGGCCGGAACACCTGTTTCGGCGAGGCGCATTTTCCTGCCCTGAATCTGCTGCGGCAGAGTTGCCCTTCACGGGTAAGCAGGCAGAATTGACATGAACCGCAATACCGTGTCGGCGGTGCATCGCTCAGGCAGACTTCCTTGTCCACGCGGCAGGAGTGCAATATACGGCGAAAATCGCGACCACACCTCGTGGGCCAGCCTCGTCGGTGATTTCGTTGGCCGCTCTGGGCCACTCTTTTGCGGACGAGCCACTGCCGTAGAGACGCCGAGGAAGGTGAAGATACCCGGTAGATGTTTTTCGGTACTGACGTAGCTTATCGGCGTTCGGCGGCCCTCTTGCAGCCAGCGCGCCTGGTCGTGGTACTGGCTGTCCTGATGGCGCTGGTTGCGGGCGCAACGATGGCTGAATCAACACGGGACGCCGTGGCAGTTGTCGAATCGTCAATCGCCCGGATTGACGCAGTTGTGACCTCTGGACTTCCTTCCCAACAGATAGCCGACGGTCTTGAGTCCCTTTTCAGGGAACACATTGATGCCGTGTACATGGCCCGAGCGGTTCTGGGGCAGCCTTGGCGGAAAGCAACACCTGAACAGCGACATGCATTTACCGTGGTTTTCAGACGTTACCTTGCCGAAAAGTACTCTCGCTATTTTCCAAGATTCATCGACGTCACCTACAAGGTGAGCAGGGCACGGACGACACGCAACGAATCAACATTCGAAGTCGTCACGAAGATGTACCTGAGGCACAGGACGCCGGCTCAGGTGCACTGGCATCTGGCAGCCACTGACGGCGCTCCCAAGATTCGTAACATGATTGTCGAGGACTGGAACTTGCTGGTCCTTGAAAAGGCCGTGATGCGGAGCCTGCTGTCACAGAACGGTGGCAGCCTCACTCGACTTATCCGTAATCTTCCGCGGCGTTACATCCAGCACTGAATGGTGCCACAGACACTCAAAGCCCGAATATCTTTTTCAGCGAGTCCAGAATTCCTTCGGGCTCTCCCTTCTCGGACTGCGGCCTGATTGGTGTCGATGGCACCGACGAGGCTGGTGGTGCCGCAAAACCTGGTATGGGTAACGGTGCCGGCGCAAGTCCTTCGTGGACACCGTCCATGACACGTTTCCAGATTTCAGCAGGCAGACCGCCACCCGTTACAGCCGTGAGGGGGGTGTTGTCGTCGTAGCCCATCCACACGCCTGCGACGTATTTGGCCGTGAAACCGACAAACCACGCATCGCGGGCTTTCTGACTTGTTCCTGTCTTGCCGGCTGCCTGCCAATCGTCGAGTCTGGCCCGCTGACCGGTCCCGTCCGTGATCACCCTGTGTAGCATGTAAATCAATTGTTGTGCCGTGTCGCCCGAAACGACTCGCTGGCCGGGACCAGAATCCCGCTCGAAGATCTGCTGACCTCCGTCGGCAACCCGCAGCTCCTCAATGCCATACGGTTTGACCGGAAATCCCCAGTTCAGGAATCCCGTGTAGGCACCGGTAATTTCGAGCAGCGATACCTCGGATGCGCCCAGTGCAATCGATGGCCCTGTGGTCAGTTCGCTGGCTATTCCAAAACGGCGCGCAGTCCTGCGAACCCGCTCCCGACCAGTCTCCTCCGACAGTCTGACAGCAACCGAATTGAGGGATTCGGCAAGGGCTGTCGTCAGCGAAACCCGACCGAGATAGCGGTCTTCGTAATTCCTTGGCGACCAGCGACCCGAACCTGGAATCCGCATTGATACTGGTCGATCGACAACGATATCGCGGTAGCTTCTGCCGGCCTCGATGGCCGCAGCATACACAAAGGGCTTGAACAGGGAACCGGGCTGTCTCTTCGCCTCGACGGCGCGATTGAAGTGCCCGCTGGCATCGTTCGGCCGACCGCCCAGCATTGCCCGTACGGCCCCGTCTCTTGTCATAACCAGAACCGCGACCTGGACACGCGAACCTGGGCGAACAAGTTCGGAGATGACGCTGTTGACCGCCTCATCGACCGCAGACTGTACATAGCGGTCAAACGTCGTGCGAACAGCCAGATCGCTTGACAGCTGTCTGGTTAGAACATCGGGGAGGTTGGACTGCACCCAATCGGCAAAGTATGCACCGCTGTGGTCCAGAGCGCGACTGGAAAGCCTGGCTGGTGTAGCCAGGGCGGCGTCTGCCTGCTCCTGACTTATGTGCCCACGCGCCTTCATCAGCCCAATTACTGTCCTGGAACGGTCCTGCGCCCGTTGCAGGTTGCGGGTTGGCGCGTTGCGAGAAGGGGCTGACAGCAGCCCTGCGAGCATGGCAGCCTCGGCGACATCCAGTTCGGAAGCCGACTTGCCGAAGTAGCGGAAGCTGGCGGTTTCAAACCCCGTTGCACCGGCGCCAAGATAGGCACGATTGAGGTAGATGGTCAGGATTTCATCTTTTGTGAACCTGATCTCCAGTGCCAGGGCGTATGGAATCTCTTTCACCTTGCGCCACAGGCTGGTGTGGCGGCAATCCCGTTCGTAGGCAAATTCGGATTTCCAGCGTTCCGGGTCAAAGGCTTCGGCAAAGCAAATCAGCTTTACCACCTGCTGTGTGATGGTCGAACCCCCATGTCCTTCCAGAGCACCCCGCCCCTCGCGCAGATTGATCGCAATCGCCCCGATTATGCCGCGGGGACTTATCCCGAAATGGTTGAAAAAACTCCTGTCCTCAACCGAGATGATGGCGTTAACCAGATGAGGTGAGACAACATCGGGTGTTACCAGTTGACCGATTCGGTCGCCGCGCCAGGCAAAGGGCTGGTTTCGTCGATCGAAAAAGGTGATGGTGTTGCGACTTCGAGTGTCGGCGAGTTCGGTGGCCGTTGGCAATTTGTTGTAGCTGAAAAAAACTGAAGCCGTCAGAACCAGCAATGCGACAACCGCCAGTCGCCAGGCAACGCGCCAGATGATGACCAGTACGGCGCGGATTGATGCCCGAACCAGGAACAGGAACTTCCTGAAGGCTCTTGTGAAGACATTCGGCGGTGGCCTCTCCGGTATCTGCAGCGATTCTTCCAGTCCTGACCGGGATTCAGACTTTGCCGGTTGCTGTTTCACTGCAAAATCCGGGTCTGGCCGGAGGCACAACTTCTCAACCCAGGTGAGCCGCCATGACTTGCCGGGGAAAAGCCGGACCCGGCATAACCGGGACTGCAGTCAGTGTTCTGGGTCCACGGAACTACACACTGATTGTTCCGCCGGGTTGAACAGCAAATTGCCTGGCTAATTGTTCTGCCCGGAAGCTGGCTGCACTTGCTCATGACTCGTTCCGAACCGCACCTGCACGCGTAGACTTGCCTTCAGTCTAACACGTCCGAGAATGCTTGAGAATGCAGGAAAAGGGTCCGCTCCTGAATCTGATGCTGGTCCCTTCCAGCCTGGATTCCCATTTCTTCTGACCATGTGACATCCGAGCTCGGTTTTTGCCTCCCTGGAAAAGCGCCGACCTCTTTCGCCGAGGTTGTCTATCGGTTGCTTCTCTGGTTCGGCTGCCCTCACAACTGCTCCTTGCTGCGGCCAGGACAGGCGTCAGTTGAATTTTCCCTGCGTATTCCGACGCCGTTCCGGCATCATTTTCCCTTGACCCTCGGCTCAAGGACTGACGTGCTGTGATCTGCAGACGGTCATTTGGATAGTAACTACCCCTTGTTGCAATCCGCAGCAGTCGATCATGTGTTGATTTACAGATCATCCGCCCACCCCTGGTTAGGGACTGGAATGGCCGGGTCCCGCCATCTGCACATGGCTGACCAGGGCCCTGAAGTCGCAGTGCTGCGCACGATCAACCAGATGGACAAGGGCTATAGTGGCCATTACGGCCTGTCCAGCCTACCGTATCGGCAACGGGCAGCAACAGCCCGTGTCAGGGTGCTGGCCGGCAAGATTGTCGATACCACGGTGATCATCACCTGGTCGGAGGCCGGCGCCCGGTTCTGGCTGGCTGCGTTTCAATCCGATGGTGGTCAATGCCGGCCTTGTCGATACCGGGGCGGTGCTGCCATGGCTGAACGACAAACCCCTGAAGCTGGAACCCGGCGCAGGGTCTGCGCTGCATTGCCTCCTCATGAACAGGGACGGGAATTCAGGCTAATGCGCAAGCCAGTCAGGAACGATGGTCACGATTGAAGGTGCTGTCCACAGAATACCAAGACCGATGACCTGGATGATCACAAACGGAATTACACCTCGATAAATGTGGCGTGTCGTTACCTCTTTCGGTGCCACGCCGCGCAGGTAAAACAGGGCAAAGCCAAATGGCGGCGTCAAAAAGCTGGTCTGAAGATTGACAGCAATCATGATCGTCACCCATTTCGGATCAAGGGTGCCGCCATAAATGACCGGTCCGACGATCGGAATCACGATGTAGATGATCTCGAGAAAGTCGAGCACAAAGCCGAGTATGAACAACACCAGCATGACGATCAGAAATACGACCCATTCCCGATCGAACGATCGCAGGAATTGCTGGATGTAGTGTTCGCCGCCAAACGAGATAATCACCAGATTCAGCAACTGCGAACCAATCAGTATGGTGAACACCATCGATACGACCTTGGCCGTTTCGCGTACTACCGGTGAGAGAACCGAATACCTGTAGAGAACCCAGCAAGAGTACAGCAATCCACCGACGGCGATATGGTATGCGGCCAATGCGATTAACAGCGCGACCCAGTTCTCGAAGCCAACATCTGATATTCCAGTCCGCAAATCGAAATTCACACCGACCAGGAGCATGATCACGATACAAAAGGCCGACGTCAGAATGATCTTGCCGGATTTCTGCTTTTCCTCAAGCTTGCGGTATGCCGCCAGGAATATGGCACCCGCAGCACCAAAGGCTGCCGCTGGCGTCGGATTCGAAATGCCGGCCAGGATGGAACCAAGCACCGCGACGATGAGCACCAGGGGAGGGAACAGGACCCGGAAAACCTCGTTTCCGGCCAGCACCCGGGCTGCCGGCCTGCAGCTGTACAGAATCAGGGCAACAGGCAATGCCAGATACAGGAACCGTTTTCCGGAGGACGAATCTGCCGGCACCAGAAAGGCATCCACAAGCAGTGCAAGTCCAATGCCAACGATGCCAGGGAGGTAATTGCGAGGATCAATCTTCGCCATACCGCGTGAGAGGACCAGTACCAATGCCAGCATCACCAGCAGGACCATTACGCCAGTTCCTATTGGCGCTGCATTCTCGATCTTGGCCTGACGTCGCTTTTCAATCTCCTCGGTGCTGAGCTTGGCACCGACACCCTCAATTTCCTCCTTGGTCAGCACGTGTTGACCGGCGACTGCCAAATCCCAGGCTTCCCGACCATGCAAGGCAATCATCGATTCCCGACAACTGTCACTGACATTTGTCCGGAGCGTGGATTCGTGCGTCACTTCTTCGATAGAAGATACCGACACGTCCTGGCTGCCGGATAACTGGAAACTGCTGCTGGCCACTGCAAATGCGATTACTGCTGCCGGCACGAGCACTAGCCAGACCACCATGTGTCGACCGCTCACGCGATCGCTTCGGTCAATGTCCAGCGAGGGTACCGGAGGTGCTTTTTCGGGATTCAGCAGCGCATAACCGAAGGCATAGGCAGCGTATAGTACGGCCAGCATTATGCCCGGAATGATTGCCGCCTGGAACAGTGTACCAACCGATACGACTGCAGCCTCGCCAAGATAGGTCAAGGCATCCGAACACCCTGCCGCCCGGGCTCGCTCTTCCTGTGCGGTCGCATAGAGATCGCCCGCTAGCGTTCCGAGTAGAACAATGACGATTGAGGGTGGAATGATCTGGCCGAGCGTCCCTGAGGCCGTGATCACGCCACTGGCAAGCTCAGGAGAATAGTTGTGCCTGAGCATGGTTGGCAGCGAAAGCAGCCCCATGGTCACGACTGTTGCCCCGACGATGCCCGTAGAGGCGGCAAGAAAGGCACCGACGGCCACGACCGAGACCGCCAGACCTCCTGGCAACGGTCCGAATACACGCGACATGGTTGTCAGCAGTTCGCTGGCAATGCCTGAACGCTCCAGAGCGATTCCCATCATCACGAACATCAGTACCGCCAGGAGCGTCTCGATCGACTGCCCGGCAATGACGCGCTCGTTCATTCGATTGACAATGAACGAGATGTTACGGGTAACAGCCCGCTCCCAGCCTCCCTCGAACAAGGGCGCAGTGGAGGTGGGCAGGTCCGGATAGCGAAACAGTGAAATGTCGAACGAAGAAACGCCGGATGCACGTAAATCCCTGTAGGCGTCGCTCCCGGTATCAATAACCTGATGTGTGAGCACCCCGGCACTGTCGAACATTGCCAGGACAGCAAAACCGATGATCGCAGAGCCACCGATGGCGAAGGCCACCGGAAACCCCGACATGATGCCCGCAAACAGAAATGCGAAGACAATAATCAGGCCAATCTCGATACCGTCAAGTCCTAGCACTGATCGGCCCTCAGGTGTTTTGCTGGACGGCTGATGCCGTCACATCATCAAGTCGATCCCGGTCGAGATACTTGCCTTCCGACTCTGGCCCTTCGAGATATTCCAGCAATGAACGAAAAAAGAAGGCTATGCCGTGGACGAGCATCATACCGGCGAAAATCACCAGCAGCATCTTGAACAGGAAGTAGGCATCAAATCCGCTGGGAGAAAAGCCGATAGTTTCAACATTCCATTTCAGAAGTCGCGCCTTTCTCTCGAGAAGCTCCAGCTTGTCGGTCACCGAAATCTTTGGTGTGACCAGATGCCGCCAGAGAAAGAACCAGCCATACATCCATATCAGACACATGGTCGGCACGATAAAAAACAGTGAGCCAAACATGTCGACGATACGTTTGGCGCGGTAGCTGATTCCGGCGTAAAACAGATCGACCCGGACATGCCCGCCCTGCACAAAGGTGTAGGAGCAGCACATACACACGACGATTGCATTGTAGAGCTTGAGTTCCTCACCAAACCAGCTCAGGTCCTTCGAAAACGGAAATCCGAACGGCGAAATCGATACCTGTGAAACCGTGAATACACGCTGCAGAAAGACAACCATCACCTGCTGCAGCACCATGATCAATCCAGCCCACGCGGCTACTCGACCAACACTGTTGGCAAAGGCCTCAAGGACGCGGACAACCAGCCACAGGAAGCCCCGCTTCCACAAACCAGCGACAGTAATGGCAAAGAACAGGAACAGTACGAAGTACAGGAGTTCGGAAGAACCACCGTAATAGATAAACCTCGTGAGTGCTGTCCTGTCTGACCAGTTCAGCCACAGTTCGGGGTGCAGAATTGCCTGACCAAAATTGAACGGTGCCAGCATCAGATTCGACAAAGTTCTACCCAGCATGTCGAACATCATGGCCTTCCGCGGATTGTCGTGGAGTCAAGCCGGCAAGCTATTCTTGAACCGCCGCTGCGTTGGCAGCGGCGGTTGCTTGTTATTGGCTTAGGACAGAACCCGGTCGCGTTGTCTGCGATAGGTCGATATGGATCGATTGATCCAGGCCGACGAGTCCAGCATGGATACGGTGAATTCGTCATAGATCGACTTGAATATTTCATCGTCCATATACTGGGCAAACGTCTCTTGGGTTGCTACCTCAAAGGCGTCCCAGACTGAATCTGGAAACTCGAGGATTTGTACGCCGCCATCGGCGAGCCGACGCAACGCCGCACCGTTATTGTAGAGATACTGGCTCATGTTCCAGAGATTTGCATGACCGCTGGCAACTTCGATCATCGCCTGGTGTGACGGGCTGAGTTCGTTGAACCTGTCCAGATTGCAGGCCAGGGAAAGCCCGGCCGCCGGCTCGTGGAATCCAGCGGTATAGTAGAACTTGGTTATCTCGAAGAAACCGGCCTTTTCATCTGCCCAGGGGCCGATCCATTCCGTTCCGTCAATGGCACCCGATGCGAGCGCCTGGTACACCTCGGCTCCAGGAATGTTCTGGACAGAAGCGCCCATTGTGGTCAGAACCTGACCACCCAATCCTGGCATTCTGAACTTCAGACCCACAAAATCTTCAGGTCCGGTAATCTCCTTGCGGAACCAGCCGCCGGCCTGGGAAGTTGTGTTTCCAGCCAGGAATGATTTGAGGTTGAATATTTCTCCCAGGCTGTGGTGATGTTCCATGCCGCCGCCATGGTAGTACCAGTTGTTCAGCTCGGTGGCGGTCATTCCGAACGGCACTCCGGTGAAGAATGCGAAAGCTGGATGCTGGCTGATGAAATAGTAGTCGGCTGCGTGATACATGTCCGCCTGTCCCGAGGACACAGCATCAAACACTTCGAAAGCACCGACCAGTTCGCCGGCAGCCTTGACCTCGATTTCCAGAGATCCGTCCGACATGGCATTGATGTTGTCTGCTACCTTCTGCGCAGCATCAAATACACCTGCCAGACCACGTCCCCATGACGTAACCATGACCAGCTTGGTCGTGCTTTGCGCGATTGCAGGCGCCGCAAGGGCTGTAGCACCCCCTCCGACAACGGTACTGGTGAGAAATTTTCTTCTATCCATCAAGTACTCCTCAGCTAAATTGCTATGACATCAAGGTTAAACTGCCGGACTTGTGGATGTCTTTATTTCCACTAACCCGACGCGCCTGCGCGCTGTTGCCATATATTGTTGGCAAGTGCAATAGGGTACCTCGAAACCCAACACTCCTCCCTGGCCGCTCGCTACCCGGAGCCGTCGGAAGCACCATCGTGTTTCCTGTTATTCTCATGGGGCGACCGCCGGATGACCAAACACCTTGTGGTAGCGCTCGATTTCCGAGGCAAGGCCTGTTGCCTTCCCCGGGTTGTCTGTCAGCTTTACGGTAGGACGACCATTGGCTGAAACTGCCTTGCACACCAGTGAAATCGGAGCCAGGCCGTCATCCGGGGCAAGTCCCCGAAAGTCATTGGTCAGCAAGGTGCCCCAGCCAAAGCTCACGCGCACCCGGGATGTGAACCGGGTATACAGACTCTCAATTGTCGGCACGTCGAGTCCGTCCGAGAATATGACCAGCTTTTCAGATACCTTCTCGCCCCTTGATTGCCACCAGTCGATCGCAATCTCCGCCATGTCTGCAGGATTTCCCGAGTCGATGCGAATACCTGTCCACTGCGCCAACCACGCGGGCGCCTTGTCGAGCAATTGCTTCGTGCCATAGGTGTCGGACAGGATGATCCGCAAATTGCCCTCGTAATCCTCCTGCCAATCCGACAGCAGGGTATATGGCGCACGGACCAGGGCCCGGTCGTTATCGGCCAGGGCGCAATACACCATCGGCAATTCATGAGCGCTGGTTCCGATCGCCTCCACTTCCCGGCGCAGGGCGATCAGGCAATTGGATGTGCCCACGAACTTGGGCCCCAGACCCTCGATCAGGGCCTGAACACACCAGTCCTGCCACAAATAGGAATGTCGTCGTCGCGTTCCAAAGTCGGCTAACCGCAAACGCTCCAGACGCTCCAGACGCTTTATCTTGCCCCAGACCCTCGTCATCGCCCTCGCATAAAGAATCTGTAGCTCGAACTTCCCCATGGCCTTCAGAATGGCCCGCGAGCGCAACTCCGTCAGCACCGCAAGAGCGGGAATTTCCCACATCATGACTTCCGGCCATGAGCCCTCAAACGTGAGTTCGATCTGACCGTCGCGTTTGTCCAGCCTGTACGGTGGCAACTGAAGGCCCTCGAACCAGTCAATGAATTCCGGGCGGAACATGCGGCGAAGACCATAAAAGTGATTGCCGCGCAGCCAGGTTGATTCGCCCCTGGACAGACGCAGTGTACGGATGTGATCCAGTTGCTCGCGCAGTTCTCCCTCGTCGATCAGCTCTCCCAGGCGAACCTGCTGGCTGCGATTGATGAGCCCGAACCTAACAGGGGTGTCGGCAAAACGCTCCAGCACGAACTGACACATCAGCAACTTGTAGAAATCGGTATCGATCAGTGACCGGACAATCGGATCAATCTTCCAGCTGTGATTGAATACCCGGGTGGCGATGTCTGCCGTCACGGGATACACTGGTTCACTCAGTTCCCGGCCGCGCCAGGAATTTCGTCGACTGATACCGCCAGGGCACCTCCCCGCCACATGTCGGCCCTGGCTGCGGCCAGCGACCCCTCGAGGTCGATGGCACGGCAGGCTTCCTCGCATATGGCGACCGTGTAACCCAGTGCCAGCGCATCCATTACCGAGTAATAGACGCAAAAATCAGTTGCCAGACCGACGCATAGGATGGAATCGACGCGGCGCGAGGACAGGTGTTCGTGAAGTCCGGTTGGAGTCGACCGGTCGTTTTCGAAAAAAGCCGAGTAACTGTCAATCTCGCGCCGAAATCCCTTGCGAACCGTATGTGTGGCCGACTGCACCCTCAGGTCCGGATGAAAGTCAGCGCCGTCCGTTTCCTGCACGCAATGGTCAGGCCACAAGACCTGTGTTCCATATGGCATTTCCGTGGTCGAGAATGGCGCCTTGCCCTCATGGCTGGAGGCAAAGGACGAATGGTCCACAGGGTGCCAGTCCTGGGTCAGCACTGATCTTGCCGCGACCTCCATCAGCGCGTTTACTGTTCCCACAATGCTGTCACCATCGGGAACTTCCAGCGCACCGCCGCTGCAGAAGTCATTCTGGACGTCGATTACAATCAGGGCTGTGTTGTCGTTTCGGATTTGCATTCCCAACTCCTGTAGATGGCAACTGTCGCGCGGCAAAAGCCGAGCGACCCGGACTCACACTCCGGCCTTATGTAGCCAATCCCCGTTTGTTGCAACAGGCTGACAAAGTCGACACCGACTTGCTGCGATCATTCGGGCACATGTCGGTTTGAACGTCCTCCCCTGCCGTTACAGCGCAGCGGCGACTCACAAATTCATGACAATTGCGTGGACACTCGAACGAGCACAACGGCATCGGCGTAATCGAGACCTTCGTGCAGGCACCATGCAGGAATGTCATGAACTTCCGGATCATAGTCCCGGAAACCCGACCGACGATAGCTTGCGATTGCACGGCGGTTTCGAGCCGATGGACGCATGATGTACGCCCGTGCCAGCCTGTGCTCTTCAAGCAGTTGTACGACCCGTTCGATTGCTGCCGGCCCGCAACGCTTCCCCCAGTCCCGACGAGATGCGATCCAGATATCAAGCTCGGCCACGTCTTCACGGACGAAGTAGCTGATGGCCCCGATTTCCGATCCGGCGGCAATAATCACGAACACGCGGAACCGGTCACTGGCTCCGAATGCCGATTCATCGTAGTCCTTGCAAAAGGTGGCATAGGTCGGGACCGGGTGATCGGGGAACCAAGGCGGTCCCATCATTTCGGCGGTGGCATCGGACTGCGCCAGCCAGCGATATATGCGCCGCCGGTCATCCAGAGTGGCTGCCCGCAACTTGATTTCAACACCGTGGCGCTTCATGCTGTCAACCTATCGCTGACCTGCTGCAAGTTGTGCAAGCAAAGTTGCAGTTGCGGTGCCCGGATACCATATATGGAGGGTAGTGAAAGCTGTCTCCCACCGACGGCAATTCCCTTCCTCTAGTGGAGTCTCCTGTGAACGAGGGCAGTCTGGCAAGTCAGGATTATGATGAAACCAGGATCAAGATCCTGCATGGCCTGGACGGCGTCAAGAAACGTCCGGGGATGTATATCGGCAATGTCCATAACGGCGATGGGCTGCACCATCTGATCTACGAAGTTGTCGACAACGGCGTCGATGAAGCCCTCGAAAAACACGCCGACAAGATCCAGGTGACGCTCCACGACGACAATAGCGTTTCGGTGTCCGATAATGGCCGCGGAATTCCTGTAGGCATTATCGAGGAGGAGGGCTACTCGGCCGTTGAAGTGATCATGACCAACATGCACTCCGGCGGCAAGTTCGACAGCAACAGTTACAAGGTTTCCGGCGGAACCCACGGTGTCGGGGTTTCGGTCGTCAATGCACTGTCTGACTGGCTTGAGGTCCGGGTCAGACGCGAGGGTTTCCTTCACTTCGTCCGCTTTGTTGACAGCGTCGCTGAAGAGCCTCTCAAGGCAGTTCGAAACTGCGGAATGGACACCGGAACGCATGTCCGTTTTCTGCCTGCCATCAACCAGTTTGGCCGTCTTGACTACAGCTGGGAACGGCTGGAGGCGCGTTTTCGGGAATTGGCGTTCCTGAATTCCGGCTTGCAAATCCGCCTGCGCGACGAGCGTGGCGACGAAGTCCGCCAGGCCGGATTTCATTCCCAGGGCGGCGTCTCAGAATTTGTGAGCTGGCTGGATAAGGCTCGAAAGCCGTTGCTTGATCAACCGATCAGGATGACCGGTCTCGTGGGAAAGGTCGAGATCGACATCGCCCTGTGGTGGACGACCTCGCTCAGTGAAGTCATCAAGGCTTATACCAACAACATTCCCCAGATTGATGGAGGCACCCATGTTGCCGGCTTCCGCTCCGCCCTGACACGCAGCGTCAAGAAGTACTGTGCCGAATATGGTCAAGCGAAAATTGCCCGTATGAAGCTCAGCGGCGACGATATCCGCGAAGGGCTGACCTGCGTCATTTCGATTGGCCGGCCAGAACCGGATTTCAGTTCGCAGACCAAGGACAAGCTGGTTTCGACCGACGTCCAGACGGCGGTCTCCTCTCTGGTTGCAGAAAGATTGACGGCATGGCTTCGGCAGAATCCGCGTCAGTCCAAGGTCATACTCAACAAGATTGCACTGGCTGCCGAAGCCCGCGAGGCGGCGCGCAAGTCACGTGACCTGGTGCTCAAGAGATCTGCCACGGAAATCGCTTCACTGCCAGGGAAACTCGCCGACTGTCAGGAAAAAAGCCCCGAACTGGCTGAACTCTTCATCGTCGAGGGTGATTCAGCCGGCGGTTCAGCCAAGCAGGGACGGGCCCGGGGTTTCCAGGCCATTCTGCCGCTGCGCGGCAAGATCCTGAATGTCGAACGTAAGCGAATGAACGCGATCCTGGGAAATGAGCAGATCGGAACCCTGATCAAGGCGTTGGGAGCGGGCATCGGGCGCGACGAATTCGACATTGACAAGTTGCGCTACCACAAGGTCGTGATCATGACCGACGCCGATGTAGACGGGGCTCACATTCGCACCTTGCTGCTCACCTTTTTTTTCCGCCAGATGCCCAAGATTATCGAGAGCGGGTTTCTCTACATTGCCCAGCCCCCGCTGTTCAAGGTCGAGCGAGGCAATGTGTCCTCCTACCTCAAGGACATGGATGCCCTGAATGACTTTCTCACCAGTCAGGGCGCCGATGGCGCTCTCCTTCGGCTCGGCTCGGGCGAACAAATCGCCGGCGGTGACCTGGTTCGAATTGTGCAGGAGGCGCGTGCGGCCGACAAGCTGCTGGAGGCCTTTCGGCCGGCACACTGGATACCGGCGATTGAACACGCCGCCATTGCAGGCGTACTGGAGCCGGGCTGGCTGTCAACACGACCTCAGCAAGCTGCAGACCGTGTTGCAACCCGGATGGACATGGCTGCCCTGGAATATGAAAAGGGCTGGATTGGCCGTCCGCAACAGGATGGTGGTCTGGTTTTTCGCCGAACAGTGCGCGGCATCGAGGAAATGCGCGTCTTGCGGCCCCTGGTTGTCCGTTCTCACGCCGGACGCAAACTTGCCGAAATGTCTGATGCCCTCAGCCAGGTATACTTCAAGCCGGCTACATTCGAACATCGGCAGTATACAGCGATGGTTCACACGCCTAGCGAACTCCTGCAGGCTGTACTGGACGTCGGGCGCAAGGGTCTGACCGTACAGAGATACAAGGGTCTCGGTGAAATGAACCCGGAACAATTGTGGGAAACCACGCTGGACCCGGACGAAAGGGTGCTGTTGCGGGTCAGGGTCGATGATGTGGCCAAAGCCAATGACATGTTCGTGAAGCTGATGGGGGCAGAAGTTCTGCCTCGCAAGGAATTCATCATGCAGAACGCGTTGAACGCTTCGAACCTCTCGGTTTAGGCCTGCGTGTTTTCACGACCAGGGCGGTTTCTCCCGACCCGACTGAGAATAATTGCCACCATGGGCTGACCAAGCACAAATCCCTGCCCGGATGGAACGGCATGCAGATGAAGGCGCCGGTCGATTTCGCTACGCAGTCGGTCTGCTTTCTTCTTGCGCCGCTGGTCAACCTCGACCGCCTTGCCGATGAGCTGATCGACATTGCTGACCGCATCGGATGTTTCGTAGGTGAATTGCCGGCGTTCGATATGCGGTTGCCAGCGGCAAAACCGATCAATTGCTTCCAGCGCCCAGGCCCGGACTTCGGTCTCGTCGTCCAGCGGCTGCATGATTTCGAACCATGGTCCTGCAGCTTCAGGTTCCAGAATCAGGAGGCGGCATTCTCTTCCAATGCACCGAAGCGCTTCGCGCAAGGCCCGTTCCATGGCGTCTTTCGGCACATGGTGCAGGCTGTTCATCATTACGGCACCGTCGAAACTGCCATCCTCGAAGGGCAGATTCTCGGCACTGCATTGCACAAGATCCAGATCAGGACACAAGACGCGCGCACGGGTCAGGACAGCACCACTGACGTCTATGCCGGTCGGGAGGCTTTGCCGTCTTGCCAGGGCGCGACAGAGATGTCCGCTGCCGCAGCCAATATCGAGTATCCTGCTTCCCGCCAATGGCGCAAACGTCTCTTCGATCACCTTGATGTTGCGGGTGATGCGTGTCTGCTGGACCTTCTGGTTCATGGTTGGCGGCCTGTTGCCAGTTCTGTGGTATCGATCAGGTTGCTACTTTCCTGCACGGAAGCAAAGGCCGCAATCCCGGTTCCCGTCATCCAGACCTGGGCTGGTGAATCCCGGACTAGCTCGAGCAGAACCGAGCGCCGCCCAACATCCAGATGGGCAGCAATCTCGTCAAGCAACAGCACCGGCCGCTGACCAAACCGATCGAAGACCGCACGGGCGTGTGCCAGCACTATAGCCAGCAAGAGCTCCTTCTGCTCGCCGCTTGAACACAGTCTCGCAGGCATCCTGTTCCTTGTATTTACAACGCCAAGGTCGGCGCGGTGGGGGCCGTTCAAGGCGCGCCTGGCCTGCATGTCCCGGTGTCGGCCGGCACGGAACACATCCTTCAGGGACGAAACACTGGTGGCAGCCTTCGTGGTGTCTGGCATGGAAATATCAAGTTGCGCTGCCGGCAGGATTGCTGCGCCGGCGTCCAGGCTGCCTTGCAAATGCTCGACAGCGGCTTGCCGTCCATCACGGACGGCAATTCCGTTCTCCGCCATCTGTGCCTCAAGAGCACTGACCCAGCCGGCGTCATGTTCCGGCCAGCGCAACAACCGATTGCGCTCGCGCATGGCCTTCTCGTAACGAACAACATGGGTTGGGTGCCGGGGTGAAAAACTCATCGCCATACGATCCAGAAACTTTCGCCTTCCATCGGCTCCGTCAACCCAGATTCGATCCATCAGGGGCGACAGCCATATCACCCGCAAATACTTCAACAGGTCAAGTTGCCGGGCCGACTTGCCGCCAATGCGAACCCGGCGAGGTGCGCCGGGGTTGGCAAACGTCTCTATCAGGTTCGGAAAATCGCCTCCGGTGACAGTAATCCTGGATCGCCAGCCCTTTGGTTGCCCGCGTCGACATAAATCGCCGCCAGGTGCCGCCCTCAGGCCGCGTCCTGGCGAACAGAGCGACAGCGCCTCGAGTATACTGGTCTTGCCGCTGCCATTGGCGCCGTGAATGATCGTCGGGCGCGGGTCAGCGTCAATCGTGAAGCGCCGGATACAGCGGAAATTGTACAACTCGACCCGCGAAACTTGCGACATGGGTTCACCGGAGACGCCGCCGGCACCTACGGGGTCGGTTGGCTGCTGCCTGCCGAACGCTGGCCTTACAACCTGACCGGCATGATGATATGCTGCGAACGAGGATCCTTGCTGTCTAGAATTACCGAAGCCCCCTCATTGCGACGCAAGCAAAGTGTCACCTGGCTGTCGCTCATGAGCTCCAGTACATTCAACAGGTTGCGTACGCCGTACCGGACCTTGAAATCATCATGGTCAAAGACGAGGGGAATCTCGTCATCGGCCCGACCCTGGCCAGCGGTCAGAACCTCGAGCTTCATGCTGCCGCGGGACAACGTCAGATTCACACCACAATTCTGGTCCTTGGAAATCGTGGTTACGCGCTTCAACGCATTAATCAGGTCCTGGGCTTCGAACTCGGCCTGAAAATCCGTTTCGGTCGGCACCAGCCTGCGGTACTCGGGATAGAAACCATCGATCAGTCTTGACAGGAAACACATCGATTCGGTCTTGAACTGAATCATTGATTCGGAAAGCGAGATCTCGATATCGGAACCATCCCGGGGAATCCGCGAGAATTCCGCGACGAGCTTTTGCGGAATGATCGAACCCGGCAATCCCAATACACTTTCGGTGGCCTCGGCTTCGACAATAGCCATCTGATACCCGTCCAGCCCGACCGCAACCAGCAACGGCTGGTCGCCTTCCTCACAGGTCAGATAGACACCATGGAGATTGCGACGGGTTTCATCGAGGGAAATGGCATATCTCGAGCGCTGGAACAGCCGGCGTAGCGTGGCCGGCGCAATCGCAAATGTCCTTTCGAAGACGGTCTCGTCATATCTCGGGAAATCGGCAATGGGCAACACGACCAGTTCGTACTTGGCATGGCCTGCCAACAGTTCCAGTCTGCCCTTGTCGGGCACGAGCCTGACTGCAACCATGCTGTCGGGATGCAGGGCCTTGGCCAGGTTGGCGAGTATCCTGGCTGATACTGTCGTCGCACCGGCCTGTTCCGGGATTACCGGTACGTCAATATCCATCTGGCTGTAAAGGTCAGTGGCACTGAACCTGACATGTGTGCTCTCCGCCTCGATTGCCACATTGTGCAAAATGACCTTGGGGCTCTTTTGACTGACAACCGAACGAAGCCGACTTGCAACATTGTTGAGGGTTGCCGCGCTAATGGTAAATCTCATGTGAGAGCATCTCCTTGCCAGACCTGCCGCTGCATCAAGCTTGCCGCTGACAGGGTCAGCGGCAACCCTGCGGCCGGAACCAGTTGCCGCAATCCAAAACCGGACTGGTTCGACCCCGATGCGCCGGAAACCACCTTATGCCTGCATTGTGCGGCGGATTCAATTTGAGAACCGCCGCGCCGCGTGAAGAATAACAGAAAATTCTACGCCCTGTTTGCGTAGCGTAGTTTCGACTCGATTTGACGCACAGCCCGGTCCGCTGCCTCCTCGCTCTGGCGAAAACTGCTGACCCGCTTGACAGAATACATGACCGTAGTGCGGTCGCGCTTGAAGCAGGCGCCAATCTGCATAAGCGATCTGGAGGTCATTCTCTGGGACAGGTAAATGGCGATCTGGCGGGCCCTTACGACCTTTCGCACCCTGGATTGACCTCTCAGGTCGCGTGGGCAGATGCCGAAATGCTCCGCTACCGTGCCTATGATGTCATCAATCTCCAGAACGGGCTCGGCTGACGGTGTCAAGTCCGACAGGACATGGTCGACCAGTTCCCCCGTGATCGTCCCACGGTGCAGGAAACTTGCAGTTGCCAGCAATCGCTGCAAGGCACCCTCAAGGCACCTGATGTCCCCCGTTACCAGCCTGGCAATGCGTTCGAGCACGCCCGGTTCGATTACAAATTCGGGATACTCGGCCTGCCAGTCCTCAAGCTTGCGCTGCAGGATGCGCATTCTCAACTCGTAGCTCGGCTGGCCTACACCGATCACTAGTCCCTGCAGCAGGCGTGATTTGAGGCGTGGATTCAGACCCGTCATGGCATCAACCGGTTTCTGCCCGGACAGGACAATCTGTTTCTGCTCGCTCGCAAGGGCTGAAAACGTGAGTTCCAGTTCCTCGGTCGTGCCACGCCGCCCTTCGATAAACTGAATGTCATCGACCACGAGCAGGTCGATTGAACGCATCTGCTCCCTGAACTCGATAAGCCGCTTGCCGGTAACGGCGCGCACATACTGATCCATGAACAGATCACCCGACATCAAAAGCAGCTTCAGCTCCGGGAAGGATGACTTCCGCAACCAGCAGATGGCATTGAGCAAATGCGTCTTGCCCAGCCCGACATGTCCATAAATGTAGAGCGAGTTGAGCCCGGGAAAGTTGCCCCGGGCAATCCGCCGGGCGGTATCGCAGGCCTGACCGTTTGCCTCACCCGCGACAAACGAGTCGAATGTGTATCGGGTGTTGAGTTTCAGACCTCGCAGGTCGGTCGGGGCCACCGACATCTTGCGTTCTGCTGCCCCGACCTCCGGAGCACCCGCTTCAGGCCGCCTGGCGGCAACCCGATAGGCAGCACCATACGCCTTTAGTCCGGAGTGGCTGCAACTCGCTACGATCTCCTCGGAGAAGTTCGACAAAATGTACTCGCCAGTGAAGGTGCTTGGCACTCGAAGCGTAATCATGCCGCCATCCACGGCGGCAATGTCTACCTTCGAGAACCAGTTGGCCAGGACATCCTGTCCGAGCAACAACTCCAGATGTTGCCTGACAGTTGGCCAGGGCGAATTGTTCGACATATCTTGAATCGGTGAGCAATCTGCCTGGGTCAGGACTGCCTCCATGGCAATCCCCGTGCTTTCCAGCCATTCACGCTTCCACGGTGACCTTCTGCATTCAAATCGCCCTCGAAACCCTCGTCAACGTTGACACACCGTACCGGATGGCCTTCCTCGCTTGTGGCGGCGGCAACATAGCGCGCCGCGTCTCGGGAGCGTGAACCTGAACGACACATAAAGAAGATGTTCGCCGGCAATTCATTGTGCAATCGGGCCTTGAGCTCTTCAAGAAACCCGGCGTTCAGTTTCATGTCAGGAAAAGCCCTCCATTCAGCCAACACCATCCTGCGATTGATATGCGAGAGATCTGCAACGCCGACGAATGCCCATTCAGGGCGAGTTCGAACATCGACCAATGCCGTGCTCGGGCTATCCGCCAGTTCCTCCCATACGCTCTGCGGATCAAGCTCAGGCACTTCGTTGCGCGGTTTGTGATCCATTACCTGCCTCCCTTTATTCCCCTTGCTAGCCGCTATAGTGCGGTCCCTGCAAATCCTGTCTAGAGGAACTGCCAGCTTGCGCGGAAAGCGTCTGAATCGCTTGCTATTACGGCACAGCCGCAAGAGTTGTCAGATTAGATATACCCGATATGAATCTACAGACTCTTGTTCGATTCGTTGAAGCACTTCGCCAATTGCCGTGTGGTCCCCGCCTTGCGTTGAGGTAAGCAGGCGACGTCGTAACCGGTTCATGGACGCTACTGTCGACACGAATCCAGTATTGGAACTTGATTCGCACATGCCGAATCCTGTCGGCGCCCTTGAAGAGAAACGCCTTCCCGGATTCGCCACTTGCCGGCCCCTGCGATGCGAAACTTCGTATGAGTTGAATTGCCGTTCCGGTCACAATCCCCCGGGACTCCGGAGCAATGCCTGGTCGGCCTGGTACCGACAGGCGCAAACCCGCCGAATGGATCAGGCTGGAATCGCGGCGGCCACGGTGCTGGATAACAGATGTGCCCTGTGCCGCGTATCGACGGTGGTTCAGGAAGAATGCGTTCCGGGGGTCAGCGGCCTGCGCCGCGCCCGGCTGCCGGCGGCAGGTCCGCCGTTCTCGAAGTCAGGTGGACATCAGGCGAACGCGCCTGGAGAGCTTTGAAACTATTCTGCGTGCGGTGTTCCTGTGCATTACGCCCCTGGTCACACCGCGCATGATTTCCCGCTCCGCCTGCAGGACTTCCTGCCTGGCCAGGTTCTGGTCTTCGCCCTGACAGGCATCCCTGGCCCGACGCACATACGTGCGAATCCGAGACTTTCGCGCGTGGTTGACTTCAGTCCGTTTGACCGTCTGTCGAGCGCGCTTCTTGGCTTGTTGCAGATTTGCCATGGTCGGATACTCTGTTGCAGCGTGGATGGTTTGCGTCGGGGCTACGTAGTGCCGCCAATTGTCAATGTCAATGCGTGCGCAGCCTCTTCACGGGCCGCATGGTGCTGCCAAGCCCGGGTGAGTTCTCCCGGTCGGCGAACGCATGAGCGCTCCCGGCACCTCACATCACGGCAATTTGCGAAGGCGCCCTGGCCATGTGCCCTTGAGGGCCGCTCGTACAGAATTGCCGGGTCCTCAAGACATTCTGGCATCCAGGAAAGCGGGACTAACGTCCCTGAAAGCGCGGTTCCCGCTTCTCGATAAAGGCTTGAATCCCCTCATCCTTGTCCCGCGTTGCAAAAAGGGCATGGAACAATCGGCGCTCGTGCAGCAATCCCTCGCTCAATGATACTTCGGCTGCCCTCAGAACAGCCTCCTTGGCCGCCAGGATAGCCAGCGGCGGTTTTTCGGAAATGCGCTTTGCCAACTGCTCTGATTCGCTGCGCAACTGGGCATCGTCAACCACCCTTGAAACCAGCCCGAAATTCTGCGCCTCCTCGGCGCTAAGCCACCTTCCTGCCAGGTTCATTTCCATTGATATGGACTTGCCAACGGCGCGTGTCAGGTTCTGCGTGCCGCCAATGCCGGCAATGAGTCCCAGATTGATTTCGGGTTGACCGAACTTGGCAGAATTCCCGGCCAAGATGATGTCACACATCATTGCCAACTCGCATCCGCCCCCCAGAGCCAGTCCCCTGACTGCGGCTATGATCGGCTTGCGGCAGCTGCGCAGTGCCTGGGTTACCTCTCCGAATCCATCATTCTTCACCAGGTCCACGAATTCCCGATTGGCCATTTCCTTGATGTCGGCTCCGGCGCAGAAATTCTCGTCATTTCCAGTCAATATCATGCATCGCACATTGTCGTTGGCTTCATGTTGCCCGAGAGCGGTGCAAAGCTCGCCCAGCATTTGCCGGTTTAGCGGGTTCATCTTCCCCCGTGTCAGGGAAATTTTCGCCACCCGGTCGCTGATTTCCGAGTTGATGCATGTGAAGGCCATGTGTTGTTCTCCCGATTTGTTGCTCGAGCGGCATTGCTGGAAACGATGTGTGGCTGGTGGTCTGTAATCTCCCTTTGCCTAGGAGCGGCACCGGGATTGTGAAGTCAGCAATCCTGCGAATTCTTCTCCAGTCGAAAGACGCCCTCCCCGCAGGGCGGAGATGCAGGATTGCACGCCGTTTTGCAATCAGTTCGGCGATATGTGCGCCTGTCATGCCAGGCCTATTTCTGGCAGGAGAGGCAATAGAATGAAGATCGTCCTGCCTGGACGATGCGCCGCACTATGCCTTCACATCCCGGGCGCGGACACCTGCTGCCCTGTTGGCCATAAACCCGGAAACGGTGCTGGAAGGTGCCAAATGTGCCATCGACTGCGTGGTAATCGCGGAGCGAAGACCCGCCGGCCGCCAGCGCCTCGTCGAGAGTTTCGCGAATTGCATCCACCAGCCTGTCTACTCGTCTTCTTGCGATGCGGCGGCTGCTCCGCCGCGGCGAAATCCCGGCGCGCCACAACGCCTCGCATACATAAATGTTGCCAAGTCCGGCAACCAGCCTCTGGTCCATCAGGGCAGTCTTGACCGGGGCCCGCCTGGCCCGCAATCCTGCATAGAGGTAACTTGCGTTGAAATCATCCCCGAGAGGTTCGGGGCCGAGGTCTCTCAACCGTTTGTCGGTCGGCACATCCGCGGTGGCAATGACGTCCAGCAGGCCGAACCGACGCGGGTCCCGAAATCCGATGCGTACATTTCCTGACATCCTCAGCACGACATGCTCGTGCGGGTCCGGCTCCGGACCTGCGTCATTTGGCTCTCCAGCCGTTGTAACCAGGAACTGACCCGTCATGCCGAGATGGCAGAGCAGGGTGTGGCCGCAACGCGTGTCGACAAGAATATACTTGCCACGCCGTCCGGTCCGCTTGACCACACATCCGGTCAGGGTGCCGACCAGGTCAGACGGCAATTCCGTCCGCAGGCGCAGGCGATGCAATTCAATGGCTTCAATCCGGCGGCCAGTCATGAACCGCTCCAGACCGAGCCTTACAGTTTCAACTTCGGGAAGTTCTGGCATAAGACTGCAATAGTCCAATTGGACACAATGGCGTGTTTCGGCATCAGCGACGTCCCTGGAGATCGGGAATCATGGATAAGTCTTCCGGCGCTTCTGCAAGCAATTCTGCGTCATTCGGATTCCGGACCATTGACGCCGAACAGAAGCCCCGCCTGGTGCAAGAAGTATTTCGCAGTGTGTCATCCCGCTACGACATCATGAACGACGCGATGTCCCTCGGCATCCACAGGCTGTGGAAAAATGCACTCCTCGACTGGCTGGCACCGCTCGACGGCCGGCGGTTTCTCGACCTGGCCGGCGGAACAGGCGATGTAGCCCGCGGCGTTCTTTCACGCGCCCCGCAGGCTGCTGCGGTGGTGGTCGTCGATCTTACTGAAGACATGCTTGCCGAGGGGAGACGCAAGTCAGCAGGCGATCGTGCCAGGAAGCGCATTCGATGGATTGTGGGAGATGCCCAGCGCCTGCCATTTCCCGACGCAAGTTTCGATTGCTGCACTGTCAGTTTCGGTCTGCGCAATTTTGGATCCGTCGGAGATTCGCTGGCTGAAATTCACCGGGTTCTCAGAACCGGCGGGCGCCTTGTTGTACTTGAATTTAGCCAGGTTCCCAATGAGGGGCTGCAATGGCTTTACGACCATTACTCTTTCCGGGTCATTCCGGCCATGGGTCGACTGATTGCCAACGACCGCGAAAGCTACCAGTATCTGGTCGAGAGCATACGGCGGTTTCCCGACCAGGACGCATTGGCGGGCCTTATGACCGACTGTGGCTATGACCGGGTCAGCTACCGGAATCTGTCCATGGGAATTGCGGCACTTCATTCGGGATGGAAGTTGTAAACCGTGCGCGGTGCTCACAACATCTTCAGGCTGATCCGGACCGGTGCCACTTTTGAACGGACCGGCGCCATGAGGGTTGTCCTGGGAACGCTCGACCTGCACCCGAATCTTCGCATACTCGCCCGCGCCATCGGCCTGCCCTTCTCCCTGTTCGGCCTCAGGGGTGACCGGAATCTGGCTCCGGTCCCGCGCGCCCTGACCGCACTCGGACCTGCCTACATCAAATTCGGGCAACTTCTCTCGACCCGCCCCGATGTGGTCGGCAATCAACTGTCGAGTGAGTTACGTGTCTTGCTCGACAAGCTGCCTCCGTTCGCCACCGACGAAGCCAGGCGGATGGTCGAATCCGAGTTAGGCATCAAGGTCGACGAGGAGTTTTCCTACTTCAGTGATTCGATTGCTGCTGCCTCGATCGCGCAGGTGCACCGTGCCACGCTGCACCGGAGCGGTCAGGATGTGGCTGTCAAGGTACTGAGGCCCAATATCGAGAGGGCATTTCGCCGCGACATCGATGCCTTTTATTTTGCTGCCTGGCTCGTTCGCACCTTCGCGCCAGCCTCGCGGCGGCTGAGGCCCAGAGAGGTGGTGGAGCATTTTGAAGGCGTTGTCATGCGAGAACTGGACCTGCGCATGGAAGCAGCGGCTGCGGACGAACTGGCTGCTACCGCTTCGGTCCACGACCGTGTGCTCGTGCCAACCGTTCGTTGGGAGTTTTCGGGCAAACGAGTGGTTACAGTGGATTGGGCCGAAGGCATCAACCTTGGCAATGTCGATGAACTCAGCGAGGCGGGACACGACCTGCCGGACCTGGCCGCCAGGTTAATCCAGATGTTCCTGCGACAGGCTCTCCGCGACGGATATTTTCATGCCGACCTCCACCAGGGAAACCTCAAGGTTTCCGCGGCGGGCGAATTCGTCATGCTCGATTTCGGTATCATGGGACGCATCAATACCTTTACCAGGCGTGTCTATGCCGAAATCCTCATGGGATTCATAGAAAAGGACTATCATCGCGTTGCGGAGGTCCATTTCGAGGCCGGATATGTCCCTGCGGATCAGGACATTGACGATTTCGCCCAGGCCCTGCGTTCCGTTGGAGAACCGATGGTCGGTATGGATGCAAGCCGTATTTCAATGGCGCGGTTGCTGGCCCATCTGTTCGAGGTGACCGAGAGATTCGGGATGCAGACACGTACCGAGTTGATCCTGTTGCAGCGCACCATGGTCGTGGTCGAGGGCGTGGCGCGCAGTCTGGACCCGCATCTGAATATGTGGGATGTGGCCCGGCCGGTGGTCGAGGGCTATATTCGCGACCAAGTTGGCCCCCGGGCTGTCATCAGGGATCTGGTCAGGTCCGCCCGCACCCTGTCGCGCCTTGCGCCTCAACTTCCCGAGTTGCTTGCTGCCGCTTCACGGCGTCTTGAGCCGGCTGCAGTCGATCCGCCACCCAGTTTTCGCCTCAAATTGCTGGTCGCCGGATTGTCAGGCTCATTGCTGACCCTGCTGATTCTCATCATCTACGGCGTATAGAAACTACCCTGTCCCGGAAGCGAAAAAGCTGTCCTTTCACAGGCTGGTGGTGCCGATGGAGGGACTCGAACCCCCGACCTAGTCATTACGAATGACCCGCTCTACCGCCTGAGCTACATCGGCAAAGTCCGCCTGGCAATTGCCGCGGAGTGCTGACGGGTAAAGGACATGGCTGCAGAATTCAAGTCCGGATCCTGTCCGCTATCTCGCAGCCCTTCAACCGGGCAGTTGCGGCCGCAATTCCGAACGGTCGGAAAGCAAACCGCTTTGCTCCTCGGACTGAACAAAAGGCAACATTATTGTCGACGAGGGGTGCATCTGGTCAGCCATGCCTGCATCAGACCAGGACAACGTATCGAATGCATGGCAGCTGGCGCACACGGGCACCCACCCTGAATGTATTGTGCGGCAGGAACTGCAGACCCATTGCGGTCCGCGGGAAGCCGAAACGGCTTGCGACAGAACGTCCCTGACAACAGAATCAGCAGAACCTTCGCCCCTCTCTATTGCTGCCAGGATCAGCAGAGAGCGAATTGTCGGGGCATGGATGTGGGTTGTGCCGAGTTCACGCCGGGCTTGTCCAAAATTGCCGTCTGCCATGGCCAGTTCCGCCATCTGAAGGCGTGATTCCGAATGATCGATCGTCTTTGCAACCAGTCGCCTGAAACGGCCGAGCCGCCTTTCCGATGACTCGTCGGGCTCGATCCTGGAATATTGAGCCGCAATGTCAGGATGAGGCATCTGGTTCCAGGCGTTGACGAGAATGCGGGTTGCAACTCGTTTGTCGCCAGCTCGAAGGCGCACCCTGGCCGCCTCGACGGCGGCAGGCACCAGCCCCGGGGCCAGTTTGTTCGCCTCGATTGCCAGAGCGGCCGACCTGGAGGTTTCACCCTGCGCGGCCCTGGCCCGGGATTCGGCCATGGCGAGAGATCCGTTCTGTCTCTTGAATTCAGCAGTCGAAATATTCTTGTGCCTGTGTTTTGCCTGCAGGGTGATTCTGGCCCCCGCCCAGTCTTCACGGTCTAGCTGCAGCCGAAAGAGGATCTTCTGTATTTCTTCATGCGAAGGATTCATTTCGAACGCCCTCCGGGCGAGTGTCACGGCTATCTCGAAATCTCCCTCCCTGTGCTTGTGCTTGAGGATTCCGGTTAACCCGGCAAAGCGCGTCTGTTCATGCGAGAGCATCCTCTTGTAGACCTCCACGGCGCGCTTGTTGTCGCCCAGCCGTTCGGCGGCCTGGGCTTCCAGCAATCCTGTCAGTTCCGGTCGACGCAAGTTTCGCTCGGCTATCTCCGCCTTGATCTGGGCCAGCTTGGGCTGGCCAGACGCCAGCGCCACCATACTGTCCGCCAGCGCCTGAAAGCCCTGGCTTCGGCGATTCCTGTTAAGGTATCGGGTAAGGGCCGTTTCGTCTCCGGCAACAAACTTGACGATAGCGGTGCAAAGGCCAATCACGAAGAATGCTGCCCAGGCCACCGGTATCAGCAAAAGCAGCAACAGCATGAAGACAATCGGCCGGGTCGAATATTCAGTATCGCCCAGAACAAACCTGACCGCGCCATCAACCTCCACCACGAGCGCCGCCAGGTAGCTAAGCAGCGCCACCAGCGCCAGGAAGGCAGAGACCTTTACCAGTGTCGAAATCATTGTATCTGACGGTCCATCTGCCGAATCCAGTCGTCCACGAGCGCGTCAACAGCGTCCAGCGCGGCCAACCGGTCTCTGGCCTGACCGGTCCATGCGTCAAGTGCTCTCAGGGTTTGGTCGGGAAGTGCCTGCAATTCCGTCAGTGCCTCCTCGATATCACCTTCCCGGATTGCAGCAGTGGCCCTTGACAGAATGGCGGCGATATTGTCTCCCTCTTGAGGCTGAAGGCTTCTGACCTGGATCAGCGAACTGAGGAAACGGCGTGCTCTGGTGCTCATTCCGTCCTCATCGCCAGTCTCCTCCGGAACCCAGAAGGCGGCGGAAGCATATTCCTCGAATTCGTCCTGCAATTGCCTGAGGCTGACCACGCCTGTGTCTGCATGGTCGGCAAGCGGGCCGGGGATTTCCGATGCTTCAAGTGCCCCTGCCTCAAGCACGTGACTGAAGGGGCGACCCTGTTCAACCGCGGAACGCAATGTCAGGAGCGCCACGATCCTGGCTCCACTGGGGATGCCCTCGTTGTTCCGGGCCAGTGCATCAATCTGTAGCGTGATCGACCTCAGATTGTCCTGCACTTCTTCAATTGATGCGGAAACACTCTGTATTGATGCTTGAACCTGATCGATTTGCTGCAGGTTCCCGGCGGCTGATGCCTCAGCGGCGTCGCGTACGACATTGATCTGCTTCGCCAGCTCATCGATGCGGTCGACTGTTCGCAACGCCACGCTGGCCTCGCCTGTTACGGTCGGTTCCTCGGTTTCGTCACCGATAGCCAGTTCCGGACCCGATGGATCCAACCTTGCAGCCGGCGCTGTCCGCGCACCGTCATGGAGAGGTATATTGTTCTCGTGAGCGGCAAGTTCTTGCAGAGTTCGTGACAATTCTGCTTCGATCCTGTTCAGCTCCTCCAACAGGTATGCCTCGTTAGCTCGATCTGTTGTCTCGAGCACTTGAGCAATTTGCTCCCTGTGTTTGCCAACCTCATCAGCAACGCTGCCAAGGTTTCCCTGCAGTGTCTCCAGGGCACCTGCCAGTGCGGACAACCGTGCGTCTATCGCGGCGGGATTCACACCAGTTTCTTCCGCCGACAGGCTTTCAAGCGATAGGGCGTTTTCTTCCACTGCATTGCGCAACTCCTGATGCAATGTTGCGAGCCTTTCGGTTTCCATTTGCAATTCGGCAAGTGTAGCAGCCTGTTCTGACGTTTCAGGGCCGGCGAGTTGTGTCATCACAATGGCTGCGACCACTCCAAGTATGGCGCCGGATATGATTCCGAATGCAAGCAGCTTGAAGAATGTGGCGACGAATCCGTCGAACCGTCGAGTCAATCTGCTCCGCTTTCCTCGATCTCGCGTCTTGCGGTCCCGAGAAATGGTTTCAGTCCGGTTTTCCAGTGACCGGTCCCCTGGTCTCACACGATCGCCGCCACCTGGCAGGAGGTGATCGTCTTCATCCACCAGAATCTCGGCATCTTCAACCTTGTCGTCAGGAGGTTTTGCCATTGAATGACCTTTCTGCTTGGTCTTCCTGCCTTACCGCAATTCGCCATTTGCTGGCAACAGCGCAGCATCCCAATAGTCAAGCCCCCCGCATACGGGCAGGATAGGAAACAAACAATTCGAACCGGAGGGGCGTTGCAAGTTCCAGAGATCTGGATTCAGGGCACACCGCTCAACAGGTCGGCAGTTTCAAGAACGCTAACGGTTCCTTAACGCCGCCTTACCAGACTGCAGGTCAGCACTTCGCATGCTGGATCGGTACAGATGCAATTCAGGCTACGTTGCCGCCGTATCCTCCCCCAGGTGCATCACGACACGCAAATTGTCTTCGGTGGCGATGAATTCGGGGGTGGTCCCATTCAGTTGCCGCAGGAGAGGGATGATCTTGCGGCGCACACCCATGCCCAGGGCTTCGACGTAGCCATAGTCACGAAGAACACTGGCAATCAAGGTGTTTCGAGGTGAGCGCTGTCCGGCAAGCATCTTTTCCACTGTCATCGTGTTGTGGAGGGCCCCCGGGCTTTGAACTTCCAGCCTGTTCGCATAACATGCAACCTCGACCCACTCGTTGCGCGTCCAGTCACGGTGTGCGACCGCATTTACAATTGCCTCCCGTACCGCTTCCACCGGGTACTGCCAACTTCGCAGGCGCATCAATACACTGTCGTTTACTGTCGCATGTCTGGAAATGAACGGGCTCATGGCAGCAATAACATTTTCCATCATCCCATTCGCCACCACCTCCATGCGCCCGCCATCCAGGTGTCGTCGAAGTGCGACCAGCGGGCCGTCAATCAGCTGATCATCCAGATAATTGTAATCCTTTTCGTCTCCCTTGAACGCCACCCATCGGATTCCTGCACAGGGCAACAATCGACGCGGCGACCGACCAAACAAAACCAGGCCTGCAATAGTGCAAAGGGAATTGCCGTCTTCACCCTCTTTCATGAAGCCCAAACCGCAAAGGCGCATATGCCAATCATTCTCGGATTCCGGCAAGATCTGTTCACCCAGGATGGATGACAGATATTCCTGCAAACAATCTCTGTTCAGGTCTTTCAGCTTGCTCCCCGACACTGGAAGCTGTTCCGGATGCAACCACCCTTCTATGGCAGACAATCGCACCTGTTGTTCGCGCGTGGCTCTCCGCGACGTGCTGCCGATCCGGATATAAGCGTCCTCTCGGCCCCGGTATCGAACAACATACGGTTTGGCTATCCCCCGCTCAATCGTGATGACAGCAACCCGGCACTCCTTATGGGCCTTTACCTCCTCATTGATCTTGACCTCCTCATAGAACGGGGTGATCAGTGGATGAATATAGCGTCCGAAAACCGTGTCCATGACCCAGTGCTCAAGATCAGGACGTTTTATTCCAACAATTGTTCCATCATCATCAACCCCGAGCAGAACGTGCCCTCCCTGCAAATTTGCCAGAGCTACAATTTCCTTTGCCAGCTTCTCGGGACGCAAATCATCAAGTTCAAACTCAATACCGGAGTTTTCACCGTTGGCGATCAGACTGAGCAATTCTGCTTTGACCATCATTGGTCGAAACCGTACTTTTCCTTGCGCCGCATGAAGGCAGCTTCTCCGCCTTCAAGAATCTGCGCTGCGTGATCACGAATATGCGGAATATCGACCGAACCTTGCGCCTCTACTGGCATGTGCGCACGATCTTCGGTTGCCGAACATACGCCGATCCATTCTGCATCACCGAAAACCGGTATATTCGCGTTGTGCGTCGCGAAAAGGAACTGTCTTTCCAGCTTGCTGGCTCGCAACTCTTCGACAATTCGGTTGGCGATAAAGGCATTATCCAGTTTGTCCTGATGAATCCATCAAAGGGCTAAACGTCGGAACCTGCAATTCCAAATTGCTTGTGGGTTTGATTTCCAAGTCTTGTAATATCACCGACAACAACTGGCTTCAGACGATGATAACATATGCTGCCATCTCTTCGGTAATCGGTAGACCTAAGGGCGAGCAATCTGTTTGCTGGTTGTCGCTCGCATTTCCGGGAATTCTCCAAATCCTCAATAATTGCCTGCACACAGGCATGGACAACTGGCTTGTCCGTCCACCCGACAGATTCGCGTTAATCAGTAGCGACACGTGCGATTTCAACGAGCTCCTGTGCAATGGCATCTTCAGATATTCTTGAGGCGATTACCGCCTCAAGCGACGCTGGCAACGCCCCGGCAATATTGCGACTCAGGCAGTACACAGTGTGTGAAATTCGGGCTGCTTCCGGGACCTGAGCTCCCAGTATCCGCGCTGTACGTTTGGAAAATGCAGTTATGACACAAGGTCCGGCGCGTAAAGCAAACATTGCTTGTTTATTCAGGTCCAGTCTGACCTGATCGTAGACTACCTCCTCGTCAATCGACATGCCTCTTGACGCCAGCTGTTCTACAAGATTGCCAGAAACATGCCTCCCGCGCAGAAACAGTAGCCTTTCGTTGCGTCCGGTTTCGACAATCAGCCTGGTCAAAAATTCCGCAGTGCCGCTGGCAGCACTGCATTCAAAACCAGCCTCCCGGGCAATCTGCGCAGTGGACTGGCCGACACAGTAGGCTCTCATGGCTCTCGGTCGTGCAACCTCAGCGACTGCACGTACGGCGTTGCGGGAAGTAAACACCACCGCAGTGTAGTTCTCCATCCGAATGCTGCACGAACGATACTCGATGCGAATGAGCGGAGAGACTATGGTTCGCAGTTCAGGGTCCGCAGCCGCTATTTTCCTGGCAAGTGTTTCGCTGTCCAATTGAGGTCGCGTCAGTATTACGGGAAGAAGTAGAGTCGTCATCTCATGTGATTGCTGGAATTTCATACTGGCCGGGAGAACAATGACACAGGCTAGCAGATCGGTAATGAATTGGCATCCATGACCGCGGCTCAAATTATACTTGGAATTGAAAGCAGCTGTGACGACACGTCTTCAGCGGTCGTTCGCCGGGAGGGAAACAGCCGACCGGAAGTCCTTTCCTGCATAGTTCATGGCCAATCTAGCCTTCATGCTGGTTTTGGTGGCATCGTACCTGAAATTGCTGCCCGCGCCCATGCAGAAAAGCTGGATGTCTGCACTAGGGAAGCACTCGGCGAGGCAAAGGTTTCGCTTGCGCAATTGGACGCC
This sequence comes from Paracoccaceae bacterium, assembly GCA_958296035.1. Lineage (GTDB taxonomy): Bacteria > Pseudomonadota > Alphaproteobacteria > Rhodobacterales > Rhodobacteraceae > MPNP01. Next base: position 51,394 of record OY282431.1, on the reverse strand, counting down.
ATCGCAGTTACAGCCGGACCTGGCTTGATTGGGGGCCTGCTGGCAGGCGTTTCATTTGCCAAGGGGCTTTGCGTCGGAGCGAACAAACCTCTGATAGGTGTTAACCACCTAGCGGCCCACGCGCTCACCGTCCGACTGGTTTCAGAGGTTGATTTTCCTTACCTGGCACTGCTGGTTTCCGGGGGTCACTGTCAGTTGCTGGGCGTGCTGGGCGTTGACGAATACTGGCGCATCGGCGGTACGATTGACGATGCGCCCGGCGAGGCTCTCGACAAATCGGCCCGGTACCTAGGATTGGACCAGCCCGGCGGGCCGGCACTCGAAGAAACTGCGAATTCTGGTGATGCATTGCGTTTTGCTCTCCCTCGGCCGCTGCTCGGGCGCCCGGGATGCGATATGTCGTTTTCGGGGCTGAAAACGGCACTGATCCGCACTCACGATGGCCTCCTGGAAGCGCAGGGGCGTATTTCAGAGCAGGATGTTGCCGATTTGTGTGCCGGATTTCAGGCAGCAATTGTCGATGTGCTGACTGCCAGGACCGGCGCGGCGATTGGTGTTTTCCGGCATCGTTTCGACCATTTGCCGAATGCAGTTGCAGTTTGCGGCGGTGTTGCGGCCAACACATCCGTCAGGCGGTCGTTGAAGAAATTGTGCAGACGCGCCGGGGTCAGGTGCGTTATTCCCGGGCACAGACTTTGCACTGATAATGGTGCAATGATAGCCTGGACTGGACACGAGCGTTTCCGGTTGGGATTGTTCGATGGCCTGGACCTGACGGTTAGATCGCGCTGGCCGCTGGATACCAGGAGTCCGCCGTTGGTCGGGTTCGGGAAACGGGGCGCCAAAGCCTGACCTTTCGGTTCTCCATATCGCCTGATCGTGATTCAGTGCTAAGTTGTAGATTGAAGGAAATTACATGGCCTACTGGTTGTTCAAGTCCGAACCTGGCGAGTGGAGTTGGGATGATCAGGTTGCAAAGGGAGATGTCGGCGAGGAATGGGATGGCATTCGCAACTACCAGGCGCGAAACTACATGCGGCAGATGCAAGTAGGCGATCTGGGTTTCTTTTACCACTCGCAACGCGAGAAGCGCATACTGGGAGTCGTGGAGGTCATGGCCACTGCGCATCCCGATAGCACCACAGATGATTCGCGCTGGGAATGTGTTGATGTGCGGGCCGTGGGACCATTCCCGCAGCCGGTAACACTTGCGGTGTGCAAGTCCGACGAGCGCTTGGCCAAAATGGTATTGGTCAGGAATCCACGGCTTTCAGTTCAACCTGTTACTTCCGAAGAGTGGCGAATAGTGTGCCAGCTCGGTGGCTACGAGCCATAGGTTTTCGTCGAGCCTTCAACATCCCTAGCCTTGCAGGTAGCCAGTGCTGATTCAGAAACTGCACTGCTAGGCGGTTCATCAATATCGGTAGTGCTCAGGCTTGAACGGCCCGGTCTTGGAAACCCGGATGTAATCTGCCTGCTCACGGGAAAGCTCTGTCAGCCTGGCGCCAAGTCTCGCCAGGTGCAGCCGGGCCACCTTTTCGTCGAGTGACTTGGGAAGAACATACACTTCGTTTTCGTATTGGGTGTGATTGTTCCAGAGTTCCATTTGAGCCAGAACCTGATTTGTGAAGCTGGCCGACATGACAAAGCTCGGGTGGCCGGTGGCGTTTCCCAGATTTAGCAGACGTCCTTCCGACAGGAGAATAATCCTGCGGCCGGAAGGCATTTCAATCATGTCAACCTGATCCTTGATGTTGGTCCATTTGTGATTTCGGAGTGCCGCCACCTGAATTTCATTGTCGAAGTGGCCGATGTTGCCGACGATAGCCATGTCCTTCATCTGCCGAATGTGGTCGATGCGAATAACATCCCTGTTGCCGGTTGCGGAGACAATCACATCGGCCAAAGGTGCTGCATCTTCGAGCGTGACAACGTCGAACCCGTCCATGGCTGCCTGCAGAGCGCATATCGGGTCTATTTCAGTAACCATTACCCGGGCACCTGCGCCACGCAATGAGGCAGCAGATCCCTTGCCAACATCACCGTAGCCGCACACGACCGCAATCTTTCCGGCAATCATTGTGTCCGTCGCGCGTCGAATACCGTCAACCAGACTTTCCCTACAGCCATATTTGTTATCGAATTTGGATTTGGTCACGCTATCGTTCACATTGATCGCCGGAAAGGGCAGTTGTCCTTTTTCCTGCATCTCGTACAAGCGATTGACGCCCGTCGTGGTTTCTTCGGTTACGCCTCGAATGGCGTCACGCTGGCGAAGAAACCATCCCGGCGACTTACTTGCACGCGATCGTATTTGCGCTGCCAGAACCTCTTCCTCCTCCGATTCAGGACTGGCCAGGATGTCGACCTCACCACCGTCAAATCGAGCGCCCAATAAAATGTAAAGGGTCGCATCGCCGCCGTCATCAAGGATCATATTGGCACCAGCGGGAAACTCGAATATCCGGTCGATGTAGTCCCAGTACTCGGCAAGGGTTTCACCTTTGTGCGCAAACACCGGTGTGCCTCCTGCCGCGATGGCGGCGGCGGCATGGTCCTGCGTGGAAAAGATATTGCACGACGCCCACCTGACACTGGCTCCGAGAGCATTGAGTGTTTCAATCAGTACGGCTGTCTGTATGGTCATGTGCAGGGAGCCTGCAATTCGAGCACCCGTCAATGGCCTAGATTCGGAAAGCTCTGTACGCAATGCCAGGAGCCCGGGCATTTCGGTTTCGGCTATGGCGATTTCCTTGCGGCCAAAGTCCGCCAGACTGATGTCGCTGACTGTGAACTGTTCACTCATCGATAATTCCTGGTCCTAGCGAGGCTATGCCGGTTACCATTCGACCGACCTACGGGCAACGTTGAAGTAAAGACCTGATCTCACTTCTTGCCAATCACTGGTCGCGCCTCTTGGGCGCTCTCCCTATTGGAATATGTAGCCAAAGACCAATTGTGCCAAATGGCTCAAACTGGTAGACTCACCGTCCACAAGGGTGTTGCCTGCACACGCGGGGATGAACCGGTGTGGTACCACAGGAATACTACGATCGTTGCGTGTTGCCCGCACACGCGGGGATGAACCGTAAGCGGGCAAACTGGTACGTCCTGATTAGCTGTTGACGATCAGCATCTGTTCTCCGATCATCTGAATTCGGTCAATCCCGTGACAACAGATGGAGACAAGGCCCATGGAGAACGGCATTTCACAATCACCACCCACCCCACAGCGCGCTCCTGTGCGGAGCCGTGATCAGTGGCGGGACATCTATGACACCTGGCAATCATCGGAGCTGACACGCCGGGACTTTTGCGACACACAGGGTCTCCGCTACAGCACGTTCCGGAGATGGTGCCAGCGCTTCCGCAAAGACACCGGCAGCCACACGGCCGCCGCCCCGGTCACGCCGCCCTTTGTCAATCTCGGACCAGCTGCACAGCCGCACTGGGAGATCGAGCTCACGCTCGGGCCCGATGTTGTCTTGCGGATGCGCCGGTCATGATCGGGTCCGGCTTTCCTGGCCGGGGCCGCATCTGGCTGGCCACCGAACCCGCCGACATGCGCCTGTCCTATGACGGGCTTTCGGCCTTGGTGCGCAACCGCCTCGGCCGCAACCCGATCTCGGGGGACTGGTATGTCTTCCTCAATCGACGCCGCACCATGCTCAAGGTCATCGCCTTCGACCGGGGCGGCTACTGGATCTGGTCCAAGCGCCTGGAGAGCGGCCTCTTTACCCGGCTCACCTCCAGCAATCCGGCCGAGCCGGTCTCGGCCACCGGGCTCATGGCGCTGGTCGACGGCATCGACATCATCAAGTCAAGACAACGCAAACGGTACGCCCGGGCCGCCTGACGGCGCCGGGCCGGCCGGCCTCGCCTCAGGCCAGGTCAGGGATGTGTCGTGTGGTCAGGATTGTCGCCATGACCGCTTGAGAGGTGACATCGGAATGGGCTATCCCGGCGCCGCCATGCCGGCCCGGGGAGATGCACAGGGCCGTTCCGGGTCCGGGGTATAGACGCCGGCCGAACCGCCGAAGGGCCGCTGACTGACAACCGAGCCCAAGGGCGCCGCACCAAACACGTCTGGCCAGCGGCGGGGCGTCAACTCCTCGACCAGCCGGGCCGGATGCAGGGCCACACGCTGCAGGACATCGACCAGCCAGGTCCAGGCATCAACACACTGCAATTGACAGGTCAGAAGCAAGGACTGGATGGTGGCGATGTCGCGGGCACCGGCCTCGCTCCAGGCAAACAGCCAGTTCCTGCGACCCGTCGCTATGGGGCGGATCTGGCGCTCCAGTTCGTTGGTATCCAGACGAACACCGGCATGACCCAGACACACCTCAAGCCCGGCACGCCGCTCTCCGGCATAACACAGAGCCTGGTAGAACGGATCCTTCGGCAACCAGTCACGCGCCAGCATCGTCCCATGCCACTCCCAGAAGGCCGCCATCGCCGGCGCCAGCAGCTTATGACGGGCAGCCAGCAACGCAACCCCCGATGTGCCGTCCGCACGCGCCTCCCGCTCGGTCAGGTACATCTTGGCAATCAACGCCAGAGCACGCCCCGCATGCTCGGGCTCATGATCCTTGCAGCCCTCGAACTTGCGACGGGTGTGCGCCCAGCACAACGCATGCGCAACCCGTCCCGACATCGCCTCCGACCAGGCCGCATAAGCCCCATAGCCATCGCTGTGCAAAACCCCGGACCAGTCGCCCAGAATGCCCCCCACATGATGGTGCTGGCGATCGGGCCGGTAATGAAACACAATCTCGCCCCGGTCGCCCAGCACCGGCCACAACACGCCGCGGCGCATCTTGCCCCGTGATATCCGGCCGGCCCGGAGATATGTCTCGTCCATCATGATGACATCGCTCGCCAGGACAGAGCGCCACTGCGCCTCGGCCAGCGGACAGAGAAGGTCAATCGCACGTCGCACCCAGCCCCTGAGGCTCGAGCGGCTGACCTCAATGCCGTCCGCAGACAGACGCCGGTGCTGGCGATTGAGGGGCATATGCCAGATGAACTTGTCGATCAGCATACGGGCGATGAAACTGACATCGACGCAACTGCTCTCGAAGACCGACGGGGGCGTCGGAACCGGGAGGAAGGCGTTGGTCTCGCGGCGCTTGTAGATCGGCATGATGAAGCGGGCGACGTGCGAGGTCTCGCGACGGGTGACCAGCTTGCAGACCACATGCTCGCCGACCTTCTCGAGTTCGTCCCCGGGAATGCCGTCAAGACCCTCCGGTTCAAGATACACATCCTGGACCGGAACATCGGCATCAAAGCGCAGACCGCTGTCATTGACGGCAGAGCCACGCTTCTTCTTGCCGCGCTTGCGTTTCTTCTTCTCCTCGGCCTGACCGGCACCAGTCGACGGGTCATCCTGCGCGTCATCATCGGATGACGGGGCGGTCTCGGCGCCGGACTCGACGCCGGCGGCCTCGAACATGTCGCGTCCCTGCTCGGGCGTCCTGACCGTCTGCCGTTCGGATGTGGCGCCGAAGAGCTGGCGCTTGAACCACTCTATCTGACGCCTGAGAGAGGCAATTTCTTGTGTGAGAGAGGTGACGTCTTTTCGTGCTGCATTCCGTTCAGCCAGTGCCTTTTCGAGGGCCCGTTTCGGTGTCATGACCGACCTCCCGATGGCGCTTTTCGGGGCTGGAAAAGCGGCCCGAACGGGGCTGGATACGGTGATGTACTGTCGAACTTGAGCATGACGTTCTCTAGCACGAAGGGGCAGAGGTGTCAAGCAGAAATATTCTCTAGAACCACAATATATGGAAGTTAACTAGCCCTTATTGTGTCTCTAACAAAGTTATGCAAGATGTTGACGAGCACTGTATTCACGATTAGGAATGACTCGATGACGTACCAGTTTGCCCGCTTACGGTGTGCACGGCGCTGGCTGCGATCCGGGCAGAGTTGCGGCAGCTGCAGGCGCGATCCTGATGCATGTGAAGTTTCTGGCGCGTGGCACCGGCTCCTGCAGGAAGGCCACCGCCTACCTCCTGGCCGAGCGTGATGCGGCAAAGACGCTGCGCCCCGAGGTGACCGTTCTGCGCGGCGATCCGGAGGACGTGGCAATGGTCGCCGACACGCTGACCTTCAAGCATCGCCACACATCGGGGGTCATCGCCTGGGCGCCGGAGGATGCGCCGACCGATGCGCAAGTCGAGGAGGTGCTGGATGAATTCGAGCACCTGGCCTGGGCAAGCCTGGAGCCAGACCGGTACTGCTGGACGGCGGTATTGCACCGCGAGGAAGGGGGCGGCTGCCATGTACATGTGCTGACGGCCCGGGTTGATCTCGATACCGGAAAGTCGCTCAACATTGCACCGCCGGGATGGCAGCGCACCTTCGACCCTCTACGGGATTTGTTCAACTGTCGGTACGGATGGGCGCAACCCGATGATCCGGCGCGGCGGCGGCTGCTATCGCCGGGGCCGGAGATCCTCAAGCGCAAGCACCGGTTGCGTGCGGCCCTGCAGGTGGAGCCGTCACCAAAAGAGGTGATTGCCGAATACCTGATGGTATTGATTGAGGACGGTCAGATCAGCGACCGTCCGGAGGCACTGGAAGTGCTCAAGGAAGCGGGTCTGGAGATTCCGAGAGCTGGCAGGAACTACATCACGGTGCTTGATCCGGATACCGGGAAGCGTCACAGACTGAGAGGGCAAATCTTTGAGCGAGACTTCAACGCGGCCGACTTTAGCCGCCCGGCTCCAGGCCCGGAGCGAGGAACACCGTCGGCAGCTGGACAAGATAATCGAGATCGAGTTCCAGAACTTCAGAGACAGTTGGAGGCAGCATATGAGCGCCGAGCTCGCTTCCATGTCGAGCGCTATGGCCAGTCGGCGACGACGAGCCTGGATGGTTCCGCTGCTGATTGGGCTGAGCCTGACTATAGGCCTGGCGGGCGGGAGCTGGTCCGTCCTGAGCTATCTGGGTCACCGGATCCAGGACCGGATGACGGAACTGCAGAGCCTGAATGCACAGCTGGGCGAGTTGGACGGCCTCGGCATCAAGACCCAGCGGAACAGTCCTTCCGAGATCTACATCGTGCTGCCGTTCGGCTGGACGGGCGAGCTGACCCGTTTCCAGAGCGGGCAGGCGGGCATGGTCATGACGAAAGAGTGAACGATGGACGAAATCCAAACCCATTTGCTGCGTTCATTGAACGCATTATCGCAGCGGTTCGAAGAGGAGCAGAAGCGGCAAGAAGAAGTTTCGATTGCCTTGTCACGGCAAGTGAAGAGAGCAGCAGAGCACGACAGAGCGTTGAGCGAAAAGCTCAATATCTTGGCCAAGAATCAGAAAATTCTGAACACACGGTTGCAGAACTTGGCAACCGACATGGGCAAATTGGCCAAGAAGCTACAGTCCTTGAACAGCGTCTTGCTGCAGTTGCTGAAATGAAGGCACAACAGGACACCGAGCCTGAGTTATATCCGGACCCATGGGACGATCCGTGGGCGCCACCACGGCCCGGGTTCTGATCCGCCTGGGCCAGCGTTGTGGATCTTTTGCTCGAGAGTCCGTGAGTTGGCAACACTACGGCAAGTTGACATGGCAACGTGCCAACCTGTATATGTGTTGACATGTCAACTATATTCAACGAGCCGGAATGAAAACCATTGCCATCATCGGGCAGAAGGGTGGCACCGGCAAGACAAATCTTGCGACGATTCTGCTGGTCGCTTTTGAAAATGATGGCAAATTGTCTCTGGGAGTTGACCTGGACCCGCAGGCATCACTCTGCAAATGGGCGGATCGCCGCCATGCGGATACGCCGGCTATTCTGCCAATGGTGGCCAGACGTCTTCCCCATGCACTGACGGTTGCTGCCGCACAGGGCGTGGATGTTGTTATTATCGACACTGCGGGCCGGGCAAAGGAGGAAGCGTTATCTGCTGTCAAGGTTGCCGACCTGGTCATCATTCCGTTGCAACCGACCACCGATGATCTGGAGACGTTTGCAGCGACGCGAGACTACCTGAAGTTCGGATCTGCACCAGCTCTCGTGGTGCTGGTCATGGTCGAGTCGAGAGGAACGCTGCACGAGCAGGCTACACGGTTTCTCGAGAACATGGGAGCCGAGGTTTGTCCCTGCATGATGGGCCGCCGGGTGGCGCACCGACATGCAAGCACGGCGGGCCTTGTTCCTGCAGAGTATGAGCAAGGCGGCAAGGCGGCGGCGGAGTGCGAGCGGATACACGCATACATACGGCAGAAGCTGGAGGGGCTGGAATCATGAGCAAGAAAGTTGATCTTGTTGCATCACTCATGACGGATATGAAGAAGCAACCAAAGGAAACTGCTCGGCCGGAGTTGCCAGATAAAGTTCGACCTGCGCGCAGCCGGTCTCGGGTTGGCAAGTCGTTTGTGGGCGGATATTTTCCGCCGGAAGTTGCCAAGCAGGTAAAGATGCTTGCCGTTGAGCAGGATACGACGGTCCAGTCGTTGACTGGCGAGGCCCTGAATTACCTTTTTGCTGCCTATGGCAAACCCCAGATAGCGCCTTCCAGAAAGTGATTGCATGTCCGCGTGTTGACCTGTTGTCTTGTTCACATGCCAACCAGTAGTGGATCCTTTCGGAGTGATAGGAGGAAACACATGCATTTTTGTTCGCCTTTACCCAATGGCACAACTATCGTGACGATGGCAGATGGGACAATACGGTTGGCTATCACAGGCCGTCTTTCGGGGTATATCGGGGTGCCAGTACAGTGACAGAGCGGCCGATAATGGAGGTGAATTGGCCGAGCCACGGACGGAACCGAGCATGAAGGATGCCGCGCTTGTGGAGGTGGTCGATTTCTTTCGAATCGATGCCTCGCTTAAGCTCGACGCCAAGAGACGCGCCGCCCTTGGCCAGTACATGACACCAGACCCGATCGGCCGGTTCATGGCGAGCCTGTTTTCGGAAACAGACGGAGACCTGCGAGTCCTCGATCCCGGCGCGGGAGTCGGGTCTCTCACCGCCGCGTTCGCCGAACGGATTTGCGCGGAGGCGTCTGGCCCATGCTCGGTGGAGTTCGTCTGCTACGAGATCGACACCGTGCTGTCGCGCTATCTCGTGGACACGCTTCGGCACGTGGAGGACCGCTGCCGGAGGGCTCGGGTCAGCGTGACTGGTCGACTCCTCGAAAAGGACTTCATCCTTGAGCACGGAGTAGCCCGGCAGCCGGGGCTGTTCGACGGCCCAGGCTGCGACCATGGCTTTACCCACGCCATCCTCAATCCACCCTACCGAAAGATCACGACGGGCTCGGCACACCGCAGAGCTCTGCGTAGCGCGGGTCTGGAAACATCTAATCTGTACACCGGGTTCATGTTCGTGTCGGCGAGACACCTGCGCGAAGGCGGGGAGATGGTTGCCATCATCCCTCGTTCGTTCTGCAATGGTCCCTACTTCAGGCCCTTCCGGCGACAGTTCTTCGCGATGATGCGCCTGCGCCATATCCATGTGTTCGAGAGGCGAGATCGCGCGTTCAATGACGACGACGTGCTCCAGGAAAACATCATCGTCCATGCGGTCAAGGGCGGCCCCGCACATGACGTGACGATTACGACGAGTTGCGGGAGCGCGTTGGAGCTTGACCCAGCACGGGTCGTGTGCGCGGCGGAAGACCTTACGCAGCGCACGGTTCCGCTGAATTCGGTGATTCGCGAAAACGATCCCGACCGCTTCGTACACATCGCTGTCGACGGCATCGAACAGGGCATCATGGACCGCATGACCCACTTCAAGGCGACACTTGAGGATATCGGAGTCGAGGTGTCCACGGGACCTGTGGTCGATTTTCGTCTCAAGAATGAACTTCGCGCGGAGCCGGAGGACGGTGCGGTACCGCTCCTCTATCCCGCGCATTTCCGGGGCGGGAGCGTTTCCTGGCCCAGAGTCATGCGCAAACCCAACGCCATCCGGGTCTCCAGCGGTAGCCGAAAGTGGCTGTGGGCCAACGAAGGAAGCTACGTAGTTGTGCGGCGGTTCACCTCCAAGGAAGAGCGGCGACGGATCATTGCAGCCATCTATGGCTCGGACCTCCCCGGTGAACTGGTCGGCTTCGAGAACCATCTGAACGTGTTTCACGAGCGTCGCGAAGGCATGCCCGGGAATCTGGCAGAAGGGCTTGCCCTCTTCCTCAACTGCTCGCTGGTGGACCGCTATTTCAGGCAGTTCAACGGGCATACCCAAGTCAACGCGACCGATCTGAGGCGGTTGCGCTACCCAGATCGCGCGACCCTCGAACGGCTCGGAAAACAGCACGATGCCCTTGCGTTATCGCAGCAGGCAATCGACACGATCATCGAAGGAGAGATCGCACACATGGCACACGACGAAAACCCGCTGGCGGCACAGCGGAAGATGGACGAGGCGGTCGCGATCCTGAAGGCTCTCGGGATGCCGCCCGGCCAGCAGAATGACCGCTCTGCGTTGACACTCCTTGCCATGGTCGATCTCAGGCCTTCCGGAGCGTGGGATCAGCTACAGCGGCCGCTCATGGGGATCACGCCGATCATGGAGTACGCTCGGGAGCACTACGGCCGCGAGTACGCACCGAATACCCGCGAGACGTTTCGACGGCAGACGATGCATCAGTTCGTGGAAGCCGGAATCGCACAGTACAATCCCGACGATCCCGCCAGGCCCGTCAACAGCCCAAATGCTTGCTACCAGGTAAGCGAGGAAGCTTTGCGGGTCATCGTGGTCTACGGCACGCCAGAGTGGGATGCGGCAGTGAAGAGGTGGCTCAAAATAGGAACCTCGCTCGCAGCCAAATGGGCGCAGGATCGGCAAATGCAGATGATTCCGGTGAAGGTGGCGAAGTGCCGGGAAGTCGCGCTGACGCCGGGTGCCCACAGCGAACTCATCCGGGACATCCTCGAGTCGTTCGCACCGCGTTTCGTGCCCGGAGCGGATGTCATCTATGTGGGCGACACCGGAGACAAGGTGGGGTGTTTCGACGAGGAGCACCTCGCGGACCTCGGCGTGACCGTCGACAAGCACGGGAAAATGCCGGATGTCGTGCTGTACTTCGGTAAGAAGAATTGGTTCCTCCTCGTGGAAGCGGTCACCACCCATGGACCGATGGACGCCAAGCGCCACAACGAGTTGGCCGACTTGTTCTGCGGGGCGCTGGCTGGGCTCATCTACGTCACGGCCTTTCCGGATCGGAGGGTGATGGCTCGCTACCTAAGAGAAATCTCTTGGGAAACCGAAGTGTGGTGCGCCGACACCCCGAGCCATCTCATTCACTTCGATGGCGAGCGCTTTCTCGGTCCCTACGAAGCAACCGGTGAGTGAAGGGAACCCCGTGGGAGGCCGACCGTATGGCCTCAGCCTCGCGCTTGGCAATGTCTGCGCGCAAGATTAAGCCAGCAGCACAAACAGGTGGCGATCCTGACCGCGTGGGCCGAGAGCCGCAGCCTGCCCTATGCCGGCATTGCAGTAACGACGGCCCGCAAGATCGTCCTGGGCCGCGGCAACATCGGCAAGAAAGAGGCACTGGAGATGATCAGCAAGGATTGCCGTGGCGTGAAGAGCCACGACCAGGCCGACGCAATTGTCATCGCACGTGCCGCGGCCAGTCTCTACGAGACCAGGCAGGCCGAATGCAAGACTGATATTGCAATGCTTGCGGCAGACAACGCCAAGCGGGAAACGCGGTAGCGACGCCCTCTCTTGGCAGACCGGTTTCAGATGCAGTCAGGCGTAATGGTGCGTCCCGGGAGCGGCGTGGCCGTTGGTGGGAGCCGGCAGCTGCCGGTCGGTATGGGCCAGCAAATACGCCGCCATGATCCGTGTTCTGCCCAGGTCGAGGTGGCCAGAAGGGGTGACGTGGCGGACTGCCCAGGTGGTTTCTCGCCAGTCGAACTGCTTTTCCATGGTAAGGTCACAGGACCACCAAATGTCCGCGGCAGAGGCCAGCGCAGCCAGGTCAATGCCGGTCGGCAGTTGCAGGACCGGCGGATTGTCGTCCTCGTGTGGTTTCAGGCGCTCGTCTGCGGGGATCTCCTGCACAATGTTTTCAAATTGATCTCTCCATTCCGGGACAGTGGCCGGTGGCGCCTCGGTTTCGGAGGTTTCGGCAGGTTGCTCGACCTGGGCGGGCACCGCTTCTGCCTGCATCCATTCAAAACGCACTGCCACAGTCGGCCTGCCGCAGCGTTCGGGGGTTAGCGTCAGCTGGATGACGCCGGCCGCGTTGATGGCGGCCATCGCCGGCTTCAGTACCCAGTTCCGAAAAGCGTCCCAAGCACGATATTTGTCTTCAGCGCCAAGAAACGTCTTCAGCTCGTCGAGATCAAAGCTCCAGCAGGGTTGCCGCATCCGCAGCCGGTCCGAGATCATGACAAAGAGGCGTCGCGCATATCCGGGTAGCCCGAGAAGGCGATCTCGGTCGATTTTGGTGAAGGTTTCCGACCCCCGCAGCATTTGCACCGCCCTGGCCGGGATGTTCAGGTGGACAAAGCCGCCCTCGATGCGCCAGGCGGACATTGTTGGGCCGTGGCCCGCGCAAAAGGCTGGCCGGCACCTTGATCCAGATGTCCTTGTCTGTCCGGGCCGGGATGCGCGTCACGTCGAGCCGCTCGGCGGTCTCCCACAGGATCAGACACTGCGCCGCAGTCAGGCGGGCGTCACGGGAGCGCGGGGCAACGAGCGTGGATGGAATGGTGAGAGTGGGTCGGGACATGGTCTGTCTCCTTTCGGTTGGACCGTCAGGCGGGGAGTGAATCTGGCATGGCGACATTTTGACCCTTCAGCATGCGGCCTCGCAAGGCCGGGTTTGGGTCGTCCAGTCCCTCCTCTTGGCCATCAGATACTCCCACGCGGCCTCGAAACGACCCGATAGATCCAGACCTCCAAAGCTCAGCACCGCCTGGCCGACCGCCGCTCTCCACCGCATCCCGCAGCCCTTCATGCGACGCGTGACCAGCAATTTGTTGGTGCATTCCACATCACCCGTGCCGATCGGAAGCACCGCCTCGCGCAGCCGTGCATACTGCATGCGTCGCCGGTTCTTGCGAAAGTAGCCGAGCACCGTCGTCAACTCCTCGCGCCCGGCCTCCGTCGAGGCCCGTTGACGCTGGTGGCAAAGCGCCCGGATCACCTTCTCCACGCCTTTCGCATCTGTCAACAACTCCTGACGGCGACGCTTGAACCAGCGCTCCGGTGCATGCACATGCGCCTTCGCTGCCCCCAGATGCTGGCACGCATGCCAGAAATCGACCGCTCCATGCGCCGCCCCGAGCTCGTCCAAAAACGTCCACAAGTCCCTCTTCTGATGATATAAAACACCACTTTGAGAGCCAGCCTGTTATCTTGTGCCGTCATGGCCATCCTTTCGATGGTCAGGACATCACGGTTCTCGGCAGCCGTCGCCGTGAGGGCTCCGGCCGGCTGATTGTTGAGGTCGAGTTTGCGGACGGCAGCCGTCAGTGGATGCCGGCCGCCTGGACGAGTCTTGAGCGGCGTTTGGTCAGCGATCTTGCAGTTCATGGACTGCTGGCGGATTTCATGGCATTGGCGGATCTTGTCAGTGCCTTGAGACGACGGCAGGAAGATGGCGCAAGATCGGGAACGCACCCTGCTGAGCCTGCTGGAGTGGCGGGAGCAGCAGCAGCGCTGGGAGTCGATACCGGAGGAAGCTCGCCAGGCGTTCATAGAGGTGCTGGCAGATCTGATGATCCGTGTGGCGGCTCGGGAGCAGGACGATGACGGAACGGATCACGGCTGACCATCTGTCGCGCCTTGCCATTGTCTACGTGCGCCAATCGAGCCCGGGTCAGGTTCAGAACAATCGGGAATCGACCCGACGGCAGTATGCGATGACCGAACGGGCCCGGGCGTTTGGCTGGCCCGAGCAGCTTATAGAGACGATAGATGGCGATCTCGGGATGAGCGGTGCGGTTGCGGGGTTGCGTCGGGGTTTTGACCAGCTGTGCCGGAAGGTTGAACTTGGTCAGGTTGGTGCGGTGTTCGGGATTGAGATGTCGCGTCTGTCTCGCAACCAGGTCGAATGGGTTCACCTGGTGGATCTTTGCTGCCGGACTGGCACGCTGATTGTCGAGGACAGTCACGTTTATACCCCGGGGCGCAATGATGACGATCTGATCCTGGGCATCAAAGGGGCCGTCAATGCCTCGGAACTGTCGATCATCAAAAGTCGTCTGCTCGGCGGGCAGCGCAACAAGGCGAAGCGTGGAGCCTTGTACAGCAATCTTCCGGCCGGCTACGTGCTGGCCGGTGAGACGCTTGTCAAGGATCCGGACCAGCAGGTCCGGGATGCGATCGAGCGTGTATTCAGCGCTTTTCAGGAGGCGGGGACGGCTCGTGCGGCGGCGCAACTTCTGCGTGACGCCGGGGTTCGCGTTCCGGTTTGCAGGTCTGGTCGCTTGCGTTGGCAGGAGGCGGACTACAGCCGTGTTCAGGCCCTGCTGAAGAACCCGAAGATGGCCGGCGTCTATGCCTGGGCCCGTCGGCCGGGGCCTTTGGTTGGTCCGCATCGCGAGAACTGGCGGATATGGATTCCGGATCATCATGAGGCTTATGTGGACCTTCGGACCTGGCACCGTATCCAGGACCAGCTGTTTTGCAACCAGGGCAAGCGGCCGCAGGACCGTGGTGCGCCGGGCGCCGGGCCGGCTTTGCTGCAGGGCCTGGCGGTGTGTGGCCATTGCGGCCGTGCCATGGGGAGCCAGTATAACAAGTCGTGGCGTTATATCTGCCGGCGCCGCACGAGTTACAGGGGCAGATACGACAGCTGTTTTTCGATTGGCGGTGTTCGCGTTGACAAGTTGGTCGCCGACAGTTTTCTGGCCGCGGTGGGCTCGGCAGCCATGACGGCGGTGCGGGCGGCGGAAAAGCGTGTTGTTGCCGAGCGAGAGGCCGCCCTGCGCAGTCATCGCCTGGCGTTGCAGCGTTGCCGTTACGACGCCTCGCTGGCCGAGCGGCGCTATCGTCAGGTTGACCCCGACAACCGGCTGATTGCAGCGACGCTGGAACGGGACTGGGAGTTGGCCCTGCGAGAGCAGGCGCGTGCCCGGCAGCAGCTTGATGTGGCCACAGCCGAACACTCACCCGAGCCGGACCCGAAACGGCTGGCGGCGTTGGGCCGGGAGTTGCCGCGACTGTGGGCGGCAGAAGAGACCACGGCGCGGGATCGCAAGCGACTGCTTGCCTGCCTGCTTGATGACGTGATCCTGAGCATCGACCGGGAGGCCATGCAGATCCGTGTTGTCATGCATTGGAAGGGCGGGCGGAGCGATGATCACCACATGCCGGTTCTTGGCGGCTTTCGGAAGGTCACGCGTGACGATGCGGACACGGTGGATCTCTTGCACCGGCTGGCGGCGTTTTACCCGGATTGGGAGATCGCCCGGGTTCTCAATCGTCAGAAGCGGACAACGGCCCGGGGGTTGCCGTTCACGGCCGCACGGGTTGGCGACTTGCGACGCCGTCATGGGGTTCCCGTCTGTCCGCCGCCTGAGCCTGATGCGTCGGGCGCGCCGGTGCTGAGCGGAGCCGAAGCCGCTGCCGAGCTGGGTGTGACGAAAACAACGCTTTACCGCTGGGTCCGCAAGGGGCTGCTGCCGTCGATCCAGCCGGACGTTTCCGGTGCCCCGATGCGCATCCGCCTGACCGATGACATCCGGGCCCGGTTCTGCCCCGAGCCGCCGGACGGCTATGTTCCACTGGCCACGGCCGTGGCCCGTCTCGGCGTCAGCAGGCAAACGATCTGGACGCGCATGCAGGCCGGGACGTTGCCGGCCATCTTTGTCACCCTGGGCCGGAACCGCGGGCTCCATGTCCGGATCAGCCCTGACCTGGACACCCCGCTTCTGGCCGGACTTGCGTGTCCGGACAGCGGGCAGGTCGGGGAGGGTTGACATGCATGACCAAGCCATTGCATCGGCAGGGATAAGGCTGCTGCTGCCGGCCTCCGCAAAGCTGTCGCCGGGATCATGGGTGAACCGTTTACAGGCCTCCTGGCGGACAGGCCCTCGATCCCGTCGGCAGGTTTTTTCCGCCCACCGGCATTGTCACACCGTAAACACGGCCCCGAGGCCGAAAAGGCACGCATTGTCACACTGTCAACACAGCGCCGAATTACAGCGATCAAGATCATGTGATGCCACCTTGCCGCCCGCATTCGGCCTGTCGGAGGGCACCAATCAGGATCATCAGGGTCGCAAATATCAAGGCAAGCCATGCCGTGCCGATGTCCGGAGGGCCCTGAAGCCTCCAAAACCCCCATTGTCACGGGGTAAACACGTTACCGCGCCGCGAAGGCCAAACGCATCTGACGCCAGTTGTCATACATATTCGATATGTTAGTGGTCACCAGGCGCGACGATCAGGATCATAAATAACAAGGGGAGCAATGCAGAAGCGATGTCCAGTTGTCAGGGGCCCCATCCGCCAGCACCACAAGCTCCAGATCCGGACGCCGCCGCCGGATGCTCTCGCACTCCTGCGCCAACAGGCGCTTCAGTCCCGGCTTGCGCGACTCGGGCATGCGACCATAGCGGATCGTATGCAGCTTCTCCCCCCGCGCATCGTAGAACGACACCGCACCGCACGAGGCCTCGCGCCAGCCACTCTCGTCTTCCTCCTCCTTGCCGCCTCGCAGATTCAGCATCACGCCGTCCAACATCACCGAAAAACTGACCGCTTCCAGCGGAATCTGCTCGCAGGCCCGCAAGGCCGGCAATGCCTCACCCTCTATCTCTTGCCACGCAACTCCCATCTCCTTCGCCACTCGCCGCAGCGTGCTCGCCGAGGGCTTCATCCCGTCTCCCAGCGCAAAACTACGCGCCGCTTCCCGAAACGTCATCTTCGTCACCAGGTGCACGCCTCGACGCGCCGCAGGCGGGGTCATCGCTCCCGCACACAGACAAAGACGCGCATCCACAGGACAATACTGCCGCTCGTCGCGACGCCGATAGCGCGACCGCCAGTAGGTGATCGTCCCCAGCGTCGTGATCACCGTCTTCGGCTCGGTCGACACACGGCGCCAGCGCTTGCCCTCGTGCTCAATATGCGGCGCCTTGTCATCCAAAGCCTCGATAATGTCTTGCAAGAACACCCGCTGACAGTGCCGGCCGGACTCGGCAATGCCGGTCTCGACCTCGCCAAGGTCTGCCCCGTCCCTGGCTCTGGCCTTCAGGGCTTTGAACGTCTTGATCAACGCCGCCATGGCCTTGACGGTTTCGTGCGACAAGCCGCCAAGGAGGTTGCAAACCTCGTCATCAAGTGGCACTGGGCTGGTCATCGGGAGTCTCTCCTTACTGATGGTATTAGTTGCTCTGGAAGACTCCCGATCTTGCACCGCATTGTCCAGCCCTTTGTGGCCGTTTATCGACGGCTTGCTGACAGTTTTATTGCCTTTCGGGCAAAACTGTCATGTGGAGCCGGAAAACTGGCCGAAATGGACCGTTGAACCCGTCCGAATCAGGTCAGATCGGGCAGAAACAGAAAATTGATGTCGCCATTCGAGATTTACTCCCGTCAGGCGAACAGACGCTTGAAATACTGTGGAGCAGGGAGTATTTGCAGTCATCTGGACGGCCTTCCGGGCTTGTTTGAGAGGTCGTCTTCGGTCCTGGCGGCGGTCACCGCACAGAACACGAGCCTTCCCCACCTTGGGGAAAGCTTTTCGTTTAGCGGCAGGCGAAAGCGGCCGCAAACACCCGGAGAGGATTTCCGCCCTCCAAGGCCGAGATTTCCACACAGTATGCCTATTTGCCCTGCCAACGGCCTCAGTTCGGACCAACGGCCCGCACAACCTTGCGCCCCGGAGCAGTTTCAGCACGGTTTCCCAAGCACATGACAGAATCGGAAAAACGGTCAATCTGGAGACCCCGAAGGTGCCCG
This sequence comes from Paracoccaceae bacterium, assembly GCA_958296035.1. Lineage (GTDB taxonomy): Bacteria > Pseudomonadota > Alphaproteobacteria > Rhodobacterales > Rhodobacteraceae > MPNP01. Next base: position 33,504 of record OY282431.1, on the reverse strand, counting down.
CCGACGGGAACCGGACGACCGGCCCAAACGGCTCAAGAGTCCGTTTCCTGTGGTCCAAGAGTAAGCGGGCAAACTGGTACGTCCCGATTAGCTGTTGACGATCAGCATCTGTTCTCCGATCATCTGAATTCGGTCAATCCCGTGACAACAGATGGAGACAAGGCCCATGGAGAACGGCATTTCACAATCACCACCCACCCCACAGCGCGCTCCTGTGCGGAGCCGTGATCAGTGGCGGGACATCTATGACACCTGGCAATCATCGGAGCTGACACGCCGGGACTTTTGCGACACACAGGGTCTCCGCTACAGCACGTTCCGGAGATGGTGCCAGCGCTTCCGCAAAGACACCGGCAGCCACACGGCCGCCGCCCCGGTCACGCCGCCCTTTGTCAATCTCGGACCAGCTGCACAGCCGCACTGGGAGATCGAGCTCACGCTCGGGCCCGATGTTGTCTTGCGGATGCGCCGGTCATGATCGGGTCCGGCTTTCCCGGCCGGGGCCGCATCTGGCTGGCCACCGAACCCGCCGACATGCGCCTGTCCTATGACGGGCTTTCGGCCTTGGTGCGCAACCGCCTCGGCCGCAACCCGATCTCGGGGGACTGGTATGTCTTCCTCAATCGACGCCGCACCATGCTCAAGGTCATCGCCTTCGACCGGGGCGGCTACTGGATCTGGTCCAAGCGCCTGGAGAGCGGCCTCTTTACCCGGCTCACCTCCAGCAATCCGGCCGAGCCGGTCTCGGCCACCGGGCTCATGGCGCTGGTCGACGGCATCGACATCATCAAGTCAAGACAACGCAAACGGTACGCCCGGGCCGCCTGACGGCGCCGGGCCGGCCGGCCTCGCCTCAGGCCAGGTCAGGGATGTGTCGTGTGGTCAGGATTGTCGCCATGACCGCTTGAGAGGTGACATCGGAATGGGCTATCCCGGCGCCGCCATGCCGGCCCGGGGAGATGCACAGGGCCGTTCCGGGTCCGGGGTATAGACGCCGGCCGAACCGCCGAAGGGCCGCTGACTGACAACCGAGCCCAAGGGCGCCGCACCAAACACGTCTGGCCAGCGGCGGGGCGTCAACTCCTCGACCAGCCGGGCCGGATGCAGGGCCACACGCTGCAGGACATCGACCAGCCAGGTCCAGGCATCAACACACTGCAATTGACAGGTCAGAAGCAAGGACTGGATGGTGGCGATGTCGCGGGCACCGGCCTCGCTCCAGGCAAACAGCCAGTTCCTGCGACCCGTCGCTATGGGGCGGATCTGACGCTCCAGTTCGTTGGTATCCAGACGAACACCGGCATGACCCAGACACACCTCAAGCCCGGCACGCCGCTCTCCGGCATAACACAGAGCCTGGTAGAACGGATCCTTCGGCAACCAGTCACGCGCCAGCATCGTCCCATGCCACTCCCAGAAGGCCGCCATCGCCGGCGCCAGCAGCTTATGACGGGCAGCCAGCAACGCAACCCCCGATGTGCCGTCCGCACGCGCCTCCCGCTCGGTCAGGTACATCTTGGCAATCAACGCCAGAGCACGCCCCGCATGCTCGGGCTCATGATCCTTGCAGCCCTCGAACTTGCGACGGGTGTGCGCCCAGCACAACGCATGCGCAACCCGTCCCGACATCGCCTCCGACCAGGCCGCATAAGCCCCATAGCCATCGCTGTGCAAAACCCCGGACCAGTCGCCCAGAATGCCCCCCACATGATGGTGCTGGCGATCGGGCCGGTAATGAAACACAATCTCGCCCCGGTCGCCCAGCACCGGCCACAACACGCCGCGGCGCATCTTGCCCCGTGATATCCGGCCGGCCCGGAGATATGTCTCGTCCATCATGATGACATCGCTCGCCAGGACAGAGCGCCACTGCGCCTCGGCCAGCGGACAGAGAAGGTCAATCGCACGTCGCACCCAGCCCCTGAGGCTCGAGCGGCTGACCTCAATGCCGTCCGCAGACAGACGCCGGTGCTGGCGATTGAGGGGCATATGCCAGATGAACTTGTCGATCAGCATTCGGGCGATGAAACTGACATCGACGCAACTGCTCTCGAAGACCGACGGGGGCGTCGGAACCGGGAGGAAGGCGTTGGTCTCGCGGCGCTTGTAGATCGGCATGATGAAGCGGGCGACGTGCGAGGTCTCGCGACGGGTGACCAGCTTGCAGACCACATGCTCGCCGACCTTCTCGAGTTCGTCCCCGGGAATGCCGTCAAGACCCTCCGGTTCAAGATACACATCCTGGACCGGAACATCGGCATCAAAGCGCAGACCGCTGTCATTGACGGCAGGGCCACGCTTCTTCTTGCCGCGCTTGCGTTTCTTCTTCTCCTCGGCCTGACCGGCACCAGTCGACGGGTCATCCTGCGCGTCATCATCGGATGACGGGGCGGTCTCGGCGCCGGACTCGACGCCGGCGGCCTCGAACATGTCGCGTCCCTGCTCGGGCGTCCTGACCGTCTGCCGTTCGGATGTGGCGCCGAAGAGCTGGCGCTTGAACCACTCTATCTGACGCCTGAGAGAGGCAATTTCTTGTGTGAGAGAGGTGACGTCTTTTCGTGCTGCATTCCGTTCAGCCAGTGCCTTTTCGAGGGCCCGTTTCGGTGTCATGACCGACCTCCCGATGGCGCTTTTCGGGGCTGGAAAAGCGGCCCGAACGGGGCTGGATACGGTGATGTACTGTCGAACTTGAGCATGACGTTCTCTAGCACGAAGGGGCAGAGGTGTCAAGCAGAAATATTCTCTAGAACCACAATATATGGAAGTTAACTAGCCCTTATTGTGTCTCTAACAAAGTTATGCAAGATGTCGACGAGCACTGTATTCACGATTAGGAATGACTCGATGACGTACCAGTTTGCCCGCTTACGCGTTAACCCCGGCGACACGTGTTAACCGACCACTCGCGTGTCGCCACTGTATACTGCGCTCAACGAAGGCCGGAGCGTTAACCCCGGCGACACCATATCGGTGTCCCGTGGAGGCGAAATACGGCCGCTCGCTCAACGAAGGCCGGAGCGTTAACCCCGGCGACACCATATCGGTGTCCCGTGGAGGCGAAATACGGCCGCTCGCTCAACGAAGGCCGGAGCGTTAACCCCGGCGACACTCTGCGCTTGCAGTTGGTAGTTGACCCCGCCCTGCCGCTCAACGAAGGCCGGAGCGTTAACCCCGGCGACACCATTAGCCCAAACGACATCATCAACAATTCGGTCGCGCTCAACGAAGGCCGGAGCGTTAACCCCGGCGACACGATTCACGGGATCACTGCCAAGGTTTACGGCGAGATCGCTCAACGAAGGCCGGGGCGTAAACCCCGGCGACACAGTCCAGCTGGCATTGTAGCCAGTGTCGGGTTGGCACGCTCAACGAAGGCCGGGGCGTAAACCCCGGCGACACTTTCAATCTGCAGCCAGGCGAGTGCATCCATGCGCACGCTCAACGAAGGCCGGGGCGTAAACCCCGGCGACACAGTCCAGCTGGCATTGTAGCCAGTGTCGGGTTGGCACGCTCAACGAAGGCCGGGGCGTAAACCCCGGCGACACCGGGCTCGAACGGATGGCGGCAAACTACGCACTTCCACGCTCAACGAAGGCCGGGGCGTAAACCCCGGCGACACGAGCGTTTACTGCATCACCTTTCGTGACGGCGCTCGCGCTCAACGAAGGCCGGGGCGTAAACCCCGGCGACACAGCCAACCGTTGCAATCAGTAGTGTGCCCGAGAACCCGCTCAACGAAGGCCGGGGCGTAAACCCCGGCGACACCAGACATGACATTGCGAAACCTGCATATTGTCAACGCGCTCAACGAAGGCCGGGGCGTAAACCCCGGCGACACCACGATCGCAGCTGCACCGTCATTCATCGTGTTGGACCGCTCAACGAAGGCCGGGGCGTAAACCCCGGCGACACTGCGGGTAGACGCCGCTTACGAACACGGCAGTACACGCTCAACGAAGGCCGGGGCGTAAACCCCGGCGACACTACAGCGAGGCCGCTCGGCGGTTGCCGGTGGTGCGCGCTCAACGAAGGCCGGGGCGTAAACCCCGGCGACACAAGGGTTCCCAGAAGCAATGTCAAGTACTTATCGACGCTCAACGAAGGCCGGGGCGTAAACCCCGGCGACACTATTCGACCACCTGCGCTTGGCGGTGCAGAGCTGATGCGCTCAACGAAGGCCGGGGCGTAAACCCCGGCGACACTGGGATGGGCAAAGGGCGGGCGGTATTTGCCCGGATCGCTCAACGAAGGCCGGGGCGTAAACCCCGGCGACACAGGCTACCGATGGCGAGCCACAGACGCTAATTGGGACGCTCAACGAAGGCCGGGGCGTAAACCCCGGCGACACCAGGCGTCCACCGAGGCACAGGGCAGGCGTCCACCGCCGCTCAACGAAGGCCGGGGCGTAAACCCCGGCGACACAGGCTACCGATGGCGAGCCACAGACGCTAATTGGGACGCTCAACGAAGGCCGGGGCGTAAACCCCGGCGACACCAGGCGTCCACCGAGGCACAGGGCAGGCGTCCACCGCCGCTCAACGAAGGCCGGGGCGTAAACCCCGGCGACACCCGGGTTGATACTGATTATCGCCGCCGAAATAGGCACGCTCAACGAAGGCCGGGGCGTAAACCCCGGCGACACAGGAACAACAGGGAGGTCTTCGGGAGCAAGATACATCGCTCAACGAAGGCCGGGGCGTAAACCCCGGCGACACCGGGGCCACCAACGGGCGGACAAGCATTGCGTCCACGCTCAACGAAGGCCGGGGCGTAAACCCCGGCGACACCGGGGCCACCAACGGGCGGACAAGCATTGCGTCCACGCTCAACGAAGGCCGGGGCGTAAACCCCGGCGACACCGGGGCCACCAACGGGCGGACAAGCATTGCGTCCACGCTCAACGAAGGCCGGGGCGTAAACCCCGGCGACACCTCTCCCTTGGCTGCCTGGCCGGCGGCGAATGAGGCCGCTCAACGAAGGCCGGGGCGTAAACCCCGGCGACACAGGAACAACAGGGAGGTCTTCGGGAGCAAGATACATCGCTCAACGAAGGCCGGGGCGTAAACCCCGGCGACACCGGGGCCACCAACGGGCGGACAAGCATTGCGTCCACGCTCAACGAAGGCCGGGGCGTAAACCCCGGCGACACACGGAAAACGACTGAACCGCTTGATCCGGCCCTCGTACGCTCAACGAAGGCCGGGGCGTAAACCCCGGCGACACTACCATGCTGCCACAGCACCGGAAGCCCGCCCCTCCGCTCAACGAAGGCCGGGGCGTAAACCCCGGCGACACGATTAGCCCACATCTGCACGGCTATCTGCAAATTGGCGCTCAACGAAGGCCGGGGCGTAAACCCCGGCGACACCGCAACGCTGGCCGCTGCGCAGGCTGCTCGCAACGCCGCTCAACGAAGGCCGGGGCGTAAACCCCGGCGACACCATTCATTGTGCGGCAGTTCCACCCCAACGGATCCACGCTCAACGAAGGCCGGGGCGTAAACCCCGGCGACACCATCCATTGTGCGTAAGCGGGCAAACTGGTACGTCCTGATTAGCTGTTGACGATCAGCATCTGTTCTCCGATCATCTGAATTCGGTCAATCCCGTGACAACAGATGGAGACAAGGCCCATGGAGAACGGCATTTCACAATCACCACCCACCCCACAGCGCGCTCCTGTGCGGAGCCGTGATCAGTGGCGGGACATCTATGACACCTGGCAATCATCGGAGCTGACACGCCGGGACTTTTGCGACACACAGGGTCTCCGCTACAGCACGTTCCGGAGATGGTGCCAGCGCTTCCGCAAAGACACCGGCAGCCACACGGCCGCCGCCCCGGTCACGCCGCCCTTTGTCAATCTCGGACCAGCTGCACAGCCGCACTGGGAGATCGAGCTCACGCTCGGGCCCGATGTTGTCTTGCGGATGCGCCGGTCATGATCGGGTCCGGCTTTCCTGGCCGGGGCCGCATCTGGCTGGCCACCGAACCCGCCGACATGCGCCTGTCCTATGACGGGCTTTCGGCCTTGGTGCGCAACCGCCTCGGCCGCAACCCGATCTCGGGGGACTGGTATGTCTTCCTCAATCGACGCCGCACCATGCTCAAGGTCATCGCCTTCGACCGGGGCGGCTACTGGATCTGGTCCAAGCGCCTGGAGAGCGGCCTCTTTACCCGGCTCACCTCCAGCAATCCGGCCGAGCCGGTCTCGGCCACCGGGCTCATGGCGCTGGTCGACGGCATCGACATCATCAAGTCAAGACAACGCAAACGGTACGCCCGGGCCGCCTGACGGCGCCGGGCCGGCCGGCCTCGCCTCAGGCCAGGTCAGGGATGTGTCGTGTGGTCAGGATTGTCGCCATGACCGCTTGAGAGGTGACATCGGAATGGGCTATCCCGGCGCCGCCATGCCGGCCCGGGGAGATGCACAGGGCCGTTCCGGGTCCGGGGTATAGACGCCGGCCGAACCGCCGAAGGGCCGCTGACTGACAACCGAGCCCAAGGGCGCCGCACCAAACACGTCTGGCCAGCGGCGGGGCGTCAACTCCTCGACCAGCCGGGCCGGATGCAGGGCCACACGCTGCAGGACATCGACCAGCCAGGTCCAGGCATCAACACACTGCAATTGACAGGTCAGAAGCAAGGACTGGATGGTGGCGATGTCGCGGGCACCGGCCTCGCTCCAGGCAAACAGCCAGTTCCTGCGACCCGTCGCTATGGGGCGGATCTGGCGCTCCAGTTCGTTGGTATCCAGACGAACACCGGCATGACCCAGACACACCTCAAGCCCGGCACGCCGCTCTCCGGCATAACACAGAGCCTGGTAGAACGGATCCTTCGGCAACCAGTCACGCGCCAGCATCGTCCCATGCCACTCCCAGAAGGCCGCCATCGCCGGCGCCAGCAGCTTATGACGGGCAGCCAGCAACGCAACCCCCGATGTGCCGTCCGCACGCGCCTCCCGCTCGGTCAGGTACATCTTGGCAATCAACGCCAGAGCACGCCCCGCATGCTCGGGCTCATGATCCTTGCAGCCCTCGAACTTGCGACGGGTGTGCGCCCAGCACAACGCATGCGCAACCCGTCCCGACATCGCCTCCGACCAGGCCGCATAAGCCCCATAGCCATCGCTGTGCAAAACCCCGGACCAGTCGCCCAGAATGCCCCCCACATGATGGTGCTGGCGATCGGGCCGGTAATGAAACACAATCTCGCCCCGGTCGCCCAGCACCGGCCACAACACGCCGCGGCGCATCTTGCCCCGTGATATCCGGCCGGCCCGGAGATATGTCTCGTCCATCATGATGACATCGCTCGCCAGGACAGAGCGCCACTGCGCCTCGGCCAGCGGACAGAGAAGGTCAATCGCACGTCGCACCCAGCCCCTGAGGCTCGAGCGGCTGACCTCAATGCCGTCCGCAGACAGACGCCGGTGCTGGCGATTGAGGGGCATATGCCAGATGAACTTGTCGATCAGCATACGGGCGATGAAACTGACATCGACGCAACTGCTCTCGAAGACCGACGGGGGCGTCGGAACCGGGAGGAAGGCGTTGGTCTCGCGGCGCTTGTAGATCGGCATGATGAAGCGGGCGACGTGCGAGGTCTCGCGACGGGTGACCAGCTTGCAGACCACATGCTCGCCGACCTTCTCGAGTTCGTCCCCGGGAATGCCGTCAAGACCCTCCGGTTCAAGATACACATCCTGGACCGGAACATCGGCATCAAAGCGCAGACCGCTGTCATTGACGGCAGAGCCACGCTTCTTCTTGCCGCGCTTGCGTTTCTTCTTCTCCTCGGCCTGACCGGCACCAGTCGACGGGTCATCCTGCGCGTCATCATCGGATGACGGGGCGGTCTCGGCGCCGGACTCGACGCCGGCGGCCTCGAACATGTCGCGTCCCTGCTCGGGCGTCCTGACCGTCTGCCGTTCGGATGTGGCGCCGAAGAGCTGGCGCTTGAACCACTCTATCTGACGCCTGAGAGAGGCAATTTCTTGTGTGAGAGAGGTGACGTCTTTTCGTGCTGCATTCCGTTCAGCCAGTGCCTTTTCGAGGGCCCGTTTCGGTGTCATGACCGACCTCCCGATGGCGCTTTTCGGGGCTGGAAAAGCGGCCCGAACGGGGCTGGATACGGTGATGTACTGTCGAACTTGAGCATGACGTTCTCTAGCACGAAGGGGCAGAGGTGTCAAGCAGAAATATTCTCTAGAACCACAATATATGGAAGTTAACTAGCCCTTATTGTGTCTCTAACAAAGTTATGCAAGATGTTGACGAGCACTGTATTCACGATTAGGAATGACTCGATGACGTACCAGTTTGCCCGCTTACCATTGTGCGGCAGTTCCACCCCAACGGATCCACGCTCAACGAAGGCCGGGGCGTAAACCCCGGCGACACATGTCCGGGTGCTGCTCCAGCATCGCCAACTGAGGCGCTCAACGAAGGCCGGGGCGTAAACCCCGGCGACACTGGCACAGATGACCCGCACAATCCGCACGAGCTGCGACGCTCAACGAAGGCCGGGGCGTAAACCCCGGCGACACAACTGGGTCGGCGCCGGTTGGTGCCAGGATTACGGCGCTCAACGAAGGCCGGGGCGTAAACCCCGGCGACACGCGGCGTGCGCTTCGGAAAGGTCCACGGTGATGTCACGCTCAACGAAGGCCGGGGCGTAAACCCCGGCGACACGAGAACCCTATAATGCACAAGCACGCAAAGAGACGGCGCTCAACGAAGGCCGGGGCGTAAACCCCGGCGACACCCCGTCGCCGCGGGCATAGCTGCACCGGCACTGCCGCGCTCAACGAAGGCCGGGGCGTAAACCCCGGCGACACGGTGCGGGCGAGGTGGGCGATGGTGCGGGAGGCCTCCGCTCAACGAAGGCCGGGGCGTAAACCCCGGCGACACCATATCACGCGGCAAATTGGCTCGATTGCCCTGCAACGCTCAACGAAGGCCGGGGCGTAAACCCCGGCGACACTGGGCAGATCGAGCGGATGGTGACGATCCGGTGCGAACGCTCAACGAAGGCCGGGGCGTAAACCCCGGCGACACTTATCGAAACTCAATTGCAATTGTCATTCATCGACACGCTCAACGAAGGCCGGGGCGTAAACCCCGGCGACACCATCTCTCCCCGTTGCCGCTGTCATGCATTGCATGCGCTCAACGAAGGCCGGGGCGTAAACCCCGGCGACACAATTTTGGCCTGGCATATGAATTTGTCACTGACAAACGCTCAACGAAGGCCGGGGCGTAAACCCCGGCGACACCCTAGCTGGTGTCACGATTTGGCCCAATCAACACGCACGCTCAACGAAGGCCGGGGCGTAAACCCCGGCGACACGTCTCGGTCAACGAATAGCGGCGCGATACTCTCACGCTCAACGAAGGCCGGGGCGTAAACCCCGGCGACACATTCATGTGTGCGGCATTTGTCAACCAGGCCGTCTCCGCTCAACGAAGGCCGGGGCGTAAACCCCGGCGACACGGCGGGATTTCGGCAAGGGCGGCGGTCATGTCGAGACGCTCAACGAAGGCCGGGGCGTAAACCCCGGCGACACGAGGGTGGATCCAGATTAACGCGTTACTACACATCCGCTCAACGAAGGCCGGGGCGTAAACCCCGGCGACACCTGTAGCCTGCCCTGCCCTGTAGCCTGCCCTGCCCTCGCTCAACGAAGGCCGGGGCGTAAACCCCGGCGACACGACCATTTAGTAATGCGATCAATACGATTTTGTGATCGCTCAACGAAGGCCGGGGCGTAAACCCCGGCGACACCGTTCAATCATAGCACTGATCAGACTCGCACGCGCTCAACGAAGGCCGGGGCGTAAACCCCGGCGACACCCCTAATCGACCGTCAGGACGCTAATAGCTGCACTTTTCGGCCGAAATCCGCTCTTGGTGTTAGCGGCATAGGCGATTCTGCCTGTACCAGCCAGCAAGGGGACAGGTAAAATGGTCAAATGTCAAAGATCATCGCAGGTTCGCAATATCCTATCAGACTATCCAGGGCGTGCCAATTTCGTGATCTGGCTCAACCCCGATATGCGTTCTCCACTCTGCCAAACTACCTGGAAAACGGTATACTACGACGGAATCCTGTTTCAGGTCGATTGCATCCCTTACTTCGTTCATCATCTCTGCAAACCGTGTCGGCGACAATCGGCACTCGAAAACAGACAGTTGAACCCTTTCGCCATACTTTTCGCAGATTCCGGAAATTCGCCTTAATCTACGCGCTCCCCCACCCTCGGTGTCGGCAATATCATAGGCTACGACGAAATCCATGTCACACCATAACAAACGGCGGGTAGACGCTCAAATCACCACGCAAGTGCCTCGCAAGTAATGTCGCCTGCACGGTTGGGAGTGCCCATCGTGCAACTTTCCTCTGCAGAACCGTGTGCGTCAACTCTATTTCTTTGTGTTTTTCCCATTGATTCAACAACCGGGTACGCCCTGCGTCGGTCAGATAAATTGCACCGCCAGGGACTTCCTCAAAGCAGGAAAGGTTCACTTGCCGCCGGCGGACAAGTGAAATGACAAACCGGTCGGTCAGGGCGCGCATCTCCTCTGCCAAGTCAAGTGCCAGAGATGGTCTTCCTGAACGAGGACGATGGAAGAAGCCCATTTGGCTATCAAGCCCAACGCTTTCGACAGCTCCGATGATCTCGGTTACCAACATGCTATAGCAAAAGCTCAACATTGAGTTCACGGGATCCCTCGGTGGGCGACGATTTCTGACCGTAAACGTTAGGTCGCACGCCTTGAGTGATCGGCTTAGCGCCCGAAAGTATATGCGAGCTGCATCACCTTCGAATCCTCTTACTAGGTCGGCAGTTGTCGCGTCGGCAATTCTTGGTACTCTTTCCCGAATGTGCTTTGCACGCTCGGCAAGCTCTCGCGCGTCTTCCTTGTTCTTCGCGTCTCTTGCCCATCGTGCGACCACAAATCTGCTGTTTTGCAACTTGGCTGCGACAATGACCTTTGCAAGATCAAGAGACTTGCTCGCATCGGATACGGTCGTGTACAGTGACATGCGCAAGTGAATGTTTCCGCCAATCGGCCCCCCGACCACAAAGCGGATTGCACCGCTTCTTCGCAGCGCCGCAACGCGGACCCCGCTTTTCACACAAAGGTCCACTGCCTGAGACGTAATCTGACCGCCTCCAAGCATTACCAAAGCGTCTACTTCTCCCAAGGGGATTTTTTGGCGGCCATCCGGTGAGGAAATCAATAGCGAACCCTTGTGCAGACCCACTCTTGCCTGGTGACTCCGCACGTACACGGTGTTCAGGTATCGCATGCGAATACGATATCCCTCATGTACTGGTGTATCCTCCGTGATGCGTTGGTCACACCTGGAAGGCAATGCGGTTCAAGTTGGCACTCTCTACAGCGGTTGTCGTTTGGTGCAATGGGTAGCGTGCCAGAAGTTAACTGTTCCCGAATCTCTTGAATGATCCGGCAAACTTCCAGGCGCAAGGCGCTTGACATATCAACCTCGACCCTGCGCCGAGGCCCACCATACCAGACATAACCCAGTGGCACAGACACTCCGAGCATTTCCTCAAGACAAAGGGCTTGCGCGCACAGTTGCAGATTGGCAGCGGAGCCATGTGGTGTACCAGACTTATACTCGACGGGTATTACACTGTCTGACTCAATTTCAACGGCGTCAGCGCGGCCTGACAAGCCCAACCTTTCGGACCACAGCGGGATTGCCCGCAAAACTCGCCGTCCCCGTTCCTGACGATGCGCCCCGCTATCCACACGTCGATGGGCCCACGAGCCGCGAACCGTGTGACGATTGTCAATCCAAACACCATCGCAATGTATCAATGCACATTGTCGCGGACAGTATGCATAGTGTTCGATGGCAGAAACAAGAACAATCGGTTCAGGTTTATTGTTCATAGCGGTACGGAACCAAACCCGCGTGTCGTGTCACTAGTTCCTCTCGGAACGAATGGTACACAACGCCAACCAGCATGAACGCCTAGGAGTTGCCAGTTCCGTTTCCAGCTGGAGTTCCCAAAGGATTTGGCCCAGGCGTCCAGCAGCGCGTCAATACCGTTATGATCCAATGGGTTATGCCATGCCGGCCACACGAAAGTACGGCGCGTGCCACGACCTTCCCCAGTTGGCCATCTTAACCAACCCCTTTGTACTGAGTTCGTGTTTCCTACCTGTCCGCGACCACGGACTGGCAAGAGAGAAAGCCCATAAAACGCTAGCACCTCAATTAAAGGATCCACGAAATTAGCAGTTCCGTCTGCCAGCGAACCAATTCGACTATTATCGAACCCCAAACCAAAATTCGCGATTCTAGGCGCTGTGTTTTCGATCGACTGCATTAATCTCTCTTCGCTATCACCATTCGCCAGTTCGTGTACCTTCAAGAGTCGGTGATGCAGCCATTTAGTCGTACCAGGACCGGCTGGATCAAACCTGGCATGAGCCACCTCACCGTTTTTGGCAATGCTCAGATCCGTCATAGTTGAAGAAAGCGTCCAGGAATCCGGATGCGAACGAGCTGCGGCTACACGTTTGGCGAAGTCCTCTACCTGCACCTTTCTGCACAACCTTCCTGCTCCGTTCCAATTTTCTGCAATTGGCAATCCTTCCAATTCACTCCTTTGCGGCCAGGATGACGCGAGCAGTGTAACCGGATGTGCATTGTTTGCGGAAAGTACAGCGACAGGAGTCGGTCCCTCGGTCCAATGGAGCCGAATGCGGGAATCCAAGACCGTGGCACCAACAGCTGCCAGCCAAGCATTTACCCAGGATGCGCTGAATCCTGGGCAAGTAATGGATTGTGAAATCATACCGATCAATTCAAGCTGCCTGTGCGCGCCGACACAATATGGTCGGCTTGCCTCAATATCGCCTCTAGTAGTGCCAGGCCCCAAGGCCCGAATTCCTTGTTAAGCCAGTGAAATCGGGCCGGTTGCGTCCAGTCAGTGTCTGAAAGAAGCGCAGATGCTTCAACCGGCGTGCGATCAATCTCTGCTGTAACGGTTGTAGCTGTCTGATCCTTGACCGGAAGCACAAGCGGGCGTCCTTTGCCATGATGGCTGATTACCAAATGCAACAGCAGTTTCCGCAATCTGGAATTGCCCCAATGCGGGTTTTCCTCCAGCCAACGAGCAACCAGCCGTGCAGAAAGTGATTCATGGCGTCCTCCGCGCGGCCAACCGGCTAACGCCCGACATTGTGCCCGAAGATGTTCCGGAATATCAGATTTGGCCAACACAATTCCCTGCCGCAAACCTTCTGGATCAAGTTGGCGCTGGAAACGGCGGTCTCCCTTTCCAATATCGTGATACCGGCCTGCAAATTCCAGTATTTCGCTCAATTTACCGGGAACTCCCAAGCGGTTTGCGATTTGCCGAGCTAGTTCCGCAACATCGCGGTTGTGTGTGTCGAGATTAATCGGGCTGTTGGCCAAGCTCAGTTCGTCAAACTCGTCCAGAGTAGCTGAGACCTGATTTTTCTTGTTCTGGAGCACCAATCTTGGCACTTCCTTGCTTGGTGCTCTAACGCTCATGTCCAATCCGTCCACAAATGAACCCCAACTATCCGGGTCCCATCCGGCAGGAGGTCCAGCGGACTTGACTTTGTCCAGGATCATCCGGACGGCTGCAGAACTTTTCTCTTCGTCAATCTCGTCATCAGTTCCGGAGCGGCCCAATGCGACATCAACCTGCGGCCCGACATTTGCTCCGACCAGTAGCTCAAGCGCTCGGGAATCTAACGGCAGCCCGGCCCTTTGCAATGAAATGTCAAGCACACTGCTTCTGGACTTTGGATTCCAGCCGTACTTGTCCAAGTGCCCGCGGTCAGTGCGTAGGACCACAAGGTCGCCTGGTCGCAAATCACCTGACGTACAACTCTCAATTGTTGCGCCGTCGGAACCTACACGCTGGATTTCGTCGTCTCTGAGAGCATCTCTAACCTCACGAACTGGAATATCAACTGTTTCATCGTCCCGAAATCTCGGCCACAATCTGTCGCCCACTTTGGGAACATGCACTCGCCAAATTATCGCAACTGGGCGCAGCGGATCGGTTAGTCCAGAAAAATACGGTTCGACCGGAGCTTCTCCCTCTGGAGGTGTTGTGGTTTTTAGCCACTCCCATAGCAATCCAAACATGATCTCCGGCTTTTGACCCGGCTTATCTTCTGGTGCACCTAGGATATCCGACACTCGATCGGGGTTCATTTCAAGAATATTGCTGTCCCGGCTACAGGCACCTTGCAGCCGCTCCAGTACGGTTGCCGGTTCCGAGCCGTAAACTGGCCAACTTGGATCCTTCTTCGATCCCTTTGGACTAACATGAAGGTAGACCGCACGGGCATGGGGAAACTCTCCCCTTCGATTCAGTCTTCCCAATCGCTGTGTCAGCGCTCGTACTCCGCACGCCTCAGTAACCAGAAATTCGGCGTCAATGTCAGCGCCGACTTCTAGGGTCTGAGTAGCCACGACCACCAGGTTTCGCTCCCGCTGTGAAGAGACCCTTTGTGAAGCCATCATTCCGCGCTCGCGATCCATTAGGCGGTCCCGAATGTCCGCGGCGTCACATTCACGTGTTCTGCCAGTCAACAGCCAAATATCTGATCCGGCCCGGAGCCCTTTGTTTGCTTGTAGCTTGTTGAAGACAGCTCTTGCGGTCGAGGGCATGTTTGCGAATACCAGGAAAGCTGCCGGTCGATCGGATTGCTTGATCAATTCCTGCGCAGTTCTCGCCAGAAGAGTCGACACATCTCCCTTCTCGAAACACCTGACCTCCACCGGCTTGCGCGCCGACAGCCGCTGATTGACCACAGGATGCAACTTGTCGAGCTGATCAATGTCCAATCGATTTGTTGCTGCAACATCTCCTGTAGCTGTCAGTGATATCAGTGTGGGTTTGTCCCTTGCCTCGCCAATTACGCGTGACTTGCTCGGTGCACACTCAGCCAGGTCATTGAGTAAACTTGACAGGTGTCGTGCAAGATGTGCTTCATCCAGTAGTACCAGGCTATCCGTCCCGGCTAGTGCTGCGTCGATGGGTCGCAAGGACCTGCTTGAACCGTAACCTCGGAACAGTAGCCGAGACCCGTACATCGGCACCGTAGACAGAACAATTGCAGGTTGGCTGGGATTAGTGGGTCGACCAATTGACACACCGCCCCGGAGCCGAATCACCTCCAACGGTCTGGCCTTCGAGGAAGCTGAAAGCGACGACAATCGCTTGGCAACTGACGCCAACGCATGGCGACCGTCATCATCTGTGCTGCTGGCGGCTTTTGACTCCCGGTTTTCCAATTGTCGTTGAATGTGCTCTGCACGACGGTAGGTGGAGTCAACTAGAAGTCTCCGATTGACAACCCACCAAATGCGTGTCGGGGCCGTTCGTTCAATCGGTTGAAGGTGAGCTTGGGAGGCGAGCCACCAAACTGCTATGTCCAGACATGCGGTCTTGCCCAAACCGGTGGGCACACCAATCTCGGCAGGCCAGCGTCCTGTGGTGGCAACTTGACAGGCTAGGCGACGTTGCCAAGGAAATGGCTCCAAACCATGGAGGGCCCGGAAAAAATCCGCAAAGGCTGGTGTTGGTGGCAACACAGCACCATCAGCGGTCTCAAACATCGGACTGTGTCTCAAAGACAGGTACACAAAGGCCAAGCCCTCGTTGTCGGCCACTTCCTATGGCAAATGGTCCCGTCACTGGTTCGGAAAACACAAGCTCCACGTGGGAATAGGGCATACCAATCCGCCCAGGTCTGTTGACCTCAACTGGAGCAAGATCAAGTGCCCCGTGCACAAGTGGCGTCCGTGTCGATCGAAACCCAACTGGTTTTGGTAGTCCGGCGTGAATACACCACCGGGACACTTCTTCATGATTCAGCCGACATCGACGCTCGTGCACCGCAGGAAAGGCAGTAACCCATCTATGGGATTTGCTCTGCCAACGCTTCGGGTTTGCAGCCCTTGGCCAGTCCCTTCCATCGTGT
Source organism: Paracoccaceae bacterium (assembly GCA_958296035.1). GTDB lineage: Bacteria > Pseudomonadota > Alphaproteobacteria > Rhodobacterales > Rhodobacteraceae > MPNP01. Next base: position 17,491 of record OY282431.1, on the reverse strand, counting down.
TTTGCCACGAGAACATCAACTCCGTCGCCTGTAATCCTCCGAATTGCCAATGCAGCATCCCGAGCGCGACTCCGAACTATCCCATCCGTAGACGATGGTAGCCAAAGCGCGAGCCCATGAATGCGTCCCCTGGACCAATTGTAGCCGACGTCGGGTAGTGCAAGGTACCGCGCTAACTCATATCCCTTTTCCAAGAACCCATGCCCGTGCAATACGGGTGGAGGTTCCCCAAACAGATTGTCGTACTGGCGAAGCAGGGATTTCTTGAACAAATCCGTAACTGTCGAGATCCGACGGCCAGGAACCGAACCAGACTTCGTCACATTTTTCCGCTTTTGTTTGGAGAATTGTAGCCAAGCCACAACTTGACCCGATGAGGCTTGTTGTTGTTCGACGGGCGCGCGATACCATACAGAGTGATTTAACGCGGGATATTGTGACCGAGAAACACTCGGACCTAGTTTAGTCCACTCCTCAAACATCCTGTCCAACACCGCAAGGTGACCTGGGGCGGGGACACTAACGGCTATCGTGCCGTCACCGACTGGTTGGTATTGGTCGTCCATGACATGGGCCGGCAGCCTGGTATCTACCCGAAGGCGAACAGGTGAATCCGATGTGCCCAGGTAACCTACCCTGGCACACCTTAAGCGCAGCGACTCAAAGAGTTCGGCTGGCGGCGTTGAATCCCACACAAACGCTGCATGGGGATGACGAGGTGCCACGCGAACACCGGGCCTGACAAGCTGTCCCCTGCGACCAACGAATTCCTGATGTGATTTGGCACAGCATTTCTTGAGTGCCATGACTACATAGCGAGCATTCAATCGTTGGTGCCTGCACATCGAAGGCGCATCGGCAAAAATGATTGGCGGGGGCTGGTCTTCGAGCCACCTCAACTCGTCCTGACCAGTATTTTGCGTCACGCGGCATCTGTTTCCAGTGCCGTCAGCGGCAACTAGAGCGGAAAACAGGCGCGTTGGTGAGGGTGGCCACTCGCCTGTGGCCAGTTGGCCGGTAATCGCACTACCAGTCGGGTCGGCCCGAAAAGTTCCATGCAAAAACTCGACAGATATCGCCAAGACTTGTCTATCTGCGTCCAGAGAGTTCATTAGTCGGACAACTCGGGCCATGTCTTTTGGATTGCGTTGGCAAGGTTTTGCTTGGGCGACAGGATCAGCGAGGAGTCGCGCCATCCATCTAGTGGAACACCCTCTGAGGCTGCCTTGTCTTGGGCCAATAGCAGCAACTGCCTGGATTCTGCTTCACTTCCAATTTCCAGCGCGACATCACCTGAACTGCTCAACCACATTGCTTCAGTTTTACTTGGACGCATTTCTGCACCTGATCGAAGGGCAAAACCTTTCCCAAACGCAATTACGTGGGCGAACAACCCCAACGCGATCAGCAACGCACGCGCCGCGGCGTTCTGACTAGCTATATCCTCTCCACGCGATTCCTTGCCCGGTGCAAGACTAACCCGCCGAAGCTGGGCAAATGACACCGTAGCCCGCTGTGAAATCCGAGCGAAAGATACGCTGGATGCGCTAGCGTCGCCTTGTTTCATAAACGGAACTTGCCCGTGACCGATTTCGGACAGTTTCTTTTTCGTGCCCCCTGGGATTTTACCGTCCTTGGCTAGATTCCACCTCTTTTGGTTGTTTGGATCAAACTGAACCATATCTTCGACGCTCAAATTGAGAGGATCCCCTTTCAATCCCATTGTGCTAGTGTCACTTGCTGCAGGTTTCCATCCGACAATTTCTGAGACCCATGCGCGCGCGTGCTTCGTCTGAATTCCTTTCTTCCCCAGGTGTGACTGCCAGAAGCCATATAGCAAGGCCTGCGGGAACCAGGACATCAGTGCCCCGCAATTCCAGGGTGTTGCCGAAAAAATTGCCTTGCCCAAGTCTGTCTTGGCGAAATCTTCGCCTTCCAGTTGCGAATCCCTGAGGTAGGCATCCGCGTTTCGGTGAGGGAACTGCAAACTCGACAATCTTTGTGGCAAATGGACCGGCAACCCTCGGATGCCACTCAATTCTAACACAAGTTCAGGAATTCCAATCGCGGTTTTCTGTTGGCGCAACGCTTCCTCCAGGCGATTTGCCTGCGACGGAACATTGTCGATAACGATTACGTCAGTTGGCTGGTCGTCCTCTGGTGACGCCCACCTACGGTCTGTTTGATATTTGCCACCTTCGTAAACCGCTGGTTTGACAGGACCACCTGGACCGGAAATTGGTTCAAGTTCAGCATCGATCCGAATTCCATCGTCAAGTGAATCTTCCGCGCACGCGCGCAGCAGCATGTCAAGATTTAGCTTCATATTTTCTTCGTCCAATTTGAATCATCATGGTTCCGTGTTGCGAAAGTCAACTCTCGCCAAATGGAATGCTCCGACCAACCTGTCCCCTTTTGTCGTTTGCTCTATTGCCGGCTCGGGAGAAGCCCTCTGGCGGCGTATTGCCAGCAACAGTCAAGGGCAGTCAGATGTCTCTTCCAGCTCTCTCGTGGTTGTGGTACTTCAACTCACGAGTCGGAACTGGTCAACACAACCGTACACTACAGCGCGAGGAAGCCGGCAACCGTAGATTCATATGGAGCACGATGCAACCCCATGTTTGAGCCCAGCACAATGCCACGCGTGTTTTCGCTGCCACCTGGCTGCGATTTTGCCAATGAACTGGTCACTGGCCTCGGCGAACGCCTGGCCACTTCCCCTCCGACCGCGATGGCCGAGGTGCAGATCCATGTTGGAACCGCCAGCCTCCGACAAAGCATCGTCGACGCATGCATTGGGCGCGGCAATTCCTTTATCCCAAGGATCCGCCTGTTAAGCGACCTCGCTATCGATCCCGACTTTCCAGAATTCGCCGGACCGGTATCAGATCTTTTCAGGGAACTGCAACTTACAGAGGCCGTCGCTGCATTGCTGCGCGAAGATGAACGCTTTGCTCCGCGCGCGACAGCTTATGCGCTGGCGGTCAGCTTGGTGCGCCTCATGGATGAATTGCAGGATCGCAACATCTCGCCGGAATCATTGCGGGGACTGGATGTGGGCGCCCACTCCTCGCACTGGGAACAGAGCCTGAAATTCATTAACATCATTGACCAATACTGGCGCGCAGCCTCGATTCCGACCTCCAACGCGCGGCGGCACATGGTAACGGAGGCCCAGATCGCACGATGGCAACAAGAGCCACCTGACCATCCAATAATTGTCGCCGGGTCCACCGGATCGCAGGGCACTACACTCAAATTCATGCAGGCCGTGGCTTTACTGCCCCAGGGAGCCCTGGTGCTGCCCTGTTTCGATACCGAATTGCCGGCAGAATCCTGGAACCGCCTGAATGATCCTGCAACTTCGGAATCGCATCCACAATACCGTTTTGTGGAACTTGTCCAGAAGCTGGATATCGCTATCACCGGTATCAAGCCCTGGCGCCCATGCACCCGGGTCGACATTCATCGCAATAGGCTGATCTCGCTCGCCTTGCGACCTGCACCAGTCACTGACCAGTGGCTGATCGAGGGACCCAGGTTGCGACACATCCCTGAAACCACGCAGGGGTTCACACTCATCGAAGCTGCGACACCGCGTGAAGAAGCTGCCGCTATTGCATTGCGCATGCGGGCGGCTGTCAACGACTGTCAGTCGATCGCATTGGTAACCCCAGACAGAACACTGGCAAGAAGGGTTAAAGCAGCGTTGCGGCGCTGGACTCTTGTACCCCGCGACAGCGTCGGCGACCCCTTTACTCGCACCCCACAGGGCAGGTTTCTCGTGCAGATCGCCAATCTCATGGGTCGCCAGGCCAGCGCAGAGGATATCGTTGCTCTGCTCAAAAATCCTATGACCCATTCCGAGCATGGACGATCAAGACATCTCGAACGCGTACGCAGCTTGGAATCCTTCATTCGCTTTCGGGGCCCCGAATTCGATCCTGCCGGGCAGTTGCAGTCGTGGGGCCAGAGCCCGCGACGTACAACACGGGCCAGGAACTGGCTAGCCTGGCACGAGCAATTATTCGAGAATCTGGCCACCACCGAGCCGCAACCCTTCAAGGATTTGGTTCGCCTTCATGTGCAGATTGCGAAACAATTTGCACAGGGACCAGATGGTGAGCAATCCACGATGCTATGGGGGCGCAAGCACGCCGCATCACGCCGGGCCAAATCCCTGATGGCCGAGCTCTGTGACAACGCCCACTCGGCAGGCCCACATTCCACGAATGATTATGCCAATATTTTCTTTGGTGTGGCCTCACGGATTCACATTAGAGAACCCTACAAAGCCCATCCTCTGCTCTCCATCTGGAACACGGAAGATGTACGCATGCAGCAGCCGGATGTTGTGATCACTGGAGGCCTAAACGAAGGCAGTTGGCCGTTACACCTGGATCAGGACATCTGGATGAACAGGGACCTGCGGTTACAACTCGGCCTGCAGTCGCCTGAACGCAGAATCGGCATGTCGGCGCATGACTTTCAGCAGGCGGTATCTCTTCCCGAAGTGGTTCTGACGCGCAGTATTCGGGGAGCGGATGAGGCCAACATTCCAAACCGCTGGCTCAGCCGCTTGGTCGGTTTGCTGGAAGGCAGCGGGCTTGAAGGCAAGCAGGCACTTAAGGATATGCGTGAACGTGGCGAGAATTGGCTACAAATGGCTTCGGCCATTGACCAGCCAGACGAGAAAACTGCGCCGGCCCATCGCCCGTTTCCGGCGCCACCACAGGTAACACGTCCTAGGACACTGTCAGTTAGCGAGATTTCGCTGCTAGTTTCCGATCCGTATGCCATATATTCCCGTCATGTGCTTGAATTGCGGCCCATGTCAGGACTGACTGTCCAGATCAGCCCCTTGTTGCGTGGCATTAAGCTACACGCGCTCATGAATGAGTTCGTACAGCGGTTTTCCGGGAATTCACATGAGCTTGATCGCCAAGTGCTCATCGAACTGGCTCGGCAATATTTCGCCGGTACCGGGGCGTCACCGCATGTTGAGAGTTTCTGGCTCGGCCAGTTGGAATTTATTGCCGATGAAATCGTGCAATTCGAGACCAGGCAGCGCGGGCTCAGCTTCCCTGACGAACTGGAGCAGCAGGGTGAGTTTCATTTCGAGGAATTGGATTTCACACTGGTCGGTCGGGTGGACCGACTCGATCTCATACACGATACAGATAATGAATATTGCCTTTTCGATTACAAGTCCGGCCGAGCGCCAACGCCGATTCAGATTCTACGAGGGGACAAGCAGTTGCCGCTGCTGGCCATGATGGTGGAGAAAGGCGTCTTCTCCTTTGGTCAGCAAGAATCCGTAAGCCAGGCCGCCTATATCTGTGTCGACCGAGAGCTGGAGACTAGGTGCATTGACCGCTTTGATGGTGAAAGGGATCTGTTCCGTGAAGATTGGCAAGACTTGCAGCGCGTAATTGAAAAATTCTGCCAAAGCGAAACCGCTCTGATGTCTCGCCGCCTCACACCAAAGACACAGAGAGCGCAACCATATGATCACCTAGCCAGATTCGGAGAGTGGGACGATTCATGCGAACCGTGCCTGGAGAGACTGACTTGACCGAGTCCCGCTTTGACGATGCGACGCGGCCTCAAATCCGTGCTGCGGACCCGACGTCGGCAGCGTGGGTTTCGGCCAATGCTGGAACCGGTAAGACGCGTGTGCTCACTGATCGTGTCGCCCGACTTCTGTTGGAGGGAACACCACCGCAACGCATTCTTTGCATAACATTTACCAAGGTCGCGGCCACAAACATGGCAAAGCGCCTTTTTGAGATGCTGGCATCCTGGTCAATGTTGCCTGAATTGGAACTGAAAGAGAAACTGCTTGATCTTGGCCTGTCCGAAGAAATTCTGTTTCCTCACAGATTGCGAGAGGCTCGTACGTTGTTTGCAAGAGCCCTTGAGACACCTGGCGGATTGCGAATTCAGACAATTCATGCCTTTGCCTCAACCATTATTCGGAAGTTTCCCCTTGAGGCTGGTGTTTCACCGCAGTTCAAAATGCTCGACGGACGCATGGACGAATTGATTCAATCGCAGATCCTCGATCAAATGGCGACAGATGACAAAGACCTTATTAAGGCCCTCAGTAGGCATGCAACACCTTGGCGGCTCGACAATTTGTTACCCAGCATTCTGAAGCACCGTGAGGCGATTCAACTACACTCCGATCAGGTTGGTGCGATTTTCGGCATACCTCCCGGCTGGACCAGTGATTCCTTCATGAATGTATTCCAGCCCGCAGATCTGGATCTTCAAGTATGCATACAGGATTACCTCGAAGGCGGTGGGGTCTCTGACAAGAAGGTAGGAGAGGTGTTGCGCGGGATTGGCTCCCCACCACAACTCCGTGATCTTGAAAAACTTCAAGAGGCGTTCCTTATCAAGACGGGGAAGAATGCCGGGCAGGCGAAAACGGCAAGGTTTCCGACCAAAGCTGTCAGGCTGCGGATGGGAATTTCGCTATTGGAAGAGCTTCATTCGTATATGCGCCGGGTTGCAGAAACCTGTGAAGCCAAGCTTGCATACGACGCGGCGGACAGGACCAGACTCCTGCTGCGTTTTGGCCGGCAATTTCTGGCCCTCTACGAGGACGCGAAGCGGGCCAGAGCTCTGCTGGATTATGACGATCTCTTGATTATAACGCGTCAACTGCTGACCAATCCGGATGTTGGTGCATGGGCACTGTTTCGTATGGATGACGGCATTGATCATATCCTCGTCGACGAAGCCCAAGATGTAAATCCAATTCAATGGCAGCTTGTCAGGGTGCTGTCCGAGGAGTTTTTTTCAGGTAAGGGCCAGCGGGAGGAAATACAGCGCACCGTTTTTGCAGTCGGCGACGTCAAACAGTCAATTTTCGGTTTCCAGGGCGCCGAGCCAGAACGGTTTCTGGACATGAACAAGCACTACCGGAGCGCCTTTACGAATGCCGGCAAGGGATTTGTAGAAGAAGAGTTGGCATTTTCGTTCCGGTCGTCCCGGGCCGTACTTGAACTCGTTGACAAGATCTTTGCTGAATTTGATCAGCAAGACTTTCCTCAAGCAATCCCGCATCGACCCTTCGATGAACAATTGCCGGGACGCGTCGATCTGTGGAGTTTTCAAGACGAGTTCAAATCCATTGATGAACGCCACTGGACAGAACTGGAGATTGCTCACATAAGGGACAGCACCGACCGCCTGCTTGCCCAGGACATCGCCAGGCATGTGCGCAGGTTGCTGGACGACGGCACTCCCATTCCGGACGGAAACAGCGCCAGGCCCGTGCAACCAGGAGACATTCTGATTCTCGTGCAGAGCCGGCGGGAAATATTTTACAGCATCTTGCGTGAATTGAGTGCCTGCAAGGTCCCCATTGCGGGAACCGACCGAGTACTGCTGCTGAGAGAGATGAGCGTGAAGGACCTGCTTGCTCTACTCAGGTTCCTGTCACTTCCCCTTGATGATCTTTCGCTGGCTGCAACCCTCAAGTCGCCCCTTTTCGGTTTTACCGAGCAGGACATATTTACGATTTCTGCCAATCGCAAAGGTACAGTTTGGCAATCGCTGTGTCGACACAAGGACAAGAACAGCAGGTTTTCCCGTGCTGTAGTAGTGCTGCGCGACCTGCAGTCGAGTTCGGAGCACCTAACTCCCTTCGAGTTGCTCGAAAGAGTGCTTACCGTTCATGATGGCAGCAGGAATATCGCCTCGCGGCTTGGAGCTGGATCCCTCGAGGCCGTTGACGTTCTCCTGGATCAGGCGATCGCCTACGAAGCACAATACGATGTGTCATTGACCAGCTTTCTTGAGTGGATATCTGCGCGGGAGCATAATGTGCCTCGTGAGCTCGAGAGTGCAGGAGGTGCTGTAAGAGTTATGACAGTGCACGGTGCAAAAGGTCTTGAGGCCCCGATCGTGTATTTGCCGGACACGGGTGCGTTCAGAGGTGGGCGTGACGAAATCATTGTGGAACCGGAGACGCGGCTTCCAGTTTGGATGCCGCCAAAGGGCAAAATGCCTCCGAGAATTCGAAGAGTTTACGACCTGAAAGCAAGGGATCTTGGCCGGGAACGGTTACGACTGCTCTACGTGGCGCTGACCAGGGCCAAATGCTGGCTTATCGTATGCGGTGCAGGCAGATTGTCCAGGACTAGCAGCCCCGGATCTCCGGGCCGGGCCTGGTATGAGTACATATCAGAAGCTATGAACAAGCTCGGCGCAGTGCGGTACGATTTTTCGGGCCGTCGCCCTGCAGAGGACGACGAGATTGGGTCAGGCTTGCGTTATGCGGTCAGGTCATGGCCGGAAGAGGCCGACGCACCCAAAGATGAACACATGACGGCAGCCCCGGATGTGCCGCAATGGTGCTACGCCCCCGTTGCGACACCAGCCGATGATCCGCCTACGATTTCTCCTTCGCAACTCGGCACCGACCAGATTCCCGTAGACAGAGCCGGCCAGGGACTGGATGCGGAAACCGCTGCGCAACGAGGCTCCTACATTCATGCCCTGCTCGAGCATTTGCCGCGGCACCGCGAATCCATGTGGCGAGGGGTGGCCCATCGTCTCCGTGATTCGCATGCGGACTTGCTGAACGACGAACAGGAAAAACAAGCCTACCAGGAATCCATGCGCATTTTGCAGTACGGCAAGCTGGCCAATCTGTTTGACCGGAAAGGGCTGTCCGAAGTAGCCTTTTGTGCACGACCAGAATTGTTCGACAAACCACTTCTCGGTATCATTGACCGGTTGATTGTAGGCGATGGCGAAGCTCTTGCTGTCGACTTCAAGTCTAACCTTGTAATTCCCGACCGGGCCGAGCAAGTCCAGACTGGGATTCTGATGCAGATGGGCGCCTATCAGCTTGCGCTGGAAGAGATGTATCCTGAAAAGTCGATTCGGGTCGCAATCCTGTGGACACGCTCTGCAAAGCTGATGCACATTCCGCGCCAGGTTGCCATCGACGCACTTGCAGGTGGCAGAGACAAGACAGAAAAAAACAGCTAACACACAATCGGTGCTAATCGCTATTTTCGAGAGGACGATTCAATTGCCAATTGCTGAAGTATCCGACCAGAGTTTCGCCATCGATGTTGAAGCTTCCCCGACTCCGGTCCTTGTGGACTTTTGGGCCGAGTGGTGCGGGCCTTGCCGCCAGCTGGCACCAATTCTCGATCAACTGTCCGACGAATATGCCGGAAGGCTTGAATTCGCAAAGTTGAATGTGGACGAGAATCCCGAGACCCCGGCCCGGTTTGGTGTCAGGGCACTCCCGACACTCAATATCTTCCGGGGCGGCGAGATTATCGGAGCGCAGATGGGCGTGCTTCCCAAGGCTTCCCTCAAGCGGTGGATTGAGTCCTCACTGGAATAGGCAGAAGCCCTGCCTCCGGCCAACCGTCAGCCGTGTTCACGCAGGACGCTGCCGGCCAGGTAGAGCGAACCGCAGATCAGGATGCGGCAGCGCGGACTTTCATCAGTGATCGAACGCACGGCTCTCTCGGCATTTCCGGCAGCAATCGCATGGAAGCCAACCTCCTTGGCCCTTGCCACAATGTGCTGCGCCGAGAGTGAAGCCCCTTCACCGGGAATGGCAATACCGTAGAGGCAGTCGGCAGCCCGCTTGAGAGCCTGCAGAAACCCCCCGACATCCTTTGTATTGAGCATGCCGCAGACTATCCTTGTTGTCTTTTGCGGCATGCTGCACAGGGTTTCGGCAAGTGCCGCCCCTGCCGCCGGATTGTGACCACCGTCGAGCCACAGTTCGGCGCCGCGCGACAGGTCGATCAACGGCCCCCTTTTCAAGGGTTGCATGCGGCCGGGCCAGTTTGCTTCAGTTACTGCAGATCGTAATGAAGCCGGTTCCATTCCAAGCGTGCGCAACGCCGCAACCGCGGCGCCGGCGTTGTCTATCTGGTGGCTGCCCAGGAGGTTTGGGCAAGGCAGTGTCAATTCGCCATCACCGTCCCTGTATCTCAGGCATCCGTCGACTGGTTCCACGAACCAGTCCCGGTTCTGAACCAGAAGCGGAGCATTGCATTGCATCGCCACGGCGTTGATTTCATCCAGTGCTTCCGGCTGCTGTCGCGAGACGATACAGGGTACATGTTGCTTGAGAATGCCGGCCTTTTCCCTGGCGATCCCTCTGAGTGTATTGCCGAGGTATTGTTCGTGGTCCATTGATACTGGCGTAATGACCGTCAACACCGGCGCTTCGACTACATTGGTGGCGTCCAGACGACCACCGAGCCCGACTTCCAGAAGGAGAATGTCGGCATGGCGACGTGAAAAGGCGAGAAAGGCCGCGGCTGTCGTGATTTCAAACAGGGATATTGGCTGATTTGCGTTAACTGCCTCGCATTCGAGCAACACCTTTGCCAGTTCCACCTCGTCAATAATCTCGCCCGCCAGCGTAATGCGTTCATTGAAAAGCGTGAGATGGGGCGAGATATAGGCGTGCACGCTCTTGCCGGCTGCCTCCAGGCCGGCTCTGACCATGGCAAGCGTTGATCCCTTGCCGTTGGTGCCGGCGAAATGCACAATCGGGGGCAGATCGGCTTCCGGATGATCCAGTTCCGCCAACAGTCGTCTTGGCCGGTTGAGAGTCAGATCTATACTCTTTGGATACAGGGACTTGAGGCGGGCCAGAATTTCCCGCGGCTCCTCTCGGTATGAGTATCCGTATCGGGTTGCGCCCTCGGCCCGACTGGAATGGCCATTACCGCCTGACAACATACAACCCTTCCTCAGCCTGCGCTTCTTGCGGCGTCAACCTCCTGCACCATGTTTGTCGTTGGTGCCCGGTAGGTGAGGTTGCCTCGTATTGGGGGTGGCAGGCCTGAAAGCATGCGTGTTATCGAAATGATTTGTTCCCTGATCTTGGCCCGGTGCACGACCATGTCCAGCATGCCGTTCTTCAGCAGGTATTCCGACCTCTGGAATCCTTCAGGCAGTTTTTCCTTGATGGTCTGTTCGATAACCCGTGGCCCGGCAAAGCCGATCAGCGCTCCCGGTTCGGCGATATGAACATCACCGAGCATGGCATAGGAAGCCGTTACGCCTCCTGTTGTGGGATGGGTAAGGACCACAATGTACGGCAATCCCGATTCCCCCAGGCTCTTTATGGCTACGGTCGTGCGCGGCATCTGCATCAGGCTGAGGATTCCTTCCTGCATGCGCGCTCCACCGGCTGTCGAAAACAACACCAGGGGAACCTTTTTCTCGCGACACATCTTGCAGGCCGCAACAACAGCGTTGCCGACATAAATGCCCATCGAACCTGCCATGAACTTGAAATCCTGGGCGGCCACGACCATGCGCGTCTTTCCTACTGCGCCGATGGCTACAAGCATGGCCTCGTGCTCGTTCGTCGCCTTGCGCGCGTCACGCAGGCGCTCGCTGTAACGCCTGGAGTCACGGAAGTGCAAAGGGTCTTCTTTCGGGGTGGGAACATCCACCAGCTCATAGAGCTGGTTGTCAAACAGGTGGTCGAACCGTTTTCTGGGAGAAATCGCCATATGAAAGTCGCATTCGGGACATACATAAAGTGCCCGTTCGATCGATCGATGATTCAGCATGGCAGCACAATTCGGACAATTCGTCCAAAGATGTTCCGGAACCTCCTTGCGCTTCAGAATGGACTTCAGCTTCGGCCGGACGTAATTGGATATCCAGTTCATCTGTGGGTTCTCCGAATCTCGCCGAGTGCAGTCGCGACAGACAGCCGGCGGATCCGTGATCCATAGGCGGAGGCCAGTGAACGTGCGCGACGCTCGTCATGTCGGACATATAATTCGGACATGCATGAATTTCTAGATCATTGCACCTACCCGCTGCCGATGGCAATTGCTCATCGCGGTTATTCGGCGCGCTATCCGGAAAACACGATGGCGGCTTTCAGTGCTGCTGTTGACCTGGGTTACCGTATTCTTGAAACTGATGTGCACGCCACGGCCGACGGCATGCTGGTAACATTTCACGATTCGGTGCTCGACCGGCTGACAGACCACACGGGAAGGGTTGCGGATTTGTCCTCGCATGCGCTTCGCAAGGTCCTTGTGGAGGGAAAGGAACCCATACCACTGTTTTCGGAACTGCTGGCATCCTGGCCAGAATTGCGGTTCATCATAGACCCCAAGGAAGACAATGCAGTTGAACCCCTGTACCAGGTCCTGAAACAGACTCGTAGCTGGGACAGGGTATGTATCGGATCGTTCTCCGGAAAGCGGCTGCGGTGGTTGCGTGAGCAGGCCGGCCTCAAGCTTTGTACCTCTGCCGGTCCGATGGAGGTCGCCCTGCTACGGCTTGCGAGCCTTGGAGTTCCTGTGCCTTCCATTGCAGCCGACTGTGTACAGGTTCCCCTGCGCCGCTATGGTGTACGCATTGTCGACAGGAGCTTTGTTTCTGCTGCCGCTGCCCGTCGCTTGCCGGTTCAGGTCTGGACCGTCAATGAAGGAGAGGTCATGAACTGGCTGCTGGACATTGGTGTGGACGGAATCATGTCAGACGAGGCCGAACTCCTCAAGGACGTTTTCATGCAACGCGACCTCTGGCACAACTGACACAGACTGCAGGGTCAATATCGATGGAATTGGCAGTGGATTGTCATGCAGCCAAAGAGAACATTCCGGCTATGGCGGCGCTGGAACCGCCAGCCATGAGAGTGGCGGACACTTTTCAAACAGTGTTTGACGGAACCTGACCCGGTGAGCGAAGAACATCGCTTGCTGTTGCTGCTGGAAGGTCTGGAGCGGTGTCAGGCGCACAAGGGAACCCAAAGGGTCCAAGAAACAGAAACCGCCACCGGGTTGGTCCTTTGATGTGCCGGTGGAGCAGCGACTATCACATAGTTTGAGGTGGCCTGTAAGTAAAACTGATGACCCTTTCCTTGCATTGTCAATTGACAATGTCACACCGGCTTGACAACATGATTGTCAATTGACAACGCACGGGCTGCATCCCTGACATTCCTATGGCGATCGAACAGACGAACCGTCTTCACTTCCTTGTCTCGCGCCAGGCCAGCGGAGACAGGAGAGAGCCATGAAACCCGACCTTGAAGGGCTCCGAGTGTTTGTCCTCGACAAGGACCGGAATGTACCGCCCTATTATGCAGGACGGAAGTAAGCGGGCAAACTGGTACGTCCCGATTAGCTGTTGACGATCAGCATCTGTTCTCCGATCATCTGAATTCGGTCAATCCCGTGACAACAGATGGAGACAAGGCCCATGGAGAACGGCATTTCACAATCACCACCCACCCCACAGCGCGCTCCTGTGCGGAGCCGTGATCAGTGGCGGGACATCTATGACACCTGGCAATCATCGGAGCTGACACGCCGGGACTTTTGCGACACACAGGGTCTCCGCTACAGCACGTTCCGGAGATGGTGCCAGCGCTTCCGCAAAGACACCGGCAGCCACACGGCCGCCGCCCCGGTCACGCCGCCCTTTGTCAATCTCGGACCAGCTGCACAGCCGCACTGGGAGATCGAGCTCACGCTCGGGCCCGATGTTGTCTTGCGGATGCGCCGGTCATGATCGGGTCCGGCTTTCCCGGCCGGGGCCGCATCTGGCTGGCCACCGAACCCGCCGACATGCGCCTGTCCTATGACGGGCTTTCGGCCTTGGTGCGCAACCGCCTCGGCCGCAACCCGATCTCGGGGGACTGGTATGTCTTCCTCAATCGACGCCGCACCATGCTCAAGGTCATCGCCTTCGACCGGGGCGGCTACTGGATCTGGTCCAAGCGCCTGGAGAGCGGCCTCTTTACCCGGCTCACCTCCAGCAATCCGGCCGAGCCGGTCTCGGCCACCGGGCTCATGGCGCTGGTCGACGGCATCGACATCATCAAGTCAAGACAACGCAAACGGTACGCCCGGGCCGCCTGACGGCGCCGGGCCGGCCGGCCTCGCCTCAGGCCAGGTCAGGGATGTGTCGTGTGGTCAGGATTGTCGCCATGACCGCTTGAGAGGTGACATCGGAATGGGCTGTCCCGGCGCCGCCATGCCGGCCCGGGGAGATGCACAGGGCCGTTCCGGGTCCGGGGTATAGACGCCGGCCGAACCGCCGAAGGGCCGCTGACTGACAACCGAGCCCAAGGGCGCCGCACCAAACACGTCTGGCCAGCGGCGGGGCGTCAACTCCTCGACCAGCCGGGCCGGATGCAGGGCCACACGCTGCAGGACATCGACCAGCCAGGTCCAGGCATCAACACACTGCAATTGACAGGTCAGAAGCAAGGACTGGATGGTGGCGATGTCGCGGGCACCGGCCTCGCTCCAGGCAAACAGCCAGTTCCTGCGACCCGTCGCTATGGGGCGGATCTGACGCTCCAGTTCGTTGGTATCCAGACGAACACCGGCATGACCCAGACACACCTCAAGCCCGGCACGCCGCTCTCCGGCATAACACAGAGCCTGGTAGAACGGATCCTTCGGCAACCAGTCACGCGCCAGCATCGTCCCATGCCACTCCCAGAAGGCCGCCATCGCCGGCGCCAGCAGCTTATGACGGGCAGCCAGCAACGCAACCCCCGATGTGCCGTCCGCACGCGCCTCCCGCTCGGTCAGGTACATCTTGGCAATCAACGCCAGAGCACGCCCCGCATGCTCGGGCTCATGATCCTTGCAGCCCTCGAACTTGCGACGGGTGTGCGCCCAGCACAACGCATGCGCAACCCGTCCCGACATCGCCTCCGACCAGGCCGCATAAGCCCCATAGCCATCGCTGTGCAAAACCCCGGACCAGTCGCCCAGAATGCCCCCCACATGATGGTGCTGGCGATCGGGCCGGTAATGAAACACAATCTCGCCCCGGTCGCCCAGCACCGGCCACAACACGCCGCGGCGCATCTTGCCCCGTGATATCCGGCCGGCCCGGAGATATGTCTCGTCCATCATGATGACATCGCTCGCCAGGACAGAGCGCCACTGCGCCTCGGCCAGCGGACAGAGAAGGTCAATCGCACGTCGCACCCAGCCCCTGAGGCTCGAGCGGCTGACCTCAATGCCGTCCGCAGACAGACGCCGGTGCTGGCGATTGAGGGGCATATGCCAGATGAACTTGTCGATCAGCATTCGGGCGATGAAACTGACATCGACGCAACTGCTCTCGAAGACCGACGGGGGCGTCGGAACCGGGAGGAAGGCGTTGGTCTCGCGGCGCTTGTAGATCGGCATGATGAAGCGGGCGACGTGCGAGGTCTCGCGACGGGTGACCAGCTTGCAGACCACATGCTCGCCGACCTTCTCGAGTTCGTCCCCGGGAATGCCGTCAAGACCCTCCGGTTCAAGATACACATCCTGGACCGGAACATCGGCATCAAAGCGCAGACCGCTGTCATTGACGGCAGGGCCACGCTTCTTCTTGCCGCGCTTGCGTTTCTTCTTCTCCTCGGCCTGACCGGCACCAGTCGACGGGTCATCCTGCGCGTCATCATCGGATGACGGGGCGGTCTCGGCGCCGGACTCGACGCCGGCGGCCTCGAACATGTCGCGTCCCTGCTCGGGCGTCCTGACCGTCTGCCGTTCGGATGTGGCGCCGAAGAGCTGGCGCTTGAACCACTCTATCTGACGCCTGAGAGAGGCAATTTCTTGTGTGAGAGAGGTGACGTCTTTTCGTGCTGCATTCCGTTCAGCCAGTGCCTTTTCGAGGGCCCGTTTCGGTGTCATGACCGACCTCCCGATGGCGCTTTTCGGGGCTGGAAAAGCGGCCCGAACGGGGCTGGATACGGTGATGTACTGTCGAACTTGAGCATGACGTTCTCTAGCACGAAGGGGCAGAGGTGTCAAGCAGAAATATTCTCTAGAACCACAATATATGGAAGTTAACTAGCCCTTATTGTGTCTCTAACAAAGTTATGCAAGATGTCGACGAGCACTGTATTCACGATTAGGAATGACTCGATGACGTACCAGTTTGCCCGCTTACGGACGGAAAGCGGTGCTGGGTGATATCGAAGGCGCCGCCAGCCATTGCTGGAGAGCCTGGGACAAGGGACGACAGCTGGCTCCGGGTATGACCCGTGTGGTATTCGGGGCGCCTGGTGCCGGCAAGAGCTCGACGCTCATGCATCTCCAGCGCAACTGGCAAAACGGTCAATGGTGCACATCCGGAATCGGCTGTCCACCACAGTTGCTGCGCCTGACGGGGCCAGAGAGATTCGAGGATTTTGCAACTCTGAGGGAGAAACTGGACGGGCTGCTCAGTGAGCAATCTGACAGTGTCGTCGCCACTGCGGCCAGAAAAGGGCGCAAGCTGGCAGGACGGTTACTGGCGGTGCAGACGCCGGTCGGTGGATTGAGTATCGGCGAAGCCCGGAGAGATTTGCCGGTCGATCCAGTAGCCAGGGTGCTGAAACAGCACCCGCCGACCAGGTGGAGCCGTCCGTTAGTGATTGCGATCGACGAGTTCCAGACAATTTCCGGCGACATGCATTCGACACATGCCGGTATGTTGCGGAGTCTCCACCACTCGACATACGATGCGCCGATCGTGCTATTGCTGGCGGGCCTGGGAGACACGGTGGCCCGGGCCCGCGAGCTTGGCCTGTCGCGCTTTGCACAGGAGGCCGAGCATTCACTCGGCTGCCTGGCGCCCGAGGAGAGCGCCGACCTGATTGCCGGTTGGGGCCGGCATTTCGGTTTACGGGACAGATCCTGGCAGGGTTTTATGCGGGATCTGGCCGTCGAGTGCGATCACTGGCCGGTGCATGTGCAGAATGCGCTGTCGGCACTGGCCGAAGAGATTATCGCCCGTGAGGGCGACATGTCGCGTTTGGATCTGGCCGCGGTGGGCCGGCGCTCGGGCGAGTTGCAAAGACGCTATTATGCGAGCCGCATGAGCCCCAGGATGCAGAACTCCGACTATTTGCTGGCGGCCGTGATGCGGGATCTGCGGTCCGGCATGAAGAGCGGCGAGATCATGGATGCCATCAATGAACTTGCCGGGACGGGAACCAGCATCAGATGGCGGTTGCCGAAGGGCATGGATGAGGAAGACTACTACCAGCATCTTGTGCATCACGGGGCGTTGCAGGCAGATGCCTTCGGCCATGTGAGCTGCCCGATCCCGAGCTTCCGGCGCTATATGGTTGCGCTGGGCGAGGCACCGGCACCGTAGCAGGCTCCCGACCAGGAGCAGCCGGGCAGTCCGGTCACAGGCATCGACGACGGCATGCAGATTGGATTTCAGACCACCTGGAGTTTCGCAAGTAGATTTAGAAGTACTTTCTCAGATTAATCCACTAGGGTCTGGGACAATTTGTTCCGCTTTGCGTCGACATTGCTGGAAGATTGTGAATGGCTTTTGTCGACGTGACCGGGAGCTGTCAATGTCAGCTGCAAGCCACGCCCATGGGCGTGTTTGCGCACCCGCTTGAGGTGATGTGATGATGGCCAATTGGTACCCTGACAGTCGGTTGGCAAGCGGACAAACCCCTTCGCCATTCTTTACGACTGCGCACCACCGGGCCATGTCTGTGGTGGCA